>JAZLCQ010000022.1:0-58593 GCA_045614285.1 Alistipes sp.
AAGGGTTGGGATGCACCGAAATATGTCGACCTGCTCACCGCCAAGGAGCTCAAAGAGTACTGCGTGCGCGGTTCGATGATGTATAGCGGTCACGGAGCGTTTGAACTCTACAATCACATCTGGGCTAAGCTCGGTGAGTATATCAACGAGGGCGACAATGTCTACTTCTCGCCTGATGGTTTGCTCCACCAAATCAATATCGAACTCTTCTACGATGTGGAGCGTAAGCGCGCGAACGAGAAGTATAATCTCTACCGAGTATCTTCAACTCGCGAGGTCTGCCTTGAGAGAGAGCGTGTAGCCAATACATCGGCAGTGTTGTATGGCGATTTGAAGTACAATATGAGTAACGATTCGCTCATCCTTGAGAGTAACAAATATGACCGAGGCGAATCTTCATTGCGCACCTTCCGTGCTGACTCGACTATGAAGACCGTGTGGTCTCCACTTCCGGCAACAAAGGAGGAGGTAGAGAATATCGATGCTGTTTGTCACCAGCACAATATTGCGTCTAACATCTACGCCACAACCATAGGTAACGAGGAGTCATTCAAGGCGTTGTCGGGCAAGAAGACTCCGATTCTGCACCTTGCAACCCACGGCTTCTTCTATAAGAACGAGGAGGCGAAGAAGCGTAGTTTCTTCGAGCAGTTCGATATGACGGGTCAGCAGCGTGGCGGCAAGGTCGACAACTCGTTGAAGCGCTCGGGCTTGATTTTGGCGGGTGCTCAGCGTGCCTGGAATGGTGAGGAGATACCTGCAAATGTGGAGGATGGAATCTTGCTTGCGGAGGAGATTTCGACGATGGATCTATCGGGCACCGATATCGTGGTTTTGTCGGCTTGCGAGACAGGCTTGGGCGAGATTACCAGCGACGGAGTCTTCGGTTTGCAGCGAGCATTCAAGAAGGCGGGCGTGAAGACCCTGATTATGAGCTTGTGGAAGGTGGACGACGAGGCGACATCGCTCTTTATGCAGAGCTTCTACAAGGCGTGGTTGGGCGGTAAGAGCAAGCGCGACGCATTCGCCTTTGCTCAGAAGACCGTCCGCGAGTACAGCGACGATACCAAGAGTTTCAAAAATCCTAAATTCTGGGCTGCATTTATATTGTTGGACGATTATCAAAAATAAAAATATAGAACTATGAAGAAATCATTTTTAATCTCTTTGGCACTCCTTTGCGTAGCCTATGTGTCTTCGGCTCAGGAACTTACAAATGAGTATTTCTGCGGCAATACAGATCTCTATAATTACTACAAAGGGTGTCTGAGCATTGCAAATGCTGAAGTGCTCCCTAAGTCGCAAAGCTCGATGCAGTACGAGGATGCGATAGGCTTTCTTGCCCCGGTGTATGAGAATAAAAAGTATGTAAATCGTTACCGTGTGGAGTCGCTTGTGCGTGTCGATGGCGAGGCGTTAATCCCTGTGGAAGGCCGCTTGCAGTTCACCTATGAGTATGCCCGCAAAATGTATGAGGATATAAGATTCAATGAGAAATCTACGTTGCGAGGTCAAGAGGTCGGAGAGGCTGTGAAATGCCGAGTGATGACATTTGCAATGAAGGCAAATTCGACCGTGAAGTTCAAAGATATTATGGTTGGCACATCGATAATTATCGTTATGTGTGAACCAAATGCGCAGGTTGCTCTCTCGGTGGTTTCGGACAAGACTTTGCAGGGTACGCCATTCGAGAAAGGTATGGTGAGCTACTGTAAGTGGGAGTCGGCAGAGGAGCAGGATTTCGTATATTGTATTGAGAATAAGTCGGATAAGGAGATCAGTGTAGTGCTGATGGCAAACTAAAAGATGAGCAGATTTTTCTCGAAATATCTTATTGCAATAGCGACGCTGCTATGTAGTGGCATATTTGCAGCATCGGCAGATGTTTACTCCGACAGAATGGAGGCAAAACGTCTGCTGGATGAAGCTGTTGCGTTGGATTCTCAGGGAGACTCTGCCAAGGCTAAGGCGCTGTTGGATAAGGCGTTGGAGATTGAGAGCGTGGGTAGAATGACGGCTGCCAATATCCAAATTGCATTGATGTCGGTCAACACCAACCTCGGTCACTATGCCGATGCGCGCAAAGCATACGAAAAGGCGCTCGCGTTGAGCCCCGATGCTGCTAAGGCCGACCAAGTCAGGTTGATGTCGTCGCAGATGTTCTGGCAGACCGGCGACTACGAGGAGGGTGAGAAGGCCATAGCGATGATTGCGACCGACTCGTTACTGCTTCGCCGAGATATTCAGCTCTCGCATATGTACTGCGGACAAGGTCGCAGTCGTGAGGCTATAGAGTTGCTGGATAGAGGATTAGCAGCGAATGCCGATACTCCGCTTCGTAGCGATATCCTCCAAAATATAGGCTACATCTATTGGTCGATGGGAGAGCTGCCGAATGCGTTGGACTATCTTTCTGAGGCATTGGATGGTTTAGCTGCAAAGTCGGACTCATATGAGTACAATGTTGTACTCGAGAATATGGCTTTAGTCTTGTCGCAACAGGGTAGTCATAGCGCTGCAGTCGAGAAGATGGCCGAGGCCCACAAATACTTTGTGGAGAGGTCTTCCGAGCCGGGTATCTCGCTACGCAAGTATGCCGAGGTGGCTGTCAAAGCGGGTCAAAATAGTAAGGCGTTAGAGCTTTTTACGCAATATTTCAAGCTTGAGCAGGAGACACTTTTGAGCAACCTTGGGCAGATGACGCTTCAGCAACGAATCAACTTCTGGAGCAAGGAGCGTCCGCTCCTTTCGAAGTGCTTTATGCTCGAGGAGTACGCGCCCGAATTTTTGTTCGATGTGGCAATGTTTCGTCGTCAGGTCTCGCTCCTGGGAATACGTGATGCAGCCTATCTGCAACGCTCGTTGCTCTCCTCGTCAAAGGATGTGAGAACGTGGTTGCATAGCGATGAGGCCGCCATCGAGATAATAAGCTATACAGATAAGAATAAATCGCAGGTCTATGCCGCTATAGTACTGACCAAGGAGGGTGAAGCCCGATTTGTAAGACTCTTAAATGCTGATGAGATATACCAAAAGAGTGGCGTTTCAAAGGGTGATAGTTCGCTATATGGTACCATCCAAAATGAGGGTCGCGAGGCTATAGATATGCTCTACAAGGATAGCGAACTCGGCAATCGAGTTTGGCAACCGATTGTCTCGGTGTTGCCGTCGAATGTGAAGAGGATTTACTTCGCACCCGAGGGTGTTTTTCACGTTTGGGGCGTCGAGAATATGCCATTTACCAATAGCGACGACTACGAACTCTATCGCATCAGCTCGATTGCGGCAATGGTGAGCAAACCGCGCACCGAGAAGAGTGTCATTGCGGTTGATAAGCGACTCATTATTGGTGGTCTCAACTACGATGCGCTCCCTCTCGATTCGATTGTGGCGGCTGTTCCGAATAGGGAGGCGAGCCGAATATTGAAGTCGAGGTTTGGTGGGGATAAGGTCTACTTTAACTATCTCGAAGGCACAAAGGCCGAGGCTGATACTATAGCCCGCATCTCTAATGCTCTGCCTTACAATGAGATGAGTGAGGGTCGGATGAAGTCGATTATCGACAAATATAGGGTAGTGCACATAGCTACTCACGGCTATAGTTTGAATACTCCACGCCGAATTTCGTCTGAGTTCTTGGTCGATAGCCTCCAGTATGACTACGCTCTCTCGTCTTGCGGTTTGGCGCTTACGGGAGCAAATGTGTCGACCAATGATGCGCTCGAAGATGGACTTCTTTCGGCACGCGAGGTGTGCGATTTAGACCTTTCGAATCTCGATTTTGTGGTGATGTCGGCGTGTCAAACTGCGAAGGGCGAACTCGTTGATGAGGGCGCTGCAGGCTTGGTACGTGGCTTCAAAAATGCAGGTGCAAAGATTATATTGGCAACCTTGTGGTCGGTGAATGATCTCTCTACTGCGCTGTTTATGAGAGAGTTCTATAGACAATTGTCGTTGGGAGAGTCTCCGCAGAGGGCACTTCGCCTATCGCAAGCCTACCTCAGAGAGAACCTCTTCTACACCTACCGCCATCGCCTGTCACCTGCGACCTTAGCGCGTGAGAAAACGCCGACAAGATACGAGACAAGGTATAGCGATCCATACTATTGGGCACCGTTTATATTGATAGACGCAGTTGAGTAAATGAATAAATCAAACTATATGAAGAGACTTTTAACTTTCTTATTTGTAATTTGTTGCGTGTGCAGCCTCTCTGCCAAGGGCAGGAGTGATGCGCGTGATGGTCGTGTAGTGGAGGGTAGACGTAAGTACGCCCTTACAATCCAGGAGAACGATGAGGAGAATCTCAAGGAGTTCAATCGCTCAATCTCCAACAATCTCAACAATCGAGCCTTCTTGGCTACCATTGTGAGCAGCTATAGAGCAGCATCGCACTCTCAGCTGACATCCTTAAGCGAGAGGATGCTTGCGGCGGGTATCAAGGCGTTGGCAGAGGCGGCCAGAAACAAGCGCCCCGATTGGGAGAAGGCAGTGAACAAGGAGTCTACATTTGTGCTTGAGCTCCCCTCGCAGCGCGAGATTTTGGATTTCTATAGGGAGCGTTCGGTTATCGGCCCGCTCGATCCATCGAATATGCTCTTCTCGGGCTTTGGATGTAAGCAGGTCATCGAGTGCGAGCATGTCGATGATGGCAAACCGCATAAGCCGCTCGTGTTCGATTTGAAGTGCAAAATTAGAACCGACTCGGTCGGCATCGCCAGAATGTTGAACCACGGCAAGTTCGAGATTGAGGTTGATTATTTTTACTTCGACCCAGGAATCTGCAACCTGCCGAACGATTCGTTGTCGATGAACTCGGATAAGCGAATCGGCTTCTCATTCGAGAAACGCAAGGATTTGAAATTCAAAGCTCAAATCAAAATAACATCGTCGTGGATGAACCAGGCGATGATGGTGTTCAACGATGTGGAGATTGGCACCTTTGATGTGACTATCGATATCGATCCGCAGCTCTTGAATGAGAATGGAGCATTCGAGTATCGTGCCGAGCGAGACAAGTCGACCGATAAGGCCAAGAATATTCAGATTACGGGCGATTCGTTCCTCGTACCGCGTTCATATGTCGGTACAACCGATATGCAGAATAGCGTAGATTCGTGGGGTACAGGCCAGTACAAGATAGATATGAAGCTGACTCAGACCTGCAAAATCAATGAGGCCTACTACACCGAGAATAAGAAGTGGCAGCGTTCAAAGTGGCGCCCTGAGTGGGATTTGATCAGAAAGCGTAAGTCGGCGAAGTTCGGTAAACAGCTGCTGAGCATCATCGGTTTCGGCTATACGAATGGTGCTTGGGTGACTACCTTGATGGACCCGATGAAGACCACACTCGTGCAGTACGAAAATAAGTGGATTAATGGAGCTAGTTCGTCGATGCAGACATCGACCGGCAAGAGCGGCAAGTAGGCTGAATGATAAAATATTACCCTCGATGTGGACGCCGTGTCGAGGAGGGAGTAGGGAGATTGGTGCGAATCTGCAGCGGTCTCCCTTTTTTGTACGCCTTTTTGTTGTATAAATCAAATTATTTTTTATAAATTTGTAGATAGATTTGTTAGGACAAAACTAAAAATTTAATAATAACATATATTTTTCGACGGTTGATGCTTCGGTATCGGCTGTTGGAAGTATTCAAAAAAGACAAAAATTATGGCACTTATTGATCTTGTAAGATGGACTCCGAATGGGGAGAATATCTACGCGTGGCGTTTCCCGCACACCAATCTTAGCACTATGACTCAGCTCATCGTGCAGGAGTCGCAAGAGGCTATTTTCTTCTCGAAGGGTCAGATTGTAGGTAAGTTTGGCCCGGGTAAGCATACTCTCACTACCGAGAATATGCCGTTGCTTAGAAGCTTGTATGGCATTCCGTTCGGTGGCAAGAATCCATTCACTGCCGAGGTATGGTTTGTGAACAAGGTGCAGGCCTACAACCTCGAGTGGCGTACCGATACTATCTCGGTGCACGATGCTGACTACAACACTCACATTCCATTGTGTGCTATTGGCCAGTACGGTTTGAAGGTTGTCGATGCGGAGCGCTTCCTCATCAAGGCCGTAGGTACCAAGACCGAGTTTACCGAGGACGACCTCACAAGCCAGTTCTGCGGCGAGTTCACCACAAAGGTGAAGTCTATCATTATGCAGCATATGGTCAACTTCAACATCGGTTTCAAGCAGATTTCTATGCATTTGAACTCGATGTCGGAGATTTTGCGCAAGGAGATGGCTGACTTCTGGGCTGAGTTGGGTATTGAGCTCACCAAGTTCTACGTGAGCACCATCGATATCGACACTTCGACTGCCGATGGTCGTCGCGTGCAGGAGGCTATCACCAAGCAGACCGAGCTCTCTATCACTGGTCGTACTTGGCAACAGGAGCAGATGTTCGACACTGCAAATAGCGCAATCGACGGTTTGACCTCGAGCATGCGCGGTGGTGGCGGTCTTCTCGGTGGTTTGATGGCTATCAATATGATGAACAATATGTCGAATGGCGGTGGCGGAGCAATGCAGGGTATGATGCAGCCGCAGTACAACCAGCCTTCGTTCGGTGGTCAGCAGCAGATGGGAGGTCAGCAGCAGATGGGCGCTCAGCAGGGTGTACGAATGGTACACTGCTCGAATTGCGCAAATCGTTACCCTAACACCTCGCGTTTCTGCCCTAAGTGCGGTGATCCGTACAACCCTTGTCCAAAGTGCGGTACCGATAACGACCTCTCGGCTCGTCGTTGCATCAGCTGTGGTGTACAGCTCAGCAATGGTGGCGGTGCAAGTACTTGTCCACAGTGTAACTCGCCAATCTCACCAGGTGTAGCATTCTGCGGAAATTGTGGTGCGCGTTTGGCTCCAAGCAACGTATGCGGTCGATGTGGTTCTCCACTCACTCCGGGAGCAAAGTTCTGCCAGACTTGCGGTTTTAAGAATGCTTAACGACGGAGAAAAGTAACTAAAGAGTATAACCTTAATTTTATATAGGTATGAAGAGTAAAATATTATCGTGGGGTGCATTTGTCTTGGGACTCGCATTGATCATCTGTGGATGGTTCTTGTTGGGTGATCGCACCGTCGTATCCAACTTTGTGTTGAATATCGTAGTATCGGTAGTTATATACTGTCTCTTGTTTATGGATTTGCTTATCTCGTGGCGCAAGCCTGAGGATAAGGCAGATAGCCGCATTGGCAATACAGGCTTGAGATGGGGTGTAGTATTTATCTATATCGCTGCTGCTGTAGTGATTATGATCTTGTCGAACGTGATGAACCTCTCGTTCTTGGTGAGATTGTTCTTGCACGGCATCGCCGTTGTGGGCTTGGTTGCAGGCTTCGCGATGGTGTCGCATAGCGCAACCAACATGAGCAAGGTTGACACCGTTCAGCGCGAGGAGCGTGCCGGCGTTGAGCTTATGCGTCGCGAGTTGAAGGCTCTCCACTACGATGTTATGGATAAGGGCGGTATTCCGCAGGAGATTATCTCGCGCATCAACACCCTTGTCGAGGAGATGCGTTTCATCTCGCCTTCAAATAGCGAGGAGGCTCAGGAGTTGGAGCGTCGCTTTGTCGATGTTGTAGGTCGCGCTCGTCTCTTGGTTTCGAGCTATACGTTCGAGGCTGAGGCTCTCGCAGCCGAGGTTGCTAAGATTGACCGCATTCTCAAGGATCGTAAGTCGGTATATTCCAATTAGAAAACAACTAAACTTAAATAAATCTTTAACAAAAAAGCAGTTATTATGAAAGGTAAAATTTTCCCTTCGTCTGACAACTTGTATCAGGATCAAGCCAAAATTCTGTTCGATTATTATCGCCAATCGGCTGAGAAAATTGTTCGTGAGGAGGAGCGCATCGAGCGTGAGATCGCCTCTTTGAAGGAGCAGAAGTCGGCTTTGGAGGTAGATTTGTCAAAGCTCTGGTGGTGGTTCTTGACCATTATCTTGTTCTTCATCTACTTTATCAAGAAGAACAACATCACAAAGCAGATTGCAGATATCGAGACTCGCATTGCTGAGTTCGAGAAGTTGCACAAGGAGATTTTCCGCGACTATAAGGTTTCGAAGTTGGGCGTGGCATATGTGCCGGTAGCTGACCAGGTGAAGTACAACGACAAGAGCTTCATCGTCGACTACACCGATACCGTACCAAACTCGGAGGTTACATTGCAGGTTTCGCGCCAGAACGATTTGCTCATCGATGCAATCGGTAAGTTGGAGCAGCAGGCTACTCAGGCCCCTATCGTCGAGACTTCGGACGATCCTGAGGCTATCGCAACCGACGACTATTCGACATCTATCCAGGAGATTAACCAGCACGACTACCTCGGTAGCTTGGAGCGCTCGATGCGTACAATCTCTTACTGTATGAATGACCTCGATATCACTTCGGTGATGCTCCCATTGGTTGCAAACAACAGCTCGCAGCACGACTACTTGAACGAGTTCGCTACTAAGGAGGTTGCTGAGGGTGCAACAGTTATCAACGTATTCGACAAGGAGCGCTACAGCGACAGCATCGAGAAGTTCCAGGAGTTGAACAAGTTGAAGGATTCATTGTCGAGCAAGACCCAGCAGTTTGAGGATGTGTTGAAGGGCTTGATGACCACTATGGCTCAGTCTGTTCAGTCGATTTCGTCACTCAAGTTGGCTTCGGTAGATAAGGTTATCGTTGAGTCGAACCGCATCTTGCTCAATATCTTGAAGGCTCCTTACAACCACTACTCGCCAATGCTCGAGTATGAGGAGATTGAGCGTATCAAGAACGAGAAGTTCGACTATTCGGAGGATGTTCAGAGCTACGAGCCATTCCGCCTCAAGCAGAGCTCACGCGTTAAGTACAATATGCTCACCGGTATGTGGACTTCGGAGGATGGTAACGTAACAAATATGCCATTCGGTGTACACCAGATTCACGAGGAGATTATCGCTCCTGTAGTTCAGAATTTGATGAACGAGACCCGTATCGAGCGTTTGAAGATCTACAACCACATCAAGGATCAGAAGATTTCGTACCTCAATAAGTGGCACCAGGATACCGACGCATTCTATCGTGCAAATCGTGCCGAGAGTTCGGATATCATCAATATTATGCAGGAGAGCCTCCGTGAATACGTTGCTGCATACAACACTCTCGTATCGTTAAAGAAGACCGAGGAGAGCATGAATCAGGGTGGTGTAAATCTCGAGAAGACTATCGTCGAGGTTTCGGACAACACCGAGGAGACATTGGCAGCATTCGAGCTCCAGTCACAGGAGTTCCAGCGCGTTCAGAGCGACTTCGAGGAGTATATGGAGCGTTTGAAGGAGGATATCGATATGAAGGCAGAGCGCTTCGGTCACGTGGAGTACTACGACGCAAGATTGCGTGATGGTTACTCGAACGAGATGGCTGTTGCAGCTAGCGAGATTAGCGACTTGGAGGATCGTCGTAAGTCGTTGGCAACCGTTAACCCACTCCTCGCTAAGTCTTCGACTCTCCTTCCTGAGCCAAGCGTAGAGGATATTACATTTGAGCATATCGCTATTAACCTTCCTGCAATCGCAAAGAAGACTCTCTCTGATCTCGACCAGATGGATATGGCTATTTACCAGGCCGAGGAGGTTGAAGAGACCGAGGAGGAGCTCGACGAGGAGGTTGTACTCGATGAGGAACTCGAGGATGAGGACGATGCTGTAGTTGCAGCAGAGGATGAGGACGTTGTTGAGGAGTCTGATGAGGATGAGGAGTCTGACGACGAGGAGCTTGAGGATGATGAGGAGCTCGAGGAAGAGGACGACGAAGAGGAAGAGGACGAGTCTGACGACGAAGAGGACGAAGAGGAAGACCTCGACGAAGACGACGAAGACGAGGACGAGGAACTCGACGAGGAAGATGAGGATGAGGACCTTGACGAGGACGATGAGGATCTCGATGAGGATGAAGACGAAGACCTCGATGAGGACGAAGATGAAGATGAGGATGATGACGACGACGATGATGATGACGATGACGACGATGTTATGGCATCAGTATCGAGCGCATTCAACTCACTTAAGAGTTTAATGAAAAAATAAAGTTTTGAGATATGGCTCACATGAATTTTACAGTAGACACACAGCCAATGGCTCGTGAGATTGAGTCGGTGTCTCAAAAGGTTAAAGGAACGACAGCCGCGGTGATTGGTATGCGTGCTGCTGTCGTGAAGGCGGAAGCCGATGCTGCAGACCACGTGTGTAAGAATGTGAATTTGGGCTTCTACACCCTCATCCACTCTCAAATATCGCAGAAAATTGCTCGTTTGCAGAGTGATGTCGATTCGCATTTGATGAAGTTGAATCAGCACCGCAAGCAGCTCCTCGCTATCAAGAATCGTATGGAGCGTGACTACGGTATGATTACAGCTCGCTACACAAAGTTGTTCAAGGGTATCAACAAGAACTTGGAGGTGCGTGTGTATGAGCTTGATAAGCCTACATTCAACTTCGCAATCAAGGATACCAATGCGATGACTAACCGTACTATGCAGCTCACCGCTACAGTGCCTGTGACTCAGCTCGAGTTGCTCACTGCAAGTCAGCGTATCATCGCTTCGAATATGAAGTATCGTTGCCAGCAGGTAGTTAGCTCAATCAATAGTTTCCTTTCGCAGCTGAAGGAGCAGGATAAGCTCACCGAGCAGATTCTCTTGCCGCAGAGTGCATCGGAGGCTACAACCGAGATTATGGTGCCGATTATCATCAGCGAGTCGAACTACGATGCATACAACCACATCAGCAAGAATGTGACCGTGAATGACTCTTCGTTCACAGCACGTGGCCGTGAGACTATCCGCAAGAGTGTTTACGAGGCTTCGGTAGAGTGGTGTGACAACGAGGATATCAACGACGAGATCAAGAGCGAATTCCACCGTTGTATGACTCAGTCGAATGCTTCGGATCGCGTGAAGGCTATGGCTCAGAAGCTGTTTATGGCCAACAATTTCCAGACCCTTAAATAGTTGATGTTATGAGTTATTCCAGAAGATATCGTGTACGTCTCGAAGTCCCTTACACATGTCACTATACATATCCTGCATCAGAGCATGGTGGTAGTGATTCAAAGTCTGGCGTTACATACGAGGATGTGACTATCGATGTTGATGTCGATACCAGAAGCTTCGATGCTGAGGTCAGCCACTGTAGGGGTTCGGTCGGCGATTTGACAGGCTCGGTTATCGCTACTGAGGCTGCTCAGATTGCATCTATCAGACACAATGCGCAGAAGGTGGGTAGCACCATCATCAAGGGCTTCTTCGACACTGTTCGTTCGGAGGTTAGCCAGCAGATTATGGAGTTGACTGCCAAGATTGACTCGACTTTGGTTCACCTCAATCAGTTGGCTGTGCGTTGTAAGGAGAAGCAGACACAGATGCAGAACGACTATGGTCGCATCTCGTCGCGTTATTTGAAGATTTTTGAGGATTTGAATAATGAGCTCGAGAATCGTATCTACGAGTTGTGCCGTCCGGTATTCCTGTTCAAGCGCGATACCGACGAGAAGACATTGGGTACTATCTGCAGCGATATGACAACGATTGCTACTGTATCGGGTGCTGAGCACGGAGCTTTGGAGGCTCGCCTCGCATCGTCGCTTGCTAAGCGTCGTGCGGTGGATACAATCCTCCAGGCAAACGGCTTCCTCACCAAGCAGAAGCGTACCGAGTATGTCTTGACACACAGCACTATCGACGACGCTACCGACGGTAGCCTCTACTTGCCGGTTTGCTACCTCGAGACTCGAGACAATGGCGTGACCGACCGTAAGAGCTTCAAGCCGGGCTTGCTCGATGGTGTGAACAATCAGCGCCTTGTGGAGTCTCTCAGCGAGAGCGATATGAACAATTTGCTCGAGAGCGATTCTACACAGTTGGAGGAGAGCTTCAACCGCGAGGTTTCGTCAACATTCAAAGATCAGGACGCACACAACAAGCGTGTGATGGACTATGTAACCAAACTTTTTTACAGCAATATTAAACAATAACTAGGATATGAAAGAGCTTAAAGAAATACGTATTAACGAGACAGAGATTCTCCTCCAGGATAATCTTGTTAGAGGATCGATCTTGCCAGAGAAGGTTGCGGAGCTCAACCGCAATATCGTCTTCAAGGGTAACACCATTGTTGAGGGACCGATTTACGGCTACCGCGTTGAGGTGCAGCAGGGTGAGATTGAAGTTCAGGGAGCAGCCTTTGCCCAGAACGAGTTGTATGTGAATAGCGAGGTTGAGGGTAAGGTAGTATTCAAGAAGAGCGTTGGCTCGGCAAATTCTATCGTTTCGCGCGCATCGAAGTGCGACATCACCTTCTGCTCGGATGTTAACGCTAAGTCGGTATCGCTCCACAACGCATTCGTTGCAGGTAGCATCTATGCTGACGAGGTAGTCCTCGATGGTTGTGTTGTTATCGGTGGTGTATTTGCTACTCAGCAGGCCGAGATTACAAACTCTATCGTAGGTACATTCAACACCCCTTCGATTCGCATCGCAGGTATCGTGCAGTTGTTGTTGCCAAGCGCATTCTCTATCGAGAAGATGATGTGCGCTCCGGGCACTCGCCTCTACAACCTCAGCCTTGCAGACCTTGGCGCATTGTACAAGGGCTTGCCACAGTCTGAGAAGTCGGGTCGCATCGAGATGAATGTCGACGTTGACGAGTTGAAGAGCCACCTCGCAGATGAGACCACACAGCGCACATTGCGTAGCTACACCGTTGTAGGTAAGGTTCTTGCTGCCGATTTGTTGGATACCGATAAGTTCCAGAACCACTTCTTGCTCACAGCTGCGAGCCTTGGCCCACAGTTGTTGAAGACCTACGATTTGGGTCTCGATAAGGATGGTCAGAACGCAGTTCTCTCGGTTGAGCGCATCCGTGAGTTCTTCTTCGGTATCTTGACCGGTCGCATCGAGGTTAAGCCTATCGATGGCACATTCAATATCAACGACCTTGCTCAGGTTTAATCCTTTGAGCATTAGTCGATACAAAATTAGGAGCGGCCGAATGGTCGCTCCTAATTGTTTGTACGGGTGAAGCGAAACTCTTGCGCCTCGCCCCTATTTCTCGCCCCTATTACTTCTTCATCACCTTGTTTTGGCGGTCGATGCTCTCGATGTGGATAGCGTCGAGCAAGGTGTGGAGGAACTGCTCGCTCAAGCCCAATGTCGAGCTGAGGGTGAGTGTACGCTCCATAATATCCTCCCAACGAGCCTCCTGCAAGATGCGGACATCGTTGTCGCGCTTGATGAGACCGATATTCTCGGACACGTTCATACGCTCGGCAAGGAGCTGAAGAATCTCGCGGTCGAGGCTGTCTATCTGCTCGCGCAAGCCCATCAAGGCGGTCTGGTACGACTCCGAGTTAGACTCTCCGGCACGCCACTTCAAGGCCTCGACGAGGGCATTGAAGGCGTCAGGTGTGAGTTGCTGCTTTGCATCGCTCCACGCAACATCAGGGTTGCAGTGGCTCTCGATCATCAAACCGTCATAGTTCAAATCGGCAGCCTGCTGCGAGATATCGCCGAGGTACTGGCGGCAACCGCAGATGTGCGATGGGTCGCAAATCATAGTCAACTCAGGCATACGACGACGCATCTCGAGTGCGAGGTGCCACATCGGAGCGTTGCGCAACTTGCCCGCACCGAAGCCCGAGAATCCGCGGTGGATGAGTCCGATATTCTTCACTCCACAAGCGGCAAGGCGCTCAACAGCACCGCACCACAAATCTACATCGCCATTGACAGGGTTCTTCACGAAGATTGGCTTCTCGGTTCCACGCAATGCCTCGGCAACCTCCTGCATCGAGAATGGGTTTGCGGCAGTTCGAGCACCAATCCAGAGCAAGTCCATGTCGTATGGCACTGTGCTCTCCACGTGCTTGGCATTGGCCACCTCGGTAGCGATTGGGAGTCCGGTGAGCTCGCGTGCCTTACTCAGCCAAGGCAACGCCTCTACGCCCGCACCCTCGAAGCACCCGGGTTTTGTGCGTGGCTTCCATACACCTGCACGGAGGTAATCCACTTTGCCGGTAGCGGCAAGACCCTGGGCTGTCGAGAGAATCTGCTCCTCGCTCTCAGCACTGCACGGGCCGGCTATGATTAAAGGTTTTTTCAAGTCCATAGTATCTATTTTTTATCTAAAATTTTACGTATTGTGTTAGCCTTCTCTATTGTTTGACGAATCTCGTCGCGATTATCCTTTTCGAGCGCCTTACGGAATATCTCGAGCTGATGAATATACTCGCGCAAGACATCCAAGACGTTGTATTTGTTCTGCATCAAGATCGGAATCCACATCTCGGGTGACGATTTTGCAAGACGCACCGTGCTCTCGAAACCTCCACCTGCAAGGTCGAGGATTGTGTCGCTCTCACGCTCCTTCTCGAGCACCGTGGTGGCGAGGATAAAGGATGTGATGTGCGAAATGTGGCTGACGTAGGCGGCGTGGGTGTCGTGCTTCTCGGCCGACATATACATAATCTCCATACCTATCGTCTTAAATATCTTCTCAACCTCGGCAACAGCCCCCTTGTCGGAGCGCTCGCCCTCGCAAATCACGGTGTTGCAACCTGCAAAAGCCCCTTCGACAGCCGCCTCAGGACCGCTATGCTCGGTTCCCCACATCGGGTGGGTAGCCACAAAACGATGGCGGTTCGGGTGCTGGCTGATAAGCTCGCAGAGTTCCTCCTTGGTCGAACCCATATCCATCACAATTTGACCCTCCGCGGTGCGGTTTAACAACTTGATTGCCAACTGCGGAATAGCATCTACGGGTGTGGCGATGGCGATGATATCGGCCATCTCGGTTGCCTTGTCGAACTCCACGATTTCGTCAACAAGACCCAGCTCGAGCGCCTTCGCAGCATTGCGCGGTGATGCATCTACGCCATAGATGCGCTCAGCGAGTGAGTGCCTCTTCACGGCGAGAGCAAACGAGCCTCCGATCAAACCTAAACCTATGATGCAAATATTCATACTCTATCCCTTTATTCTATCTAAAACGCGCTGCAACACTTCCTCCGATGCGCAGAGGCTGATGCGTACATATCTCTCGCCCTCGTCGCCAAAGATACCGCCCGGAGTGAGGAAGATATGCTTCTCGTAGAGCAATCTGTCGCAGAAGTCGTAGCAACTCTCATTGTTCGGAATGCGTCCCCACAAGAAGAGTCCTGCCTGATTCTCTCGACACTCCACGCCGAGAGCCTCCATAATCTCCAAACCCTTCGCCTCGCGTGCGCGGTAGACCTTATTCTGCTCGACATACCACTCATCGCCCAACGAGAGCGCTGTTGCTGCTGCCAGCTGCAGAGGTAGGAACATTCCCGAATCCATATTGCTCTTGAATCGCAAAATCTCATCTATGCGCTCCTTCGCACCGCCAATCATACCGATGCGCCATCCCGCCATATTGTGGCTCTTGCTCAGCGAGTTGAGCTCTATTGCCACCTCCTTCGCTCCCTCGATTGCGAGCAAAGACAACGGATTGTCGTTGCGGAGGAAGCAGTATGGGTTGTCGTTCACGAGCAAGACGTGATGCTCACGACACCAATCAACTATCGCCTTGAGCGCCTCCTTCGACGCCACTGCGCCCGTAGGCATATGAGGGTAGTTGATAACCATCATCTTGACGCCCTCGGTTGGAAGCGCTGCCAAGTCGGGCATATATCCGTTCTCCTCCTTGAGCGAGTAGCTTATCAACTCTCCCTCGGCAAGTCGTACAGCCGAAGAGTAGGTCGGATAGCCCGGATTTGGAACCAAAACCTTATCTCCCTTAGAGATGTAGGTCATCACCGTGTGCATAACGCCCTCCTTCGAGCCTATCAAAGGAAGAATCTCGCTCTCGGGGCAGAGTTTTACGCCGAAGCGGTCGTTGTACCACTTCGAAAAGGCGTTGCGAAGCTCCGCAGCACCGCGGTATGACTGGTATCCGTGAGCCGAAGACTTTGCCGACTCGAGTGCCAGACGCTCAACTACGGATGGGTGTGGTGGCATATCGGGTGAGCCGATGCCGAGCGAGAGGATGTCGGCGCCATTGCGACGCATCTCCTCTATCTCGCGCAATTTACGCGAGAAGTAGTATTCGCCCACCGAGCCTAAACGACTCGCCAACTCAAAATCGTATGCCATAATTATAAATCCTTTCCTTTCTGATAGACTCCGTAGATGTGTACCTCGACGTTGCGCTCACGCAATCGCTCGATGGCCTTGGCAAAGTCCGCACCCTCAGAAAACTCCATGTCGGTGTGGAACATATAGTGCCACGGCTCGGTCGGGATCGGGTAGGACTGCAACTTTGTCATGTTGAGGTTGAGTCCCTCGAAGCAACCGAGAGTATCGTACAACGAGCCCGATTTATTCGATATCTTAAAGTAGAGCGACGCCTTGCCACCGCCCTCACCTGCCTGAGGCTCCTCGTGCGAACGATCGCAGTAGTCGAGGCGGAGGAAACGTGTGTAGTTGTCGCGAATTGAGTGGATGTCGGGAGCAATGATATCGAGGTTGAAGATATCGGCTGCAAGGGAGCTGGCAATAACCGCCTTGGTGCGTGAGCCACTCGCCTGGAGCTGTGCTGCACTCAACGCTGTATCGGCGCTCTCGATGAGTTGCCAGCGGTGCTTGTCGAGGTAGTTGGTGCACTGCAAGAGCGCCATATGATGTGATTCTACCTCGCGGATATCCTCCAACTGAACTCCTTTGTTGACCATCAACATCTGGCGGATGCGCAGATAGGCTTCGCCAGTAACCTGCACGTCGCAGTTCTGCAAGATGTTGTAGTTGGGAAGTATCGAGCCTGCGATAGAGTTCTCAATCGCCATAATGCCGTAGTCGACCCTATGCTCCTCTACCGCTTGTGCCACCTCGCGGAAGGTGTCGCAGGCCAAAATCTCTACTTCGGCCCCCTCGATGCCTTCGGCTACGATGTGGTGGAAACTACCCCTATATCCTTGTATTGCTACCTTTTTCATACCTATCATTTCGGGTAAAGTCTCTACTATATAGATAACTGTTACCTCAAAAAGTTAATTCCTTTTATTAAAAAAACCGCCTCTTCAATTCGAAGGAGCGGCATATCTTATCTCTTTGTCTCACACTTGCACACCGATTACCGCTCCTCTCCGTTCGAAAAGAAGTAAAAGTAAAAAAATCGGTTTGCCAATGTGTTAAACATACACTTCCTTACTCTTTGTTAGTACAAATATAATAAAAAAATGACACAATGTGCCATTTTTTCTGAGTTTTTCTGCAAAAAGATGCGAAAAACTAACCTATAATAAAGATTGTAGGGCGCTTGTTGATATCCGGGAGCCCCGATTTGCGCCACTCGGCTATAGTCGCAGTGCGAATATATTCGTTCTGCGAGGTGATGTCGCAAGCAATCGCAAGACGAGTCTGTGCTCCGCACGATGCGAGAATCTGCTCGGCAAGTTTCACGTTGCGATAGGGTGCCTCGATGAAGAGCTGCGACTGATGCTCACCTACGGCACGACTCTCCAAGCGCTTGATTGCACGTGTGCGCTCAGGCTCTTTCACGGGGAGATAGCCATTGAAGGCGAAGGATTGACCGCTCAAGCCCGACGCCATAACGGCCATAATGATAGATGAGGGGCCTACCAAAGGTATCACACGAATACCTGCGCGGTGGCACGCCTCGACTACGAGCTGACCAGGGTCGGCCACAGCGGGTACTCCCGCCTCCGAGATAACACCTGCCGAACGTCCCGCCTTAATCTTTGCGACCATACGCTCGATGTCGCGCGGAGAGGTGGTATGCTCGCTCAACTCGTCGAACTCCAACTCGTCGATATGTCCCGACAAACCCGCCTTCGACAAGAAACGACGTGCCGAGCGGAGATTCTCCACGATGAAGTAGTCGAGCGATGTTATCACATTGCGATTGCCCTCGGGAGTTACGTCATAGGGTAGAGTATCCTCCGAAATAGGACAAGGTATAAGGTAAAGCGTTCCGCTCATATTATTCGTTTATATAGATTCGTTTTACACGCTTAGCTACAGAAGTGAGCACCTCGTATGGTATTGTGCCGAGTACGCGGGCCATATCTTCGGCGGTATTTCCGCGCTCAGCCGAGAATATCTTCACTTCGTCGCCCTCTTCGACACCCTCGATGTCGGTGATGTCAATCATACAGCTATCCATACAGATGTTGCCGATGGTCTTGGCGCGTTTGCCGCCCACAATCATCTCCCACGCGCCATTTCCGAGGTGGCGGTTCAAACCGTCAGCATAGCCCACAGGAATTGTAGCAATGCGTCTCTCGCCTACAATCTTACCGTTACGACCATAGCCCACGGTCTCACCATCGCGGAGTGTGCGAATCTGCACAATGCGTGTGCGGAGTGTAGAGATAGGCTCCAATGACTCGCCCGCAGTGACCGAGAAGCCGTAGAGTCCGATACCCAGACGGCACATATCGAATCGAGCCTCCTCGAATCTCAGCATAGCTTCCGATGCCGCTGCGTGGCGCAGTGGTCGGTATGGCAACGACGCCATAATGGCGCTGCTTATGCGGTCGTAGGTTGCAATCTGAAGGCGCGAGAAGTCGTCCTGTGCAGTATCGTCAGCCACGCAGAGGTGGGTGAATATTGTTGCTACGCGAATGCTCTTCGCCGAGTGTGCCAAGGCTCTATTCAACGACTCGATATCCGCCTCGCCAAAGCCAAGTCGGTGCATTCCGCTATCAATCTTGAGGTGGATAGGGTAGTTTATCTCGCCGGCACGCTCCACCGCCTGAACAAACGATGCGAGTGAGCGAAGTGAGTAGATTTCAGGTTCGAGCGAGTGTGCAACCATAGTGTCGAAGCTTGCATCGTCGGCATTTAGCACTACGATAGGCATTGTGATGCCTCCCTCACGCAATGCCACGCCCTCGTCTGCAAATGCCACTGCAAGATAGGCTACGCCCTGCTTTTGCAGAGTCTGCGCAATCTCTCGCTCACCTGCTCCATAGCCCGAGGCCTTGATCATTGCGACAAGACGGGTCGAGGTGCCAATCTGCGAACGGAAGTAGTTGATATTGCGCACCATAGCCTGCAAGTCTACCTCCAATACGGTGGTGTGACTATGCTGCTCCAAGCGGTGCGATATGCGCTCCAGACGGCTGGCACGATTACCCTTGATAAGTATTGCGTGGTCGGCAACATTCAGTTTTGTGATATTTGCCAACGCCTCCTCGGCCGATGTGAAGAACAACGCCTTCTCGCCAAAGAGTGCCCGCTCTTTTGAGATGGCCTCGCCGATACCAACGAAATGGTCGATATTGGCCTCACGCACCATCTTTGCAACCTCGGTATAGACGTCGTTGCTGCTCTGGAGAATGTCCGATAGGATAAGCATTGTCTTGCGCTCGCCCGCCACCGAACGGAGGTTGTCGAGTGCTATCGAGAGCGAGTTCAAGTCGGCGCTATATGAGTCGTCGATGATAATCGAATTTTCGATGCCATCCTTCACCTCGAGGCGCATCGCTACGGGTTGCAACTGCGAGAAGTCGGGTGCATCGTATCCCACCTCGGCAAAGAATGTTGCCACAAGTTCGGCATTTCGCTGCGAGGCGGTATCGGCCATATCGGCCACCTTCGCTTGCGATGCGTCAACTATATTGCGGTCGCTATAATTCTCCTTAACAGCCACTGCCAAAGCGGTATAGGCTGAGTGGTAGATGATCTTTTCAGCACTCTTTGCCAAGATAATCTTCTCCGAAATCTTCTCCTCCATCGAGGCAAAACCCTGCTGATGGGCATCGCCAATTGAGGTGAAGAGAACCATATCGGGACGTATCATATTGTAGAGACGCTCCATCTCGCCAACCTGCGAGATTCCCGCCTCGATAATAGCAATGTCGTATGAGTTGTCCAACATCAAGAGCGACAACGCCACTCCCAACTGCGAGTTGTAGCTGCGTGGCGAGCGGAAGATGCGGGCATTGCTCGGTGCACACTGAGCAATCCACTCCTTGACGGTAGTTTTACCATTCGAGCCTGTGACGCCCACAACCTTGCCATTGAAGGTTCCGCGGTGATGCTCAGCCAGGCGCTGCAACGCTGTGAGAGAGTTCTCCACCACTACAGCTCCGCACTCCTCGGCCAAAGCGACCTCACGCTCCACCATAAAGGCCTTGACTCCTCGCTCGGCAACCTCTGCAATGTGGTCGTGCGCATCGTGGTTCACTCCGCACATTGCCACAAAGAGGGTATCGTGCGCCATTGCGTAGGAACGACTATCTGTAGCTACAGAGGCTACCTCTCTATCGCAACCGACGAGGCGACCGCCGACAATCTCTGCTATGTTTGACAAAAAGTATCTCATTAGTCTCTAAATGTTACTATAGTTATGCCCGAGCCGCCACGGTCAGGGTGGTCATCGGTAGCACTTGCTACTTGTGGCAACGAACGAAGGTAGCGACGCACCTCCTCCTTCAATGCGCCCGTGCCTTTGCCGTGTAGGATGGTTACAGTGCTGACACCTACCATCAGTGCATCGTCTACAAGCGTCTGCACCTTCTCTAGAGCCTCCATCACACGCTCACCGCGGATATCAATCGACGAGGTGAAGTTTAATCGGCGCTGCGAGATATCGGCCGAAATCACTGTGCGTGGAGTCTCAGGGCGAGTCATTCGCTTGAACTCAGCCGAAGAGATAACCTCCAGACGAGCCGCCTCGACGGTTGTCAGGATCGCTCCAAAGGCCACCTGAGCCTTCTTGCCACGGATATCTTTGACCACACCCACGCCATTCTGACCCAAGAGTCGCACCTTGGCACCAACCTCCAATGGAAGTACCTTCTTCACAGGCTGTGCAACCTCCTGCTTAGGCTCGGTAGGGTTATTCTTGCGCTCTTCACGTCGTTGCTGACGGCGACGGAGACGCTCCATCTCACGCTCGATACGCTCATTATCTTGCGAATTATCGCTCTCAATCTCCTCGCGGAACTCCTCGAACTCGCGACGCAAGATCTTGGTCTGCTCCTTTTCGGCTTGCGCCTCACGGATACCCTTGATTGTGTTCTCAATCTGGCGGTTAGCCTCAGCTACCAACTCCTTCGCCTGAGCCTTCGCCTCGTGGAGTATTCGATTGCGCTCCTCGCGTATGGTCGAAAGCTTCTCGCTCAGGGCCTGCTCCATCTCCTCGACTTTGCGGTCGGTCTGACGGATGCGCTCGCGCTTCTGTGCCCAATAGTGCTTGTCGCGTGCCACTTCGCGCAGCTGCTTCTCCAAGTCAATATGCTCCGATCCGGCCTTCTCCTTTGCCGATGCGATGATATCTTCGGAGAGTCCAATCTTGCGAGCAATCTCGATTGCAAACGAACTACCGGGCTTTCCGCACTCGAGACGGAAGAGGGGGCGAATGTTCTGCACATCGAACATCATAGCTCCGTTGGTTACGCCCTCGTGGTTCGAGGCGTAGTATTTGATGTTGGAGTAGTGGGTGGTGATTACGCCATAGCAGCCACTCGCAACCAGTTTTTCGAGTATCGCCTCGGCAATAGCGGCACCAATCACGGGCTCTGTTCCCGAACCGAACTCATCGATTAGCACCATTGTATGACCATCGGCTCCCGCCACCATCGCCTTCATGTTGAGGAGGTGCGACGAGTAGGTCGAGAGGTCGTTGTCGATGGACTGCTCATCTCCTATATTTATATATATCTTGTTGAATATCGGCAATTCGCTTGCCTCCGATGCGGTGATAGGGTAGCCGCATTGGAACATATATTGCAACAGACCTATTGTCTTCAAACATACCGACTTACCACCCGCATTCGGACCCGAAATCACGAGGATACGCTTCGAGGCGTCAAGCTCGGCATCGAGAGGAATGATGGTGCGCTTATGGCGCTTGAGTGACTGCGCCAAGAGCGGATGCTTTGCCGTGTGCAGTACAAGGCGGTCATCGGTCGAGATAATCGGCTTCGAAGCGTTGTTTTCGATTGCCCAACGAGCCTTGGCACGTACCATATCTACCACCGCCATAAACTCCTCGGTGCGCTCCACATCCTTGATGTCGGCTCTCACAACGTCGGTGAAGGCGGTGAGGATACGCACAATCTCGCGGCGCTCCTCATACTCCAACTCACGGAGGAGGTTGTTCAACTCGACCACCTCGGCGGGCTCGATATAGAAGGTCTTGCCCGTAGCCGACTCGTCGTGGATAAAGCCGTTGAGCTTGCGCTTATTTCCTGCCGAAACGGGGATTACGGCACGACCATCACGAATAGATATAGAGGCGTCGCTCTCGACGATGCCGCTCGACTTTGCCGACTGCAAAATTGCCTGCAATCGCTTCGAGACCTGTCCCTCGTGACGACGTATCTGCTGGCGTATGTTGCGAAGCTCCTCCGATGCATTGTCGCGCACCGAGTTGCTCTCGTCGATGATTCGACGGATATCTGCCACAATATGCCACAGAGCCTTTACGGGTTTGGCAAGAGAGATAAGTGTAGGGTAGAGGTTGCCATCGCTCTTGTGCAAGAACTGCACAAAATCTCCAGCAGAGATAAGTGCACGACCCAGCTGTACCACCTCGGCTACCTCCAAGAATGTTCCTTCGACCTTCGCCTTCTCTACAATCTCGGCGATGTCGTAGAACTCCTCGGTTGGTGCCTCACGCTCGGTGATGAGTACTCGCTTCATCTCGTCAGCGAGGGCGTGTCGTCGTCTAATCTCCTTCTCTATGGTGGAGAAATCCTCCTCGGCGAGCAATTCACGAGCGTGCTGCATCGTACACAATGCAACACACTGCTCGCGAATAAGATTAAATCCGATCTTAACCTCGAAATTCGATGGATATATGACTCCCCTTGCCACCTAGATCTCTATTATTGGTTGTTCTCCTGAGCTGCGGCAGCCTTCTTAGCCTCCTTTGCAGCCTTCTTCGCAGCCTTCTCAGCCTCCTTCTCCTCGTATGTCTTACCTCCGAAAACGGTTACGTTGATGTAGCGCTTAGGATTCTCCTTCAAGTCAGCCAACAAGAGCGAGAGGTTCTGCGATGCCTGAGTCAACTCCTTGTACAACTTCTCATTGTTTACGAGGTTACCCACGGTGCCGCTACCGCTGTTTACCTTAGCCAAGAGGTCGTTTACCTGGCTGATTGTAGATGCCAACTTAGCCGCTGCATCGCTCTCGTTCAAGACGCTGGTTACCGAGTTGATATCGTTGATAATGCCCTCCAACTTCGCACCATTCTGGTTGAGTGTAGCGCAGAAACCATCGATGTTACCCACGATGTTCGATTTCTTCAAGTCGGCCATTACAGCGTTGAGGCTCGAGAGTGTGCTTGTGAGGCTCTTTGCGTTGTTGTCAATCAATGAGTCTACACCCTCGACAGCATTGTTCAAGTTGTCGAGAAGGGTTGTTACGCGCTCCTTGATTGCGCCCAACTCGCTGGTCAAAGTCGCCATAAGGTCGAGTGAAACCTCGGTAGCAATCTCATCGCCGCTCTCCAAGTACTCCTTCGACTCGCCCAACTTAATCTCGATAGACTTACCGCCCATCAAACCTGCGCTGAACATAGCAGCCTTCGAATCTACCGGTACATCGATGTCGCTGCTTACTGTGAGAAGCACATCTACGCCGCCCTTCTCCAAGTTCAACTCTACGCCGGTCACCTGACCAACCTTTACGCCATTGATAACTACAGCTGCAGCATCCTGCAAACCGTCTACTTGCTCGTAGTGTGCGGTGTACTCGCGGCTGCGACCAAATACATCAAGACCGCTCAAGAAGCGGATACCTGCCCAAGCTGCAAGCAAGATTACTACAGCATAAATTCCGATTTTAATCTCTTTTCTCATAGTTTAATATTTTTATTTGTCCTATTTTCTTCTCTTGTAGGTGTACTTCTCGGTACGCCAATCCTTGATGACGCCGCTCCAGTTCAAACCGAATCCGAAATCGTAGATGTTGCCGTCGGCATCCTTGTAGCACTCGAGGTCGAATGGTACATCCTCCTTGTTGAGCTCCACGGTGCGCATATCCTTCGGCATCTGCATTGGCAATAATCCCGAAGGCTCGGCATTGCCCTTAATCAACTCTACATATGCCTGATTCTGCACCTCATAGCCCAATAAGATTGCGTCAGCGTATGGCTCAATCTCGGCGAGTATGAGCGGACGCTTTACGCGAACAACCACGATAACGGGACGGTCGCCCATCATCTTCTTGGCGCGGATAACCGCCTCCATTTCGTACTTATTGTCGGTTGTTGTGCTCTTATTTCTATAGGTACGGTTTGTGAAGTTCTCGTAAATGTCGCCACCGGCGATACTCTGCTTGCGAGCATACTTTGCGGTGTAGTCGCCATACTGCAACGAGATAGGAATATATCCGTTGCCACCCGCTGCCAAATCGGCATTCGAGTGACCGCGTCCTACGGTAGGACCATCAATAAATACCACTGCGCAGTCCGCCTCCTCGGGATTCTCAACTATGTTGAGGTGCTTGCGAAGCATATCTATGCTCACGCCGTAGCCCATCTTGGCCTTACCTTTAATTTCGTCGGTCCACCAGTCTCGCTGTGGTGCGAACTCGCGCTTCTCGATATAGACCTTCTTGTTTGATGCGAGAGGAAGAGTCGCATTGTGATTCTTGAGCATCACGATAGACTTAACCTGCACATCGTATCCCGCCTGCATATACTTTGCATTGCCGACAATCTCCTGACTGCGGTGTGGCTCGAGATATGGATTCTCGAACAATCCTACGCGGAAGAAGTTGCGCAACAAGCGTACTGCCGAGAGCTCGAAACGCTCGCGGATAGCCTTCTCGCCAAGCCTCTCAACACCGAGGTTGTAGGCCTTCTTGATATTCTCGGTAGAGTTGACACCTCCGAACTGGTCAACACCGAGAATCAATGCGTGGTAGAAGTACTCCTCGACAGGGAGATGCTCCATACCGTATGGCTTACCGTTCGATGTGCGGTGGTCGACATACTTCTCGGCTACACGCCAATCGGTGCAGATAACACCCTCGTAGCCATATTTTCCTCGCAAGAGATCCGTAATCATATATTTGCTCAACGCATTTCCTACATTCTCGCCGCTTGGGTCCTGATTGTAAGAGATGGTGTAGTATGGCATAATTGCAGCCACCTGCTGGGTACCACCCTCGAGTGCAAATGCACCCTTGGTGAACGGTACGAGGTGCTCCTCGAAGTTGTTACCCGGATATACGGCATACTTGCCAATTCCGAAGTGGGCATCGCGGCCAGCCTCACCTGTAGCGCCACCCGGCCAGTGCTTAGCCATTGCATTTACGCTCTCACGACCCCACGCACCCTCGATGCGCTGCTCCTCGCTTGAGGTTTGGAATCCGTCAGCATATGCTCGTACGCAATCAGCCACAAGTCCCGAGTGCTCGCCATAACCCATATAGAGTCGTCGCCAGCGTGGCTCGGTCGAGAGGTCTGACTGAGGTGATAGTGCCGTTGTGATACCTAATGCACGGTACTCGGCCGATGCAATCTCGGCAAAGCGTTTGATGTTTGCAGGGTCGAATGTTGCCGCCATACCAAGTGCCGACGGCCAAGCCGACTGTGAGCCTCCGCCCGCATCGAACTCATCGCCCGACTTCGAGCCTCTGTGGCGTGGGTCCGACGAGTTGTTTGCAGGAACACCGTGTCCTACGCTCTCGCACAAAGCCTGCAAGTTGTTGTTCCACTCGGCTGCTGTATATGCATTCTGTACCTTTGTGATAAGGATATGGCGTACATAATCCTCGCCCACGAACTTGAGCTGCTCATCGGTCAATGCCGACGGTGCAACACCGCGAGTCTGCTTGAAAGTAAGACCGTTGTAGTGACCACGCTTGGCCGGATTCGGATCTTTGTCGTTGCCCGGAATCTGCTGATGTGCGCTGTAGAGCATCAAGCCGGCAATCTCATCCAACGAGAGTTGTGATGCCAAATCCTTGGCACGCTCCTCGGACGAGAGTCTCCAATCCTCGTACTTGTCGAGCTTGCCATTCTTGTTGAGGTCCTTGAAGGCGAATCCGTCAATAGTTAAAATTTTGACGCCCGAATGCTGGTTGTAGCCAAGTGTGCTGCCTCCATCCTGGGTGATTACTATGTGTGAGCCCTTGTCGCACTTTGTCCACTTCGGCTGAGCCGAAACGGTGAGTGCGGCGAATGACATAACTAATATACAAAAGCCTCGTTTCATCGCTGAGTTGTTTAGTTGTTACTTCTTCTTGGGTGCATACTTCTCGGTACGCCAATCCTTAATGACACCGCTCCAGTTCAAACCGTAAGCGTAGTCGTAGATGTTGCCGTCCGCATCTTTGTAGCACTTCATATCGAATGGAAGATCCTCGCACTGCTCCTCTACGGCACGCATATCCTTAGGCATCTGCACTGGAAGCAAACCCTGTGGCTCGGCCTTACCTGCGATAATCTCCAAGAATGCCTGATTCATCACCTCGAAGCCGATGAGAATAGCGTCAGCCGACTTCTCAATCTCGTGGAAACACATTGGGCGCTCTGCCGAGATAGCCACGATTACTGGCTTGTTACCCATCAACTTGCGAGTCTCGAGCACGGTCTCCATCTCCACCTTGTTGTAGGTTGTGATGCTCTTGCCCAAGTATGTGCGGTTTGTAAAATTCTCCTTAGGGTCACCGCCCGCAATACTCTTCTTACGAGCATACTTTGCGGTGTAGTCGCCATACTGCAACGAGATTGGCACATAGCCTGTACCTCCCGCCTTAATATCCCACTCGTAGTGGCCACGACCTACGGTTGGTGCCTTGATAAATACGAGTGCAACATCCGCCTCCTCAGGGTTCTCCACTACGTCGTAGTACTGCTTCACGACGTTGAGGCTGATACCGTGATTCTCGTATGGCTTACCCTTTACAGCATTGCCCCAGCGGCTATACTCGCCCGCCTGCATACGCTTTGGAACATAAACCTTGAGACGACCCTTGAGTGGAAGTGTCTGCGCGTGGTTCTTGAGCATTACAACCGACTTAATCTGAGCCTCGAAGCCCTCCTTCATAAACTGCTCGCAACCTACTGTAGCCTGACTCTTTGTAGGCTCGAGGTAGGCATTCTCAAAAAGACCGGTGCGGAAGATGTTCATCAAGAGGCGTACTGCCGACTCCTCGAAACGTGCGCGGATAGCCGCCTCGCCATACTTCTGCTTGCCGAGCTCGTATGCTGCGAGGATTCCGTTGGTCTTGTTGATGCCGCCATACTGGTCAACGCCCACCATCAATACGGTGAGGTAGCGCTCAGCCTCAGGCATCGACTCCAAGCCCCAAGGCTTACCTGTGTTGCGGTGAAGGTCTGCATACTCGCGTACGATACCCCAATCGGTGCAGATTACACCCTTGTAGTTGTACTTTGTGCGAAGCAAATCCTTAATTATATAGTCGCTGTAGCCATTTGCTACGTTCTTGCCCGATGGATCCTGACCGTATGAAATGGTGTAGTAAGGCATCACTGCCGAAGCCTGTTCGGTGCCACCCTCCAACTTGAAGGCGCCCTCGGTGAATGGAAGGAGGTGCTCCTCGAAGTTGTTACCAGGATATACGGCATACTTACCGAACGAGAAGTGGGCATCACGACCCGCCTCGCCTGTACCGCCACCCGGCCAGTGCTTAACCATTGCGTTTACACTATTCATACCCCACGCGCCCTCGCGTGCGTCTGCACCCTTTGAGGTCTGGAAACCATCCGAATAAGCTCGAGCGAAGTCTGTAGCCAACTTCGAGCCTTCGCCGAATGTTGCCATCACACGACGCCAACGTGGCTCGGTTGCCAAATCAATCTGTGGTGAGAGGGCTGTTGCCATACCCAATGCGCGATACTCGGTCGAAGCCACCTCGCCAAAGCGAAGAGCTACGGCAGGGTCAAATGTTGCTGCCATACCGAGCAAACCCGGCCAAACCGAAATCTTACCGCCCGCACCTGCGTTGAACTCATCCTCGGCAATAAGGCCGTGGCGTGGATCTGACGAGTTGTTGGCTGGAATACCATGGTCGAGGCTCTCGCACAACGCCTGCACCTTGTTGTTCCACTCGGCTGCGACGTATGGGCTCTGAATCTTCGTGAGAAGGATGTGGCGAACCTTATCATTTATGATAAAACTCTTCTGCTGGTCGGTCAAATCCTCAGGCGAAGCGTATGCCTGGCTGAATGGCTTGCCATTGTAGGTGCTTGCTCTCTTTCCGGTCTCGGGAGCAGGGAGCTCCTGGTGCGAAGAGTAGAGCATCAAACCCGCAATCTCCTCCATCGAAAGCTGTGCAGCCAAATCCTTGGCACGCTCCTCCGACGAGAGACGCCAATCCTCATACTTGTCGAGCTGACCGTTCTTGTTCAAATCCTTGAACGCATAGCCGTCTACCTCCAGAATATTAACACCCGAGTGCTCGTTGTAGCCGAGTGTAAGACCGCCCTGCTGGGTAATCTCGATAAAATCGCCCTTGTCAACCTTTTGATACTTGGGTTGTGCAGAGGCTACTCCTGCGAGCAAGAGTGCGCTTGATAGAATAAACATCTTTTTCATTTGTCTATAGTTTTTAGGTTTTTAGTTCTACTTTATGAAGCTGATGATAAATGCCGAAGGGAACTCCTTTCTCACCTCTTCGAGGTTGTGCTGTGCAAGGGCCTTGTCGGCATAGTCGCCTAAACAATACTTATACTTAACTCCGTTCTCGCACTCCAAGATCCACACCTTACCGCCGTAGCTCTTAAATTCGTGATGCGATGTAGATACCAACTTATTGCTTGCGAGGAGCTGAATGGTGAAGCGCTTTTCGCCCTGTGCGTGACGGCTCTTCTGCTTGGTGGTCTCGGTTGTGCCCTGTGTAGGTCGAGCCGGCTGTACCGACTGCGCAAAATCTCCCGGAGGCGGTGGTGTGTCCAAAAGAAGGGCACGACGAACATTTGCAACGTAGGTCTTAACGGCGCGGAAGATAGCCTCGGTAATCTCCTGCTGACCCTTCTCCGATGTGATGTAAGCAAAATCCTCCTCGTTCGACATAAATCCAATCTCGGTCAATACGCTCGGCATATCGGTGGCGTAGAGCACCTTGAGCGGCTGGCGACGAACACCACGGTTTCGCAAGCCGAGCTTCGAGTACTCCTCCTGGATGAGTCGAGCCATCATCTCGCTATACTCACCATAGGTGAACTGCAAGTTCTGAATGTAGGCGCGAACGATGGCTGCAGTTCGCTGGTCGGACATATCCAACAACTCCTCTTTGTTGTTGAGGTAGAGGCTGTTCTGATTTGCAGTCTGCTCTCTCTCGGTCTCACCCATAATGATTGTCTCGACACCGCGTGTAGCGCTGCTGCTCGAGGCGTTCGAGTGAATAGAGATGAAGATGTCGCCATCGTTCTTGTGAGCGATGTCGGCACGACCCTGCAAATCCTCGGCAAGGACATTCGACAGTACGGTGTCGGTAGTGCGAGTGTAGACAACCTTCACATCGGGGAGGTTCTTCTCGATGAGCGCACCCAGCTTCAAGGCCACTTGTAAGTTAATGTCCTTCTCCATAACACCATTGTAGGTGGCACCCGGATATCTTGCACCGCCGTGTCCTGCGTCAATAACAATTACTTTTACGCCTTGCGCAACATTTTGTGCTCCTAATTCGTTGTAGGGGAGTAGTGTAAGCACCGCGGCCAACAGTGCGAAAAATGGTCGTAGATGTTGAAAGTTGCTCATAAAGTTTGCCATATACACTTTTTTCACTATCTTTACGCGCCGAAAAAACGCGTGCCCGTGCGTATAAGGGGCATTGTTTGGCGTTTTTGCCGACGTCGTCGGCAAAGTTACGAAAAATTTTGGATTTTTGAAGCATTTTGGACTGAAATATCTGTTTTCGATAGTTATCGCATTGGCGATGGCTCACATCGTGTTCGGTTTTGCGGCTCCACGACCTATCACTGATACGGTTGTTACGGAGGGTAGCAAGAGCGACTCGGTGCGACCTGTCATCACCTCAGCCGTAGGCGATAGCGTGGCAGCTCCTGCTCCGTTGGCTGACCGCAGAGTGCGTCGTCCTCGACGTGCGAGTGATAGCGTGGTGCAGCCTGTTTTGCGCGATACTACTCGTACATCCGATAGCGTAGTGGTTAGATCTCGTGGTGAGCGTGACTCGTTGGGTCGCAAGAAGAGCGGTTCGCCTATCGATCAAATCATCTCGGGTAAGAATACCGACTCGCTCTGCTATGATGTGCTCAACAAGCGAGTGTTTATCTACAATAAGGGTGATATCAAGTATGAGGCGATGGGTCTCCAGGCTGACTATATGCAGATTGATATGAACACGAAGGAGATTTACGCCTACGGAAAGGTTGATACGGTGGATGGTCAGGCCAAGCCTACACACCCTGTATTTACCGAGGGCGGTACTTCGTATACGATGGATACCATCACCTACAACTTCGGCTCGAAGAAGGCCTTTATTCAGGGCGTGGCAACTAAGGAGGGTGACGGATGGCTGGTCGGCGGTCAGATTAAGAAGATGCCGGACAACTCCATCAATATCCGTCAGGGTAAGTACACCACTTGTGACCATACCGACCACCCTCACTTCTACCTGGCGATGACCAAGGCGAAGGTTATTCCTGGTAAGAAGATTGTGACAGGTCCGGCCTATCTGGTTATGCACGATGTGCCAATCTACTTCGCTTGTATCCCAGAGGGTTTCTTCCCGATTAACCTCGGCCCTAAGTCGGGACTCTTGATGCCGACCTATGGTGAGGATGCCTCTCGAGGCTTCTACATCCGTGGCTTGGGTTACTACTTCATCCTTAGTAAGCATATCGACCTCGCCTTGACGGGAGGTATCTATACGCTCGGCTCGTGGGAGGTGAACGCCTCGTCGCGCTACGTGAAGCGTTATAAGTATCGTGGTAACATCAACTTCGACTTCTCGAGTGTGAAGACGGGAGATAAGGGCGAACCTGACTATATCAAGCAGAACAACTTCCGCCTCTCGTGGACCCACTCGCAGGATCCGAAGGCTAATCCGGGTTCGACATTCTCGGCCTCGGTGAACCTCTCTTCGAGTGGCTACTCGCGCTACTCGGCTACAACGCTGAACGACATCTTGGCAACACAGACCAACTCCTCGATTTCGTACTCGAAGAGCTGGGCGGGTACACCATTCTCACTCTCGATGAATATGTCGGTGTCGCAGAACTCGCAGACCCGTCAGTTGGCCATCACATTGCCGAATATCTCGTTCAATGTGGCACGTGTCTACCCATTCAAGCGCAAGGATGCGATGGGTAAGCAGCGTTGGTACGAGAAGATTGGTTTTACCTACTCGGCCAAGTTGACCAACTCGGTGTCGACACCTGAGAAGGATGTCTTTACGATGCAGACCTTGAAGAATATGCGTAACGGAGTGGAGCATACATTGCCAATCTCGACCTCGATAAACCTCTTCAAGTATATCAACATCTCGCCATCGTTCAACTACTCGGAGCGTTGGTACTTCTCGCGTCAGAATCAGCAGTGGAATCCTGAGACCAACACCGTCGAGACCCTCGACCCTGAGTATGGTTTCTACCGCATCTACAACTATAACGCATCGGTTTCGGCTAATACCACAATCTACGGAATGTGGCAGATGAAGAAGAAGACTGCCAAGGTGCAGGCTGTGCGCCACACCATATCTCCGCAGATTGGATTCTCCTATGCTCCTGACTTCAGCAAGCAGAAGTATGGCTACTACCAGACCGTGCAGACTGACTCGCTCGGTAACCACAAGGTCTACTCGCCATACTCGAATCAGCCATATGGTGTACCGGGTTCGGGTCAGCAGGCGAACTTGAACTTCTCGCTCTCGCAGTCGCTCGAGATGAAGGTCTTGAGCAAGCGCGACACCTCGGGTGTGAAGAAGGTGAAGATTATCGACGAGTTGCGCATCAGCGGTTCGTACAACTTCTTGGCCGACTCGCTCGGTTTGTCGAACTTGCCTATTTCGTTCCGTACAACCATCTATGGTAACTTCGGTTTGAACCTCTCGTTCACGCTCGATCCGTACGAGGTTACACCTGAAGGTGTGCGCATCAATAAGCTGATGATTAAGCGAGGTGTTCTCGGACGTATCACAAGTACAGGCTGGAGCTTCGGTTATACCTTCAAGTCGCGCCAGGATAAGTCGACACCTGCGGTGAACGATATCAATACCATTCCGCCTGAGTACTTCAATCCATTCTCCGACCCGTATGGTCTGATGGATCCTACGCTGCGAAGGCACTATATGGCGAGCTCATACTACGACTTCTCGATACCGTGGAACCTCGGATTTAACTACGTTATCAGTTATAGTATATCCTACGTCAACAATGGCACGACGGGCTTCAAGCGGAATGTGTCGCAGACGATTGGTTTCAATGGTAGTGTCAACCTGACGCCGAAGACGGGTATCTCGTTCACGACGGGATTTGATATACAGAATAGGAAGCTGACCACCACTTCGATATCCATAACACGCGATTTGCACTGTTGGCAGATGTCGTTCGTGTGGATTCCGTTCGGAACGCATAAGAGCTGGAGCTTCAATATCGGTGTGAAGGCGGCTTCGCTTGCCGACTTGAAGTATGACAAGAGTAAGTCTATGTACGACAACCTCTTCTAACATTTTGGACCGAGAGGGTAAACGGTACACCTTTTGTGCGAATTAAATAGTAGAATATGATAAAATTTAGAGATATGACAAAGAAAACATCAGAGAATCAGAACGTTGAGGAACGCGAGGGCGTTGTAGGTGCAGAGGGCACACCAAATTGTGAGGGTGAGGGCTGTGCCAATATGGCAGATGATGAGAACAAGGGCGCTGACACAGTGGCAGAGGAGGAGGCTGATGAGGCTCCAAAGGCTGAGGAGATTGATTGGCGCGATAAGTACCTTCGTCTCCAGGCGGAGTTCGACAATTTCCGCAAGCGCACTTTGCGCGAGAAGATGGCGTTGATTGAGTCGGGCGGTAGCGATGTATGGAAGGCTGTATTGCCTGTGCTCGACGATATGGAGCGTGCGATTGCCGCTTCGGAGAAGAGCGAGGATATCGCAGCTTTGCGTGAGGGCGAGCGCCTTATCTACAACAAGTTCGTTGATATTATGCGCCAGAAGGGTGTTGTTGAGATTGAGGCTCTCGACACCGATTTTAACCCCGATTTGCACGAGGCTGTAGCGCGCTTTGCTGCGGGCGAGGAGAAGTCGGGTAAGGTTATAGATGTTGTGGAGCGTGGCTACAAGCAGGGTGAGCAGGTTTTGCGTTACACAAAGGTTGTTGTAGGAGAGTAAAACTATGGCAGAAAAGAGAGATTACTACGAGGTGTTGGGCGTCGAGAAGAATGCCAATGCCGATGAGATAAAGAAGGCCTACCGCAAGGCGGCTATCAAGTATCACCCCGACAAGAATCCGGGTGATAAGGAGGCCGAGGAGAAGTTTAAGGAGGCGGCTGAGGCTTATGACGTGTTGTCGAACGAGGAGAAACGTGCTCGTTACGACCGCTTTGGTCACGCCGGTATGTCGGGTGCTGCCGGTGGCGGTGGTGGCTTCGGTGGCGGCTTTGGTGGCGGCTTCTCGATGGATGACATCTTCTCGCAGTTTGGCGATATCTTTGGCGGTCACTTCGGTGGCGGCTTTGGTGGTGCACGTGGCGGTGGCCGCTCGGCAAACCGAGGCTCGGATATCCGTGTGCGCATCAAGCTTACACTCGCTGAGATTGCCGAGGGTACAACCAAGAAGATTAAGGTCAACAAATATATCGCTTGCGACAAGTGTGGCGGTAATGGCGCGAAGGATTCGTCGTCGTTCTCGACCTGTTCGCAGTGTAACGGTTCGGGCTATGTTGTAACGGTGCAGAATACCTTCTTCGGCCGTATGCAGTCGCAGTCGGTCTGCCCAACTTGTGGTGGCGAGGGTAAGATTATCACAGCCAAGTGCGACAAGTGTGGTGGCGAGGGCGTAGTGCGCGACTCGGAGGTTATCGAGATTCGTGTGCCTGCAGGCGTTGGCGAGGGTATGGCTCTCACCGTTTCGGGTAAGGGTAATGCAGCTCGTCGCGGAGGCGTTCCGGGCGACTTGATTGTCGTTATCGAGGAGGAGCAACATCCTGAGCTTATGCGCGATGGCAACAACCTTATCCACAATCTCAATATCACAATGCCTACCGCAATTCTCGGAGGCGAGGTTGAGGTGCCGACCATCGAGGGTAAGGCTAAGATTAAGATTGCAGCGGGTACTCACGCCGGTAAGGTCTTGCGTCTCCGTGGCAAGGGATTGCCTGACGTAAATGGCTACGGTCGTGGCGATATTATGGTTGTGGTGGATATCACCATCCCTACATCGCTCACATCCGAGGAGAAGGAGTTGGTTAAGAAGCTCGCCGAGAAGCCTCACTTCAAGGAGGCGGAGAGCGTCGAGAATCAGAATATTTTTGAGAGAATGAAGAACTTCTTCCGCTAAAAAACTTTTAGTAGAGGCAGAACAACTCTTAATTCTTAGTTTTTAATTTTTAATTTGGTCAATGGGACTCTTCTCACCTGTAAAGAAACACGCGAATAAGTTTCGCTACATACCGCGCTACTACGACCCCGAGAAGGAGCGTAGAGAGCAGCGTCGTCGCGAGTTGCACGGTACATCGTCGGAGGATGATAACACCGAGTACACTCCGGGTCAGTATATCCGCACCCAGCGCGAGGCTCGACGCCTAGCGGCACGAAACGACAATGGCGGCAAGAAGATGCCTTCGATGGCAATCTTGATGATTCTCGCTATTGTGGTGGTGATTGTCTATATGCTCTATCCGCGCATTGTAGACGCCTTCACTTCGAATCGTCGTGCTACGCCTGAGGAGCGTATGATGCAGGAGATTGAGGAGTTCAACCCATATACACCGATTACGATAGTTCCAAACGATTATAAAGAGGAGTAGAAAGTGGCAGATTGCATTAAGTTACTACCCGAGATTGTTGCCAACCAGATTAAGGCGGGCGAGGTCGTAGAGTCGCCATCATCGGTTGTGAAGGAGATGATGGAGAACGCCATAGATGCGGGGGCTACGGAGGTTACCGTAAACTTCGTTAATGGCGGTCGTGACCTTGTGCAGATTATCGATAATGGTCGCGGAATGTCGCCTGTAGATGCGCGTATGGCATTCGAGTGCCACGCAACAAGCAAGATTGCATCGCTGGACGATATCTACGCACTCCACACCTTTGGTTTTAGAGGTGAGGCGTTGTCGTCGATCTCGGCTGTGTCGCAGGTGGAGCTTATCACCCGCCAGGCCGATTGCGAGATTGGCACACAGACCATCATCAATGGTGGCGAGTTCGTGTCGCAGACCCCTGTGGCTGCGGAGGTGGGCTCGCAGTTCTTAGTGCGTAACCTCTTCTACAACACTCCTGCACGCCGTAAGTTTATAAATAGTAAGGAGTCCTCTCTCTCGTCGGATATCAAGCGCGAGTTTCGTCGTGTGGCACTCTGTCACCCCGAGGTGGCGTGCACGCTGATGAACAATAGCGCACCTATATATTCACTGCCCGCTTCGTCGCTCGTCGAGCGTATCGTAGGCATTATGGGCAACGCTACACGTCGCAATTTGTTGGAGATTGATGTCGAGACCACGATTGCAACGGTGAAGGGCTATGTCGGTCGTCCCGAGACAGCTCGCAACAACTCGAGCGAGCAGTATATGTTCGTCAATGGTCGATTCTTCCGCTCGACATATCTCAATAAGGCGGTTTCGAAGGCGTACGAGAAACTCATCTCGGATAGAGCTTTCCCGTCGTTCTTCCTCTATATCTCGGTTGACCCCGAGCGTGTGGATGTGAATGTTCACGCCCAGAAGACCGAGGTTAAGTTTGCCGATAATGAGGCTTTATGGCAGATTCTCAATGCGGCAGTTCGTGAGACCCTCGCCAAGAATGGAGCTATGCCGCTCATTGACTTCGAGGCCGAGGACTTAGTCGAGATTCCGGTTGCAACGTCGGGCATCAGCTATATGGAGCCACGAGCAACTACCAAGGATAACTATAACCCATTTGCCGAGGACTATTGCAGCGAGGAGCCTGCACAGAAATCTTCGGGTGGCGGTGGCGGCTGGTCTGCTATTCCGTCAATCCCAACGGGATTCGACCTCGGCTCGACAATGGATTTCGGCGGTAGCAAGGCCTCAGATACCGACTTCGAGTACTTCGAGTCAGGCATTGAGGAGGATCAGATGCTGAGCTTGGAGGTCGACAATGCGGAGGAGCCGACAAACATCTCACTCTGCGGTGGTCGCTACGCTGTTGTGACCTTCCCGTCGAAGGTGGCAATGGTCGACTTGACAAGGGCGAAGGAGCGAATCCTCTACAACTACCATATCGAGTCGTTAAAGGGTAGCCACGCAGTGTCGCAGCAGTTGTTATTCCCTGAGGAGCTCACCCTGACCGAGGAGGAGTACGACCTTATCGAGGAGTATGCTGTGGATTTTGCCGCACTCGGCTTCGACATTAAGGCGCAGGGTGCAAATATGATTGAGGTCTTCGGCATCCCTGCCGATATGCAGAGCGAGCAGCTCGATAGAACAATCTACGACTTGTTGCAGAGCTTGAAGTTGCCGCAGTCGGTTATCGAGGTGCGTCGCAGTATGCTTGCGCAGACTTTGGCGTTGAGCGAGGCGTCGGGTTGCACCCACTTCTCGCAGGAGACAGCCGAGAAGTTGGTGAAGCAGATTTTGGCTATGGCTGAGAGTTATACTCCGGGCGGTAAGCGCATCGTCTCGGCAATGTCAATCACAGATATTAAGAACCTTTTAGAAAAATAGCATATATGAATCCATACTTTCAGACACCCCCTGTGGTGAAGAACCTTATAATCGCCAACTGTGTACTCTTTATGGCGATTAGACTTATAGATCCGATAAATCACTTCTGCGCAGAGTATATGCAGTTGTGGTGGACCGATAATCCATTTGCTCCGGCATTCCATAGCTACCAATTCATTACCTATATGTTCCTCCACGGAGGTTTCGGACACCTCTTCGGAAATATGTTTGCGTTGTGGATGTTTGGTCGCACCTTGGAGTATGAACTCGGCTCGCAACGCTTCCTCACCTACTATTTGGTTTGTGGCGTGGGCGCAGCGTTGATTCAGATAGGTGTCGCCTCGCTCCTCGGCGAGGATCTCACCCTGCTCGGTGCTTCGGGCGCAGTGTTCGGCATCTTGTTGGCATTTGGCGTGATGCATCCGAACAATATGATATATGTCTTCCCGCTCCCATTCCCTATTAAGGCGAAGTGGTTTGTAGTCGGCTATGCCGTACTCGAGATTGCACTTGGTTGGTCGGGCGTAAACACCGGCGTAGCGCACTTTGCACACGTCGGAGGTATGTTGTGGGGCTTGGCTTTGCTCCTCTGGTGGAGAAAGCAACGTAAGATATTTTTCTAAAATAAGTGGCGATGGCAGAGTATTACAATAGCGGAATAGGTCGCAATAAGCGCCGCAGAGGTAAAAAGCGTAGCGGTAAGGAACTCACCCTCCTTATCTTTGATATCTTGCTTGCCGTGATGATGGCAGCTTTGCTCTTCTTGTCGTTGACAATCATTATCTGCCAATATGTATCGCCCATCAATAGCGGCTTCCTTTCGGTATTGTCGTTGGGCGCACCTATAGTATATCTGCTCGATATAGTGGTGATGTTCTACTGGATTGTGCGTATGCGTTGGTATCTCGCACTTGCGATGGGAGTGATGGTCTTTATCGGCCTCTTCTACCTCTCGCGCTACTACATACTCGAGATTGACCGCAAGTACGACACCTCGTTCCAGGAGCGTAAGTACGTCAAGGTGATGACCTACAATGTCCACGAGGGTCGCCGTGAGGGTGTTGTGGAGTATATTGCAAAGCATAATCCCGATATATTGTGTCTGCAGGAGGTGCACGTCTGGAATCCAAACTGGACACAGCTGGAGGAGAAGTACAACACCACGCTGATTAAGGAGGCCTCGGCAACAAATCAGATTTTGACCAAGTACAGAATCATCCGCAAGGGCGAAATTGAGGGTATGTCACCGCAAAATGCTGTGTGGGCAGACCTCCGCATCAAGGATGATACCGTACGCGTTATAAGTCTCCACCTTCAGACTACAGCCATTCGCCTTGAGGATACCCAGTTCCTCGAGGGGCACAAATATATCCTCGACAAGGAGCGCTCGTCGAAGTTGAGCAGCATTGTCGAGCGACTTGTGGAGAACAATCGAAAGCGAGCTGTGCAGGCTGAGCAGGTCTCTGAGTTTATGAAGCAGTCGCCTTACAGACTCATCGTTTGTGGTGACTTCAACGATGTGCCACTCTCTTACACCTATCGCACCATCGCAAAGCGACTCGATGACGCCTTCTCGGAGGAGGCCGACGGCTTTGCCTATACCTTCAACACTCGTTATCGCTTGTTGCGTATAGATAATATATTGGTGTCGCCCGAGTTGAAGGTCGCATCGTACGAGGTGGATAACGAGGTTGACTTGTCGGATCACTATCCTGTGATTGTACGACTCGATATGGCGCAGTCATCTCGCTAAAAAAGGGAATCAATCTAATAAAAACCTAATATTATGAAGAGAATCATTTCGATTTTCGCCGCTATGTTGGCGATTGTTTCATTGTCGGCGCAGAGCGTCAAGACAGTTGTTATTCCACAGCCTATGGAGGCTACTGCAGCTAAGGGCAGCTACACTCTCTCGGCAAAGAGCGTGGTAGTAGCGAAGGATGCTTCGTTGGTGCGTCCTGCGGAGTTGTTCGCAGAGTATGTTGCAAAGGATTTGGGCGCAACTATCGCAGTTAAGCAGGGCGAGAAGGGTGCAGTGGCGCTCTCGCTCGATAAGTCGCTTGCTAAGGAGGAGTACAAGCTCAACATCTCGTCGAAGGGCATTCAGATTGTGGGCGGTACAGCTCAGGGCGTATTCTACGGCTTGCAGAGTCTTCGCCAGATGGTTTCAGCAGGCGAGGTGACTAAGAAGGGTGTAAAGTTGGAGGGCGTAACTATCCAGGATAAGCCGTTGCTCGGTCACCGTGGCGCTATGCTCGATGTTTGTCGTCACTTCTTCACCGTAGCTGAGGTTAAGCGCTTTATCGACATCGCAGCAATGCACAAGATCAATGTCTTCCACTGGCACTTGACCGAGGACCAGGGTTGGCGTATCGAGATTAAGAAATACCCGGAGCTTATCAAGATTGGCTCGATGCGTAAGGAGACTATCATTGGCCGCAACAGCATTTCTCAGACTTATGACGGTACACCACACGGTGGTTACTACACTCAGGAGGAGGTTAAGGATATCGTGAAGTATGCGGCTGAGCGCTATATCGAGGTTGTTCCGGAGATTGATATGCCGGGCCATATGGTTGCTGCATTGGCTTCGTACAGCCATCTTGGTTGCCGCGATGAGAAGTTCGAGGTGCGTACCCGTTGGGGCATCAGCAAGGATGTTCTCTGCGTAGGTAAGGAGACTACATTCGAGTTTGTAGAGGGAGTATTGGAGGAGGTTGTTTCGCTCTTCCCATCGCACTATATCCACCTCGGTGGTGACGAGTGTCCACGTGATCGTTGGAAGGAGTGTCCACACTGCCAGAAGCGCATCCAGGAGGAGGGTTTGAAGGATGAGAACGAGTTGCAGAGCTACTTTATGCACCGCGTCGAGAAGTTCCTCGCAAAGCACAATCGCAGAATCATCGGTTGGGACGAGATTATCTATGGCGGTATCAACAAGAGTGCAACCATTATGTTGTGGAATGATAGAAATCGCGCTAAGGCTATCTCGCTCGGCAACGATGTGATCCTCACACCGAAGTACTACTGCTATATGGACTACTATCAGACTTTGCGTCCATTCTGCAATAAGGAGGGCTTGCTCTTCCGCGATAACCGCATTTTGACCCTCCGCAAGGCGTACAGCCTCGACCCATATGAGGGCTTGCAGCCAAGCGAGTATGGTCGTATCAAGGGCGTGCAGGCAAACTTGTGGACCGAGTATATTTCGACCTTCCACCGCGTGCAGGAGAAGCTCCTTCCGCGTTTGGCAGCTACAGCTGAGGCCGGTTGGACCATCGGTGCGAAGAACTTCGAGGACTTTGCTCGTCGTCTGGATCACTTGCGTAAGCTCTACGACAAGGAGGGCATCCACTATGCGCCATACTTCTTCGATGGCGTAGATGAAAAGTAGTATATAGAGGAGTATTAGCTACTATACCATGAAACGAATCGTAGCACTATTGTCTCTTCTTGCTGTCGCACTCGGAGCTGTGGCACAAGGGGAGTCGGTCATCCCGCATATTGTACCCGAATCGAAGGATGTGAAGATTGCATTCTTGACCGATATTCACGCCTTTCATCACGGGCGCGAGGTCGAGAAGTATCTCCCTGTGGCAATTCGCGAAATCAATAACTCCGATTGCGACTTCGTCTTGTTGGGTGGCGACAATGTGTCGACCGGATACGAAAAAGATATCGTCAACACCTACGAGATGCTGAAAGGCATCGAGAAACCGTGGTTCGGAGTGTTGGGCAACCACGAGGTTATCCGAACCGACAACGCTAACAGATTGTACAAAAAGTTGTTCGGATATGACCGTCGAGTGGTGTTCCGTGCTGGCGAGTATCTGTTTGTGGGTTTCGAGGCGGGCCCTTATAATCGTGCCTCGACCGCAATTGTGCGCGATGAGGATATTAAGTGGCTCGAGGAGCAGTTCAAGTCGGCTCGTCCCGGTGAGAAGATAATCTGCGTGTCGCATATTCCACTCAATCACCATATCGCAAACCATCGCGAGGTGACCGATTTGATGAAGAAGTATGATGTCAAGGCGCAGATATGTGGCCACGCCCACTATACCTTGATGCTCAATATCGACTATCTGCCTTGTGCTATGGGTCGCAGCTTCGGTCTTGTGGATAAGAAGTGGGGCTTTGGATATAACATCATAGAGTTAAAGAATGACTCTATATACCTCCATCAGAAGCGCCTCGACCATAGTCAGCCACGCTTGCGCTTCAAGGAGCGTCAGGGATATTCGCCCGATCTGCCAACCAAGAGATATAAGCCGGCTCCGATTGTTCCAAACACCTACAAGGAGGTTGGAGCAGTGCTCTTCAAAGATTTGCGACCTGCGGTCTACGCGGGGGCATTGGTGCGCGAGGGTGCGGCATATGTCGGCCACTCGAATGGCACCTTCTACGCCTTCGATACCGCTACGGGTGCGGAGCGGTGGAGATACGAGATGGGCGATATGTTGTGCGCAACACCTGTTTGGCACGATGGAAAAGTTATCTTTGTGACCCCTGCGGGAGAGTTTATTGCCCTTAATGTCAAGACGGGTAAGGCGGTTTGGAAGTTGCAGGCCGATGGCTCGGTTGTGGGTGATCCTGTTGTGGTGGGCGATATGCTCTATTGCAGCTTCGGTAAGGGTATCTTGGCTAAGATAGATGCTCGTACGGGTGCGGTTGTATGGCGTGCAGCAGCGGGTAGTATGCATATGCAGTGTGTACCTGCTGTGGGTGAAGGACGAGTGGTTGTCAGCACATGGGAGAATGACCTCCGCTGCTACAACGACAAGAACGGAAAGGAGATGTGGCGATGGGTGCAGAGCGACCGTTGGTTCGACTTCTCTCCGGGCTTGATTCAGCCTCAGATTGCGAATGGAAAGGTCTATGCATCTATCAATAAGGAGCTTGCGGCGCTTAGCTTGAAGAGTGGTCGACTCCTCTGGCGAGATACTTCGGTCTCGTATCGCAAGGCGTCGGGCAGAGGCAGCGACGGCAAGATCCTCTATTTCCAAAATCGAGATGCCGATATTATCGCTATTGATCCGTCGAAAAAGGCCCTCTCTACAATGTGGCAGGCCGAGACGCCGAAGGTTAAGGTTGATCGCAACCCTATACAGATTGCAGTCATTAATGGCGTGATATATAAGGGCGCCAAGGGTGGCTGGATAATTGCCGTTGAGGAGAAGTCGGGTAAACTTTTGTGGGAGCATAAGTATACCGATGTCGAGGCAAACAACATCTGCGCTGACGAGAATGGCGTGGTGTGGGCGATGTTCCTCGATGGAAAGTTGTTTAGATTGAATTAGAGATTTTATACGAATAGTATGGAGTTTAAACTTGTATCGGACTATGCACCTATGGGTGATCAACCGGAGGCTATCGAGCAGCTGGTTGATCACCTCAGTAGTGGCGTGCCCGCAGTTACACTTCACGGTGTGACAGGCTCGGGTAAGACCTTTACGATGGCGAATGTCATTGCGCAGCTGAATCGTCCGGTACTCGTTTTGAGCCATAATAAGACCCTCGCTGCACAGCTCTATAGCGAGTTTAAGAGCTTCTTCCCCGAAAATGCGGTGGAGTACTTTGTCTCCTACTACGACTACTATCAGCCTGAGGCCTATATCCCTTCAACCGATACATATATCGAAAAGGATCTCGCCATAAATGCCGAGATTGACCGTATGCGTCTCTCGTCAACCTTCTCGTTGCTCTCGGGTCGACGCGATGTGATAGTTGTGGCGAGTGTTTCGTGCATCTACGGTATCGGAAACCCAGCCGACTTCCATAGCACGATGGTGCAGTTGAAGGTGGGCGATGTGATGGCGATGAAGCACTTGATGTATCGTCTGGTCGAGATTCTCTACACTCGTGTAGAGCGCGAGCTGGAGCCTTCGACCTTCCGCGTGAAGGGCGATACGATAACCATCAAGGCGTCGGTGGGTAACCATTGTTACCGTATCACATTCTTCGATGACGAGATTGAGGATATCTCGCTTATAGATGCTGAGACGGGTCAGCGACTCGATAGGTTGCAGCAGGTGAATATCTATCCCGCCAACCTCTTTGTACCAAGCAAGGAGAGGGTGGAGCAGGCGGTGCTCAATATCGAGGCCGATCTCGAGAAGCAGATTGAGTTCTTCACGAAGGAGGGGCGTGAGGTTGAGGCGAAGCGCATCGAACAGCGTGTGACCTACGACCTCGAGATGATTCGTGAGTTGGGCTATTGCTCGGGCATCGAGAACTATTCGCGCTACTTCGATGGCCGCTCTCCGGGTATGCGACCATTCTGCCTCTTGGACTACTTCCCCGACGATGCACTCTTCATCATCGATGAGAGCCACGTCACTGTGCCTCAGGTGCGAGGAATGTTCGGTGGCGACCGCTCTCGCAAGGAGAATCTCGTTGAGTATGGCTTCCGCCTTCCGGCAGCACGCGATAACCGCCCATTGCGCTTCGAGGAGTTCGAGGCTATGCAGGGGCAGACTATGTATGTGAGTGCTACGCCGGCGCAGTATGAGTTGGATCGCAGCGAGTCGAGCATCGTCGAACAGTTTATTCGTCCGACGGGAATCATTGACCCTGCACTGAAGGTGTGCGACTCGACACGACAGATTGACCGCCTGATGGAGGATATCGAGGAGTGCGTAAAGCGTGGCGAGAAGATGATTGTGACCACCATCTCGAAGCGAATGTGCGAGGAGGTCTCAGCCTACCTCGAGAAGATGGGAGTTCGCAGTCGCTATATCCACTCCGACCTCGATACGCTGGAGCGAGTGCAGATTATCGAGGATATGCACGCTGACCTCTTCGACGTATTGTGCGGTGTCAATCTCCTGCGTGAGGGTATCGACCTCCCTGAGGTTTCGCAGGTCTCGATTTTCGATGCCGATAAGAATGGCTACCTCCGCAACTACACCGCAATGACGCAGGTGGCAGGACGTGCTGCGCGTCACGCACAAGGTAGGGTGGTGCTCTATGGAACAACTTGCACAGAGGCGATGCGAAAGACCGTGGAGGATAGTAACCGCCGTCGTGAGCGCCAGATTCGCTACAATATCGAGAACGGCATTATGCCTCGTCAGGCGAAGCGTAACTCGTCGCAGCCGAGCACTCTTCTTGAGGGTGCAGCCAAGGGTGCGGAGGTGCGAGATAATATAGGCTACTACGCTGTCGAAACACCGACCGAGCGTATGGTGGCAGACAATGCAGCCCGCTACGATGCAACGCCAAACTTCGATCTCCTAATCGAACAGGCTCGTAACGATATGGAGCGTGCTGCTAAGTCTCTCGACTTTATGGCTGCAGCGCGTTATCGTGACAGAATGTACGAGCTCCAGGAGCTCAAGCAGGAGCATCTCAAAGGCCTCTTGAATGGATAGATGACCATTGATAAATAAAATAGGGCAGACTTTTCGGTCTGCCCTATTCCTTTGTCATATCACGACTACTTTGTGAGACCCATCTGGTCGATCAAAGCCTTAGTTTGTGGCTTGTGACCACGGAATGCTACATACAAATCCATAGGGTGCTCGGTGCCGCCCGATTGAAGCAACTTGCGGAACTTGGTTGCTGTTGCCTTGTCGAAGATACCCTTCTCGGTGAAGAGCGAGTAACCGTCAGCTGCCAATACCTCAGCCCATTTGTAGCCGTAGTAACCTGCTGCGTAACCGCCCGAGAAGAGGTGACCGAAGGTTGGTGAGAGAGCTGTGCCCTCCACTACTGGGAGAATCTGCGATGGAGCCATAGCTGCCTTCTCAAACTCTACAACATCACCCTCGTATGGAGCCTTGAGTGTATGCCAAGCCATATCGGTCATACCGAACGATACCTGACGGACATTTGCGTAAGCTGCCAAGTAGTTCTTAGCTGCGATAATCTTCTCGATCAACTCTGCAGGCATAGTCTCACCTGTCTGGTAGTGCTTAGCCCAGAGGTCGAGGTACTCCTTCTCGTATGCCCAGTTCTCCAAAATCTGAGATGGCAACTCAACGAAGTCACGGAATACGTTTGTACCATTCAACGAGCCGTGCTTACCCTTAGCCAACATACCGTGGCAAGCGTGACCGAACTCGTGGAGGAATGTGGTGAACTCATCGAAAGTGATGAGCGATGGGGTAGTCTCGGTTGGTTTTGTGAAGTTCATCACGAGCGATACGAGTGGACGAGTCTCACCCTCAGCACCGCGGAACTCGGTCATCCAAGCACCTGCACGCTTCGAATCGCGTGGGAAGAAGTCGAGGTAGAGGATTGCGAGGTGGCTGCCGTCAGCCTCCGAAACCTCATATACGGTAACATCCTCGTGGTACTTAGCAACGCCCTCAGCCGGCTTGAACTGCAAGCCATAGAGCTTGTTAGCCAACATAAATACTGCCTGCTTCACATTCTCGAGCTCGAGGTAAGGCTTGATAGCCTCGTCGCTTACAGCATACTTCTCATTCTTGTACTTCTCGCTGTAGTAACCCCAATCCCAAGGCTGAACGTCACCCTTGAAACCGAGCGACTGAGCGTACTCGTTGATAGTCTGGTAGTCCTTATCGGCATACTCCTTGGTCTGCTCGAGCAACTCTGCAAGGAACGAGTTTACAGTCTCGGTCTTCTCAGCCATGCGGTTGTCGAGAACGTAGTCTGCGTAGCACTCATAGCCGAGCAAGTTAGCCATCTTGAGACGCAAAGAGGTAATCTTGCGGATGTTCTCGGTGTTGTCGAACTCGCCACCGATAGCGCAGCTGTTGCGTGCACGGTACAACTTCTCCTTCAAGTCGCGCTGCGACGAGTAGGTTACGAAAGGAACATAGCTTGGAGCCTTCAAGGTTACGGTCCAACCCTTCTGACCGCGAGCCTTAGCGTCCATTGCCATACCCTCCTTTACGAAGTCAGGCAACTCAGCCACCTGCTTAGCAGAGGTGATGTTGAGGGTGTAGGCGTTGTTCGACGCCAACGAGTTCTGACCGAACTTCAAGGTGAGCTGCGAGAGCTCCGATGAGTACTCACGGTACAACTCCTTGTCTGCGTCCGAGAGGTTTGCGCCGCTGCGTACGAAGCTCTTGTAGGTGTTCTCGAGGAGCTTCTTATCCTCCTTCGAGAGGAACCAACCCGGATTGTCGTATACAGCCTTTACACGCTGGAACAACTCAGGGTTGAGCGATACGTCGTTGCCCAACTCTGTCAACTTAGGCTGAATGCGCATAGCAATCTCCTGCATCTCAGGCGAAGTGTGGCACTCCATAAGGTTGAAGAATACCGAGCTGATGCGGTCAAGCAACTCGCCCTGCTTCTCGAGAGCGAGGATAGTGTTGTTGAATGATGGCTTTGCAGGGTTCTCTACGATAGCCTTAACCTCGGCGCGGCTCACCTCTATAGCGGTCTCGAATGCCGGCTCGTAGTCCGAAATCTTGATGATGTCGAACGGAGGTGTTGCGTGTGGAGTCTCCCACTCAGCCAAGAGTGGATTTGTCTTGTCGATCTCTGGCAACTGCACTACAGGCATATCATCGCCTGCGCACGCTGCAAGAAGTGCTGATGCTGACATAATAAAAAATAGTTTTTTCATAATACATTAAATTATTTATAGGTTATCATCAAAATTCGGCTCTTCAGGCTCCGGTATTGCAGGGAGCGCTGCTATAGCTGCCATATCGAGCTCCTCCTCGGTCGGAGCCTTCTCGGGCTCAACCCAAAGGCCACGTGCCTTGAGGAGTGGGGTGCGGCTTGGCTCGGCACCTCGGAACTCGCGGTAGAGGGTCATACCATCCTTCTTGCCACCACTCGAGAGGAGTGTGCGGAAGGCCTGAGCAGTGCGACGGTTGAAGATGTCGCCGGTCTCCGAGAATGCTGCGTAGGCATCCTTGTCGAGCACCTCAGCCCAGGTGTAGAAGTAGTAACCCGCTGAGTAGCCACCCGCGAAGATGTGTGCGAAGTATGGGAGACGGTAGCGAGGCTCAATCTCCTTGATCATACCGCGCTTCTTGTAGAGAGCCTCCTGCTCGAATGCCATCACATCCAAATTCTCGTACTTTGTGAGCGAGTGGATATCCAAATCGACGAGAGCAGCCGCCAAGAGCTCGGTTGTAGCGAAGCCCTGGTTGAACTGTGCGCTCTGGTGAATCTTCTCGATGAGAGAGTTGTTGATGACATTATTGTTGCGGTGGTGGATGGCATAGGTCTTGAGAAGCTCCTCCTCAAATGCCCAGTTCTCCAAAATCTGCGATGGAAGCTCCACGAAGTCGCCCTCGACATCGAGCAAACCGTAGTATGGCACATCCGAGAAGAGGAAGTGCAAGGCGTGACCAAACTCGTGGAAGAGTGTCGAAGCCTCATCGATTGAGAGGAGTGCCGGAGTGTCGCCCGATGGACGAGTAAAGTTGCAAACGATGCCCACCACAGGCGAAATGCGCTTGCCGTTGCGGTCATATCCAGGACGACGGAAGTATCCGCACCAAGCACCCTGCGACTTGCTTGCGCGAGGGTGGAAGTCGAAGTATACAACTCCGAGGTGTGAGCCGTCGCCATCCAAAACCTCGTATGCCGAGACCTCCTTGTGGTACTTAGGCACAATGATTGGCTGGAAAGTCAAGCCATAGAGACGATTCGAGAGGTAGAAAACGCCCTGACGCACATTGTCGAGCGAGAGGTATGGCGAGATCATCTCCTCGTTGAGGTTGTACTTCTGCTTGCGAACCTTCTCGGCATAGTACCACCAATCCCACGACTCGAACTTCGCATCACCCGGGTTGTCGTTCTTGAACATCGCGTTCATATCGGCCAACTCCTCCTTAGCCTTCTCTACAGCAGGTGCGAAGACGCCCTCGAGCAACTCGTAGACTGCCTGAGGTGTTCCTGCCATCTGCTCCGAGATGACGTAGTCGGCGTACGACTTGTAGCCAAGCAACTGCGCCTTCTCGATGCGGAGACGGATGATATTATTGATAATCTCCTTGTTGTCGTGCTCGTTGCCGTTGTTGCAACGGTTGAGGTAAGCCTTATACATCTTCTCTCTCAACTCTCGGTTCGACGAGTGGGTCAAGAATGGAATGAGGCTTGGCTTGTGGAGTGTGAAGGTGAAGCGGTTGTCATCCTTCTCATCCTTTGCTGCGTTGCGTACGCTCTTTGGAAGGTCGCGCACCTCGCTTGCATTGAGCTCCAATACGAAGCTGTTGTTCTCGGCGAGGAGGTTGTTGTCGAAACGAACGGTGAGCAACGACAATTCCTCGTTGATCTGAGTCAGGCGAGCCTTCTGCTCCTCGTTGAGGAGTGCACCCTGACGAGTTGCGTTCTTGTACATCTTCTCCACGAGACGAATCTGCTCGGCATTCAATTGCGCCTCGTTGCGCTTGTCGTATACCACTTTGATGCGCTTGAAGAGCTCATCGTTCATCGAGATTGCATCGTAGTGAGCAGTCAAGAGTGGCATTATCTCCTCCTGCACCTCCATCATCTCGTCGTTGTTCATCGCTGCGCACATCATTCCGAAGATGTCCGAAATCGATGCGAGCATCACGCCCGAACGGTCGAACTCGATAATTGTATTCTCGAATGTAGGCTCCTCCTTGTTGGCCAAGATAAGCTGAATCTCGCCATTGTGGAGTGCCATAGCCTTCTCGAAAGCGGGCTTGTAGTGCTCGGGCTTGATGCTGTCGAATGGCGGTACACCGTGCGGTGTCTTCCACTCTGCGAGCAGCGGATTGCCGGCATAACGCGCCTCCTCCGAGCAAAATGTGGTATTAAGTAGTGTCATAATCAATGCTAATACAAAGAGTATACGTTTCATTTCTATAAATTTTTTTGTATATTTGCTACGCAAAGATAATACTTTTTCAAACGTTATGCAACTATTCTACGCCGCAGACTTCACTGCACCCGAATATATGCTCTCCGAAGAGGAGTCTCGCCACGCCGTTAAAGTGTTGCGATTGGTGGAGGGTGATACCCTCCATATCACCGATGGTAAGGGAAATCTCTACCGCTGTGAGGTCGCTTCGGCTCACCAAAAACATTGTCTCGTGCGTGTGGTTGAGCACTTCGCCGAGTTCGAGAAGTTGCCATATCGCCTCACTATGGCGGTGGCACCAACCAAGAATATCGACCGCTACGAGTGGTTTTTGGAGAAGGCTACCGAGATTGGCGTTGCCGAGTTTGTACCGTTGGTAAGCGAACATAGCGAGCGCAAGGTTATCAAACACGACCGCGAGGAGAAGGTTATCACCTCGGCCGTGAAGCAGTCGCTGAAGGCTTATCATCCTGTGTTGGCGGAGCTTACGCCATTCGACAAGTTGGTGAAAAAGGAGTTTGCGGGTCGCAAGTTCATAGCTCACTGCGCCGATGCCGTGAAGGAGAAAAAGTACCTCGCCTCGACCTTGAAAAAGGGCGAAAATGCGCTCGTTTTGATTGGCCCTGAGGGTGACTTTTCACCTGCAGAGGTGGCCTTGGCCGTGGAGAATGGCTTCGAGGAGATTACCCTCGGTACTCAGCGCTTCCGCACCGAGACTGCAGCCGTTGTTGCAGTCGATATGGTCTCAATAATGAACAATTTGTAATGAGTATCTTCAGCGCGTTTAAGATAAAGGGGGTGGTGCTATTGCTTGCGATGGTGTTTGCAGTGGCGTGCTCTCGTCATATCGAGTCGACGGGCGAATTGTCGCTCGTGCCTTATCCTTCCTCTGTCGAGCGGGGAGAGGGAGAGTTCGCTCTCTCGTCGAAAACAATCGTTCAGCTCCATTTCGAGGATGAGAAGATGGCCTCAGCCTTAAACTTTCTTGATGAGGTAACCGACAAAATCTTCGGAAAGAGCCTCGTTGTAGCAGAGTCGGCTGATTCGTCGAATGAAAATACCATCAACATCTACAAAAACGACTCTTTGCACGCAGAGGGGTACACAATGGAGGTTACTCGCTCGGGTATCGATATCTATGCTGCATCAGCTTCGGGTGTCTTCTACGCCTTTCAGACTCTGCGACAGCTGATTCCGATAGAGGCATTCACGACGAAGTATGTCGATTCGGTGGGTGTGCCGGTTGTGAAGATTGAGGATGCGCCTCACTTTGGCTACCGTGGTGTATTGCTCGATGTCTGCCGCCACTTCTTTACGGTGGAGCAGGTCAAGACGGTGATAGATATTGCTGCGATGCACAAGATGAATAAGTTCCATTGGCACTTGACCGATGATCAGGGTTGGCGCATCGAGATTAAGCGATTCCCTCTCCTCACCGAGGTAGGTAGCCGCCGTGCCGACTCTCAGGTTATCGGCACTCACCACTGCCACGATATGGCTATGGAGGGTGTGCCGTATGGTCCATACTTCTACACGCAGGAGCAGATTCGTGATGTTGTGGCCTATGCCGCTGAGCGATTTGTGACCGTTATTCCCGAGATAGATATGCCGGGTCATATGCTCGCTGCGATGGCCTCATATCCTCACCTCGGCTGTGTGGGCGAGGGGTACAAGGTGCGCGAGACGTGGGGTATAGCACCCGAGGTGTTGTGCATCGGCAAGGAGAGTACTTTTGAGTTTGTCGAGGGCGTATTGGAGGAGGTATTAACTCTCTTCCCGTCGGAGTATATTCATATCGGTGGAGATGAGGCACCACGTGAGGCGTGGGCGAAGTGCCCCGAGTGCCAAAAGCGAATGAAGCGCGAAGGCTTGAAGGCCGAGGCGCAACTTCAGAGCTATTTCAATAACCGCATCGAGACCTTTTTGGCGAGCCGAGGTCGCAAGATGATTGGCTGGGATGAGATTTTGGAGGGAGGTGTAACCCCTACATCTACTATTATGTCGTGGCGAGGAACCGAGGGCGGTATTGCAGCAGCAAAGGCCGGCAATCAGGTGATTATGACACCGCACAAATATTGCTATTTGAGTCGTATTCAGAGCCGAGACCGTGCCAATGAACCTCTCTACGGCGTACGTCATCCCGATAAACCGCACCACCTCTCGCTCGATATGGCCTACAACTTCAACCCTTATGACGGCCTTTCGACCGAGGAGCAGAAAAATGTTATCGGTATGCAGGCTTGTGTCTGGACGGAGCAGATTAAGGAGTTCGACCACCTGCTATATATGTACCTGCCTCGCCTCTCGGCTATTGCGGAGTCGGCGTGGGGACTGCCAAATAAAGATTTCGAAAACTATGTCGAGAGAGTCGCGGGTTTGTTGAAACTCTACGATGTCTATGGATATGACTATGCGCTATCCTATTGGCGCGACCTCGAGAACTCAACCAAATAACTTGTGAGTGAAGCGATGCTGTTAAAACTCTTTACAACCTTCTTCAAAATCGGCCTCTTCAGCTTTGGCGGTGGCTTCGCGATGATTCCTCTGATTCAGCGTGAGGTTATTGAGAAGCATAAGTGGATTGACGAGAAGGATTTCTTGGATATGATTGTCCTGGCGCAATCTACGCCGGGCCCTATCGCTGTCAATACATCGGTCTTTGTCGGTTACAAGATGGCGGGTGTTGCGGGTGCCATAATGGCGACTCTCGGCACGGTCTTGCCATCGTTTATGGTGATTCTGCTGTTGGCACTCTTCTTTGCTGAGGTGCGCGAAAACAGATATGTCGATGCCGCATTTCGTGCTATGCGACCTGCGGTTGTGGCGTTGATTGTCGCTCCGCTTATCGGACTTGTCAAGGGTATGAAGTGGTATATGATGGCAGTTGCGGCAGCGGTGGCAATTGCGGTGTGGTATTTCGGCTTCTCGCCGGCCTATCTCATTGCCATAGCATTGGTTGGAGGAGTTGTAGTAGCCGTAGTGAACGGCAGAAAGGGGGCTAAAAAATGATCTATCTGCAACTTTTCCTCTCCTATCTCAAGATTGGATTCTTCGGCTTCGGTGGCGGCTATGCTATGTTGTCGCTCATCCAAAACGAAATTGTTGAGCAGCGAGGCTGGCTTACAGCTACGCAGTTTGCCGACATCGTGGCTGTGTCGCAGATTACCCCTGGTCCTATCGCCATCAACTCGGCTACCTACATCGGATATACCGTTGCGGGCTTTGCGGGCTCGGTCGTAGCTACCTTTGCAGTCTGCTTGCCGTCGCTTACGCTTATGCTGCTACTGACCCGATTCTTCTTGCGTCATCGCGAGAATCGTTTTGTGCAGGGTGTTGTCAAGTCGATAAGCCCTGTGGTTGTCGGAATGATTGCCTCGGCGGCGTTGCTGATGATCTTCCCACGCTCGGGCACAAACGATAATTTCACCGATGTGTGGTCGTGGTTGCTCTTTGCCGGATGTCTCTACGGCTCATTCCGCAAGGTGAATCCGATATTGATGATTCTCCTCTCGGCCGCAATAGGTGTGGTGATATACGCCATAGTGCCGATGTTCTTCTAGGAAAATTAATCCCTGATATATGTCTCAAACTAACCCAATCACAATCAAAGAGGTCAAGACCAATCGAGAACTACGCCGCTTTGTGCAGTTCGGCATCGACCTCTATAAGGGCAACCCGTACTACTGCCCTCCAATTATTATGGATGAGATGAATACCTTCAAGGCGAAGGGTAATCCTGCGCTTGATGTGTGCGACTTTGTCATCTATATGGCCTATCGCAATGACGAGATTGTAGGTCGCATTGTCGGAATCGTGAACCATCGTGCCAATGAGGCGTGGGGTGTCAAGAAGTGCCGCTTCGGATGGTTCGAGTGTGTGGATGACTACGATGTCTTCAAGGCGCTCCTCGATGCTGTGGCAGAGTGGGGTAGAAATAAGGGTATGGCTTGCTTGAATGGCCCCGTGGGCTTCACCGACTTCGACCATCAGGGCTTGTTGCTCGAGGGTTTTGAATATAATTCGCCTATGGCGAGCCTCTATACCCACCCGTACTATATTGCACACTACGAGCGATATGGCTTGCGCAAAGAGGCGGATTGGATTGAGTATCAGATACATCCTCCGAAGGAGGCTCCTGAGCGAATGCAACGCCTTGCGCGCCTGGTGGCAGAGCGCTATAAACTTCATACCGTGAAGGTGAAGAGTGTTCGAGAGCTGAAGAAGAGATATGGCTACAGCTACTTCGATGTCTTGGATGCGGCTTACCAGAAGATTTATAATTATCAACCTATGACCGAGAAGCAGAAGCAGTACTATTGCAAGATGTACTTCCCGATTCTCAACTTCGACTTTGTCACTATGGTTGCTAACGAGAAGGACGAGATTGTGGCGGTGGGCTTGGGTATGCCGTCGTTGTCGGAGGCTCTGCGCAAGTGCCGGGGACGCCTCTTCCCATTCGGATGGTATCATCTGCTTAAGGCCTTGAGGGCGAAGAAGATGACCGACTTCGATTTGTTGCTCATCGGTGTGCTTCCAGAGTATCAAAATAAGGGTGTCAATGCCTTGATTTTCGATGAGATGACACCATACTTCGCCAAGTACGAAATCGAGAGAATCGAGACCACATCTATCCTTGAGACTAACAGCAAGAGTCTTGCAAACTTTATAGAGTTCGACAAAATACAGCACAAGCGTCGTCGAGCCTTTACCAAGGAGTTATAAAAAAAGGGTTGCCAACTTCAGATGTTGTGCAACCCTAATTTTTTTATCGAGCGATAATCTTATCGTTTCATACGGTAGTAGGTGCCGAATGGAAGCTCCTTGCCGGCGCGGTCGGTGAAGAACAACTCGCCGAACTCCTCCTTTGCCGGAGTGCCGAAGGTCTGTCGAACGAGCGTGCGTGCAATGGTCGACGAGAGGCCCATAGAGTAGAGGTTCAACACCAAGAAACCGTCCTCAGCGAGCAGCTCTGCGCACGCCTCCAACATCTCGGCAATATTCTGCTCCAATACCCACTTCTCGCCATTAGCACCACGTCCGTATGCCGGTGGGTCGAGGATAATGCCGTCGTATCGGTTGCCACGGCGCACCTCGCGTTGCACAAACTTGAGTGCATCCTCCACAATCCAACGTATGCCATCGAGTTTGCTCGACTCCATATTCTCGCGTGACCAGGTCACCACCTGCTTTACCGAGTCTACGTGGGTAACCTCAGCACCCGATGCTGCCGCTGCGAGAGTCGCACCACCGGTGTAGGCGAACAAGTTCAAAACCTTTGGTCGAGCTCCCTTGCTCTGCGCCTTGGCCTGGCAGGTGTCGTATATGAAATTCCAGTTGGCAGCCTGCTCGGGGAAGATGCCGATATGCTTGAATGCGGTGCACGCAAGACGCATCGAGAGGTGCATACCCTTGTAGTCGTAGCGGATATTCCAACGATCCTTCATCTGCGGCTTGTTGCGCCACTCACCACGTTCCTCACTGCGGTCGGTGCGGAGGAATGAAGCGTCAGCCAGACGCTGCCACTCACGCTCATCGAGCGACTTGCGCCATACAGCCTGAGGCTCAGGTCGTCGAAGTGTGTAGGCTCCAAAACGCTCCAGCTTCTCGCCCTCACCCGAGTCGATCAACTCGTAATCCTTAAAGTTTGGTGTTAAGTTCATATTGTGTTCTATTTTTCGTCAATTATCTTCATTTGACAAGCCTTGCAATCGAAGCATAGCTTGTACTTTTTAGTTCCACGCACAAGGTAGAGGTCACCACGGAGACGAGGCTTTTTGAGCAGACACTCGCCAATCTCTCGGCGGATGCAGTAGTCCGAAATTACTACCTGCTCACCTGCAGTCGTTGCTCGACAATCTAAGCCCTCGGCAATATCCTTGACACCGCAGTCGGTGTAGAGATCTCGCGCAAGGCGGTTTGTGACGTTGTCTTGAGGTGCGAGTACGGATGCGGGGTACTTTGCATTGCGATTTTCGACAAATGGCGCTGCCCACCTATACTCGGCAAGGCGTTTGCTCTCGAGTGCCTCGAGTACCTCACGACGCAGTGTGCCGATTAGAGACATTGGCGCAAATCGTACCTCCTCAATCTCAATGTTGCGTACCTCGAAGATGGTGTCGCCCGAGCGCGAAAGTTGTCTGCGTAGAGCCTCCTCGCCCTTCGCTTTGTCGCGAGCCTCCTCGCTCGGCTGTGCGATGGTCACCGTAGCCGAGAGGCCACTCTCGTCTTTTGCGGTAAGAGTTATCTCGTTGGCAGTGAACGCCAAATGTAAATCTACTGATATGGTGCGCTTTATGCGGCTGCGCTCGACAGCTTGCGAGAAGAGACGGTTGAAGTTGCGGTAGAGCTCTGTGCCCACCTCGACACCATCGTAGCGGTTGAGTTGAATGCGCTCACCCTCCACGCCTATGACATTTGTGCCGACCAACGATCCCTTCGAAATGAAGCACACTCCGTCTCCAGTTGCGAGGTCGTGCTTGCGGTCGAGAATGATACCTCGGCGGTCTGCCTTAACGATTTTGCCGATTCTTTCACCCATAGCCTTTGGTGTGTCGAATGATGCTACACCTCGGCACTTACCATCGAAGAAATACTCGCCCGCGGCTCGGGTAAAGGTGCGTGCGGCGTTAGGCTCGAACTCTATGGTGCTGCGGCCGACCGAACTACGCTCAACGTCGCTGCGCTTGGCAATTTCGGCATCGAGGAGTCTTCGGTAGAGGCTTACGATATTGCGAACGTAGGTTCGATCCTTCAATCGGCCTTCGATTTTGAACGATGTGATGCCCAGCTCAATCAACTCTCCAAGTCGAGCCGAAAGGTCGAAGTCGCGCACCGAGAGAAGGTGCTTGCTCTTGATAATGGTTTCGCCCTTGTCGTTGCAAAGGTCGTACTCGAGACGGCACGGCTGACTGCACTCGCCACGGTTGCCACTACGCTCCGATGTTGAGCGCGAGAAGAAGCAGCGACCACTCTGCGATACACATATTGCACCGTGAACAAAGGCCTCCAACTCGACGTTTGTGGCTTGACGAATCTCGCCAATCTGCTCCTTCGAGAGTGAACGCTCGAGAATGGCTCTGGCAAAGCCGAGCTCCTCGAAAAATTTCACCTTCTCGGGTGTTACGCAGTTTGTCTGGGTCGATGCGTGCAGCTCTATTGGTAGCCCCATACGGCAGTAGGCCATATCCTGCACGATGAGCGCATCGATGCCCGCATCTATCAAGGCGAGAGCCTGCTTGCGGGCCTCCTCCAACTCGTTGTCGAAGAGCAAGGTGTTGAGCGTAGCGTAGACCTTTACGTTGTAACGATGGGCATACTTCACCACACGTGCAATATCTTCGACGGTGTTGGTTGCAGCATAGCGAGCACCGAACTTTCCGGCTCCGATATATACCGCATCGGCACCGCAGTCGATAGCATCAACCGCCGAGTCGTAGTCTTTAGCCGGAGCAAGAAGTTCTAATTTTCGCATATAACCGCTGTTTTATAGCGCAAAGATAGTCAAAATTAGGATAAGTTTTCTGCTTTTCTACTTTTCGGTTTCAGTTTATTTATCTACCTTTGTGGCAATAAACTAAAAATCAAATGAAAAAGTTCTATTTATTGATGGTTGCAACACTTTTGTGTTGCATCGGTTGTGTCAATGAGTCGTATGATGAGCAGATGGGTGCACAACTTCCGCAGGATGTTGTGTTGACCGTGGCTGTGCAGTCACCTTCACGTGTAGTGTTGGGTGATAAGGATGCCAACGGTGGCTACTCGGCTACCTGGAGTGCGGGCGACAAGATTTCTGTCAATGGCTATATCTCGGAGGAGGCTGTAATCAGCGAGGAGAATGGCGGTTTGGCTCAGTTCGAGATTAAGAATGCGGTCTTGAACTATCCGTATAACGTGCTCTATCCCGCTTCGGCAAACAGCGTTGTGAACTTCGCTGCGGAGCAGAACTACGTTGAGGGCTCGTTCGAGAGCGGTACAACACCGATGTACGCAAGTGTTTCAGATGTCAATAAGGGTATCAACTTGAAGCACCTCGGTGCAGTCCTCAAGTTTAACTTCAAGGGCGCAGAGAGCGGAGTTGTTCTCAAGTCGATGACTATCGAGTCGGGCAATGGCGCTATTGCTGGTGAGTTCGCAATCGACTTCGCCACAGGTAAGGTTACCCCGTCCTCGTCGGCTACTTCGACCATCGAACTTAACTTTGGTGACGGCTTGGCACTCTCGGTTGAGGAGGCTAAATCGTTCTTCGTAGCGTTGCCTTCGGGTGACTTCGGCTTGTGCTCGGCTACTTTGTGCACCACTGACAATCGTGAGATGGGAGTGCGCTTCAATACCTCGGGCAGCTCGGCTCTCAGAGCGGGCGTTGTTCGTGAGTATGGCGCAGTATCGTTCAAGGAGGGTATGCAGTACACCTTGACTCCGTATGGTTGCGAGGAGGATGAGTTGATTGTTGATAACAATGCCTACGTCGCAGCTCCGACAACCATAGATGGCGAGTGGCTCGTAATCAATACTCCGCAGGAGTTGATGTGGTTGTGCGCTAATACTCCGGTTGTAGAGGGTAAGCAGTACAACAAGATTCGCATCGGCGAGGATATCGATATGGGCATCTACAGCGCTCTTCGCCTCGAGTCGATGAAGATTTCGGATGGTACCGAGATTGACGGTAACAACAAGACTATCACCGGCGTGAACTTGAACGAAGAGGCATCGTCACTCTTTGGCGATAAGAAGAATCTCAATATTCACGACCTCACTCTCGCAAACTGTTCGGTTAATACCGCTATCGAGACGGGTGCAGCAATCCTTGTTGGTAAGGCCGATGAGGGTTTGACCGTTAGCAATGTGACTCTCAACAACTGTTCGGTTGTGGCGCCACGCAAGATTGGTCTTGTGGCGGGTGCTCTCCACACAGGTACTTTCTCAATTTCGGGCGTAACCGCTAATGGTGGCGTTGTCGAGACTTCGTATGTGTCGGGCAAGTCGGGCTTGGCAGGTGGCTTGGTTGGTTGCTTCGCAAAGAATGGCGATGGCGCAACTACAAGCACCGCAACATTCACAAATTGTACTACCTCGGCAACCGTTAAGTCGTATATGGAGTCTAACAACTACTTCTATGGCAAGATGGTCGGTCAGTTGGGTGGCTACAATGGCGACGAGAAGTTGTACTTCACAAACTGCGACGCAACGAATGCTACACTTGTTCCGTTGTATGACCAGGGTAATAAGTATGCCGAGAAGGCTATTTTGACCTACTGCGAGGCGTGCCGTGCAGACTTCTGCGAGAAGATGCTCACATCGGCTACAGATAACCTCCTCGGAGGTGAGCGCTACTGCCGTGGTGAGGTCTATGTTGATGGCGAGCGCTTCTATGCCGAGTGGGATGGTATCCGTTCGGTATCGATGCTCACCGAGAGCGTGGATGGCATCACTCGCTACCTCGTGCAGTCGCCATACGATCTTGCTACTGCTCAGGCTGCCAAGTATTCGACAACCAAGGCGTTGGTATTCAAGAGCGACGTCGATATGGGTAAGCACATCTTCAAGCCAATTGAGTATGTTATCAACCTCGATGGTGAGAATCACTCGCTCTACAACCTCAAGGTCGATGTTGTTCACAAGGCATCCAGTAACTATGGCGCGGGCTTTATCGTCTACGCAAATAACGCTGCTACTCACAAGGATTTGACCTTTGTAGGCGCTGATGTAAACTGTTCGCACGATTCGTCACTCCCTTCGCCGGCATACGGTGTCACCGAGGATAAGGGCGAGGGTAACGCTTATGCGGGTGTTCTCGTATCGCGTTCGTGGCGTACGGCTATCAAGGACGATGCGGGCAATACCACTGGCTACACTAACTACAATGTATCAAACATCCACGTGCGCGATAGTAAGGTGCGCGGTGTCTGCAAGGTGGGTGGTTTGATTGGTGCCTGCCGTGGTCAGGTCTATATCGACAACTGCTCGGTGGATAACTCTATCGTCGAGAACTACGACCCGAAGGTTGTGAACTACTACACGATGAAAAAGACG
>JAZLCQ010000023.1:0-21465 GCA_045614285.1 Alistipes sp.
ATCTGCTCGCCTTGTGATCCATAAGGGTCTATCAACTGTCCGCAGCTGCGATACAGCACATCGGCAAGTCGGCAGAGGCGATCATCCTTGAGGTACTTACCCACCTTATAGACCTCGGGGGCAAAGAGAACACCATACACATCGAGGTGCTGATTCTGTGGCGAAACACTTGTCCAGCCCGTAGTCTTGAAGTTGAAGTTGGCGAGTCGTCCCGCAGGCAGTGGGATATCCCACACCACAACATAGCTCAGGCAGACATCCATTGCGTGTTTTGCCCAAGTAAGGTAAGTAGCATTCTTAGTGCGCTCGTACAACTCCAGGAAGCCCTGAAATGCTGCCCACGATCCCTCCTTATCCTCGCAAGTGGCATCGCGTGTTCCACCCCAGTAGCAACCATCCATCTCGAGGTGACGCTTGGCGAACTCATCGGCCGCCTTCGTCGCCGCCTCCATATATCTCTTATTGCGGAAGAGCTTTGCGCTGATAGCGAGTGGTGCAATATAGAAACCCTCGGCAGTCGAAACCGGATTCCACTCCGCGCTGAGGATTCTATTGCTCACCATATCGGCCGCGCGACGTAGGAAATCCTCCCACTTCGAGGTGTCATACTTGCGGCTCTTGCGTGCAACCTCTATCGCTTTGGCAAAGTTGTACATCGCCTGACCGCACGAAACGTGGTCGCCACCCCAAAACTTCTCGCCATTGTATCGAACAACGAAGATACCCTTGCTCTCGTTCATCTCGTAGGTTGTCAAGAAGTCCATCGAGCGCTGTACCATACTCTCGATATCCTTGTCATTCAACCTCTTGGCAAGCACCTGCAACGAATAACCTGGCGAATCGGCCTGACCGCACCAACCCATAACAATCGCCTTACGGAAGGCTGGGTCGTACATATTGAATCCTACAGCCTTATCGTCAAACTCCATCCAGCGCTGCTTGGCAAAGGCGTATTTGCTCTTGATAATCTCGTCGTAAGTTGGGAATCTGTCGGCGTCGTAGGGCTTGTAGAGGTCTAACGAGGTGTAGATTGGTCGCTGAAATCCTGTACCCTTCGCCTCGATGGGATAGAGCTCGATATAGAAACTCTTTTCGACCACCTGACCTGGCTCGAGGGTGACATATGTGTCGGCATATCGCATAGGGCGCTTCTGCAACGCCTTCGACACCGAGCGCTGACCATTGTAGCCGATAGGTCCCGAGTAGAGAACTATCTCGCTATGCTCCTCGTAAGCCTCGACTCCCAACGACCACCATTGGTCGCTCAATACCGCACCCTTGATGGGGCTTGGAACGGTGTGGAGAGCCACTCCGAAGTTACCCTTGGGCTCGCCTTTTGCCGATTCGAGCATCGCAAACGGCATAGGGTAGCGGTGCTCCTCGAAGATCGCAAACTCGCCCGCGGTTCCATTGTAGACAGCTATTCTCTCGGCATTAACCTTTGCACCATTCTTATTTCCGTAGTACAAAATGCCTGGTAAGCAAGGCATAAGTCCCTTGCCGTTCACTTGTAGGCGCACCGAGAGTGTCACCCTCTCCAAAGGCTTGCTGCCGTGCCACTCGTAGCGACGGATGCAGTGAATAAGTCCATTCTCAAGCCTACGGTAGCTATCTCTTAGTACGATGTCGCCCTGCTCGAGCGCAATCTTTCCGTGTGCTATTTCCCAATCGCCCTGCTTCTCAATCTTGGTTGGCGAGGCGTGGTGCCAATCGCACATCCAATCGTTTTCCCAACCCGTAGCTACCGACCACAATCCTTCCGACGGAGCCGAAATCTTCACCTCGTCGTAGAGATTAAAGCTCAAAAAGGGCTTCGATACATTTGCTGAGGCTGATAGACAAAGTGCAACAGCTACTGCAACGAGAGTTAGAAAACGCTTCATATCAAATACTTGGCTGAGGGTTTATTTCTTGAAAATTCTATCTATTTCGGTCTCTGCCTCCGAGGTTGCGAGCTTGCGGAGCTGGTCACCTTCGATAATGGCAAACGAGTCGCAAACGGGGAGTGCCGAGTCCAAATCGTGAGTCGAGAAGAGTATTGTCTTGCCCTCCTTGTGTGCCAAATCAGCAAGCAGACGACACACCTCGAAGCGGGTCGGGATATCGAGGAAGGCGGTCGGCTCGTCGAGCAGAATAACCGCGGTCTGCTGCGCTATGGCGCGCGCAATCATTGCGCGCTGCAACTCTCCGTCCGAGAGAGTCGAGATGTCGCGCTTGGCAAATTCGGTCAATCCAACCAGCTCAATGGCCTCGCCAACAATCTGACGGTCAACATCTTGAAGGTGTCCCACCCAATTGGTGTAAGGTGCACGGCCCATCGCCACCAACTCCTCGACCAGCATATTCTCGATGCGGATGCGCTCGGTAGTTACAATCGCAACGCTTTGCGCCAGCTTCTCGGGCGAAATATCACGCATCGCCACACCGTCGATGTGGGTTGCGGCATTCGATGTCAAGGCTCGGAGCAGGGTGCTCTTGCCTGCGCCATTGCGACCTACGAGGGCACACAACTCACCCTTGGCGAGGTGCAACGACACATCACGCAGAATAGTGCGTGAGCCATACGAGAGCGATATGTTTTCGAGTCGGATCATCGTTTGCGGGTTACAATATAGATTACAATCGGAATACCCATCAGTGCGGTGATGGTATTTATCGGCAATGCGAAGTATTTCGCTACGATATCCCCCACGAGCAGCATCACCACGCCTGCGAGGATGGTTCCCGGCAGGAGTACGCGGTGGTCAGCCGAGCGGAAGAGCATTCGTGCAATATGCGGCACAGCGATACCCACAAAGCCTATCGGGCCACAAAATGCTGTCACCGTACCTGCCAAAAGTGTGGTCGAGAGGAGCACAAGTGTTCGTGTGCGCGAGATATTGAGTCCCATCGAGGCGGCATATCGCTCGCCAGCCAGCAGCATATTCATAGGTTTAATAGTCACTACCGCCATAGCCAAACCCGCCACTACAACGGGTGCAAGCATAGCAAGCTGGTTAGCTGTAACATCTCCGAGTGAGCCCATAGTCCACACTACATAGGACTTGAGCGACGCCTCGTTGCTGAAATATTGGAGAATCTCAACCACAGCACCCACGCCCGATGAGAGCATAATACCGAGGATGAGCATTACCATAATATCCTTGATTCGACGCGAGAGTGCCACCACAAGGAGCAACACCACTGCCGAGCCTATCCACGCAGCTCCTGCAGTGCCTATGCTCTGCAAGGTTGGCGAGAGGGCAAAGCCCATCAGAGGAGCACCGAGCAGGAAGAGTGCCACGCCGAGGCTTGCACCCGCCGAAACACCGAGCACGTATGGGCCTGCCAGTGGATTTCGGAACAAAACCTGCATCTGCAAACCGCTGACCGAGAGGGCTGCACCCGCCAAAATAGCCACAATGGCACGAACGAGACGGATGTCGAGCACAATGCTGCGCATCTCCTCGGTACCTCCGCCAAGAAGGGTTTTTACCACATCGTTAAACGATATAGCCACCGAGCCTACACATATATCCACGACAAAGAGCACCACGCAGAGCAGTGTCAAGAGTGCGAATAGTATGATTGTGCCTCTTCTCATTATTGCAATTTTCTATAGTAGTAGAGCTCCTCGGTTGTAGCCTCGTGGTGCAGAATCTGCACAAGGTCGTTGAGAATCAGGTCGGGGCGTACTGCACCCGACTCCCAGAAGTCGCTACCACCACCACTATTTGTTCGTTTCGTATTGTTGTAGAGTCGACCCTCGCGCACGGCCTTCACATCCACGAAGCGCGGTGCTGCGCTCTTGAGTTCGTCGAGGGAGTTGATTGCTCCGAAGTTCAACCAGAAATCGGAGCGCGAAGCCAACACCAATGCCTCCTCCAAAGAGATTGGTACTGAGCTATTTGTGTTGTTCTGTGGGTAGATATACTCGCCATTGGCGTCCTCGATAAGTCGCACGATATAGCTCTCGTTCGAAGGCATAAACCAGGTGTCACGGTAGGGTAGGTTGAGCATCACTTTAGGACGGGTGGTCGATGAGACACTCTCACGCAATGCATTGTAGCGTGCCTCCACTCCGTCGAAGAACTTTTTGCTCTCCTCCTCGCATCCGCAGAGGTAGCCCAGGGCGATTATCCACTCCGCCTTACCGAGCGGTGAGGTCTCGAGGTAGTCGCCTATATATATATAAGGTATCTTGAGTTCGTCAAATTTGTTGGTTAGTGCCTTCGCCTCACCCGCAATGCCGTAGAGCATCACCATATCGGCACGCAGCGACTTTATGCGCTCGAAGTCGAAGGCTGAGTCGTAGCCCACCTCGGCAATTTTGCCCTCCTCGATGGCCTTGACGATTGTAGGCGAGGAGATAAAGCGGCAACCCGAGATTCCGACAATGCGCTCGGCGCAACCCATCGCCTCGAGCATAGCTGTATGGCTCGATGACATCGCTACGACGCGCTCGACGGGTTTTTCACTGTTGATAGGGGTGTAGTAGATGATATTTTCGGCTCCCTGCCACGGATTTTTCACGCAGAGCAGAAGCTCACCGCTCGCCTTGTCGCGCTCGATGGCAAAACCCTGAGCGTAGCGAGGGGTATAAATTGGTTCTGTGTCGCGCACAACGCTATTGTTGCCACACGATGCGAAGAGTGCAACTACAACGAGAGCTACTATCGATAACAGTCGTTTCATTGCCATAGTGTTTTAGAGTGATAAGAGGTGCTTAGCCTGTGTGAGTGCAGCCTCGGTGATGGTGTCACCCGAGAGCATCTTTGCAATCTCCTCCACGCGCTCCTCAGCCGTGAGTGGACGGATGTGTGTGCGGCTCTGTTCCTTGTAGACTTTGAAGTGGCGTGAACCCTTCGATGCCACCTGAGGCGAGTGGGTGATGTCGATAACCTGCATCGACTGCGCCAAGCGGCTGATGATGTCGCCCACATCGTTTGCGGTGCGACCCGAGATGCCCGTATCAATCTCGTCGAAGATGATTGTTGGCAAGGCGAGGTGGCGTGCGAGGGTGGTCTTGAGTGCCAACATCACACGTGAAAGCTCACCACCCGAAGCTATCTTCTCGATTGCTCGAGGCTCAACCGAAGCGTTTGCCGAGAAGAGGAAATCGACAGCATCGGCACCCGAAATGGTTGGTTGGGTAGGTGTTACGGCAATCTTGAACTCGGCATCTGCCATACCTACGGTGCGCAAGATCTCGACCACCGACTTCGAAAGTGCCGGCGAGGCCTTTACGCGCGCATCGTGCAACTTGATAGCGAGTTTGGTTGCCTTGTTCTCGGCCTCGACAACGCGATTCTCCGCCTCGCGGATAAGCTCGTCGCTATGCTCGATAGCTGAAAGTTGTTCTGTATACTTATCGCGCAGAGCAATCAACTCCTCGACGCTCTCGACGCGATGTTTTCTCTGAAGTGTGTAGATAAGATCTAGGCGCAAGTTCACAGCGTCGAGACGCTCTGGGTTGGCCTCGATGCGCTCCAAGTCGTAGGCTGTGGTCTCCGAGATATCTTTAAGCTCCACCGCCGTAGAGTGGATGCGCTCGATGAGCTCATTTGCCGAGGTGTAGTTCTCCGAGACGCGTCGCAAGGCATTCTCCGCCTCGCGCAGTGTGGTCAGCACACCCGTTACCTCCTCGTCCAACGACTGGGTCACGCGCTGCAGCGCCTCGCTGATGCTGTCCGCATTCTCGAGAGTTCTCAGCTCCTGCTCCAACTCCTCAACCTCGCCCATACGAAGGTTTGCTCCACGCAACTCCTCCGCCTGATGGCGCAACCAATCCTCCTCATCGGCATTGCGCTTGGCTGCCGACTGCAACTCTGCGAGTGCGCGCTTAGCCTCCTGCATAGCGGTGTAGGCCTCGCCATACTCGGCAAGTGTTGCTCCATTGCCCGCTACGGTGTCGATAGCTCGAATGCGGAATTGAGGCGACGAGAGAATGAGGTTTTGGTGCTGTGAGTGGATGTCGATGAGGTAGGCACCGAGCTGCTTCAGGTCGGCAAGCTGCACCGGCTGATCATTCACAAAGGCACGACTCTTGCCACTTGGCGAGATGGTGCGACGAATGATAGTCTCGGCATCGTAGTCGATATCCAACTCCTTGAAGGCCTCCTCCAAGCCGAGTCGTGCAATATCGAACTCGCCCTCCACAACGCAGGCACGCGAATTATCCTTGATGGCTGCGCTATCGTTCTTGGCTCCGAGCAACAACGCCAAGGCGCCCATCAAAATCGACTTTCCGGCTCCCGTCTCACCCGTGATGATGTTGAGTGAGGAGTCGAACTCGATCTCGAGGTGCTCAATCAAAGCGTAGTTCTCTACAACCAATCTGCGCAGCATAGTCTTCTACTTTAAGAGTTCTTCAATGCGGTCGGCAATGCGCTCAGCCACCTCTGCCTTCGATGCGAGAGGCAACTCTGTGCGCGAAGAGGCGTCGATAAATGTAACCTTGTTGGTGTCGTGGCCAAAGCCCGCACCCTCGTCACGCAACGAGTTCAAGACAATCATATCGAGGTTCTTCTCTGCCAACTTCTTCTCGGCATTCACCTGCTCGTTGTCGGTCTCGAGTGCGAAGCCCACTATCTTGCGCTCACCCTTCACCTTGCCCAATTCGCGAGCGATATCCTTGGTCTTGCGAAGCTCGAGCGAGAAGTGTTCGTCACTCTTCTTGATCTTACTCTCGCTAACCGACACCGGTGTGTAGTCTGCCACCGCTGCACACATAACTGCGCAGTCGGCACTCTCGAACTCAGCCACCGACGCCTCGTACATCTCCTCAGCCGAGAGGACATCCACACGACGTACACCCTGAGGTGTCGCCAATGCGGTCTTGCCGCTAACCAAAACCACCTCAGCACCGCGCTTTGCGAGTGCATCGGCAATGGCATAGCCCATCTTGCCGGTCGAGTGGTTCGAGATATAGCGCACAGGGTCGATAGCCTCGATTGTAGCACCTGCGGTGACCATCACACGCTTACCTGCGATGGTCTGCTTGGGCGAGAGCAGCTCGTCGATAGCCTCGACAATCTGTTCAGGCTCCATCATACGGCCCTTACCCATCAAGCCACTCGCCAACTCTCCCTCGGGCGACTCCAGCACGATGACTCCGCGCTCGCGAAGCTTTGCGAGATTCTCCTGGGTAGCCACGTGGCAGAACATATCGCAATCCATTGCGGGTGCGACTACGGTCTGACAGCGAGCCGAGAGGTAGGTGGTGAGCAAGAGGTTATCGGCAATGCCGTAGGCCATCTTGGCGAGAGTATTTGCCGTAGCGGGAGCGATGAGGTAGCAGTCTGCCCACTCGCCCATCGAGATGTGGGAGTTCCAATCGCCATTCTCGGGGTTGTAGAACTCCACGGCGATAGGATTCTTCGAGAGGGTAGCCATAGTTACCGGAGTGATAAACTCCTTGGCTGTCGGAGTCATCAACACCTTCACCTCGGCTCCTGCGACACGCAAAAGACGACAAAGCATAGCTGCCTTGTAGGCTGCTATGCTTCCGGTGATACCGAGCAGAATATGTTTGCCCTTCAACATAATAGTTTACTCTTTGCCGTCGCGGAAGTAGATCTCGTCAGCGAGATACTCCTCAGTCGCGATGATAGCTGGCTTTGGAAGGCGCTCATAGTAGCGCGAAATCTCGATCTGCTCACGGTTCTCAAAAGTCTCCTCCATAGTGTCGGTAGGCGACGAGAAGTCAGAGAGCTTGCGATTCAACTCGCTCTTCAACTCAGCTGCAATCTGATTTGCACGACGAGCGATAACATTGATGCTCTTGTAAACATTACCAGTCTCGTGGTCGAAATCTGCGAGCTTACGAGTTACGGTGTTGTTCGGAATGTTCTTCTTAATCTCCATCTCTATTATTGTTTTTCTATGTTGTTTTTATCCAAATAATCTTTTGCCTCCTTGGTGTAGCGCTCCAACTCCTTGCGATGCTTCGACTCGGGGTATTCGTTGATCAACGAGTAGTAAGAATCGAGAACACTGAGGTATCGTTCACCCTGCTTCTCCTTGATTGAGTTGTGAGCCAAGCGGTAGTTCGAAACGGTAATCAGGTAGAGAATCTCCTCGCGATATGGCGTCTCGGGATAGGTCTTGAGTGCGTTTCGCAGAGCTATCACTGCCGACTTGTACTTCTGGATCTTGTAGTAGGTGTAGGCGTTGAGGTAGGCCTTCTTCTTCAGGCGATCGGTCAACTCGGCAATCAGGTTTGTGAAGGCCTCCACGCGAGTTGAGTTCGGATAGCGCTCGATAAACTCCGAGAATGAGATGATAGCCATACTTGTTACGGTCTGGTCACGGGTTGCATCGGGCGAGAGGTAGTAGTGACACATCGCCAACATTGCCTCGGCATCCTCGATGAACTGGCTGCGGCCGAACTTGCGTCGGAAATCCTCGAGCTGAACGGTTGCATCCGAGTAGCTGCGCTCCTTGAAGCGGCTGCGTGCCGAGAAGTATGCAATAGAGTCCTCCTGCACATTGCCCACGAAGTAAGCCTGGCACGCCTCGAAGAGGTCACCTGCCTGCTTCCACTTCTCACGACCGTAGTACTTGAGAGCCTCCGAGTAGATGAGGTCGGGATCTGCGCTCTTGATTACGCGGTGAGTGCTCACCTTTTTACCGCTCTCGATCATCTCGCGAACGGTCATCTTCTCGTTCTTCTTCTTAGCCTCCTTGGCAAAAGCGAGACCCGAAGTAAGCAACAAGCAGAGTGCTAAAACAAGAGTTTTTCTATACAAATTCAACATAATTCTCATCCCTCCTTCACGCGCGTACACGTGCTAAATCGTGCAAAGTTATAACGAATAAACGAGAATTCAAAAATAAAATTGCAAAAGAGAGTAAAAGTTATACTTTTACCCCCTTTTTTGCTCTATTTGTCGCCTCTTTAGCGCAAAACACCCTTTGCAATCAACCACTCGGCAATCTGCACTGCATTCAAGGCTGCACCCTTCTTAATCTGGTCAGCCACGCACCAGAACGAGAGACCGTTCTCGCAGGTGATATCCTTGCGGATACGACCTACATATACAGGCTCCTTGCCGGCGATAAACAACGGCATAGGGTACTCCTTCTCCGATGGATTGTCCACAACAACCACACCCTCCGACTCAGCAAATGCCTGACGAGCCTCCTCAACCGAGATTGGGCGCTCGGTCTCAACCCAGATGCTCTCCGAGTGAGCACGCATAACAGGTACGCGCACGCAGGTTGCCGATACCGAAACATCCGAGTGCATAATCTTGCGAGTCTCGTTGTGCATCTTCATCTCCTCCTTGGTGTAACCGTTGTCGGTGAAGACGTCGATGTGAGGTATCACATTGAAAGCCAACTGATAAGCGAACTTCTCTACGGTAGGCTCCTCGCCGTTTGCCAACGATGCATGCTGTGCCTCCAACTCAGCCATAGCCTGCGCTCCGGCACCACTTGCCGACTGGTAGGTCGAGACGTGTACACGCTTGATGTGCGAGAGTTTCTCGATAGCCTTCAAAGCCACCACCATCTGGATGGTTGTACAGTTCGGGTTTGCGATGATGCGACGTGGAGCATTCAAAGCGTCCTCGGCATTCACCTCAGGCACTACCAACGGTACATCAGAGTCCATGCGGTAGCAGCTCGAGTTGTCAATCATCAAGCATCCGTGCTTGGTGATGGTCTCGGCATAATCGCGCGAAATCGAACCTCCGGCCGATACCAACGCGAGGTCGATATCCTTGAAGTCGTCGTTGTGCTGCAACTCTTTAATTACGAGCTCCTTACCGCGGAATACACGGGTCTGGCCGGCACTGCGCGACGAGCCAAAGAGTACCAACTCGTCGAGTGGGAAGTTGTGCTCGTCAAGAATCTTCAAAAACTCCTGTCCTACGGCGCCACTTGCGCCAACAATAGCAACTTTCATAGTTTTGTCTTTGTTTATGTTTAATATTTACTAACTCGTTGATTTATAAATCTCTTCGTTAATCGAAGAACTCATCCTGCTTGCTACCCTCTGCCGATACCGGCTCAACAGCATCGCTGCAGTTCACAGCGCGCCATCTTGCAGGTCGAACAAAGCGGTCGCTGCGGTTTACGTTGATGGTTGGATCCTTGTGCACTCGTCGGAGGAACTCACCCACGATAGGAAGTGCCACGACACCACCTTCGCCTCGGCTTGCAAGGCGGATTGTGCCGTCCTCACCGCCAACCCAAGCTCCGGCTGCGAGTCGTGGAGTGACGCACATAAACCACGCATCGATATTGTCGTTGGTAGTACCAGTCTTACCCGCAATCTCGACATCCTTCATGCCGTACTCCCAAATCATACGGCTACCGGTACCGTTCACGATTACGTTCTGCATCATTGTCAACATTGTGTAGGCCGACTCCTTGCTGATGGCGTCGTGAGACGACGATGTGAACGACGAGATGAGGTTACCCTGGCGATCCTCGATGTGGGTTACGAAGAGTGGCGAGGCGTGTACACCCTCATTTGCGAAGGTCGAGTAGGCGCTCACCATCTCGAATACATTCGACTCGAAGGTGCCCAAGCAGAGTGCGTAAACTGGGTCGATATAGCTTGTAACACCCATATTGTGGATAAACTCAGCCACCGCCTCAGGGCGTCGTGACTGCTTCATAATCCACGCCGAGTAGTTGTTACGACTGTATGTCAAGCCCCAGCGAAGTGGGTGAAGAACACCGTTGTACTCCACCTTTCCGGCCTCCTTTGGCGACCACGAAACACCCTTTCCGGTCTCGATGGTAACAGGGAGGTTTGGTACCATTGTACAAGGTGTCAAGCCGAGGTGGTCGATACCGAAGGTATAGACAAACGGCTTCACTGTAGAGCCCACCTGTCGCTTACCCTGCTTCGCCATATCGTACTTGAAGTACTGGAATGAAGGGCCTCCGACATATGCCTTGACGTGACCTGTCTGAGGCTCGATAGCCACGAAGCTCGCACGCATAATGCGCTTGTGGTGGAGAATCGAGTCGCGAGGCGAGAGAAGGGTATCGCGCTCACCCTTGTAGGTGAAAATCTTCATGTTACAAGGCTTCTTGAAGCTCTCGAAAATCTGCTCCTCGCTGTAGCCGGCATCCTTCATATGGCGGTAGCGGTCAGACTCGAGCATCGCAGCCTTAATCTTCTTCTCGACCTTCGATCTTGGAGTATCCTTGAAGAGCACACCCGTTGCACGCACCTGGCGATCCATCGCAGGCTGAATAACCTTCTCCATCTGCAACTGCACAGCCGCCTCGGCATACTCCTGCATCTGGGCATTGAGTGTAGTATAGATTTTCAAACCGTCACGATAGAGGTCGTATGTTGTACCGTCGGCCTTCACATTCTTGTGGCACCAGCCGATAATCGGATTCTCGTCATAGGCCTTGCAAGCCTGCTCATAGTCCCACGCATTGTAGTAGTCGCGGCGGCGAGGACGCTTGGCATTCATAGTCAGACGCAACATCTCACGGAAGTAGGTAGCACGGCCATAGTTGTGAGATATCGGCTTGTAGTTCAATACGATAGGTAGCGCCATCAACGAGTCGCACTGGGCATCGGTGATACCTCCCGCCTCGGCGATACGCTTGATAACGGTGTTACGACGGTTGAGGGCATTCTTAGGGTTGCGCACCGGCGAGTAGCGGGTTGGAGCGTTCACCACGCCGACCAACATTGCTGCCTCCTGGATGTTCAACTCGTGTGGAGCCTTACCAAAGAAGGTTGCTGCAGCCGACTTGATACCGAAGGCGTTCGAACCATACTCCACGGTGTTGAGGTACATCGCCACAATCTCCTCCTTGGTGTAGTTATACTCGAGCTTTACCGCTGTAATCCACTCCTTGAACTTGTTCGAGACGAGGCGTGCATAGCGTCGAACCTTACTCTCGCCCTTGGCAGTGTTACGCGGGAAGAGGTTCTTGGCCAGCTGCTGAGTGATGGTACTACCTCCACCCTGCGATGTATCCTGCATAACCAAGGTCTTGACTCCCACACGCGCCAACGAGACGAAGTCGATACCCGAATGGGTATAGAAACGAGAATCCTCGGTTGCGATGAGTGCTGCGGCGATAGCCGGCACCTTGCGACCCTCGATGGTCAGCAACTCGGTCGAATCCGCAGGGAAAAGGTCTGCGTATTGAACATATGAGCGATTCTGAACGAAGAAGCTACCCACAACCTCGCCATTGTCGGCGTAGATCTCGGTTGCGAGATTACTCTTCGGATTCTCCAACTCCTCGAACGATGGCATACGTCCGAAGATGCCCAATGCCGTCAGCGTAAGCATTGTTGCTAACGCGGCGACAGGCAACGCCACACAGATCCACATTAGGATCACTACAAATGTCTTCTTTTTGTTCTTCTTGGGAGCATTTCCGCCCTTGGCAGCCTTACTCGATGTGCTATTCTCTTTTGTCTGCATAGTCTGTTTGTGTTAGAACGGTAATCCGAAGCCGGCCGTTATGAAAGGTCTCTTTTTTCCGTGTGGTTGATAGATTGATAGTGTTAGCGATGTCGTACCCGCCTCAGGCATTCTGAAGAGGGAGAAGTCGAACGATATATCTCCTCCATAGGAGTAGATATTCTTGCGTTTTATGTCGGTGGTTACAGCGCCTGTTGCAGCATCTGTGACCGCATATTTGTAGTCGAACGAAGCGAAGTCGAATCCGAGGTTTAGGCGCACGCGCTTGAAGAAAATCAATGAGCAGCCCATATCGGGATACCAAATCGGCAACGCATAGTTCACCGATGTCGCCACGTAGTTGCGATTCTCAATCTCCGAGGTGTAGAATCCTCGCGGCACGAGACGTCCCGAGTGGAACGCCAAATTCGAGAGCGCATCCTCGTGGTCAAAGCCCTTTAATGAGGTCTGATATACGGCAGCCAACGATAGCGAGTGGTGCTTTGCCACACCCGGGAAGTAGGCCTTACCATATGCCGAGATGAGATGTCGGAAGTTCTTATCCCCCGGGTTGAGTGCATAGTTGAACGAGAGAACCTGACCCCATCGAGGTAGGAAATCCTTGTGTGCCAGGCGCACCTGATCCTGGAAACCTGCTCCAAACTGTAGGAGGTGAACACCCTCCTTGTAGCCAATCTTGGCGATATTGCTCACACTGCCCTTACCAAGCTCAACCGAGAGTTTATCAACCTTCGCCACCAAGCCGTTCGAGTAGTTGTAGCCCGCCGAAATCTGCACGTAGCGAGTGTGGTAGCCCGACTGGAAGTAGAGCGGCAACGATGCCATAGCACCGATGTTGTAGTACTTTCCGAGGTCAGGTATGCTGTTGAGCACCTGCTCATCCTTGCCCGTAATCGGGTTTTTTACATACTCCTCTCTACCGCCGAGCACTGCGTCGTAGCTCTTCTTGAATGGGTTGTAGAGGTAGGTGTATGCCGAGTAGAGCTGCTGCGTACCACCATAGGTGGCGTTGATGCTGAGGTTAATACCAAGTCCGTAGTAGCGGAAGGCACCCTTGACGATATGACCCTCCTTGGCATTCCATCCCCAGGTCAGGAAACCGCTCGCTGTCGAGAGTATATTCTGCGACATAATGGTTGCTCCGAGGTTGAAATCCAACGCTCCCTCCTCGCTCAGCGAGAATGGGTCGTAGGAGACAGGTGCCCACGAGTGGATGTTGAAGAGGTGGGCAGGGCCGCTGTAGCGCTTATCGCGCAGGGTCGGCTTCTTGCCGCGCTGTGCCATCTTCATCATCGAGTCGGCACCCACAAACTTCACCGTGTCGAGGTTTATCGTATTCCACTTCTTGCGCTGTGGATTTATCACATTGCGAGGTAGCTTCGAGTAGGCTACCTTTGGTAGAGTGTCGCGCACAACCCCCTGCTTGGCGATATGGTAACCATAGCGGTCGTAGGTTGTCATCAACACCTCGCCATTGTTCGCTGGCATTGGAGCAAATGAACCGTAGGTCGAAGCCGAAATCTGATACTCGGTTGAGGTGCGGAGGTCGTAGCAGTGTACCTCGTCCTTGCCCGACTGAATCGAGCCGAAGTAGAGCACACCATCCTTGGCACGGAGGTCACTGAGCGTGATATATGCCCCCTGAGTGATATGTTCGAGCTTATCCCCCTCGCCTACACGTCCAAGCCACATTCCGCTATCATCGGTTGCGATGAAGTAGAGCGCTGAGGTTTCGTTGTCGTATGCTAAACCGTGAATCTCGATGTCGGAAGGGATGTCGATGCGTTTGTACTCCTCTTTGCGAAGGGTAGGGTTACCCTGCACGATATGGTAGACACCGTCGGGAGTATACTCCACCCACGCCAGCTTCTCCTCGTTGATAGGTGTGGCATAGAGGGCTTTGTCGATGCGATTTATCGTCTTTGTGCGACCTCGCTCAAGCTCCATATAGCAGAGCTTCGAGTTGATACGCTCGGCAAAGAGGAGGCTGCGACGATACTCTGTCCACCAGATGCGTCCGCCAACAATTTGGCTCGGACGGGTCGATACGGAGCCCGTGTATGCCACTCTCTTGCTCTTGCCCGTGGTCGGATTGGTCACGACAAAGGCGTCAGGTGTATCGAGAGTTTCGCAAAGCGAGAGTATTGAATCTTCGGTGAGCAGCTGCGGATAGCGATACTGCGTGTAGCCACTTGTTTGCTCGGCAGAGAGTTGTGTCGAGGTATTTGGCTGGTATGGAAGCGAGTTCCAGAAGTCGTTCAAATCGGCAAAGGTCTCGCGGAAGAGCTTATGTGTTGTGGTCTTGTAGAAGCGCTTCATACCGAAGTATGTCGTTGCGATGACATATGGGTTACGCACCGCATAGCGCACCACCTTGTTCCACACATTTTCGTCAAACTTGGTGTTGGCGTAGGAGGTGATTTGGTAGCCGAGCTGATAGTGGTTCGGGATATACTCGCGGTAGGAGCCGCAGAACCACTTGTCGATGCCACGCTCGAGAGCAATGTTTCCCACAGCACGGTAGTGCATGGTAAAGCTTGGTTGCAGGGCGCGACCAAATGACGACATCTGCGTCTCGGAGAGTGTGGCATCGCCCTCCAGACCCCACAGAGGCATAAAGAGGAGTCCGATGGTCGAGCTCTGCTGTCCGAGTATGTAGCTAAAAACCTTGACGAAGCCGCGGTTGAGGTTGTTGTACTGGACGGCGTGGCGGTACTCGTGTGCTGCGAGTTGCTTGAGCCACGGCATCGAGTAGCTGTTTGTTGCAGGCGAGGAGAGAATCTCCACTCGCTTCGGGAGCCACATCACCATACCGTTCGACGAGAAGTTCTCGGGGTGAATGACAAACGGAATCTTCATCGGCCCGTGGCGGAAGCCGAAGCCGATCGATGGTTGCACAGCCTGTGCATAGTACATCATCTTGTAGCCGAGAGTGCGTGCTGTGTCGGGGTAGATAACATCAATCTTATCCCCCTTGAGCTTGTTCCAGCGCATATAGGTCGGGTCGGCACCCCACGAGTAGTATTGTGCCGAAGCCGTATACGCGCCAAACAACGCTATGACAGCAATTACGATATGTCTAAACTGCACTCTCAAAGTTCACTATTTGTTTGCCGCTTTGTGCTTGAACACCTTGTCGCAGAAGTCGAGGTAGTGTCCCCAATCGTATGGTGTTATGTTGTGCTTTCCTTCGCGTATGTGGTAGCCGACATCGTTCATTATCGGCTCCCCGATTTTTGGCATCTGCTCACTCTCTAAGCCCTTCATTCCGTAGAGCTTGTAGAGTGGTGAAGCGTGATATGTCGAGAGGTACTCACCCTTCGGATCGGCCCATCTGTCGAGCGACGCACTCGCAACATAGAGGTGACGCGGTGCAACAAGGGCAAGCAGCTGATGCTGGTCGAATGGCAACTCCGCCTCGCGCTCGCTGTAGTACGAGAAGTTCTTGCAGAACCAGTGAGGGAAGGTTTTTGTGATGCGTCGAACACTCTCACCGAAGACACGCTTCGAGAGTGCAGCACCTCCGCAACCCGAGTTATTCGATATCACAACCTTGAATCGCTCATCTTGCGCTCCTGCCCACAGTGCAGCTTTGCCCTGACGCGAGTGGCCTATGACGCACATCTGCTCTCGGTTTGCCCAAGGCTGCTGCTCAACCCAATCGGCAATGCAGCTCAGACCGTAGGCCCATACGCCAATCGCCTGCCAACGACTCTTCTCATCCTCGGTTGAGGGGAGAAGTCGCATAAGACTGCTCTTGGCACCATCTTTTTGGTCGGGGTAGATGTCGTGATAGCACATCGTCACCGCCGCATATCCGCGCTCGATGAGTTGCTTCATCGGCCAGCGCTCGCTCTGTACGCCACGCACCAGAAGCGGGCTGTTAGGGTTGGCTATGGTGTCGAAATATGGCGAGTAGAGCACCTTTGGGTCGTGGCTTGCGCCGTGATTACCCTTGAAGTTGTAGCCTATGAAGACCGGAGCACCCACCTTGTGACGGGTGTTCGGGTAGTAGACGAGTGCCAGGGCACGCTGTGTATGGTTGTTGCCTGTGAATGTGAACATCACCTGCAACATCGTAGCCTTGCCGTCGAGTGCCTTGCGATTCTTGGCAACGACCTTGTATTTCACCTTTATCTCCCCCTTTGGAGTCTTGCCGTAGACACTGTTCGAGAAGAACTCCATGATTTCGGGGCGACGACGACGCTCCCACTCTTGAGCTGTGGTAACTTTCGTGCCATCGTTGCAGGTGAGCAACTCGGGCAAGATGTAGTTTGGCACCTTCGACTCGTCGTAGTTGGTCTTCGACTTGGCAGATGCTGCTATGCAGCACAATAGCGAGAGACTCATCACAGCCGCTCTGCATATCATTTTCCAATTTATTTGCTTCATCATAGTAGCCACCTGGTCAATTTATCAAACTTTTTTGGTGCGGGAGTAACCCTTTTGTAGGAGTAGGGCAGTCACACGATCGCGGTGGTCGCCCTGGATGATAATCTCACCCTCCTTGACCGAGCCGCCCACGCCACAACCTCGCTTGAGGGTGCGTCCGAGCTCCTCCAGGTCGTCGGTTGAGCCGACAAAACCGCGCACTATCGTAGCCACCTTACCGCCACGACCTTTGGTGTCACGCCATACTCGCAAGTTCTGATTTTCGGGTGCGAGGGTATCCGCCTCGGCCTCCTCGCCATAGTCGTACGAGAAGTCGGGATTTGTGGAGTAAACCATTCCGAGTCGCTCTTTCCAGTCTGCCATAAATCAACAATTGCCCAATTAACGATGCAAAAATAATAAATATTTTGGCAACTCTCATAGATTTTGTATATTTGTACACAAATATCACAAAAAGAGGTGGCAAATCGAAGAGAAAAAAGCGAGCTTAAGCGCGAAGCAATGCTCAACAAGATGCGTATCAAGGCGTTTCAACGCGGCGGTGTAGATATCGAGAATCTGCCCGAGGCGTTGCCGATAGATGATGGACGCAGACGTGTGAGAGTCTTTGTCGAAGGGTACGAGGATGTAGCCTTCTGGCGAGGCATCTTCGACCACTTCCCAAATCCATATCTACGCTTCGAGATATCGGTGCCTACCCGCAAGGATTTGCCTAAAGGCAAAAAGGTGCTCCTCTCGATGGCTGACGACGCCAACGACGAGATGTTGTTATGTATGGATTCGGACTTCGACTACCTCTTCGATGACGAGGATGAGGTTTCGCGCCAAATTGTCGAGTCGCCCCATATGTTCCACACCTACACCTACGCTACCGAGAACTATCTCTGCTATGCTCCGTCGCTGCATAATGTCTGCGTGAAGGCTGTCAAAAATGATACCTACATCTTTGATTTCGAGCAGTTTATGGCGGACTACTCGCGTGCCATATATCCAATATTTTTGTGGTACGCCTACTCCGCATCGCGCAAGACCGAGAATGTGCTGCCGTTGATAGAGTTCAAGTCGGCGGTACGCATCGGCTATATCGATATCGTGCAGAATGGCGCCAATACGATAGCGTGGTTGCAACGCAATGTCGAGCGCAAGGTGGCCTCGCTTGTTGAGGATAACCCCGAGATGGCAACCGAGATACCTGCCTTTGCCGAGCGAATCCGCAATAAGGGTGTCGAGCCCGAGCTGACATACCTCTTTATGCACGGTCATACGCTGATGGATAACGTCGTGTTGCCGGTGTTGAGCGGTGTCTGCGAGAAGCTGCGACAGATGTCGCTCTCGAAGATCATCTGCTCCTCGAAGGAGGGCGTTGCGCTGAAGAACGAGATGAGCAACTACACCAATACGTTGCGCTCGATTCGAGATGTTTTGCTCGATAACGAAAACTACACTTCGTCGCCTCTCTACAAGCGTCTCAAGGCCGATATTCAGCGTTATATCGACACCACAATCGCGAAAATTGAACAGAATAAAATTCTATAAATATGAAAAAACATTTATTTGCACTTCTCTTGTTGCTTTTTGTAGCGCCATCGGTTGTAATGGCTCAACAGAGTGAAAAACCCGCTAAGAAGCGAGTTTATATGAGTTTCATCTTGCACGGCAATATGAACTATGACCGCTATGTTCGCACCACCTTGTGGCGTGACTTTCCGGTTATTTATGACAATTTGTTGACCTTTATGGATGAGCATCCCGACTTCAAGGGTCAGCTCCAATTTTCGGGTCAGACCCTCGGCTCGTTGAAGCAGGCGGCACCTCACGTTTTGGAGCACGCGATGAAGATTCATAAGCGTGGCCAGTTGAACTTTACGGGAACCTTCTACTCGGAGCCGGTGAATGTGAATATGGATGGCGAGACCAACTACCGTTGCGCACTGCTCGGTACCCGCATTATCGAGGATTTCCTCGGCACTGCGACCGACGGATTCTACCTCCAGGAGCGCGCTTATCACCCGCAGTTGCCGTGGATTTTGAACAACTCCAACGTATCGTGGACACCTATTATTACTAACGACGATTCGTGGCGTCCGTTCCGCCTTTCGGGTATGGATGGCAGCTCGTCAGTGTGTGTGCCTATCACCCGCAGCAAGGCGCTCGATAGAGCCGCTATTGCTCCCGAGAATAGCCTCATCACCATTGAGGAGGACTACGAGATTCCGCAGAAATTTAGCCGCACCTATGCGCGTGTTGCGGAGTTCAACGCAACACACGAAGATGTTGAAATTGTGTGGATTACAGTGAAGGAGTATATCGAAAAGTTCGGTCTTGGCGAGGAGCGTTATGTCGACCATTCGGCCAAGGTGAACGACCTTCAGCATGGTACCTATTCGCGTTGGACTGCTGACCCTCTCGATATCATTATTCAGGGTCACACCGACCACGCAATGGTTGATTTCCGCACCGCAAACATCTTCAATGCGCTCCTGCAGCATAACGAGGGTTGGAGCGTGGATAAGGAGGTTTCGCAGAGCGATGTAACTCCAATCGACGACCCTCTCACTTGGAATATCGAGCGTGCTGAGCTCTATCCCGAGGTGGAGCCTAAGTTCCTCACTCGCAACGGTAAAATCACCACTCTCTCGCGTTCGGAGCACCTCCTTTTGTGGGCTGTGAATAGCGACTCGAAAGGTTGGTATCCGCTCTACGAGAAGCGCGTCGAGCGTATCACATCGTTGCTCAACAGCTCGCTCCTGTCGAAGAGCATCATCGACGACGGTATGGACAAGATTGCTGCGAATGTGCAGTTGAAGGGCTACGATACCTACTTTATGGCACTCTGTATGGAGCACTCGGCTGAGCGCAAGGTGACCATCAAGAGCGAGAAGGCATATGCCATCTACGACTATGCAACCGGCAAGAAGCTCGATTGCAGCTGCGTTCGTACGGCTGAGGGCTATACCATTGAGTTTGAGGCAGATATTCCTTCGTTTGGCTACGCTATTTTCGGCGCCAAGAGCCTCGACAAGGCCGATGTTAAGGCTTGGCGTGAGGGCAATACAATCTCTGATGGCGATGTTACCGTAACCGCTTCGGAGGAGAAGGTTGTCATCAACGACGGTGGTCGCAAGACCGAGTTGTCGCTCGCTCCATTCAAGTTGTTGGCTTTGGCGGAGATGCGTGATGGCGAGGGCGATGGCAAGTGGCGCGATGCGAAGCAGTATGGCGCAACCCGCACCAAGGTGTGTGGCTCGGAGCTTATCGTTGATCGCCAGATTGACTGGTTGTTGCATATGCGCCAGCACTTCGTTATCGAGTCGGGTCGCGTGGTGTGCAACATATCATTCACCGCACCGCACCCAACCATCATCCGTCGTGAGGGCTCTGAGACAAGTTCGTTCGATCCGCGAGGTCTCGACCTCTTGATCAACACAGGAGCACCTTGCAAGACTATTTTCGATATTCCATTCGGTTTGAGCGAGTATACCAAGGGTGGTGTGGGTCACTTCTGCTTGTTGAATATGTGCGCTTTGGAGGGTCGCGACGGCGGTCTCATCGTTACTCCTCGCACAGGTGAGCAGGGCTTCTCGGTAGATGCCGATAAGGGCGAGATGACCCTCTACCTCGGTGCTTCGACCACAGGTGGTCCTATCAAGGATGTGACCTTGACATTTGTCACTCCGGTGAATGTCTCGCAGGAGAAGGCGTGGTACTACGAACCTTTCCACGGCACCTATAACCACACAATCCTCTTTGAGAGCTATAAGGGCACTTGGCAGCAGAGCAACGCCTTGCAGCAGGTACGTCAGTCTGTAGCACCTATATATGTGCGTGAGTGCGCGGGCGCGAAGAAGGGTGGTAAGATGGCTGCTTGTGGTTCACTCCTGAAGAGCACCAACTCGGATGTGGAGGTTACCTCGGCTGAGGTTGTCGACAACAAGTTGCACATCCGCTTGAACGAGCGTGTAGGCAAGCCGGCACGAGTTAAGATTTCGACCGCAAAGGGTGCTGCCGAGGTTGAGCTTAAGCCGTTCGGTATCGTGAATCAGACCTTGTAGCAGATGTTGCTGCAAAAAATAAAGGGAGCTGTGAGGCTCCCTTTTATTTTTGTGAAAGTGTTGTCAGACTACTTCTGAAAGCACTTTGGAAGGCGCATTGTAATCTCCTCCACGCGGCGGATAATCTTTGCACGCTGCTTGTCGTTCACGATGTAGTAGTGGCGATTCGACGACTTATCCTCGATGAAGAAGGTGTTGCTACGGAAATCAACCTGCACCATACCTGGCTTAGAAATCGATGCATAGCCACCCTTTGGCTCTGCAGCAAAGAGAACTGCTGTAGGATCCCACAATGGGCGATTGTATGGCATCTGCTGATAGTACTCGAAGGCCTTCACGCAAGGGTGATTCTCAACATATTTATAACCCTCGTAGATACACTGCCAAGGATAGAGGATTGTGCGACCAAGACGATAGTCTGTAAAGTACATCGGCACAGGGCACTCGGCATAGAACTTAACCGCAGCAAAGTGGTCCTTGCGAACATTGTACTCTGCCTTCTGCTCGGCAAAGTTACCTGCCATAATAACCACCTTCTCGACCTTCTGTGCAAAGAGTTCCTTGCCCGAGAGTGGCGAAAACTCGTCACCCTTCGACTCCATCATACGCGCCAGGTTGGTCGAAAA
>JAZLCQ010000024.1:0-21366 GCA_045614285.1 Alistipes sp.
CTGCTCGATACGAAGTGAAAGCGATGTGTTCATTGACCTACGACCACGAATAATGGCACTCAAGGTCTGCGGATGCTCGCCGATTGACTCGGCAAAAGCTCCACTCTTGAGCTTGCGTGAACTCAACTCTCTTTGAATAAATAGACCCGGATGTAGCCCCTTAAGTATTTCTATTCTTTTATCCATACCGCAAAAATAAACATTTTTGTTTATAAATGCAAATTATGGGCCAAGATTTATTGGGAAGATTGTATAACCATTATGAAAATTTTATTATAACTTTGTACTGTTATTTAAGGTATTTATATGAAACGAGTTTTGCTATTGTTGTTATTCATCGGGGTGCTGGCTACAGCGTGTGATCCCGATTGGGCCTTGAATCCACAAGATGAGGGTCGTGCATATATTGTCAATAAGACCAATGCCGATATTATCTTTAGAGGCTACACCTCTTGGGGATCGTTATATACAGAATACACGATTTCTCCAGGCAATACCGTCTGTGTTTCAACTGCAACCTGGGATGAGCATGCGAATAATTGGAACAAAATGATTCAAGCGGGCTGGGATCCTTTCTTAGCAACTGTCGCCAAAAGAGAGTATTCTGGAATAACGGGAGATATCGATGTATATCATCATACAATCACGATTGTTACATCTCCGACAGATAGTCTTTCGTGGACTTTGGATGTTGGCAACATAGAAGATGACTCAATTTTCAATGAGTCAAATTGGGTTAAAGAGGTATCGACGGAGGGTCATCCGATTTACCACTCTTGGTATTACACAATCGAATAAACTTAGATTGTAGCCTTGGCAGATATTAATGTATAGAAAGGAACTCTCTCTATGAAACGAATCAAACTACCATATATTATAGTTGCTATTTGTGCATTATTGTGTGTCGTTGATGCAAAGGCGCAACGATTAACCTTCTCATCAGAGTTGGGATATTTCTGCAATGATGAAAATATACCCACTATAAGCAATGTGTGGAGGAGCTATATTGATGCAATAGATACATCTTCTGATACATCGCAATTTTGGACGAAAGGTCGTAAGGATATGCATATCAGCCTTCACAAAGATGGCCTACTAAATACCTACAATATCCGCAAACTATCAGATGATATTTACGAGATAAACACCATTGCCTATTATCCAGAGGGTGCGATTCCTGGATGTTTAGTTAATGCAATATACAAGGTCTGCGCAATGCACACAGCGCAAGGTTGGCAACTAATGAACTATTTTGATGCTATTAAAGGTCTATACAAACAACATACCTTAGGTCGTATAGATTTTTATATTGGCAACGGTGTTGTTGTCGATAAGAAACGAATGAAGGAGTCTGCTAATTTCGTAGAATCATTTCTCGACAAATACAATTTGGACTACAACAATCGCATTACTTATTTGGCGGCTGGTAGTATAGATGAGTGCTCTGCTATGGTTGGACTTTCATATACCCCTATGCGCACGCATAAGAAATATGCGGGTCGTGCTATGGGCAACATAATCCTATCCACTCGACTTAATCATATCCACGAAGTGGTGCACGCAATTATGTTACCTCTTTTCCCGAGTGCCCCACTATTTCTTCACGAGGGTATAGCCTCTTACTATGGCGGTATGGCGGAGCAACCGTATAAAAGCGTTAAGAGTATTGCGAAGAGCTATATTGAGAAGGAAAATGTTGATTTTAGCAACAAGGAATCTCTTGCTGTTTCACTCGGAAATGACATTCAGTTATCCAATGTGGTTGGCGCCGCTATAATCGAATATGCACTACAACAAGGCGGAGAGAGCGAAGTAATACGATTGTTTTCGGCAGCAAACTACGACCAGGTATTTGAGCTGTTGGGTGTTGACAATAGCCAAAGGGCGAATTTTATTCGCGGACTATTTAATTAGCAATTAGCTGCTCAATCTCCTTTGTTGCATCGGCTGTAAGATGCGGCCAGCGACCTACGATTGTGCCGTTAGTGTCAATAAGTATGAAGCAAGGTATCTGTTCGACTCCGTATGCGAGTGCAGTGTTGGCTTGTTCGGCAAAGTAACACTCCTCGTTGTTGTTTGCTATTAGTTGGTGCCACTGCGATAGCTCATGTTTTGCTATTGCATCTTGCCATCGCTCTTTGCTTTCATCAACGGATATACTGATGATCTGCAACCTATCTTTGTGCTGGGAGTGCAGTTTCTGCAATTCGGGAATCTCTCTTATGCATGGTCCGCACCAACTCGCCCAGAAATCGAGCAATACAAAACTTTTTGCGTAGCATTCCGATAGAGTAATAGCTTTATCATCTACACTCGGTAGAGTAAAATCAAGAGCTTTGCTGCCCACAATTCCGCCATTGTACTTTGCAATTTCACAACGAATTGACATCAGCTCGCCAAGCGCACTTTGTCGTTGTTCGTTTGATAAGTTTTTGCACAATAGTTCTATTGCCGACACATCATATCCAGAGTGAGCAAGTTTGTCAATGATGTTTGGGATGATAGCATAATCAGGATGGCTGTTTATAAATTTCACAGCCATTGCAGACCACTCGGGAGATATTGCCTTGTACTCCTCTATAAGGTTGTAAAACTCGAGTGCAAGAGTCTGTGTATTGTCAGCATTATTAGTGTACGCAGTAGCATACTCCTCGCTTTTGCGCTGTATCAAATGTTGCTTCTCGTAAATCTTTTTGTTTAGGGCCGCAAATAATTTGTTATACTCTTTTATTTCGTCATCTATCTTTAAGCCGCTAATGGAATAGTCGTATATTGTACTGCGTTCAGCGCAGAGTTTTGTATTTGATGGTGCAATATAGGTGTTGAGTTCGTCCATATTGGCAAAGATTAAACTAGCAGGTACAACATCATCGACCTTGCCTTTGAAACAACATTTGCCATTGTTGATATATGCTGTATCGCACTGTTTGTACCAAATACCTTCGTGCTTAACAGGGTAGATAAGACAAACCATTTCGCCATCGGCACTATTTGTTATTAAACAATCAAGAGCGAAATGTTGTCTACTATTACACGCTACGAGTAAAACAAGGGCATATATAAACAGAAGTATTCTCATATGTCACAGTAATTATATAATACAAACTCTCACTCTTTGATATTATTGTAGTTTAGTAGCAATGTATTCCAACTGATTTATAGGTATTCTTTACAACATCTTGGCGTAGTACTTAACCGAGCAGCCGCAATTGATTGTTTTGAGGTATTTGCACTGGGACAAGTGTAGTATTAAATTAAAAGATGCATTATGTATACACATATAGTCTTTATACTACTCCCTAATCCGACACTAACAAATTAGATCATAACAGAATCTAAAACTTCTATAATTTTTATTGCTTCAGAAAAGCGATTCTTCATATCATTAAATGATAGTGTTGAGTTTATGCCATGAGCAACATTATTCCTTTCTCTATTCAATACTTTAAAGGCGTATATTAAAGAATCTTTGTTTGCCAGGTTTGCTACTTCTTTTTTAAATAATTCATTTTTACTATCATCAAAACGGCTCAAAGCCTTGCAAATATTTTCATATATTGGATTTAAGGACGCATCTCTCAAATGGCAACTAATAAACTGACCTAATTGTGGAGCTAGATTCTCATAATAATCTGCAATAATGGTTTTATAGCAGACCTCAAGAGTGCCACATATTCTAATCAAGGAATATTTTGTCAAGTAACCTGAAAGAGGGCTGGTACTACCAACTCCATTGATTATACCTGTAATACGGGATAATTCTGTATTACAGTCATCAATAGCAGTTTGTGCATTAGGATTATTTATCATAGTTCCATACCATATAAAAATTGTAGAGCCAAAGAAATACGAGTACGAATATTGTCTATTTTCATAGTTCCTTGAGAAATACTGTCTCTATACGTTACATCCTTTAGTAAGTTCATCCGCTTTTCTTTCAGATTCTCTCCATTGTAAACATATCCTTTTTTGAGGGCAATAGAAGTTGCTATCATAATTGAATCAAAAACTGTTGGATATAATCTACGTCTAATTTTTGTTAAATCATTTTGTAGATTAAAGAACGATTCTTCTCCAAAGTTTGTATAGACAAAATCGATAGTAGAACAAAATTCAGATTCCTTTTCATTAATAAATGCATCTGCTGCATGCATGTTATCTTGCATGTACTTATTTAGTGTTTGCTTTAGACTAATTTTCTTTTTGTCAGAATTATTATATACATCTTCGCTGTTTAAAGCATAAAAACGCAAGATCAACTCCAAATCCATCATTCTGGAATCTTCTTCTTGACCTCCGTATAATACTCGCCATTTATCGTGTTTATTAACGGCAAATAAAAGGGTGTTCATCGCACCTTGATAAACACAATTTCGAATTTCTTGGTCATTCAAAGTCGTACCGCTTGTGTTAATCCTTTCAAATACTTGGAAAAGACCAGAATCATTTGAAGGATGTTTTTGCTCAAAAACAATAGCATGGATTGTGTAATTTTTAAGTCTACGTTTATCATTCTCTGATAAGTCTGCGAAAGATTTACCTCTCCATCGTTCGTTTATGATATTAGAATTTAATAATTTAAATTCCGAATCGTCACCATGCCATATTCCCTCTTCTATAAAATCATACAGAGTACGGATTCTTTGGTATCCATCAATTATTAGGCGTTTCCCAGACTGCTCGATATTGGCAAGAAATATACTTGGTACGGGAAGTCCAAGCAACAAGGATTCAATAAATCTGCTTGCATCCTTTTTCTTCCATACATATTTTCTTTGCAACTCGGGCTTTTCTATATCGCCTTCTTTATATTGCATTATCAACTCTCTAACAGAAGGATCTGCTCCCCAAGAAGTTATATTGAACAAATCATCATTGGAAAATTCCTCATTCACTTCTTCTTCTATTAAATCTATACGTTCGTCAATCATTGTTTAAGAATTTTATAGGTATTTAAAAGAGATTTTTATTATCACAACTACTTTTGTTACTCTACATACTATATTTTCTATTACTGTATCACAACCACTCTCCAAATATAATCCGTTTATCCACGGTCGTTGAATAAGTTGGTTGAACAACTTCTAAATCGTAGCGATGTTGCTTCATATGTCCTATTTTATTTTGTCATACAAATATAATAAAAAAATTCGATCAATGTTAATATGACTATTTAATTATTAGAATATCAACTGCAAAAGAATATAAGTTATAATCCAACATTCTATTTATTATGATTCTCCATGAAAAGTTACTATCTTTACACTCGAATTAGGGCACCGGACAATTTAATTATGGTTTCTCACTGTTTATCAGTGTTTGTCATTTTTTTTCGCCCTATTTCAGCCTCAAATGTATTAACTAACTGATTATCAATACCATTTACTTACTGCATCGGCAAGTAGTTGATTTATGGGGATGCGGAGTCACTAGAATAGAACGAAAGAATCAAAAACAGCTGACAGTATGCCACCTATTGACAATCAATACAAAATCAGGAACGCTGAATTCCTGCAGGAATATGCACAGAGACCAGGTGTGAAAATTATGTTCAATGGCGTGATGTACCGAGTGATAAACAAGGGAAATGGCCCTAAGCCTTCGCCCAAAAGCTTTATCTCAGTATATTACACGGGTACGCTCATCAACGGTAAGGTGTTTGACAAAACGCAGAAAGGACACCCTGCGACATTCCGCCTCAATGAACTTATCACAGGATGGTCTACCGCACTGCGAGAGATGCCCGCAGGCTCGCGCTGGGAAATAGTTATCCCATACAACCTTGGCTATGGTTCACGCTCGGCCGGAGTGATAAAAGCTTTCTCTACGCTTATCTTTGACATCACCTTGTTGGATGTGAAATAAGCAAGCGGCAGATTCCAAGAAAATTATTGTAAAATTCACAAACAACACAAAATATGGCTTTGAATGAATTACTAGAAAAGGCTGAAATGTACGCAGCTGAAAAGATGAACGAGTTAATGGCCAAGTCTATTGCGCAAGCGTATGTTGATGGTTACCAAAATGGATATAAAGATCGAGATTGTGAAATCGAGAAACTCAATTATGCAGATGAAGAGATAAGTGTTCACAGTTTAGGATTGCCAAGTGGTACATTGTGGTCTCTTGACTATTTGGAGAATGAAGGAGATACAATTTATCTTCCTTATATCAAAGCAGCTAAGTTAGGACTGCCAACGAAAGAACAAGTTTACGAATTAATCGAGAATTGTAGATGGCAAGGAGACTATAGCTCTTCTGGATACACTATGTATCGTGCAATTTGTATTGGTGCGAATGGAGAGAGAATCTCTTTCGTCTCTAATGGATATAAGAGAGATGAAATACTGGTAAATGCTGGCTACGGTGAGGAATGCGCATATTTCTGGATACAAGATGAAGAAGAGGGCGCAGAAAAAAATGCTATTAGAATTTCCGGTGTAAGAGATGGAAAACCGAATGTAGAAATAGTAAAAGTCTTCTCCGGCTACAAACTTCCGGTTATGATTGTGCGAAAATAGTAAGAGTCTCTCTTTGGGTGCTTACTATCTTTGCACTCAGATTAGAGCCTTCACGGTAAAACGACAAAAACGATAATATATAACTATAAAAACAGAGATTTATGAGTGAAATTACAAAGTGTCCGAAGTGCGGTGGTGAGTATGTCTATTTTGACGGTTCGTTGTATGTATGCCCTGATTGCGCATACGAGTTTGACGGCGAAGAGACCACTGCTGCAGCTGACAATGTACCAAAAGATAGCAACGGCGCAGAATTGTTGGATGGCGACTCGGTAACCGTTATCAAGGATTTGAAGGTACGCGGTTCGTCGATGGTCATCAAGCGCGGTACCAAGGTTAAGAGCATCCGTCTCACCGAGAACCCTGAGGAGGTTGATTGCAAGATCGAGGGTAGCAGCATCGTTCTCAAGACCTGCTTTTTGAAGAAGTAGTCCGCCCTTCGCAACAAAAAAATAGTAGAGGCACTCATACGTCTCTACTATTTTTATTTCTATCTGTGCGAACAACTATATCTGCTTTCTCAATCTTGCGACCGGAATATCCAACATCTCGCGATATTTGGCGACGGTGCGGCGGGCAATGCAATAGCCCTTCTCATTGAGGATATTCATCAGCTGCTCATCGGTCAGCGGTTTGCGCTTATTCTCGTTATCGATAGCCTCCTGCAAGATATTCTTCACCTCGTAGCTCGACACCTCCTCGCCACTCTGCGTCTGCATAGCCTCCGAGAAGAGCGATTTCAGCAGGATAATGCCAAATTGCGTCTGCACATACTTGCTGTTTACCACACGCGAAATGGTCGAGACATCGAGGCCCGTACGGTCGGCAATATCCTTAAGAATCATCGGGCGGAGCTTACTCCTATCGCCATCGCGGAAGTAGTCACGCTGATAGTCGAGAATGGTCTGCATAGTGCGCATCAGCGTATCGTGGCGCTGCTTGATCGCCGACATAAACCACTTCGCCGAATCAATCTTATTCTTGATAAACTGGATCGCCTCCTTCTCACTCTCACTCTTCGTGCCCTTCGCAGTCGCCATATCCTTAATCATATCGACATAGTGACGGCTGAGGCGCAACTCAGGGATATTGTAGGAGTTGAGCGAGAGGTCAAACTGGCCATCGTGGTAGTCGAGCAGGAAGTCGGGAATGATGTATGGTGCCGACTCTGCCCCACCCTCCGAGAAGAGATTTCCAGGCTTGGGCGAGAGGTGTTGTATCTCCTGCACCGCAGCACGAAAGGCCTCCTCCGAGACATCGAGGCGCGACATCAGGCGCTCGTAGTGTTTCTTGACAAACTCCTCGAAGTGGAACTCGAGAATGCGATGTGCGAGCTGACGCTCGGGTGTATCGATAGGTTGCGACTCAATCTGCAAGAGCAACGACTCACGCAAATCGCGGGCGCCAACGCCCACAGGCTCGAGGTGCTGGATAATCGAGAGCAACTGTTCAAGCTCGTCGATTGTAGCCTCGATACCGAGTGAGAAGGCGATATCGTCGGCCAACGACTCGAGGTCGCGACGCAAATATCCATCCTCGTCGATACTTCCTACGAGGAAGATTGCGAGTTGCTCATCCTCCTCCGAGAGGTTACGATAGCCCAACTGCTCAATGAGTGACTCCTGTAGAGAACGACCTCCCGAAATCTGGACACTGCGGGGCTGGTCATCCTTGGAGTAGTGGTTGAGACGGCTCTTGTAGGCAGGGGTATCATCCTCACGCAGATACTCCTCCACCGATATCTGCTGAGGCTCCTCGTCACTCTCGGCAGGGTGTTCCTCCTCGAGTACGACATTCTCCTCAATCTCCTCCTTTATGCGCTGTTCGAGCATAGCGGTAGGCAGCTCCAGAAGTTTAATCATCTGGATCTGTTGCGGAGAGAGTTTCTGCTGCTGCGCGAGCAGTTGTGCATTTGCAAGTTTCATAGCGGTAATAAAGTTCTACTGCAACCCTTTATCGCTTCTTCATTAATGTTAAAGACGAGAGACGAGAGAAATATAAAATAAGTTTAGTTTCTCTCATCTCTCAAACTATACAGTCCATCCTAAATCAGAACGATTTACAAAGTTGAAGAACGAGTGCAATTTCAAGGCTCGCAAGGCGTTGAGCGCGGAGCATACTTGACGTATGTGAGCAACTCAACGACCGAAGCACAACGCCGAAATTGCCTCGTTATTCGGCTTTGTTTTAGAACTCTGCGTTCTTCGGTGTACGTGGGAACGGAATCACGTCACGAATATTGCTCATACCTGTTACGAAGAGCAAGAGACGCTCGAAACCGAGACCGAAGCCCGAGTGAGGTGCTGAGCCCCAACGACGGGTATCGAGGTACCACCACATATCCTTCTCAGGAATGCCGAGCTCCTGGATACGTGCAGAGAGCTTGCCATAGTCAGCCTCACGCTCCGAACCACCTATAATCTCGCCGATTTTTGGGAAGAGAACGTCCATAGCACGAACAGTCTTGCCATCCTCGTTCTGCTTCATATAGAATGCCTTGATATCCTTTGGATAGTTGATGAGGATTACAGGCTTCTTGAAGTGCTCCTCTACGAGGTAGCGCTCGTGCTCCGACTGAAGGTCGCAACCCCACTCGCAAGGGAACTCGAACTTCTTGCCCGACGCCTTAAGGATGTTGATACCCTCGGTGTAGTCGAGACGTACGAAGTCGTTTGCGAGAACGAAGTTGAGACGGTCGAGAAGCTCGTTGTCCCACATCTTATTCATAAACTCGAGATCCTCCTTGCAGTTATCCAAAGCGTAGCGGATAAGGTACTTGAGGAAATCCTCAGCCATATTCATATTGTCCTGGAGGTCGTAGAAAGCAACCTCAGGCTCAATCATCCAGAACTCTGCCAAGTGACGTGGAGTGTTCGAGTTCTCGGCACGGAAAGTAGGGCCGAAGGTGTAGATCTGACCCATCGACAACGCTCCGAGCTCACCCTCGAGCTGACCCGATACGGTGAGGCTGCAAGGCTTGCCGAAGAAGTCCTGAGTGAAGTCGATTGCGCCCTCCTCAGTGCGTGGGAGGTTGTTCAAGTCCATAGTTGTAACCTGGAACATCTCGCCTGCACCCTCGCAGTCCGAAGCTGTAATCAATGGAGTGTGGAGGTAGTAGAAACCACGCTCATTGAAGTAGTTGTGGATTGCGAACGCCATAGCGTGGCGGATACGCAAGATGGCACCAAAGGTGTTTGTACGAGGACGAAGGTATGCGATGTCGCGAAGGAACTCCAACGAGTGACCCTTCTTCTGCAATGGATAGGTTGCAGGGTCTGCAGTACCGTAAACCTCGATAGACTCAGCCTGAACCTCTACGCCCTGACCTGCGCCGAGTGACTCTACGAGAGTACCCTCGACAGCCACACAAGCACCTGTAGTGATAGGCTTAAGCTCCTCCTCCGAGATCTTCGCGAGGTCGGCAACAATCTGGATATTGGCAACGCACGAGCCGTCGTTCAAGGCCAAGAATGCAACATTCTTGTTACCACGCTTTGTACGCACCCAACCCTTAACGGTAACCTTAGCACCGTATTCGGTCGATTTCAAAAGTTGTGCAATTCTCATAATCTGTATCTGTTTTTGTCTAATTTTCGCTTCTAACTTGCAAAGTTAGCTATTTTTTTCGGATAATCTCTTTTTTCGAAGAAAAAATGCGTATGTGAGAAATTCACCAGCTGATGATTCGTGCAAAATTTGCCAATCAGAACAACCTGAATCTATAAAAATCGTCGATGATTGAGAAAATTTCGTGCGAAGCGAGGTAGTAAATCCGCAGCATACTTGGATGTATGTGAGGAATTTTCTATCCGACGATTCGTGCAAAATTTGCCAATCAGAACGATTTTTTATATCTTTGCAGTATGACTCAACAAGATCACGACAAAATTATCGACCTTATCAAGCGCGAAGTGGTGCTTTCGATAGGTTGTACGGAGCCAATGGCGGTATCGCTATGCGTAGCCAAGGCTTGCGAAACTCTCGGCAAAAAGGCGGAGAAAATAGAGGTGGCACTCAGTGCTAACATCTTCAAGAATGCAATGGGCGTGGGCATTCCGAACAGCGGAATGACAGGTCTGCCGATTGCTATTGCGCTCGGTGTGGTAGCGGGCAAGTCGGAGTATGGCTTGGAGGTGTTGCGCGATGTGGACAAGGAGGCTGTAGAGAAGGCTAAGACTCTCTTGCAGACCACTGCTCCCGCAATCTCTATCGCTGACGAGAGCAACGGAATACTCTACATCAAGGCCACAGTTTCGGCTGGGGAAGAGAGTGCCGAGGCGGTTATTTCGGGCTCGCATACCAACTTCTCATCGGTGAAGAAGAATGGCGTTGAGATAGCTGCAAACGAGGCTGTCGGAGGTGCTGCAGTCGAGGTCGAGGAGGTGGAGCTCTCACTCCGGAAGGTCTACGACTTTGCCGAGGAGGTCGACATCGAGAAGATTGAGTTTATCGGCGAAACGGCTCAGCGCAATGTTGCTGCTGCAGAGCTTTCGTTCTCAGGAAATTATGGTCACGGCTTGGGCGCAATGCTCCACAGCGGCGTGGCAAAGAGCATCTTTGGCGATACTCTCTTTACTAATATTTTGGCCCACACAAGTGGTGCTTGCGATGCTCGTATGAGCGGTGCTATGGTTCCCGTAATGAGCAACTCGGGCAGTGGCAACCAGGGCATTTCGGCAACTGTGCCAGTGGCTATTTTTGCCCTCTCGAATGATGTTCCACGCGAGAAGATGTTGCGAGCATTGGTGTTGAGTCACCTCACCGTAATCTACATCAAGCAGAGCCTCGGTCGCTTGTCGGCTCTTTGCGGATGCGTCGTGGCAGCTACGGGTTCGGCGTGCGGTATCACCCGCCTGATGGGTGGTGGCTACGAGGAGGTATCGGGCGCTGTGAAGAATATGGTTGCTAACCTCACAGGTATGATTTGCGATGGTGCCAAGCCGTCGTGTTCGCTCAAGGTCACCAGTGGCGTAGCTACGGCTGTACTCTCGGCTACACTCGCTATGAACAATCGTGTGACAACCTCGTTGGAGGGTATCATCGAGGATAACGTCGATAACTGCATACGCAATCTCACCTCAATCGGTCGTAACGGAATGGTCGAGACCGACAGATTGATTCTCGAGATAATGACATCGAAGAAGTAAGGTCACTCCTCATAACAAAGAAAAGATGGGTATTGTTTTCGATACCCATCCTTTTTGTTTGTGCGCTATGACTACTTGTCAAAAATGTTGAATTTGCGGAGCTTAGGGTTGCGTCTATCGAGCAGTAAGCCCTCTATCAGCAACAAGCCGAGAGCCGTCCACAAGAGCCAATAGAACTGCTCGTTGTACTCCTCAAAGGCGAGAGTCGTACGCTCACTCTTCTCCATCTTGTTGATCTCGTCGACAATCTCCGAGAGGCCAAACTCGGCATTCGATGCGCGGATATAGGCGCCATTACCAGCCTCGGCAATATCCTGCAACAGCTTCTCATTCAGGCGCGAAACAACCATATCGCCCTTCTCATCCTTGATGAACTCGCCTCCGATTTTAATTGGTGCACCCTGCGGCGAGCCGATACCGATAGCGAAGAGGCGTATTCCTCGTTCGGCAGCACGCTTGGCAGCGGTGAGAGCATCTGCATCGTGTGCCTCACCATCGGTGATAAGAATCATCACACGGCTGGCATCCTTCGTCTGCGAGAAGGACAACGACGCCAAGTCGATAGCATCCGAGAGGTCGGTGCCCTGCACACTCACGAGTGAAGGTGAGAGGCGCTTTGTGAAGCTGCGGGCCATACGATAGTCGGTAGTGATGGGCAACTGCACCTTTGCCTCACCCGCAAAGACTACCACGCCTACCCTATCCTGCTGCATCTGCGAGAAGAGTTTATCGATGGCATAGCGGGTACGGTCGAGGCGGTTCGGGGTGATATCCTCGGCCATCATCGAGTTCGAGACGTCGACAACAAACATCATCTCGACGCCCTCACTCTTCTCCTCACGCAACTTTGCGCCAAGCTGAGGACGGGCTGCTGCCACAACAAGCAGCGCATAGGCCAAGACAAAGAGTGCGAACTTGGCACGTACTCGCCACGACGAGACATCTCGCAAGAGGGTCTGCACGGTCTCAAGCGTACCGAAACGCCCCAAGCTGCGCTTACGCAGATGGAGGAGTATCGCAAATGCGATAATCATAACGGGCACCAAGAGGAGGAGCCACAAGAGATTAGGATTGGCGAAACGGAACATTACGGTATGCGTTTTAATACTATATACTTAACTACAAACTCCACGATGAGCAGTGCCAGCGCCCACAAAAGGTAGCGCAAGAACTCCTCGTGAACGTGGGTGATATCGAACTTCTCGACCTTCGACTTCTCCATCGAGTCAATCTTCTTGTAGATCTCCTCGAGAGCACTCTTGTTCGTCGCACGGAAGTACTCGCCTCCCGTCTGCTCGGCTATTGCCTCGAGTATCTTCTCGTCAATTTCGACCTTCATATCGACGGTATAGACCTCCCTACCACGCTCATCAAAGACAGGATATGGGGCTGTGCCATTGCGGCCGATACCGATGGTATAGACCTTGATATTCTGCTCCTTAGCTATCTCTGCTACGGTCTTAGGGGCGATATGTCCGCTATTGTTCACTCCGTCGGTCAGGAGGATGATAACCTTCGACTTCGAGTCACTCTCTCGCAGACGATTCACCGCCGTAGCCAAGCCATTACCGATGGCTGTACCATCCTCGACTACGCCACTGCGCAGACGTCCAAGCAGGGTCTGCAGGGTCGACTGGTCAGTCGTAAGAGGGGTCTGAGTGAAGGCCTCACCCGCAAATACAACCAAGCCGATGCGGTCACCCTGGCGATTCGCCACAAACTGGGCTGCCACCTCCTTCGCTGCAGTGAGACGGTCGGGTCTAAAGTCTCGTGCCAGCATTGAGCCCGAGATATCGATTGCAAGCACTATATCTACACCCTCGGTGGTTGTCTTCTCCTCGTGTTCGATGGTCTGAGGACGTGCCGAGGCGACAACGATAAGTGCCAACGCTGCCGCACGCAGTGCTATGGGCAGATGACGCAGGTAGTAGCGGATGGTACGGGGTGCTGTGCGCAGCGAGTCGGTCGAAGATATCACTATCGAGGCTCCACCCTGCATCGAGCGCCATACGTAGTATGCCACATAGAGCGGCACAACCGCCAACAACCACAATATTTTGGGATTTGCAAACTCCATACTCTACCAATTCTTACCTCCACGAATCAACACGCCAGCCTTCTCCTTCAGCTTGTCCTGAGTCTTATCCTCCTCAGCCTGAATGGCTTGCAAGAGTGCCTCCTGCTGCTCGGGCGACATTCCGCCCTCAGGTCGCTGACCTCCCTGTTGCTCTCTCTTATCAGCCTGACCTTGAGGCTCCTCGCCCTTCTCATCCTGATTCTGAGGGTCGCTCTTATCCTGCTGATTATCTCCGTTTTGGTCCTTATTATTCTGCTGATTTTGGTTCTGATTATCCTTGTTTCGCTCGCTATTCTGCTCCTTGTTGTCCTGGTTCTTATCCTGGTTCTGCTGCTGTTGTTGCTGCTCCTGCTGCTGAAGGAGACGCTTCGTGAAGGCGTAGTTGTACTTCGCGTCCTCATCATTCGGATTGCAACGCATTGCCATACGATAGGAGGAGAGTGCCTCCTTGTACTTCTGCTGCGCAAACTGCGTGTTTCCGAGGTTGTAGGCCACATCTCCGCGCTCCAACTCGGTGCGGGTGGTGTCGTTCACGATGGCCTTCAAGGTCGTCTCTGCCTTGTCGAATCGCTTCGCTCGATAGAGTGCCGAGGCGAGGTCATACTTGGCCTCAAACGAGTTCGCATCGTGCTTCAAAGCCTCCTGATAACTCTCGATGCTGCCATCGATATTGCCTCGATTGTACTGGCGATTGCCCTTACGCACAAAGCCTCGCTCCTTCAATTGCTGAGCCGATGCAGTGCCACTCGCAACGAGCAGTAGCACAAGCGCTATATATCTGACTATCAGTCTCATCGCTACTCCTCCTTCTTGTTTTTGGTTGGTTCATCCTCAGCCTCCTCGACCCTCTCTACAGGCTTGGTCTCGTCGACAAAGTAGTAGGCGCGATTGTAGGCGAGTTCGTTCTCGGAAGCCTCAGGCTCGACCTTGGCAAACTTCACCAGGTCGGCATCTCGCAACACCGCAAGGAGGCTCATCTTCTGTCCCTCCTCGATATCGAGCGTGCGCAGAGCATCCGAAATCTCGTCGGTGGTCATCTCCATAGCTCCCACCTCGAAGCGTCCTGCAAGGTAGGTACGCAGGATATCGCTCAAGCCCGAATAGTAGAGCTTGTGCTTATTGTTCTGCCACAACTTCTCGTTGTGCAACTTCTCGAGTGCTGTGATTGCCACGATGTGTGCCGGTACGGGCGGTGCAGGCTTGAAGAGGTCCGAAAGGTGACGTCCTCGCTTGTGCAGATAGCGCACTACAAGGTAGAGCACCAGCGCCAGCAGCAGCAAGACTCCGAGTCCGATGCCCATATAGCCGCTATGCTCGGCAAAACGCCACTTCAAGGTCATCTGTGGCTTCAAGTCTCGCACGGTGGTCATCGTCGTATCGATTACGCTCTTCACGTAGAGATCCTCCTCGTGCTCGGCAAAGAGTGTGTCGACAATATTCTTGTCGAAGTAGAGCGCTTGCGCCTTGCCGATGTGGTAGATGCCCTCATCGTAGACCGCCATCTCGTAGCGCTTGCGAAGCAATACTCTGCGTCCCTGCTGCGAAATGGTGTCGGGAGCATAGTCACGGAGGACCTCGATGCTCGGCTCGGTGGCCTCCTCACCCTCGCTCTGCACAAACTCGAAGGTCGGGAACTCGACGTGCTGCATCACATCCTTCTCAACGTCAACCGTGAGCACCACTCTGTCGCCTATGGTTACCGTGTCGGCCGAGAGGCGTGAGGTGATTGTCGGAGCCACTGTCTCTGCTCCAACCTCACCCACCCACAATGTGAGCAATAGACTTATTATTATATATCGTAGAATCTTCATCGTTGTTTGAAGAGTTTTATCAGCTCTGCCACATAGTCCGAATCGGTCGAGATATCGGCTATGTCGATGCGATTGTGAAGGAGCAAATCTCGGGTCTTCGCCTCACGCTCTGCCCACGACGAGGCGTAGTGGTCACGCACTGCACACGACGAGGTGTCAACCCACACCTTGCGGGCTGTCTCGGCATCCTGCAGCTCGACAATGCCCACATCGGGCATCTCCCTCTCACGAGGGTCTGAGACCTTCAAGGCGATGATATCGTGACGCGCAGTGGCAATCTTCAGGGCATCGTTCAACGCCTCGTCATCTCGCTTCGAGTTCAAGAAGTCCGACAGCAGAAAGGCTGTACAGCGCTTCTTATTCACGCCCGTGAGGTAGCGCACCGCCTCCGAGATAGCCGTGCCATTCGACTCGGGCACGAAGCCCACCAACTCACGGATGATGGTGAGGATGTGGCTGCGACCCTTCTTCGGTGGGATGAACTTCTCAACCTTGTCCGAGAAGAAGATGCAACCCACCTTATCGCCCGTCTGCGACGCTGAGAAGGCAAGCACTGCCGCCAACTCGGTGATGATATTCTTTTTGAGAGCGTCGGTTGTACCGAACATACGTGAGCCACTGACATCGACCATAAGCATCATTGTCAGCTCACGCTCCTCCTCGTAGACCTTGATATGGGGCTTGCGAGTTCGAGCCGTTACGTTCCAATCGATATCGCGCACATCGTCGCCAATGCGATACTGTCGCACCTCAGCGAAGGACATACCTCGTCCCTTGAATGCCGTATGGTACTTTCCTGCGAAAATCTCATTCGACAACCCTCGAGTCTTAATCTCGATTTTGCGGACTCGCTTCAGAATATCGTTTTCGGTCTGCTCTATCATCTCTGCTTATCGGGCAACGCGATTAAGGTACAATTACATTGTTGAGTATCTCGGTGATAATCTCCTCCGAGGTGATATTCTCCGCCTCAGCCTCGTAGGTCAAGCCGATACGGTGACGCAAGACGTCGTGACACACAGCACGCACATCCTCAGGGATGACATAGCCACGACGACGAATGAAGGCGTATGCTCGTGCCGCCTTAGCCAACGAGATGCTTGCACGTGGCGAGCCTCCATAGGCGATGAGCGACTGCAACTTCTCGAGGTTGTAGGCTGCAGGTTCACGCGTTGCGAAGATGATGTCGACAATGTACTTCTCAATCTTCTCGTCCATATAGACATCCTCCACAACCTTACGAGCCTTCACGATATCCTCAGGCGTGATGACCTTGCTTGGCTCAGGCATACCCGCACCCGAGAGGTTCATACGCACAATGGCACGCTCCTCCTCTCGCTTCGGATAGCTAATCTTCGCCTTCAACATAAAACGGTCAACCTGCGCCTCAGGGAGTGGGTAGGTACCCTCCTGCTCCAATGGGTTCTGTGTCGCCAACACGAGGAATGGCTCGGGCAACTTGTAGGTGCCACCACCAATGGTCACCTGACGCTCCTGCATCGCCTCCAAGAGTGCCGACTGCACCTTTGCGGGCGAACGGTTAATCTCATCCGCCAAGACGAAGTTCGCAAATACGGGACCCCTCTTCACGGTGAAGTCCTCAGCCTTCTGCGAGTAGATTAATGTACCCACGATATCGGCAGGGAGCAAGTCGGGCGTAAACTGAATACGCGAGAAATCGGCATCTACAGCCTTTGCCAAGGTTGTGATAGCCAAGGTCTTAGCCAAGCCTGGCACACCCTCCAACAGAATGTGACCATTCGAGAGCAAGCCAATCAAAAGCGTGTCGACAAGGTGTTGCTGACCAACGATGACCTTGCCCATCTCGCTACGCAAAGTATCCACAAAGAGGCTCTCACGCTCGATGCGCTCGTTCAACTCCTTGATGTTGATAATGTTATCACTCATATCTATTCTCTATATTTTGTTCGTTCCGATATATTTAACGTATGTTTTTGGGTTTTATTGCTCACCATCCTGCTCCTTGCGAAGGCGGAGGAAGCAGTGGCGGCAGACTGGCTCGTAGGTGTCCTTCTCGCCAAGCATCACCAACTTCTCACTCTTGGCCAAGCGGTGTGAGTGCTGTGCAGGGTTGCCGCAGTGTACGCAGATGGCGTGTACCTTGTCGACATACTCGGCGATAGCCATCAATGCCGGCATAGGGCCAAATGGCTTGCCAAGGAAGTCCATATCCAAGCCCGCCACGATAACGCGCACGCCACGATTAGCCAACTCACGGCACACATCGATAATGCTCTCATCGAAGAACTGAGCCTCGTCCACGCCCACGACATCGACGTCCGAAGCCATCAACAATATCTGGTGTGGCGACTCGACGGGAGTCGAACGAATGGTCGAGTGGTTGTGCGAAACAACCTCATCCTCCGAGTAGCGTACATCAATCTGAGGCTTGAATATCTCGACGCGCTGATGTGCAAACTCGGCACGACGCAAGCGGCGAATCAACTCCTCGGTCTTGCCCGAGAACATCGAACCGCAGACAACCTCAATCCAACCTTTCTGTGTAGAATTTTCCAAAAACATCTCTTTACCTTTTTTTATATTTTCGGCAAAGATAACAAAAAAAGTGGAAAGATGAAAGTTGAGCGCGCAAACTTAAAAATTTTTAAATTTTTAGGTGAAGGGCGTGGGCAAGTTACTGCAAGTCGGTGGCTGTTTTGGCTGTTACATGTTACAGTTGTTACAGGGGGGCGTGCCCGTGTAACAGTGTAACAGTGTAACAATGTAACAAGAATAGCGGCTTTCTCAAATAAGTCTACGGCAGCGAGCGGTGCTCCTTGTGGCGTGCACCCTCAAAAAAAATAAACTATTGAACTCCAAGCGCTTACCTTGCACCACTAAAAAAAGTTCGCGAAAACTCTTGACAAGGGCTATTTCGTGTTATATATTTGCACCACGAACTACGCCCGACGTGGCGAGTTAATCTACTATTAATCATAACTATAATTCTATTCTATGTTTACAAACACAAGCAGTGTTGGTAGTGCCTCGTCTGCGCCTGCAACCAACCCCTCTACAACACCTAAGGTAGGTGTCAGTATTAATAAATTATTGGACTTTACGATGGGTAAAGTCGACAGAGAGTCGCTCACCTCAACCGAGGAGCGCAGGCTACACGATGAGCTTGCACCGAAGTATGACCCCGCACAGGTGCGAGTGACAATCGAGGAGCAGGTGCTCTACAACGCACTCAAGCCCCATCTGGTCGATATGCACAGCAAGGTGCCCGACCCGATACCCATCCTTTCGCGCTATGGCTCAATCATCGCCTCCGAGGGCAATATCTCGGCCGTCGTGGGCGCTGCCAAGAGCAAGAAGACATTTCTCTGCACGGCTCTCGTAGGTGCTCTACTACGCCGTAGCGAAGGCTCGATACTCGGCATAACACCCAAGAATATCAAGGTATTATGGGTAGATACCGAGCAGAGCGTAAACCACGTGCAACGTGTCGTGAGTCGCATCTACGCCCTGGCGGGTTGGGACCCCGAGGTCAGCTACGGCAACCTCCGTACGTTGACACTGCGTGAGGTCGAGCCGAAGGAGCGTATGGAGCTAATGGTCGATGCCATTAAGCTTTTTAAGCCTAAGTTGGTGGTCATCGACGGCATCAGCGACTTGATGTACAATAGCAACTGCATCGAGGAGAGTGATGCTGTGGTGGGACGCATAATGGCGTTATCTACGGAATATAACTGCCATATAATGAGCGTCTTACACACCAATCCCAATAGTGACAAGGCACGTGGTCACATAGGCTCGACGCTACAGCGCAAGGCCGAGACGATGGTCTATGTGCATAAGGTCGAGGAGCGTTCGATTGCGGAGCCTCAGTTCTGCCGCAACGAGGAGTTTGCGCCCTTCGCCTTCTACATCAACGAGGAGGGGCTACCCGAGGAGTGCGATATGCCTACGGTGACGACGCAGGAGGAGGATCTCTGCGTAGCGACAATGCGCAACCACTACCCCAATGGCGTGGAGCGTAAAGTGTTAATTACTAAGTTGATAGAGGAGTATAGCCTAAGTGACTGCAATGCAAGAGTGAAGGTTTGTCGAGCTATCAAGCGAGGGCAGATAAGTGTTGATAACGGCATCTGCCACTTGGTGGGGAGTTAGTTGTTACATTGTTACACTGTTACACTGTTACAGGGGCACCCCCCCCTGTAACAACTGTAACTTGTAACAGAACACAGACAAAAAATATTCCGTCATAGTGAACTCAAGCTGTGGAGTGGTTATAGAGAACTCGAACGGTGTAGTGGTTATAGTGGACTGATGTCTATTCTCTATGTGGACTCGAACGGTCGCAGCAGTTGAGAGGTGACCGAAGTAGGGCTGTTGCAATCGTAGATTGTTGGCTTTGGCGAATGATGGCTGAAAATCTATTTTCAAAGACATTCATTTGACAAAGACAATGATTTGCGACAGCAAACAACAGCCATACGCAGATTAGTCATCCGAAACGCCACCGACTGACCGAGCCTCCGAGCGCAACAAAAAAAAGAGACAATCAATCGATTGTCTCTTGAGTTGCGGGAGGAGGACTCGAACCTCCGACCTCCGGGTTATGAGCCCGGCAAGCTAACCAGCTGCTCCACCCCGCGATGTATCTTTACTCTAATGGAGTTCCTTAGTTTGCTGGTGCAAAGGTAAGGCAAATATTTGAAACTTCCAAATCTATTTCTAAAATATTTCAAAAATCGTGCGAAAACCGCCTTCGCTTCGCGATAAAATTCGCCCCGAAACTAATCCCTAACTGCCACAATATCAATACAAACAAACTTTGTACCACTCTTTCGATTGTACTTCGAGAGCCAACCGTTGAGATAGTTGAGCTGATTCTTCATATAGGGCGTAACTTTGGCCGCCACTACCTCCAGCTCGAAGGCGTACACATACCTATCATCAATAAGGTGTGCAAACTCCGTATCGGCAATTGCACTCTCGAGCAAAACCCAAATCTTGCACTCACAATGACAACGCTTCTCAATCTTGTTGGCGATGTGCTGAGCCTTATTGCGTACAACCGAAACCGAGAGCATAATTCACCCGTTTTATACTATTAATCCTCTTGAAATTCCGAGATAAAGTTATTGAGATTATCCTCCAATATATCTATCATAGAGAAGTTATTGTCATCCTCATCTTCGCCTTCGAACACGGTTTCTCTCAGTTTTTTGAGCTTCGCCAAGTTCTCCATCAACTCCTCGTCTCTCTGCTCTTTCGACTTTTCCATACATTAATTTTTTGTTACCCTATTTACAAAATAGTAACACCTCGAAAAATTTTCAAAAAAAATCCTCATTGGTACTACAAATTTAATAAACATTTCACATTCGAGCAACTCGCAACGCTTTTTTACGATCTTTGCATAAACAACAAATCGAATATGGAGATGGACAAGAATGGTGTTATAATAGGTATTGGAGAGGTACTTTTCGACCTTCAGCCCTACCCCACAGCCCCTCGACACGCACTCTCGATACCTTTATTATAAAAAAAGAAAAAAAATATTGATTTTCAATTGCCAATTGCCAATTTATTTGTATCTTTGCCACCGCTTTGGCGTGATTCGTAGTAAGGCGAATGCGCACGAAGTTTTAACTTTTAAATAACTTAATTTTAATTTTTTACAATTATGGCTTATTTATCAGCAGAGAAAAAGCAAGAGCTTTTCGGTCAGTACGGCAAGTCTAACACCGATACAGGTTCTCCAGAGAGCCAGATCGCGTTGTTCTCGTACCGTATCAGCCACCTTACAGAGCACCTCAAGAACAACCGTCACGACTTCG
>JAZLCQ010000025.1:0-5460 GCA_045614285.1 Alistipes sp.
TGCTGGATTGATTGGAAGAAAGATGGCGCAACAGCCATTGCTAAGGAGCGCACCGAGAAGATTAAGGCATTCACCAAGATGCGCCGCGAGCAGAAGGCTCTCAGCTACGGCGATATCGTGTGGATTGATAACGACCGCCCAGTGGATGTATGCTCGTTCAAACGCACACTCGAGGGCGCAGACGATGTTCTCTTCGTAGGTAACTTCACCGATGTAGAAACAAAGGTCACCCTCGCTGACGGCACAAAGTATACCCTTGCCCCTTGGGCATACATCTTCGAGCCACAGAAGAAAAAGTAAGAGTTAGATAGGTTTAAATGAGTAACGGGAGGCTTTCGACCTCCCGTTATTCGTATCTAATATGTGGTGTTTCCTACTTCTGGAAGCACTTTGGAGTGCGGAGAGTCAGCTCCTCAACGCGACGGATAATCTTCGCGCGTTGCTTGTCGTTCACGATGTAGTAGTGACGATTCGAAGCCTTATCCTTGATAAAGTAGGTCTGGCTCTTGAAGTCCACCTGCACCATACCCGACTTCGAAATCGAAGCGTAACCACCGTTAGGCTCTGCAGCAAAGAGAACTGCTGTCGGATCCCACAATGGGCGGTTGTAAGGCATCTGCTGATAGTACTCGAACGCCTTTACGCAAGGGTGATTCTCAACGTAGTTGTAACCCTTGTAGATGCACTGCCAAGGGTAGAGGATAGTACGACCGAGGAGGTAATCGGTGAAGTACATCGGCACAGGGCACTCGGCGTAGAACTTAACCGCTGCGAAGTGGTCCTTGCGTACGTTGTACTCGGCACGTGCCTCAACGAAGTTGCCGGCCATAATTACCACCTTCTCAACCTTCTGCGCGAAGAGCTCCTTACCACCGAGTGGCGAGAACTCATCACCCTTTGACTCCATCATACGAGCCAAGTTGGTCGAGAAACCTACCGCTACAACCACTACGCTGTGATCCTCCTCCTTAGCGAGGAGCTGACGAAGGAGCTTGTAGCCATCAGGAATAGCATCCCAATCCTTCACGGTGTGCTTGTAGGTATTGTTTGCTACCACATAGTCGGCATAGTTGAGTCGCTTGCTTGTAGCGGTGTCAACGTAGTTCTCCTCAGGGTAGATTTTTGCGATGCCGATAGGGATGTTTGGATAGCCGTAGAGGGTGTTCATCGCATCGATAAACTTCACGCTACCACCCTCACGCTTGCTCGAGAGGATGCCGAGGAGGTCGATTACGCCCTCGTCCTGATACTTGTAGAGCATATCGAGTGCGATTACGTCGTCCACATCGTTACCCATATCGGTATCGAAGATAATCTTGATAGGCTTCTTTGCAGCCTCTACGGTCGAGAGGGTAAAGAGCGCAAGAACAACTAAAAGAAGTTTTTTCATATTTGGTTAATTATAAAGGTTTTACATAGCGTACAGTGTCAGGTGTGAGCTGGCTGATGATGTAGTCGTCGCATACAACATACTTGTTGAATACCTCGTCGTTGTAGTGGCGAATGGTCAAGAGTTCAACCTTTGCGATGATTTCGGTGTTGAAGCCCTCCTCCTGCAACGCCTCGGCGAGCTCCTCCAAGTGCCAGCTCTCCTCCACGCAGAGGCCGAGCTCTACGGCAGTGTTGTGGATGAGGTTGGTCTTGATGCGGAAACGCTCCAAGGTTGCGAAGATGATTGGGAACTTCTCCTCCAATACGAACGAGAGGTCACGCGAGCGGAGTCGCAAGAAGCTCTGGTTGCGCTTGGTGATGATGATTGGTGTGTTGATGGTGTTGGCCTCGCCATTAATCACTGTACCCGCTGCAAGCTTGTTGCCGAAAGGCTTCACGTAGAGCGGAATATTCTTGTTCTGCAATGGCTTGATGGTCTTAGGGTGGATAATCTGCGCACCGCTATATGCCAACTCGATGGTATCAACATAGTTGAGGTGGTCAATCTTCACTGCATCAGGGAAGATCTTAGGGTCGGCATTGAGGATACCGTCCACATCCTTCCATACGGTCATCGACTCGCCATTGAGGATGTTAGCCACCACAGCAGCCGAGTAGTCCGAACCCTCACGACCGAGTGTTGTGGTTGTGCCATCCGGAGCTGAGCCGATAAAGCCCTGACCCACGAAGATGCGGTGCTGTGATGCTGCACAAGCCAAGCGAAGCGGTGTCTTTGACTCCTCGATTAAGACGTTAGCATCCTTGTGACGTGCCTGGGTGTGGAAACACTTACGCATGTCGATCCAGGTGTTGTTTACGCCCTCCTTGTTGAGGAATGCCGAGATGATGGTTGTCGAGATAAGCTCACCGTAGGCTACGATGTGGTCGTACCACTCCTCAGCACGGCTGCGCTCGAACTTGTTGGTTGTTACCGCTGTGCGCAACGCCTCGAACAACTCGTCAACCTCCTTGATGCGGAAGTCGGTCGAGCCAAAGAGGTCGGCGATGGTGATGTAGTGGTAGGCCTTGATCTCGGTGATTTTAGCCTCGCAGAAGGCGGTGTCACCCTTGCGCATGGCATCGAAAACCTCCTCCAATGCGTTGGTAGTCTTACCCATAGCCGAGACGATGATAAACAACTCAGCCTCGTCGCGAACAATGTTCAAGAGGTTGCGAACACCCTCGGCGTGACGCACCGATGCGCCACCAAACTTGTAAACTTTCATATAATAATAGTTTGTGTTATAATCTCAACCTTTCTGCTCTGTGGACTCTCCCTTACTCGCAGGGTTTCCCTGCGTTTACAAATCTGACCCACCCCCAAACCCCCGCCTCAGGCGTGGGCTTAGTCCGCTAAAGGTGTATAGTGTTATTTTCTAGTGCAAAAGTAAGAATTAATCATTAAAAATTAAAAAATTTTTAACGTACCCCCATAAGAATGCTTAATAGAGCTCGATAAACTCGTAGCTGTTACCCACGGCCTCGAGGTAGCGCAAAAACTCCTCACGCGATACGACCACCGTTCCTCGGCTATCATTTGGGTGGAAGCTGAGGCTTGGGGCCTGCTCGAGGTTCTTGTCGAGGAAGAGGTGCACGTGGTGCTCCGCGTCGTTGATAAGTCCGAATGGCGATACCGAGCCCGGCTCGAGACCGAGGTAACGCGCCATACGCTCTGCCGAGGCGAAGCTCAACTTACCCTGATGCAGACGGTGCTCAAGGTCGTGAATGGCCATATCCTGGTCGCAGTCGAAGCAGACAAGGTAGTGACGATTGCCCTTGTGGTTGCGGAAAAAGAGGTTCTTGCAGTGCACCGAGCCATCGTTGCGCCAATATTGCTTGGCAATCTCGATGGTGGGCGATGCGGGGTGAAAATAGGCCTCGTATTTAATGTCGTGCGCCTCGAGGTAATCGAATACCTTGCGACTGCGCTGGTCAAGCTCTTCCATTGGTTTTACGGCTATTTCTTATACTCTGTATCGGTGTTCTCGAAGATAAATGCGAAGGTGTCGGCAATCTCCTCGATACGCTTCGAGGTCGGTTTGCCCGCACCGTGACCCGCATTGGTGTCGATGCGGATAAGCACAGGGTTTTTGCCCTTGTGGCAGTGCTGCAACTCGGCCGCAAACTTAAACGAGTGAGCCGGCACTACGCGGTCGTCGTGGTCTCCCGTAGTTACGAGCGTTGCAGGGTACTCCACACCCTCACGCAAGTTGTGCAGTGGCGAGTACTTGATGAGGTAGTCGAACTGCTCCTTCACCTCCGACGATCCATACTCCACAACCCAGCCGTGACCGATGGTGAAGAGGTGGTAGCGAAGCATATCCAGCACACCCACCGCAGGCAAAGCAACGGCGTAGAGATCAGGGCGTTGCGCCATACAAGCACCCACCAGCAGACCACCATTCGAGCCACCCGCAATGGCGAGTTTCTCGCTCGAGGTGTAGCCCTCGTTGATAAGGTGCTCGGCAGCTGCTATGAAGTCATCGAATACATTCTGCTTATTCTCCAACATACCGCCCTTGTGCCACTCCTCGCCATACTCCGAGCCGCCACGCAGATTGACCACAACCCACACACCACCCTGCTCCATAAACATTGCCGCAGTGGTCGAGAACGAAGGGGTGAGGTTAATCTGGAAACCGCCATAGCCATAGAGGTAGCAAGGGTTTTGACCATCGAGCTTCAACCCTTTCTTGTGCGAGACGAACATCGGCACGCGTGTGCCATCTTTGCTCTCGAAGAAGAGTTGCTTGGTCTCATAGTTCTCGCAGTCGAACTTCACCTCCGAGCGGTGGTAGAGGTATGACTTGCCCGTCTCGATATCGTAGCGATAGATTGTAGCTGGCGAGGTGTAGTTTGCCACTGCGTAGTAGACATCCTTATCCTCGCGCTCGCCATCGAAGCCACCTACCGAGCCTATAATCGGCAACTCGACCTCGCGCACAAGGCTGCCCTTGCGGTCGTATTGGAAAATTTTGCTCTGTGCATCGATAAGGTACTCGGCAAAGAGATACTTGCCCACCATACCCACCGACTCGAGCATAGAGGAGCTCTCGGGGATGACATCGTAGCGCTTGCCCGTATTGAGGTTAACGCCCACAAGACGGTAGTTTGCAGCGTTGTCGTTGGTCATAACGAGAGCCTCATCCTCGTAGCAATCGAGCAAGTAATAGTCGTAGTCGAAGCCCTTGAACAGCACTCGCCACTTGCTCTCCGAGGTGCGCTTGCAGAGGAGCTGCGAGCCCGAGGTACCAGCCGACGAGGTGATAAACTGCCACTTGCCATCCTCGCTCTCGCCACCGCTATGGTAGTGGAGCGGATTCTTCTTATCCTCGAATATGAGGGTATCCTCCGCCTGCGATGTGCCGAGACGGTGGAAGTAGACCTTCTGATTGGTATTTTGTGCCGAGTAGACACCATCGCCCTCCTTCGGAGCGTCGTAGGCACTATAGTAGAAGCCTCGACCATCGCGTGTCCACGAAGCACCCGAGAACTTCACCCACTTGATATGGTCGGCAAGTGGCTGCATAGTCTCGGTGTCCAAGACCTTGATCTCCACCCAATCCGAGCCAGCCGAGGCGAGTGCATAGGCGTAATAGCGTCCATCCTTGGTGAATGTGCCCGCGTGAAGAGCCACCGTACCATCCTCGGAGAGGGTGTTCGGATCGAAGAATACCTCCTCCTCACTATCGGCAAGGTTGCGCTTGCGGTATATCACGCTCTGATTCTGAAGTCCGCTATTGCGCGAGATGTAGTACCACGCACCGTGCTTAACAGGGGCACTCTGGCTTGGGTAGTCGAGTAACTCGGCCAATCGCTCACGAATGGCCTCGCGTGCTGGCAAGGCATTGAGGTAGCCGAAGGTCACCTCGTTCTGCGCCTTTACCCACTCGGCAGTGCGCTCCGACATATCGTCCTCGAGCCAACGGTACGGATCGGCAATCTCGGTACCGTGATAGTTGTCGACCACGCCCTCACGCGCAGTCTCAGGATAGTTTATCTTCATAGTTCTCATATTTTTCAAAATGG
>JAZLCQ010000026.1:0-87641 GCA_045614285.1 Alistipes sp.
GAACTTTATGGAGATAAGCCTCCAGACCAAGCAACAGGTCGAGGAGATTGAGTCCACCTCAAAGTACTCCGAGACGGAGAATGCCATCATCTCCAACTCGAACTTCTTTGTCCCTACGGGCGATAGCTTCGAGGTCGAGCCAGTGTCGTTCATCCTCTCGAACGAGGGTGTGCTTGTGTCGGTGCGTCAGGCCGAGATGCGTACCTTCCGCGAGGCGGAGAAGCGTCTGCAGATGAACTATCGCAGCTTCTCGACCGGCTACCACATCCTCATCTCGTTGCTCGAGGTGCGCATCGACTTCGATGCCGACCTTGTGGAGTTGGTGGGTCGTCAGGTGTCGTCACTCTCGAAGACCATCACCAAGGAGGACTCCATCGACAAGGATATCCTCTTGCGCCTCAGCACCTTGCAGGAGCGCACAATGGTCCTTCGCGAGAACATATTCGACCGTCAGCGTATCCTCTCGGGAATCTTGCGTAGTGAGCGATTCCCTAACGATATCTACCCGCGTCTGCAACTTATGATCAAGGATGTCAACTCGTTGATTTCGCACACCGATTTCTCGTTCCAGCGTCTCGACTACATCCAGGATTCGGCACTCGGTCTTATCAATATCGAGCAGAACGAGGTGGTCAAGATATTCTCTGTGGCAGCAGTAGTCTTTATGCCCGCAACACTTGTGGCGAGTATCTACGGTATGAACTTCAGGGTTATGCCCGAGTTGGAGTGGGTATACACTCTTCCAAATGGTTGGAACCTCCCGCTGGGCTACATCTTCGCTATCGGCTTGATGATTCTCGCCTCGGGACTCACAATGGGCTACTTCCGCTACAAGAAGTGGTTATAGAGAGTCTTCCCAAGGGTAAAAACAGACAAAATTAAATATGATTAAAACACTTATTGCATCAGCATTGTTGGTGTCGAATGTCGGTCTTGATTGGCTGACATCGAAGTTCGACACCTATGACAAAATTCAGAAACAGCTCTACGAGTATGCCGAGCCGGGCTATATGGAGCAGAAGAGTGCGGAGTTGCTCATCCAGCACCTCGAGGAGAATGGCTTCAAGGTGGAGCGTGGCGTGGCGGGTATGCCTACCGCCTTTGTAGCGAGCTTTGGCTCGGGCAAGCCTGTCTTTGCGGTGCTTGCCGAGTATGATGCTCTGCCGGGTTTGTCGCAGGTCACCACTCCGCAGAACTGTCCGCTTGTCGAGGGTGGCTATGGTCACGCTTGCGGACACAACCTCATCGGTACGGGCGCATTGTCGGCTGCTGTGGCGGTGTCGAAGTGGCTCGCCGAGGGACACGAGGGAACAATCCGCCTCTATGGCTGCCCTGCCGAAGAGGGTGGCGGTGGCAAGACCTATATGGTGCGCGAGGGGTTGTTCAAGGATGTAGATTGCTGCATCTCCTACCACCCGTCGCGTCGCAACGACATACTCGACAAGACACAATCGGCAAAGATTGGCATCATCTTCGACTTCGAGGGTAAGACCTCACACGCGGGTGCTACCCCTTACGAGGGTCGTTCGGCTCTCGATGCGGTCGAGGCGTTGAACTTTATGATGAACCTCAACCGCGAGCATATCCACCCCGATTGTCGTATGCACTATGTGATTACCAATGGTGGCGAGGCTCCAAACATCGTTCCCGACAAGGCTCAGGTCTACTACTATCTCCGTCACCCGAATCCTGAGGTGTTGAAGGATCTATTGAAGCGCACATTGGCTGCTGCTGAGGGTGCCGCTATGGGTACGGGTACCACCGTTAAGCATAGCTTTGTGAGCGGTACATACCATATTTTGCGAAACAACCATCTGGCCTATATGGCACATCGCAACCTCGAGAGGGTGGGCGGTGTGATGCTTACCGAAGAGGAGAAGTCCTATGTCAGGGAGTTGCACCGCAATGCGGGACAGAGCGGCGATGTCAATTTCTCGCAGTATGAGAAGATTTTGCCTCATAAAGAGGTAACTGTTGGAGGTGGTGGCTCGGACGATACGGGCGATGTATCGCAAGTTGTGCCTCTCTGCCGTGTGCAGACCTGTGTGAGCCATATGACCTCGCACACTTGGCACTTCGCCTCAATCAGTGGCACAACCATCGGTACCAAGGCTATGATGAACGCAGCGAAGACCATCTGCCTCACATTTATCGAACTCTACAAGAATCCGAAGGAGCTGAAGAAGATTCGCGAGGAGTGGGAGTCTGTTCAGGGTAAGGACTACAAGCACGAGTGCTTGGTGGGCGATGCACCTCCGGCACTGGAGTACTTCTACCAGAAGGCCGCTAAGAGCCAGAAATAGTCGAGAGACTAAAGACAATAGTAAAAGGCGAGCACAATGCTCGCTTTTTTTTAGCCATTAGCCTTCGGGAGTAGGATAAGATAGGATTCGGGATTACGCCCTCGGTAGGACTAGATAGGATAAAATAGGACTTCCTATCAAATCCTATCAAGCACCGCAGGTGCGCTCCTATCAAATCCTATAATCCCTATTGGATTCGTTGGCCATTAGCCATTGGCTTTTTTTAGTGAGGAGTTATTAATATAGGTAGGCAAACAAAAAATCCGCTTGCGCAGTTTACTGAAGCGTAAATGAGCAAGCGGATTATTGAAGTTGGGGTGAAAAAGTCACCAATCAGAATGATTTTAATTCTTGTCAGAAGTCGTGAGGTGTGGTGCATCACAAAAGAAATACCTTCGGGATAGTACAAAGCGTACAGCCCGAAGGTATTAACTTTTAGAGATGTGCCACAAATTGCGGCTTATCACAAGAATTACTCGGTTGGGATATCCTTGTTTACATTCTTCGAACCTACCAATGCATAGTAGAGGAGGAATGCAAGACCTGCAACGATTACCCAGTAGCTTACGAGGTAGTTGCCGGTGATGTCAACAACGAGGTTCTGTACGAATGGGAGGATACCACCACCGCAAACCATTGCCATAAAGATACCTGCACCCTTCTCAGTGAACTTGCCGAGACCCTCAACAGCGAGGTTGAAGATACCACCCCACATTACTGATGTGCAGAGACCGCAGAGGACGAGCAATGCAGCGTTAACAGGCACAGAAGCGAAACCGAAACCTGCAGTACCCTGGAATACTGGGAGGTTAACAACAGTCTCAGGGCTGAGGAACATAGCGCCCAAAACGAGAGCGAGACCTACACCCGAAACAACTGTAAGCATAGCCTTAGCCGAAACCTTAGCACCGAGAGCAGCACCAGCGAGACGACCTACGAGCATAAGCAACCAGTAGGTAGCGGTAACTGTTCCTGCGATAGCCTCAGCACCCGAGGTTACGTTCAAACCGCCATTCTGCAACCACTTCTGCAATACGTTAGGAATACCTACCTCAACACCTACATAGATAAAGATAGCTACAGCACCGAGAACGAAGTGACGGAACGACATTGGGCCATACTGCGACTTCTCCTCAGCCTTAACCTCAGCAGCCTGATTCTCAGGAATCTTAGTCAAGAGAATAACAACGAATGCTACAGCGAAGATAGCGAGAGCGATACCCATAAGTGGGAATACCTGGCTGATCTTTGCGTCAACGATGCTTGGTACGAATACACCAGTGAGGAAGATTACTGCAGTACCCATCAACGAGTTGAACGAACCACCCACCTGAACGAGCTGGTTACCACGGTTACCACCGCCACCGAGCTTGTTCAACATAGGGTTAACCACGATGTTGAGCATACACATTGAGAAACCTGCAACGAATGCACCGAGGAGGTAGATACCGAATGCGAGGTTACCAGTCAAGAGACCAGCGATAGTCTGGATACCAACGCCAGCGAAACCTACTGCAACAGCCAAGAGAGCGGTCTTCTTGTAACCGTGCTTCGAGAGGAGGTTACCTGCAGGGATACCCATTACAGCGTAAGCGATGAAGTTACACAACACACCGAGAGTACCCATCCAGTTAGCAACCTGGAACTGGTTCTTGAGGATATCACCCATAGGTGACGCCAAGTTTGTGACGAACGAAATCATACCGAAGAGCAAGATGCACACGATAATCGCCGGCACAGAAGAGTTTTGTTTTTGTGTCATAAAATTAAAAGTTAGTTATAAGTTAAAAAAAATTAGAAATTTCGTTTATCTGTCTCGCTCGACCACATACTCACACAGGGCAAGCATCGCGTCGCGATACTCCGACTCCTCGCACACCGAGAGAGCCGACATAGCACGCTGCAGGTAGGCCTGAACAGTAGCCTTCGCAAGTTCCACACCATTATACTCCTCGACCTTAGCCTGGATGTATGCCACCGACTCTTCGCTCTCGGCGCAGAGTGGAAGGTGACGCATAATCTCGGCCTTCTCCTCCTCCGACACACGCTCCAACACCTCAATCAACGGCAGTGTAATCTTGCGCTCACGCAAGTCGTTCGCTGCAGGCTTACCGGTATTGTTGTTAGGCTCGTAATCGAGTATGTCGTCTACAATCTGGAACGCCATACCGAGCATCTTGCCGAATGTGCGCATAGCCTCGACCTTCTCACGCGATGCGCCCACCGAGATTGCTCCTACCGAGCCACAAACCGAGAATAACGAAGCGGTCTTCTTGTAGATGATGTCGAGATAGTTTTCGCGCGAGGTGTCCATCTTCGAGGCGTGGTCACTCTGAATGAGTTCACCCTCGCAGAGGGTCGACATTGCACCAATGATATGGGTAAGGAGGTCATACTGACCACTTTGCAAGCCGATATTCATATTGCGCGCGAGGATATAGTCGCCGATGAGCACCGCATTGCGTGACTGCCAGCGAGCATTCACCGAGGCACGACCACGGCGGAGATTCGACTCATCGATCACATCGTCGTGGATGAGCGAAGCGACGTGAATCATCTCGACCAACATCGACGCCAACATCGTACGCATACCAAAGTTGCCGGTTGCAGAGGTTGCACCCGCTGAGAGCATAACCACCACGGGGCGCAAGCCCTTACCTCTCGATGAGAGAACATATTCGAGCATATCGCCGATGAGGGTACCCTCTTCTTCGCTGAAATTCTTGCGAACAAAGGCGTTGAACTCCTCAATTTTTCCCTCTATCGGACGGCGAATTTGGTCAATTGTTGTTGCCATAAAAAGTCTATATCTGAACAAAGGTAGTGATTTTTCGAGATAGTTGCCCAAAAAAATGGAATTTTTTTCTAACTTTGAGCGTTATTTGACGATTTACTATGGAGAAAAGCAAAAAAATATGGCATAAGTTGCTACCGTCATTCGTAGCAATCATCGTATTTGGCGTGGTTTCGATTATCGGATTCGCACCGCAATTGGGGGGCAAAGTGCTTCCACAGCACGATATCCGCCAATTCGACGGTATGAGTCAGGATATCCGCGACTGCCGCGAGAAGTTCGACGAGGATCCACAGTGGACAGGCGCAATGTTCTCGGGTATGCCGGCCTACCAGATCAACATCAAGTACCCAGCGCAGTTCATCAAGCGCTCATTCGACTGGGTGCAGTCTCTCTTTGCCGAGCCGGCATCGATGGTCTTCTTCGCTATGGTTTCGGCCTTTGTGATGGCACTATTGATGGGTATGTCGGCGTGGGTAGGCCTGATTGTGGGTTTGGCGTACGGTCTCTCGACCTACTTCTTCCTGATTATCGGCGCGGGTCACATCACCAAGATGTGGGCTTTGGTTTATGCCCCTGCAATGCTCGGTGCCATCCACCACACCTTACGCAAAAATATGTGGCTTGGAGGTGCTCTGACCGCACTTTTTGCCGCTCTTGAGGTGGGTGCAAACCACCCTCAGATAACCTACTACTTCGTCCTTGCGGCGGCGGCACTCTTCATCTCGGAGCTCGTTTTTGCCATCAAGGAGAAGAAACACAAAGAGTTTGCCAAGCGCACTGCGGTGTTGGCTGCAGCGGCAATTTTGGCACTTGGAGCCAACTTCGCACCACTCTACTACACCCTGCAACACACCGAGGATACCACTCGCGGCGGCAGCGCACTGGTAGAGAACGAGAAGAGCAAAGGTCTTGATATTGAGTATGCTACAGCGTGGAGCTACGGTATTGCCGAGAGTGCAAATATGCTCATTCCGAACTTTATGGGAGGTGACTCGGGCGCAACCTTCTCGGAGGATGGCGAGGTGGCGCAGAGACTCGACGAGATTGGCGTCGGCAAGAGCGTGGCACAGCAGCTCCCGACCTATTGGGGCGAGCAGCCATATACAGCGGGCCCGACCTACCTCGGTGCGGTGGCTATCTTCCTCGCATTGCTCGGCTTGCTACTCGCCGAAAATCGTGATCGCTGGTGGATTGTAGCGATCTCGGTATTGACAATTTTGATGGCTTGGGGCTACCACGCAATGTGGTTTACCGAGCTCTGCTTCAAATACTTACCTCTATACAACAAGTTCCGCGCGGTATCTACCGCACTCGTTGTGGCAGAGTTGTGCGTACCACTCTTGGCGGGTATCGCTTTGTGGCAAGTCTACAAGCGCTGGGATGAGAAAAAATCCCTCACACGCGCCATCGCTATTGCGGGTGGTGTAACTGCGGGCTTGTGCCTTATCTTTGCTGTTGGCGCCTCGTCGATGTTCGACTTTGGACGTGAGTCCGACGGAGAGATGATGAGCGAGCAGTACCGCTATATGTTGATGAGTATGGAGGGTGGCGATGCCTATATCGCCCGCGGATTGCACACCGAGCTTGGCTACAACACTGCCGAGGCTATGGCGGCCGAGCGCGCTTCAATCCTCGCCTCGGATGCTTGGCGCTCACTCCTCTTTATCATTGTGGCTGCAGCCCTTCTTCTTGGCGCACTCCGCATCGACAAGAGATGGCAGAAGTGGGCTCTTTGCGGCGTGGCACTCTTGGTTGTAGTCGATATTCTACCCGTGAACTTGCGATATCTCCCATACGAGACCTTCGTGACTAAGTTCGACACCAAGATTAAACCTTCGGCAGCCAACAAAAAGATTTTGGCCGACAAGGAGCTCGGCTACCGAGTATTTAACCTCTCGGTTTCGCCATTCAACGACGCCACAACATCCAAGTTCCACCGCTCAATTGGCGGCTACCACGGAGCTAAGATGGGACGCTATCAAGACCTCATCGATGGCTATCTCAAGCGTGGCCACGAGGGTGTTCTCGATATGCTCAACACCAAGTACATAATCACTCAGGATGAGGAGGTTATCGTGCGTGAGAGCGCCTTTGGTTCGGCTTGGTTTGTAGAGGATGTACAGGTCGCAGCCAATGCCAAGGAGGCATTGGAGTCGCTCGGAGAGGTTGACCTTCGCCACACCGCCGTGGTCGAGAAGGGCGCACCTACACCAACCATTGAGGGTGTGGGCGAGATTAAGCTTGTGGAGTATCGTCCAAACCGCCTTGTCTACGACTACTCGCTGAGTGGAGGTGAGGGCGTAGCCATCTTCTCGGAGATCTACTACGACAAGGGCTGGCAGGCATATGTCGATGGCGAGCCTTGCGACTCATTCCGTGCCGACTACCTGCTCCGCGCAATGGTTTTGCCTGAGGGTAACCACCGCGTAGAGTGGCGTTTCCGCGCACCAAATTGGAATTTGGCGACAACGATTACACTTATTTGCTCAATTTTGATTATCTTCGCACTCGTAATAACTGCAATTTACAAATATTATGGCAACCGAACAGAGAAAAAAGATATCGCGTAGCGGACGATTCTCCGCTGTTACACCTACGGTGAGTATGACCCTCGTGTTGTTCTTGCTGGGTGTCATCTCCTTCGTTATGGTGAACATCTTCTTCACCACCAAGCGTATGCGCGAGAGCGTCACTATGAACGTGGAGTTGAAGGACAACCTCTCGGAGTCGCAGCGTGAGTTTATCGCGACCCGTATCGCCGAGAGCGATATGGTCAAGGAGATGAAGTTCGTCTCGAAGGAGGATAAGGCCAATGACGAGGAGTTCAAGCGCATCTTCGCCATCGACGTCAACGAGACTCTCGGCATCAACCCACTCCCCGACTCATACGACATCACCCTCTCGAAGCTCTCGTCGGATAAGGCTGCTCTCGAGAAGTTTGCCGAGGAGATTCGCGAGATTGAGGGCGTAACCTTCGTGGGCTATCCCGAGACCTTTATCGAGGATATGCACTCTACAATCGACCTCATACAGCTCATCTTGGCGGCTTTTGGTGCGGTGTTGCTCGTGATATCGTTCGTGCTGCTCAACAACACCATTCGCCTTGCAGTCTACTCGCAGCGCGAGTTGATCAACACCTTGAAGGCTGTGGGTGCAACCAAGTGGTTTATTATGCGTCCGTTTGTGGGTCGTAGCACCTTGCTGGGCTTCTTGTCGGGACTCTTTGCAGCACTCCTGCTCACGGGTGCGCTCTATGGCCTCAACTACGTTGCACCGGGCTTCGGCATCCTTCCACGATGGGAGTTCTTGGTTATTCTTGGTGGCGGCTTGGTAGTGTTGGGTATGGTTGTAGCCATCCTCTGCACCTTGCCGGTTGTGGCTCGTTTTGTGAATATGAAATCAAATAAAATACATCTCGTTTAATATGAAAAAGTGGTGGAACACACTTGTCGCAAAGTTCAACCAGGCGAGCGACAAAAACGATAAGGAAATGCCGTTGACAATGCGCAACTATATCCTCTTGTTGGTAGGTGTTGTATTGATTGTTTTGGGCTTTGTATTGATGTCGGGCGGCACTGTAGCTACCCCTGAGGAGTTCTCTGACGATATCTTCTCGTGGCGCCGCATCACCCTCGCCCCAATCCTTGTAGTTGGCGGTTTTGCCTTCGAAATCTACGCCATCTTGAAGCGATTCAACTAGGCTGTTAGCCAAAGGCTAAAAAAGAGTGTCGACTGACACTCTTTTTTGTTTTTCTAACTTGTATGTGAGGATTTCGAGTGCAAGCGTAACGACAAAGTAGCCTTGTTGCAGCTCTATCAAAAAGTTGTATAACAAGTGCTAATTTTAGGCTTGCGAAGTGCGAGAAACCGAAGCATACTATAGCGTATGTGAAGATTTCGAGTGTAAGCGTAACGACAAAGTAGCCTTGTTACAGCTCTACCTAAAAGTTGTATAACAAGTGCTAATTTTAGGCTTGCGAAGTGCGAGAAACCGAAGCATACTATAGCGTATGTGAGGATTTCGAGTGCAAGCGTAACGACAAAGTAGCCTTGTTATACAGCTTTTACTTTTTGCGTTTTACCACAAGTGCACTCATCACACGTCGCTCTCCTTCGTGATCGAAAAGTCTATTATCACAAGGATGATTTAAAACACCATGTTTCTTGCTCCAGAGGGCTGATGAACCACCACCGTCGAGGTTGAGCGCCTCGACCATTCCGAGCCACTGACAGATGCTGGTTAGCTCCTCGATTGTAGCTCCTGCTGCATTCGCCTTGGCGCGACCATCCACCACAACGAGAATAATCTCACCCTTGGCGTTGCAACCCACGGCACTGCGAGGGTGACGACGGAGGTAGAAAGGTATCTTGCGCTTGAGGGATGGATCCTGCGAAGTTGTGATATCGGTATAGGAGATACGCTTGCCGTTGTCAATCAAGACAGGGCCGCACGCAATCACATTCGGACACTCTTCAACAAGGCCGTTATACTCGGGCATATCGGTCGACTGCACCACCTCGATGCGGTCGCCATACATCATCAAGAGGCCATTCACGCGTGGGAGACCGGCTCTGTGCGATGTCGAGAGGGTCACGCCATTCACCTTGACATAGGTTGTCGGCACATTCTTCTTCACTGCCCAGAAGCAGGCATTGATGGCAAAATCTGCCTTGCATGCACTTCCGTGGTCGCTTACAGTTGCGACGTCACCCGTCTGGTGCGCCATTATCGAGAACTTATCAAGCGAAAACTTCACCACCGAGATGGTCTGTGGCGATGAGAAGAGCTCGGTCGAGATGGTGTAGGCCTCGGCATTCTTCACCTTATACTTTGTGCGCTTGGCCTCGGCAAAGGCTACCGAGTCGGCATTCTGTGCACCCACCGAGAGGGCAAGTGCGAGAAGCAACATCAAAGAGAGTATTCTTTTCATACGTTGATACTATTTCTTACCCTTTACAAGCCATACGCTCGACACCTTGCGCTCACCTGCATGGTCATACTTCTTGTTGCGGCAAGGGTAGCTGATGGTACCCTCACTCTTGCTCCACATCGACGACGAGCCACCTCCGTCGAGGTTCATAGCGTCGCGCAAACCGAGCCACTCGCACACCTTGGTCAACTCTGCGATGGTCACGCCCTCGGCATTGCCCTTCGAGCGACCATCCACCACGATAAGGTAGACGTTACCCTTCTTATCGGTACCGATTGCGGTACGAGGGTGACGCTGTGTGTAGGTGTAGAATGCACCCACAGGCTTACCACCGGCTGTATCTACCATATTCTTTGTGTAGGCCTCGTGGTCAACGCTCTTACCCTCATCGATAAGCACCGGGCCCGACGCCAAGATATTGTCATACTTAGCAGCGTAGGCAGCCTCCTCACCGGCCTTGCAAGCGTCGATAACGATGCTCTTCTTGTCTATGCAAACCAAACCGTCAACACGCTCCTTCTCGAAATCGGCAGTCACCGAAATCTGCTCACCGTTGAGCTTGAGGAATGTCGAAGGCTTGTCGACTCTCACGTCCCAATATCCCGCATTCACACCAAAGAGAGCGCCATTCTCGGTCGCCGAAACCGAGAGACGAGTGAGCTTCTCGGGCTGTACAACATAGGAGCGGAGTCGCTTAGGCGAGTAGCAGATAACCGAAATGGTCTGCACCGACGAGAAGAGGTCTACCCTCTCCACACGATAGCCCGTTGCACCCTTTGGGAGGTTCAACTCCACGCGAGGAGCCGTTACGAGGTTAACCGAATCGGCATTCTGTGCCGAAGTCGAAAATGCCGCCATCATCAGTGCAGCTGCAAATAATACTCTTTTCATATCCTATTTTTTGTTAAACGATTACAATCAACTCTACAAAGTTATCTTTTTTCTCAGAAACATCCAAATTTTTGTATATTTGCAAAGCAAAAACTAAAATCGTATGAAAACAAGACTTCTTCTTGCCCTACTTTTTGTAACACAGAGCCTCTTTGCGGCAGACATCATTCCACAGCCACGCTCTATCGAGGAGCAGAGTGGCACCTACACCCTCGCGCGTCATGCAACACTCTCTTGCGATGAGGAGCTGAACGATGCTGCGGCATATCTGCTCGAGTACCTTCCGTTGAGTCGCACTACCGGCGAGGGCGATGTGAAGCTCTTGCTTGACAAGGGTTTGGGCTACGAGGAGTACCGCCTCAATATCAATAAGAGCGGTATCGAGGTTCGTGGCGGAGGCTACGGAGGTGTATTTAACGGCTTGCAGACCCTCTTGCAGTTGATGCCTGACGAGGTCTACGCCAAGGAGGTGAAGTTGCCGCTTTCGCTCAACTACATCACCGTAAGTGACGCTCCGCGCTACGAGTATCGAGGCTTCCTACTCGATGTGGCACGCACCTATATGCCACTCCACGAGGTGAAGCGCGCAATCGACTATATGGCATTTGTGAAGTTGAACAAGCTTCACTTCCACCTTGTTGACAATACGGGCTGGCGCATCGAGATTAAGTCGCACCCCGAGCTTGCAAAGGTGGGCGGCTGGCGCGGTGGCGACTCGCCTATCCACCCCGTATATGGCTCATTCGACAAGAAGTATGGCGGCTACTACACCCAGGAGGAGCTTCGTGAGGTGGTAAAGTATGCTGCACAGCGCAATATCGAGGTTATACCCGAGATTGATGTTCCGGGTCACTCGAAGGGCTTGGGAGCCGTACGCCCCGATATCCTCTGCAACTATGTGCCCGATACCACCATCACCAATGGTATCGACACCCGTAACGTGTGGTGCGCATCGAAGGAGAGCAACTACCGCCTTCTCGACGACATCATCAGGGAGGTGGCCGAGATATTCCCGTCGGAGTATATCCACATTGGCGGCGACGAGGTGAACTTCAGATGGTGGCGTCAGTGCCCCGACTGTCAGCGCCTCTGCCAGGAGAAGGGCATCACCGTAGGCCCGCAGCTCGAGGAGTACTTCCTGATGCGAGTGTCGGATATCCTCACCCGCTACAACCGCAAGTCGGTGGTATGGAACGAGGCTATTCGCGGCGGTAAGATGCCAAAGAGCACCATCGTCTGCGGCTGGTATGGCCTCAAGGGTTGTCTCGAGGCGTTGGAGGGAGGCTACCCTACCATTGCTATGCCTTCGCGTGTCTTCTACCTCGACAAGCGCCAGGGCACACACGAGATTGGTCACTCTTCGGCCAAGGGCATCACCCTCAAGACCATCTGCGACTTCAACTACGACAATGCAGGATTCACACCCGAGCAGCAGAAACTCATCATCGGCATCGAGGGAGCTTTGTGGGGTGAGATTATCCTCTCGAATATCGACCCTAAGGGACGCTTCAGCGACTACTTGGAGTATATGATCTTCCCTCGCATCTTTGGCGTATCGGAGATGGCGTGGTGCGAGAAGCGTCGCTCATACGACGATATGTACAAGACCCTGCTCCGCTCCTTCTACTCGAAGTTGGAGGTTATGGGTGCCACCTTCCGCCTCACACCGCCTGTGGTGGAGGTCAAGGATGGCAAGCTCACCGCAAAGGTTGACGATGGTTCGAAGATCTACTGCACCGATATCCGTACAAATAAGCGCTACGCCTATACCGAGCCACTCGACGCTTCGTTGGCACCATATGTAGCCTTCCACAGCTACCTCGCAACGGGTCGCAGCGGCATCGCAGCAGCACCTGAGTATTGGAAGTATCTCAACCCTAAGGCGAAGGTTACCTCGTCGATGCCATTCTCGGAGCACCGTCCGTTGGAGGTGTGCGAGAAGTATGAGCAGGCGGCCTACACAGCACGTTGTGCACGCAAGGGCGACTGGGTTGAATGGCGCTTCGAGGAGCCGCTTAACTGCCACTATATCGAGGTGCGCACAGGCTTCTTGCAGGTCTTCCGTCGCTTGATCTACAATGGTCATGTCGAGCTCTCATACGATGGCAAGAACTTCGAGGAGGCGGGCCGACTCTACAACGGTATGATTGAGCTTCGCCCAACCCGCACCGTCTATGCCCTCCGCATCGTGGCCGATGGCATCACCGATGCCGAGGAGTACACCGTTATTCGTCCGCTCGTGATTCGATAGTAAGATGGCAAAGCAGAGTATAAATAAAACCAATGCAGCTCGTCTGCTCGACAAGGCGAAGATTGCCTACGAACTCATTCCCTACGAGGTCGACGAGAACGACTTGGCGGCTACCCACGTGGCAGAGTCGCTGGGTGAGCCTATCGAGCGTGTCTACAAGACACTTGTCTTGAAGGGTGACCGCAATGGCCACTTCGTATGCGTTATCCAGGGCGACAAGGAGGTCGATTTGAAACTCGCAGCGAAGGTTTCGGGCAATAAGAAGTGCGACCTTATACCTATGAAGGAGCTCCTCCCGACTACGGGCTATATCCGTGGCGGCTGCACCCCTATTGGTATGAAGAAACCCTTCCCGACCTTTATCGACGAGTCGTGCCTCGAGTTCGACTACATCTACATCAGTGCTGGTCAGCGCGGCTTACAACTACGCCTCTCGCCGACCGACCTTATCTCTTACACCAAAGCCAAAAGCGAAAAACTGACCCTATAGTATGCCAAAGGTATCGATTATAGTCCCCGTACACAACACCGAGCGCTATCTGCAAGCGTGCATCGACTCGCTCACCGCGCAGACGCTCACCGACATCGAGATTATCCTTGTCGAGAACTGCTCGACCGATAACTCACTCGCCCTCTGTCACAAGTTGGCCGAGAGCGATAATCGCATAAAGGTGTTGAGCATCGACAAGGCCGACCTCTCGACCGCCCGCAACGAGGGCGTCAAGGTGGCCGAGGGAGACTATATCGGCTTTGTGGATAGCGACGATACTGTTCTGCCCAACCTCTTTAGCGATACCTACAACATCGCCGTAGAGCACGATTTGGGCTTGGTCTGCTTCGCCCTGCACAAGGTCTACGACAACCGTCCCGATAAGTACCTCTACCCTGAGGATGGCGCCATAAAAATCCTCTCGGCAAAGGAGATGACCACGCTCAATCTCACCGACAAGAGCCCGTCATACGTCTGCACCCACCTCTTCAAGCGCACGCTCTTCGACTCGCTCTCCTTCCCGGAGAACATCTACTATGAGGATCGTGCCTCAACATTCCGCTTCACGGCGGCGTGTGAGAAGGGTGCCATCATCAACAAGTCCTACTATCGCTACTACTGTCGCGATGGCAGCATCAGCCGCTCATATGGTTGGAAGCATTTCCGCGACTTCGCCTTTGCAAATCTCTGCCGATTGGAATTTATAAACCACTCGGGACTCTTCAACGAGGAGGAGATGGCTTCGGTGGCTTCGGCTTCGGCCGATTCGTTCCTACGCAAGCTACGCCATATGCTGAGCAAGGCCAAGAGTGACGAGGAGCGCAACGAGGCGCGAGAGTGGTGTCACAAACTCGACCTCATACCAAAGAAAACGCACCTTCCATTGAAGGCGCGTATGATACGTTGGTATATCAACCACTTCGTCCTATAATCTATCGACGAAAGGCGTTTCGAATCTTCACAAAAATCTGGAATAGAAGAGGTGTACGGTAGCGTGTGCCTACCTTTGCCTTGCTGATTGCCTCCGACAACCACGGAAACTCGGCAAAGAGGTCGCAGTCGTGAATCATCGAGTGCCAACCTGCACGCAGAACAATACCGTCAGCCGAGGTCTCAATCGGTGACCCCTTCAGGTGCTCCATATAGTTGGCATAAAGCCCTAACATATTGCGTGACGAGGCGATATGACGCTTACTGCGTGGCTGCGAACACATCGCCGCAGGGTTATCCTTGCGATAGTGGTACAACGGCAACGGCAACTGCGCAATCGAGCGGGCGTAGAAGATAATCTGCGCCATCAGGCAGATATCCTCGTGCATACCCAACTTCGGAATGTATATGTTGTTCTCGGTGTAGAGCTTGCGACGGAAACACTTGGTTACGGTGTAGCCAAATGAGCGATAGTTGAACATATTCTCAATCCATCGCACCTTTGTCTCGGCGGTATAGCTGCGTTCGTGCTTTACACTCTGCTTGTGGCCATACTCCTTCACCAGGTCGAAGTAGACCATATCGGCATCGGTGCGCTCCGCCTCGGCCATCACACGCTCTGCGGCATCCAACTCGAGCCAATCATCCGAATCGGCAAAGAGGATATACTCGCCCTGAGCCACATCCAGGCCACTTTTTCGAGCCGAAGGCAGACCGCCGTTCTCCTTGTTCACGATTACGATGCGGGGGCGCAGATGTGAGAACTGCTCCTCGATAAGTTCCTCCAAAATCTCCATCGAGCGATCCTTCGTACCGTCGTTCACGAATATAAACTCCATATCCTCGTAGGTCTGCCCGAGAGCCGTCTCGGCAAACTTACGGATATACTTCTCCACCCCATAGATTGGGGCTATGAGCGAGAGTTTATAGCGATTGTTCATACTTAGACATCTGTGGGAAACGCACCTCAAAGGCGTCGAGCAGAGCCTTACGAAGCTCCACGTAGCGCTCCTCCGAGAGTTGCACATCATTCACACATACCAACTGATGCGAAGGCTCTGTGATAAACTTTCTCAACTTCTCACCCGAGACAATACCCACCGAGAAGTGCTTCTTCGAGAGGCGGTGGTTGACGAGTCGTCCCTTCAAGAACATATAGTCGAGGAAGAGGTACTGATTGAGGTTTTCGCCATTGCGAACACGTGCGCTCGAGGTCTTGGCAATCTCCTCCTTAACCTTGGCGTAGAGCTCCTCACACTCACTCTTGAACATCGGCGTGCAGACGTGCTGCGGACGGAGGAAGCACAACAAAGGCTTCTTTCCGAGCGCCTTACGAGCCAGGCGGTCAGAGTTGCGACAGATGCGCTTAAACATATCGAATACGAAGAGGTGGCGCGACATACCGAGGAAGCAGTGGCCCGCATCGAAGAAGTCGTTCGGAGCACAAGGCAACATCGGAAAGACATCGTCGTTGAAGTAGAGGTACTGCTCATCGAGCCCCTCGATGCGATGCAGATGCATCTCGATAGGGTTGCAATTGAAGGTTGGGAGGTACTCCTCAGGAATAATATCCTTGTGGAGAACAATGTGCACCTCGTCACGATTTATCCACTCGGGCACCTGGCTCTCGTGCGAGACGACGAGGTGAACCTTGCGGATAAAAGGCATATTCTCGGCTATACCGCGAAAGAGATAGCGCAGAGTACCCCAATCACGAAAACGCTTCTCCAACACCGGTTGGGAGGTGTGCTTTTCGTAGTCGCGTTGCCATACGGGATCTAATCCGTTGACGTATGTGATAACTATATCCACCCTTAAAAAACCTTTGATTTACCTCTACAAAGGTAGTCTATTTAATCGTTATTTCAAATAGTTAGCTACGCTTTTGCGACGAAAATTTGATATAATGGCCAAAGTTTGTTAGATTTGCACAACAAGATTGAACAAGTTATGCGAATCAAACACCTACTTCTCTGCGCCATTTGTGCGCTTGCACCCCTCTCATTGTCAGCGAATGAGCCACTCCGCCTGGCAAAGATCTTCTCTGACCATATGATTCTGCAGCAGCAGAGCTCCGCACCCGTATGGGGATGGGCGGAGCCGAATGCCAAGGTCGTGGTCAAGACGTCGTGGGACTCACAGAGCTACTCCACAACAGCCAACAACGAGGGTGTGTGGCGTCTCTCGGTGGCAACACCCGCCTATGGCGGCCCCTACACGCTGAAAATCTCGTGTGGCAAGGAGCGCATCGAGCTAAAGGATGTACTCATCGGTGAGGTGTGGGTATGTGCCGGACAGTCGAATATGGAGATGCCTATCGAGGGCTTTGTGCGCTACAATCAACCTTGCGAGGCATCTATCGAGACCTGTCTCGAGGCTATCAACTATGGCGATAAGATTCGCATCTTCACCGTACCAAAAACACCGTCTGACAACGCTCCGGCCAATGATTTGCCTTCGGGAGAGTGGCAGCGAGCTTCGTTCGCTTCGTGCTCATCGTGCTCGGCTGTGGCATACCACTTTGCACGCTTCGTGAACAACGCCACCCACATCCCTATGGGCGTTATCGTAGCGGCTTGGGAGGGTACCCCTATCCGTCCGTGGACACCTCGTGACAGCTACGAGCAGGTGCTCGGCGAGTTGCTCAAAGAGGGCGTTATCAATAATGACCTATACGCCAAGCGCACCGCCTACTCGAAGCCTCACAAAGGACGTCCAACCTGCGCCGGTGCCATCTACAATGGTATGATTAACCCGATTAAGGGGTATGCCGCACGTGGATTCTTGTGGTATCAGGGTTGCTCAAACAAGAAGGACTTCACCTTCTACAACCGCCTCCAAGCCGCTATGGTGGCACGTTGGAGAGCCGACTGGGGTGATAACGAGGCGAAGATGCCGTTCTACTACGTCTTGATTGCGCCATTCGCAAAGCGCGAGAACACCTATATGCGTGGCTACTTTATCGAGAATCAGTCGTCGGCTACCAAGATTATCCCGAATTGCAAGTTCGCATCGGCCGAGACCTACGGCTCGAAGGAGTGTATCCATCCAGCCGATAAGCGTCCCATCAGCCGTCAGTTGGCGATGTTTGCCATGAGCGATTACTACGGCATCGAGGGCATCAATGCGGGCGTACCCGAGATTGTAAATATCAAACTTGAGGGTAGAAAATATACCGTCGAATTTACGACAGGTAAGGGCTTAATGACTCCGCCTTATGAGGCTGTTGCGGGCTTTGAGGTTGCGGGCGAAGAGAGAGTCTTCTACCCTGCCACAGCCAAGCTCCGAGGCGACAAAATCGAGGTAAACGTGCCGCAGGAGGTGGCCGAGCCGCAGTCGTTGCGCTACTCATTCCGCGACTACGACATCGGCAATGTCCGCAGCCGTTTCGGCTTTCCGCTCATTCCGTTCCGCACCGATAGCTGGGAGTTTCAAAAATAGAAAAACAAAAAGGGTTGCCCACCTCGGGACAACCCTTTTTTATGCCTTATAAGCGCTACTATTTGTCGATTTCGATGACAAACTTAGGCTGCTTGTCGCCCACGGTCCACATATTCTCAATTGTAAACTCAGGCTCGTAGTACTTCTTAGTCTCCTTGTTGCGACCAACCGAGATACGCTGCGACTGGAACGGATTGAGGATATACTCTGTCGAGCCACGACGAAGAATAAACGGAACCGAGCAGGTGTTTGTGAGCTGGAATACACGGTTGCCCTCGTTTACCGATACAATCTTGCAATCTACTGCGGCATTGAGGAACTCCTCGAGCCACATCTCCTCACCGATGAGGTTATTCGACGAGTAGCCGATTGTGCGACGCTTCTCGAGCGCCTCACGGATAGCCTTCTCGGTGCACTCCTTCGCCAAGATGAAGGTCATTGTGCGGAAGCGCTCACCACCACGTGGATAGTACTGCGCCGATGTGCGATGGAGGTCGGTGCTCGCGGTGATTGTGAGCTTCTCGTCAACGCAGCGGTCAATCATCTGCGGATAGAGAGCAGCATCGTTTACCACCTCGATAGCATCTACCCAACCCTCGCCGTAGGCACGTACCTGAGCCTCACTCTTCTCCATAGTCTTACGACGCCAGCCCGGGTGGTTGTGAATAAGGAAACCTCCCTGCTCCTTAACGCGGCGGAAACACTCGAAGAGATCCTTGTGGCAGATGGCGTTGATATCCTTCAAGAAGATAGCGTTGAACTCACCCACCTCGCTCGGCTTGCGCCAAATCTCGGTACCACGGATAACCAGAATCGGAATATCCTCCTTCTCCACATAGTGGAGAGCCTCCTCGTAACCCGCGTTGAGGTTACACAACATCGGAGCATCCTTATTGGTCTTGTTACCTGCGCCTGCACTTGCATAGACGAATGGCTCGCCATCCTTGCTGTATGGCTGGAGCGCCTTAATCATAAACTTCTCGTAAGAGCGAATCTCGAGGTGGTCGGTAATGGCAATGATATCCAAACCATCGTACCACGCCTCACGTACTCGCTCACGAGGTGTCACCTCACCATCTGAATAGATGGTGTGGATGTGGAAATCGCCCTTGTAGATGTTGTAACCCTTCACCTGCGGAAGGATAATCTCGGTGCGAGGCACTCGTCTGTTGTAGAGCGAAATAACGGTTTTGCTCTTCACCGGAGTGCGAACAACCTGAGCCTCAACGGCCGACGCTGCAAAAATCGCAACAGCAATAATCAAAAATAGCTTTTTCATAATCTTAATATTTTTAGGTGTATATTGTTACTCCTCCTTTCAACATACAAAGGTAGAAAAATTTGGGCGACTCCGCAATAATTTGGCCCGTATAATTTTTACCTATGCCGCCATAAAAAAATACGATTTGCGAATCCGAAATTCGTGCTTAACTTTGCAATAACAAAAACAGAAAATAATGAAGTGTTCACTCAAAACAAACATTTTTATAGACCTCGTACTCTTCGTTGCGACGGTTTTAACCAGTGTCAGCGGCATTGTCCTCAAGATTATCGCTCCGCTCGCTAAGGGCGAGGGTTTTTGGCACGACTTTGCGGTGTGGGTCTTCACAATCTCACGCCGTACGTGGAAGAACATCCACATCTGGGCAGGTATTGCGATGCTCGTGCTGCTCGCCGTGCATATCGTCTGCCACTGGGGTATGATCGACAGCTTCTTCAAGCGCTATATCCCGAATGTGGTACTCCGCTGGATGCTCTACGTGGTACTTGTGGCACTATTGTTGATTTCGGTAGTACCGTGGGTGTTTATGTTTTAAGTGTTTCTGCATTTTGAATTTTTAATTTCATAAAAGTATGGCTGTTAAATTTTATGTTTGCCCTCATTGCGGCAATGTTATTCAGAAGGTGGTGGACTCGAAGGTCCCTGTAGTATGTTGTGGAGAGAAGATGAAGGAGTTGGTGCCAAATACGGTAGATGCAAGTAATGAGAAGCATGTTCCCGTAGTTACACGCATCGACGATTGCCACATCAAGGTTGAGGTGGGCAGCGTGGCTCACCCGATGACTCCGGAGCACCACATCGCATTTATCTATGTCGAGACAGAGAAGGGCGGTATTCGTGTCGATTTGACCGACAAGCCCGAGGCCGTTATCTGCGTATGCTCAGATAAGCCCGTTGCAGTATACGAGTATTGCAACTTGCACGGCTTGTGGAAGACCACACTCTAAAGATATTTATATCTTTCCAACAAAAAAACCAACCCCGAAAGGTTGGTTTTTTCTTGTTCTATGCAGCGCTTTTCTACTTTGGCTGATTCTCGTTGGTGAGGAGCTGACCCTTATACTCGCCTGTGAGGGTGTGAAGGAATGCAACAATCAAATCCTCCTCCTCGTCGGTGAGAGCTACGCCCGACTGATAGGTTCCCATATCGCAAACAGCCTCCTTGAGTGAGGTGCGAGTGCCATCGTGGAAGTAAGGCCAAGTGAGAACCACATTGCGGAGACCTGGCACCTTGAAGCGGTGACGATCACGCTCCACACCTGTCTGCTTGAAGCGACCATTATCCTCCTCGGTGAGCTCCAAGCCGCGAGCCTCGAAGTAGTGGTTGCGCAAGCCCATCAACTCATACGACTCGCCACCGAGGTTCTTACCTACGTGGCAAGTTGCGCAGTTGTACTTCTTGAAGAGCTCATATCCCTTCAACTCCTCGGCTGTCACAGCCTCCTTATCGCCACGCAAGTATTTGTCGAAGCGCGAGTTAGGGGTGATGAGCGTGCGCTCGAACTGCTCGATGGCATCGGTGATGGTAGCCTGCGAGATACCCTCAGGATATACCGCCTTGAATGCGCGTACGAACTGAGCATCGCGACTGAGCTTAAAGACTATCATATCGAAGTTTGGCGAAGCCATCTCCACCGGATTTACCGGAGGTCCAGCAGCCTGATCGGCGAGGGTTGCAGCGCGGCCATCCCAGAACTGAACGAAGTTGTAGACTGCGTTGTAGACGGTCGGAGCATTCACGCCACCGAGCTTACCCTCAACGCCCTCCGAGTACTGCTTGTTGTCGACACCTGCAGTGTTGAGGCCGTGGCACGATGCGCACGAAACGGTGTTATCGACAGAGAGACGGGTGTCGTGGTAGAGCTTGAATCCCAAAGCGGCCTTTGCCTCGTCGTAAGGCAATGCGAGGTCGATTGGGCGTACAGGCTCAGCTGCGAGCTCACCCTCCAAACCGTCATTGTAGTAGGCCTTGCGATAGTCGGCAGCCCACTCGAGCACAACATCACGCTTAGCGTTGGTTGTGCGGCTACCCCAGTGCACGAGGTGATACTTTGCCATAGGCATACGCTTGTCGAGCGCCACCTTCTCAACCTTAGCCACATCGACCGGACTGAGAGTGCCCTCACCCGACTCGAGCACCTGCCACATAGGGGCGATGTCGAATGCACGATAGCCTTCCTCCACATCCTTCTTCATCACATCACCCACAACCGGGAGGTTGAAGTAGGCCGGCAACTCAGGCTCGGCGGTGTGGCAATCCAAGCAGCCACCCTTGACAAAGATTGCAGCCACACGCTTTTCGGTCGGATAGTCAGCCGAAGGTACGCGCTCCGAGATACGGAGAATGGCAAGTAGAAGAACCACAAGCACTAAAGGCACGATAATTAAAAGTTTCTTCTTCATAACTACAGTTTTTTAAATGGTTAATTATTGATTATAAGTGTGTACACTTTTTGAGGCAGAAGGGAGGTAATTTACTCCATACCAGCACATCTGCAACGAGAGAAATCCCACCACAAGGAGGGCACAGAATAGTTTCACGGCACGAGGTCGTAACAATCGCACGTGGATAGCCGCCTGATAGATAAACCAGGTCGCCGCAGCCCACGCCTCCTTGGCATCCCAGCTCCAATATTCGCCCCACGCCTGCTTTGCCCAGAGGGCACCCGTCAGCATACCCACGGTGAGGAGTGCCACACCTCCGCCAAGCAGATTGTCCAGAGCTCCATCCACTCGCTCATCTCTCTTGATAAGGCGATAGATTGCCACCAACGTAGCGACGCCAAGCAGCGCATAGGAGAACATATAGATAGCCACGTGAGGCATAAACCAGGCGCTCTGCAACGCCGGCATAAGCCCCTTGTCGTGGAGTTCGGGACGCACACAATTTATCACCATAAAGACCGTCGAGAGGAGTGCCGAGAAGCTGAGTACCCACTTAAAACGCCACCTTGCATAGGTCACCACACCTGCCACGAGCAGGAAGAGCGAGTACCAGAGACGTGTCTCGCCCATTGTTCGCATCGGCGGACGCTCGAGCGAGAGCCACAACAACGCCACAAAGGCCGAAAGCACCACCACCGATAGCGACGACGAGGCCAATGCCAGGGCGCGACGATTGCATAGCGCAAGTACCGATGCCACAACCGCCAAGAGGGCTGTTGCAACGGCAAACCACGGGAATATGTTCCAACCTATCATCATCGCTTAACCCCTCCAAAGCCTTGTAAGAAGAGTATGAGTGCGCCGAGCAACAACATCACAATGCCCACCATCGTCACCGCACGCCACGGCTCACGCACAATCTGCAAGATGCATCCCTCAGCCTCGTAACTCACCAGATATATATCTTCGCCATAGCTCTGCGAGTATGGACTATTCACCTCTATCTCAACCACTTTGCCATCCACCGCAACCTCGGCACGGAACATCTGCGGAGTACCATCCTCCCCCTTCTCCACCTCGAAATCAACGAGTCGAAGCTCATAATTCAAAAAACTCTTTTTGCCCTGCTCGTTGACCACCTCACGTGTTGGCTCGTCACCCACACGGGCTCTGAGTACCTCCTTGTCGGGAGCTCCGAGGAGCATCGAGGTGATTGCCAACCACAATCCGCAGTGGGTGATCAGGAAGCGCCAGCGCACCCCCTCGCCATTGCGCCAACCGCGCAGAATAACGAGCAAAAGGATGGTCTGCACATAGATTGCACCTCCAACCACAGGCCACGACGAGGCGGCAGGATCGCTCTGCAAGCCGAGCACCACCGATATGAGTGTCGCCACCGCAAGGGCTATGTAGGTAGCCTCGGGCGAAAGGAGATATTTCACGAATGTAAGTTGCTCTCGGTGGCGATACCCCTCCCAAACCACCACAAGCCATAAGGCTGCGACAAGGAGATTCATCGGCATCGCAAAGAGCCATTGAGGGAAGTCGCCGACGAGCCACTGCGCGATGAAAAGTGCAACGGCTATCGTTGCAAGAGCTAAGCGTGGGAGACGGTATTGGGTCGAACGTTTCATTTCGGCTACTTTTCCGAAGGTAAAGATAGTAAAATTATTATTAAAAACCACCATCGCAGAACAAAGTTTTTAATTTTTTCACCGCTCTTTGCGCCACTCTTTATATTTTGTAATATAAAATTTGGAAGATTTTTTTGCTTTTTATACGGAATTTACCGAATAATTACTATCTTTGGGAGTAAATATTGCATATTTTGCACATTCGGCATACGGAAAAACAACTAAAAATGAACTGATATGAAAACCTTGACAAAACTTTTTGTGGCAGTTGCACTCTTGGCAGCAGGATTTGCTTGTACAACCGATGCGACCGACGACCTCGGCGTTAACACCAACACCGTAGGTCAAACTTCAATCACCATCTCTTTGGATGAGACTCGAACACAGCTCGGCGCCGAGGCAGACGGCGTCTATCCAGTAACTTGGAGCGAAGGCGACGCCATTTCGGTAAATGGTGTAGCATCGCAGTCGATTGCTATCGACGAGAGCGGCAAGACCGCAACCTTCACCTTCGCGGGTGCTGTGAACTACCCATACTGCATCGCCTATCCTGCAGCTGAGGAGGGTAAAGTCCTCTTCGCAGCTCAGCAGTCGCACACCGAGAGCACCTTTGCTCAGGGCGCAGCCACTATGTATGGCTACGCAGAGGCCGAGAGCGGTATGAGCCTCAGCCACCTCACAGGTGTTTTGAAGATTGCCGTTCAGGGCGACAAGACTTTGTCTTATGCTCAGATTTCGACCATCGACCGTGCCCCTATCGCAGGCGCTTTCGCAGTCGACTTCGCTTCGGGCAAGGTATCGCCTACAGCAGAGTCTACAGCCGTTATCAACTACTCGTTTGGTGAGGGCGTGAAGCTCTCGTCGACCCCGATTTATATGCACATCGCAGTTCCTGAGGGCATCTACGACGAGCTCTACATCACACTCTACGACACTGAGGGCGGTGTGAGCTACGCACGCACCAAGGCTGACGAGCAGAAGCCTCTTGCAGCGGGTGTTGTCCGCAACTACTCTACCCCAATTGACTATACGCCACTCACCGCACTCTACGTGATTAAGGATGTGGCATCGTTGAAGGCGTTGCCAAGCGCAACTTCTGACGCCATCTTGGTTTGCGACATCGACCTCTCGGGCGAGGCTTGGACTTCGCTCAAGGGCTATAGCGGAACTATCAACGGCAATGGCTATGCAATCAAGGGTTTGACTGCACCTCTCTTCGAGAGCACAAGCGCAACCATCAAGGGCTTGCACCTCGAGGGTGTAAACATCACCGGCAACACGTTGTCCTCAATGGGAGCTTTGGTTGGAACATATAGCGGTACCGAGATTTCGCACTGCTCGGCAAGCGGAAATATCACTTTGACCCGAGCATCTACTGCTGTTACCAACTTGAGTGCTCTCATTGGTAGCATCACAACCGCTTCAAACTACACCGTTAGCAATTGTACCAACAACTGCGTGATGAATCTCACCTTGTCGTCTACAAACTCGAAGTACAACTTCAATGTCGGTGGTGTCGTTGGCTTCACCGCTGATGTTGCCGACACCGTAGAGGGTCACTTCGTGAACAATACCAACAATGCGGCTATCACCGTTTCAACCCCTGAGGGTGGCTCGTTGGTTAGCACATTCAATATGGGTGGTGTTTTGGGTTATATCGGTTTTGTCGATACCTACATCGATGGTTGCCACAACACTGCAAACATTACCGCAAATATCGCATCTACCACAGGTGTTACCGTAGTTGGTGGTGCTGCGGGTGCAGTATATCGTGCGACAAGCGGCAAGACAGCCTATGTTGTAGATGCAAATAATATCACCAACTCGGGCAATGTTACCGTTAATGTAAACTCGACCGCGGCTATCAATGTTGCGGGTTGCTTCGCTCGTTTGTGCGACGATAAGTATACTGCATCAATGAAGGTGGAGAACTTCGTAAATAGCGGCGCCATTGCATTGAATAGCGACACCTCTTGTAGCGGTAAGACCTATATGGGAGGAATCATTGGTTGGGGTGTAAACTCTATGGCTTGTAAGAACCTCCACAACGAGGCGACAGGTACCGTAACCGCAACTATGGCTTCGAAGACCGGCGAGGAGTTCCACATTGGCGGTATTTTCGGCCTCTTGCGAGTTTTGAAGTTGAGCAATATGAGCGCTAAGGACTGCTACAACAAGGCACAGATCTCTTCAAACTTGACTGATGCCGACTGTAAGCACAATGTTGGCGGTTGCTTCGGTTTGTTGTTCCCATTCACATCCAACGCCTACAACATCACATTGGACAACGTCGACAACTATGGCGGTATTACCATCAATTGCAAGAGCAAGGCGAGCGAGACCAATGTCGGTGGTATCGTGGGTGGTATGACCGATGGTGCAGCAAGTACTGCAACTACAAACGTCTTCAAGATTATGAACTGCGACAATGTCGGAGACGAGAACAATAAGTTCCATTTCACCAACGGAGTCTACGGAACATTCCACGTTGGTGGTATTACAGGTCCTTCGTTCTCGCATATCGATATGGACGATTGTAGCAACAGTATGGACTTCCTCTTCGATGCCGACAAGGCTACTACAACCAATATGTGGGGCGGTTGCGTCGTTCGATTCACTCCGCAGGCAAAGGTTGAGGGTCGTACAACAACTATCGACAACTTTACCAATACGGGTAATGCACTCATTACACCTAAGACCTCGATTGCGGGTTACAATATCTATACAGGCTTCCTCTCATATATGGCAGCCAATGGCCCTGTGCACGCCGTAGTGGCTAACAACATCGTAAATAGAGGTAATATCAAGGTGGTTTCTCCACTCATTACCAACACCCTCTTTGTGGGTGGTTTCGGTGGATACTACCAGTACAAGAATAGCTTGACTATGTCCAATAGTACCAACTACGGAAGCATCGATATTACTACAGAAGAGTCTAAGGGTAATGTCTTCCTTGGTGGATTCGTAGGCACTACATATCACGCAGGCGCAAACCTTGTCTTCACAAACTGCCACAACGAAGAGAGTGCTACCATATCATTCCACACATCTAAGCACGAGGTGGACTACAACATCTTCATGGGTGGTCTTTCAGGCTTGCCACGTGTAGGTGTTGAGTTAAATAACTGTAGCAACAAGGCTGATCTCACCTTAACCGGTAATAATACTTACCTTACAGAGACTTTCTATACTGTTGTGGGTGGCATCTTCGGACGCTTCTCTGGTACATTCTTGAACCTCTCTGATGTTACCAACACAGGCGATCTCATTATCGGTACAGACGAGAAGCCATTCAGCATCAACACTATGTTGAAAGTGGGAGGTATTGGTGGATCGGTTGAGGGCACAGCCACTTGCACCTACGACTTCAAAGCACCAGTGCTCAACACGGGCGATATCCTCTATACAAATGTAACTATCGGCAACTTGGAAGCATCACACGTCGGTGGTGTATTTGGCGAGACTACCGTGCCGATTTCGAACGTAAGCGCAATCTGCGACATCAAGGCTATGGGTGTTCCAATGAAGGGTATGATTATGGGTATCCCTTATGCCGAGGCGACCAAGGTGACAAACTTTACCGTAGGTGGCTCGATCATCACTGACTACAACATCGAGGATGAGGTCTACACTGCGACAAACCTCGATCAGTCGAACTACTTCAACCACATCTACGGCACTCCTATCGAGCAGAGTGTTGCAGAGGCTGACGGTGGCTCGTGCATATCTGTAATCAAGTAATAACCTTCAAACGATTTACGATTATGAGAAACTATTTAAGACCAGAGATTGAGATTCACGAAGTCGTAGCCGAGAGGGGTTATGGAGATAGCGTTCTTCTTCCCGGCTTCGGAGGCGAAAACGATGAATTGGTTTACTAAGGGCTGTTAGCTTTTAGCCAAAAATAGATAATCGGGCAAGGTGACTTGCCCGATTATTCTTTTCTCGTGGGTGGCTACCCGCAAGCGCTATTTCTTAACGTATGTAGGCCACTTACCACCCTTGTTGTAGAGCTGGTTGTTTGGCAAACCCTGCTTACCTACGCCCTGCTCCATCAAGGCCTTCAAATCGTCGAGATGAGAGGTGTAGACATCACGAGGCTGCGCGTTATGCTTGTGACAAATAGAGGCAGCCATACCCACAACTTCGCCCATCATTCCGCAGGTACGCATCACACGCACCGTACCCAAGCCGATATGGGTTACGCTGATGTCACGACCCGCCATAAAGAGGTTGTTGATGTTGCGTGAGTAGAGACAGCGATAAGGCACTGCGTATGGGTTTACAGGCCCGTGAACGCAAATAGACTTGAACTCCGCACCCGGGAAGTACTTTGAGTTCTTAGGGTCAGGATAGTGAAGGTCGATACTCCAGGTTGAGGTAAATGATGCATCGGGATATGCTATCTCCTGCTTCAAGTCATTCTCGGTGAGAATGTGGTCACCAAGCAAGCGGCGAGACTCGCGCTTACCTGCAACATATGCCACCCATCCCAAAGAGCGGTTATGGTATTTCTCGTTCTCCTGGAGGCGATTTTTGAGGTAGCTCCAGTTCGAATATACCACCATCAAACCGTAGTCACGTATGCGCTCGAACTCTTTGCACTGGTCGTAGTTCATACCGGTCTCCCACGTCCATTCGCCCATCGTCACGAGCTGGCAACTCTTGTCATTGAACTCCAATCCATACTCAAAAACGGGGAACTCACACTCCTTGTCGCCCTCGACAGAGTACCACTGAACCGAGGCTCCCATTGTCATCTTGTCGGCAACCTCGGGAGCCGAAGGCTCGTTGAAGTCGTTGCGACCCTCACGACCCATCAAGAAGTCGGCACCAGCCAAATAACCAACCGTGCCATCGCCCGTAGAGTCGCAGAAGAGAGGCGCTGAGAGGGTAATCACCTCACCCGTTTCGATATGCTTGGCACTTACCGACTCGATAACTCCGTTTTCGGCCTTTACAGCATATACGCGGTAAGATGGATAGAGCGTAAGGTTCTTCTCGGCATCGAGAAATGCCTGCTTCTTCTCATCCTCGTAGTAGTCGGCTGGCATTGCATTACCCTTGCGAAGTGGGCCAAACTCCTTGATCATATTGCCGAGGTTTGGATATGGCTCCATCTCGATGTGGCCACCGAGGTGCACACGGGTCTCCGAGCTGTTCGCTCCACCCCAGATTGGGCGGTCATTGATGAGAGCCACCTTGCAACCGAGTCGTGATGCCGACACTGCAGCGCAGATACCCGAGATACCGCCACCAACAACCACAAAATCGTACTTGGCAACGCTGCTCTTCACGGGGTTGAGCTGGTTGCGGAACGCCTCGAGCTGAGCAACCTCAACGGGTGGCACCGACTCCTTGTTTGGGGTGATGTAGATTGCGTCACATCGACCCTCAAAGCCTGTCAAGTCGTGCAAACGGAGCGTCTTTGTGCCTCGTCTCGGAATCGTTACCGAGCCGGCATATTGCCACTCCCACGCCGTTCCTGTCGAGCCCAATTCGTTGGCGAGAAGTTGGTCGCCCACGGCCACCTGGAAAGCTCCCGCACCACGCTTATCGCTCCAAGGAGAGGTCCAGTTATAGGTGCGAACATAGAGGTGATACTCGCCACCCTTCTTGAACTTCACCTTTGTTGTTGCATCCTCAACAGCCTGACCCATACCGTGTGCAAGCAGGTATGACGAGCCCATTTCGAAGGTGAACTGCTGGTCTACAACCCAACCACCTTTGTGGTCGAAATTCTCCGCCTCAACCAGTATATCCTCTTGTGTCGAACAAGCGAGGAGCGAGATGAGCGGAAAGATTAATAAAAAGATTTTCTTCATCGTAATTATTTGTTATTTAGATTGTTATGTAAATTTATTAACCCTGCTTCTCCGATTTTGGAGTGCCTCTGTGGGTGCCCGAGCGCAACAACTTACGCACATAGAGCTTACCGCCACTCACCGCAAAGAGGTTGTTACCCGCGAAGGCAATAGTGGTCACCTCACCACACGGCAACGAGAGAATTGTGCGAACTCGACCATTTTGGTCGCAGACCTGAACACCCACCTTCGATGCCACATAGAGATAACCCGACGCATCGTAGAGAATCTGCCCCGCATCGGCATAGAGGAAGTAGAACTGCTGACCATAGAGGAGCTTACCCGAAGGGGCATTGATATAGCTCCACACCCAATTGCTACCCTCAACACGCTTTGCGGTGTGTGCACCACCAGGGTAGATTGCTGTATATGGGTCGCTCAACGCAACCTTACCCTTCACCTTTGTGCGAGTGCCATCCGCCTTTACGAGCTCCTTCTGTTTGCCCAACTGCAAGATTACCTCCTGCTCAGAGTGGGGGTGCAAGATTGCCCCCTCGGCAATATTTTCGCCTACGCAACGCCACTCCTCACCTTCGATGAGCATCGAGGCGAGTGTCTTACTTTGGCTTATGCCCTTCTGTGGCAACTCAGGCCAACCCTTCCACAACCAGCGCATTACGTCGCCATACATTGCGTGGGCATTCTTTGAGGAGTGTCCGCCCTCATCCCACGAGTGGCGCACCTCGTAGCCCGCAAACTGCAAGGCCGAGAGTATCAACTCGTTATACTCAAACCAGCTGCCAAAGAGCGGATTCCAGGTATCCTTGTCGTTATCTTGTAGGAAAACTCTTATCTGTCGAGGCTCGCACTTGCGAATAAGCGCAGGGAACTGGTCGCCGCCACGGAACGATACGAATGTTCCACACGAAGAGTAGACTCTCGAGAAGAGGTCAGGACGCTGCCACGCCACATTGAAGGCGCAGATTCCTCCACTGCTATTGCCATTTATGGCACGGTCGGTCGCTCTATCCGAAATCTTTACGAGGCGACCATCAGCGCACTTCTGACTGCATACAGCGGGCAAAACCTCGCTCTCGAGGAAAGATGCGAAGCGACCATCCATACGGTCATACTCGTTACTGCGATTGTAGCGCACAACCTCGCCCTTCTCGTTGCGAATCTGTCCGGGACGCACTATGACACCGATGGTTACGGGCATTGCCCCCTCCTCGATAAGTGCGTCGATGTGCTCGGCAATAATCTTCTCGCCCTTGTCCAATTTCAACAACAGACAAGCGGGCTCAGCGCCATTGTATTGCTTTGGTACATAGACGGTTATCTTACGCACAGTACCTGGGTAAATTGTCGAGTTTTTCATCTCGAAATCTATCATCTCGCCACTGTACGCCATAGCACAAAGCGGCACTATGGCCATCAGCGCCAAGAGCAATATCACTCGCAGATTTTTCATCTTCAACTTTGCTTTTATCGTTTTAGCATAGGCAAAATTACAAAAAATCGAACAAAATATAGATTGGCAAATATAATTTGCCGCAAAAATTTTCGTACCTTTGCGAAGCCTCCCCAAAAATTGGAGGGCAGAGAAGATTACTATGGTTAAAAAACTACTCAAAAACTTAGGCCTCTGGATTCTCGTAGCAATGATTGCGGGAGTGGCCGCAGGCTTCGCTATGGGCGAGGAGGCGAAGGTATTCGCACCGCTCGGCTCGCTCTTTATTCAGCTTATCAAGATGTTGGTTGTGCCTTTGGTGGCGGTATCGATTATCTCGGGTGCAGCGTCACTCGGCAGCAGCCGCTCGGCCGGTAAAATCGGCGTCACAAGCATCGGTTATATCCTTCTGACAACGGTTCTTTCGATTGTTATCGCCATCATTGCGGGTCTCATCTTCAAGCCGGGTGCAGGTTTGAGCGCCGAGGGTATCGCCTCGATTGCGGCTCACGCATCGGCCGACCAGGGCGCCCCTACAGACCTCTCATTCTGGGATACCGTCATCGGAATGATTCCGTCAAACCCTATCCAGGCCTTCGCCGAGGGTAACATCTTGCAGATTATCGTCTTTGGCCTCTTCCTCGGTTTTGGTATTGCTGCCATCTCGGAGGAGAAGCGCACCAAGGTCATCAACGGACTAAATTACATCCTCGAGGCTCTTATTTGGTGTATCGGTAAGGTGATGTGGTTTGCCCCAATCGGTGTCTTCGGTTTGATGGCCGAGGCGATGGGAACCTTCGGTTTCGATATTCTCTGGAAGGTTGTCAACCTCCTCTGGGTTAATCTTATTGCCGTTATTGTGATGGGCATTGTCATCTACCCGTCAACCGTGCTCTTCCTCTCGAATGTGAGCGTAAAAGAGTTCTTCTCGGCTATGCTCCGTCCGCAGATTGTGGCCTTCTCGACCGCCTCGTCGATGGCTACCCTCCCCGTAACTATGGGAGCGTGCGATAGGATGGGAGTCTCAAAGCAGGTAACAGGCTTCGTTGTGCCACTCGGTGCAACCATCAATATGACAGGTAACGCCATCTACTACACCCTTGTGGCGATGTTCTTTGCGCAGTTCTACGGCATCGAACTCGGCATTGCGCAGTATGTGGCAATCACGGTCACTGCCTCACTCGGCAGCATCGGTCAGGCGGGTGTTCCGGGCCCTACGTTGATGGTCGTAGCGGTATTGGCAGCGGCAGGTATTCCGATTGAGGGACTTCCGCTCCTCTACGCTTTGGATCGCCTCTTCGATATGATTCGCACCGTGCTCAACATCACGGGCGATGCAGCGTGTGCTGTCGTAACCGACCGCCTTGCAATTGGAAAAAAGGAGTAACCAAATTCTTTAAAACCATACAAAAATGAAAAAACTAACTCTTTTATTGTGCGGTGTGTTCGCCTTGGCAACACTCTCGGCACAGCAGATTACAGAGGATGCGAAGCGTCGTGCAGCAGAGCTCGTATCGAAGATGACTCTCGAGGAGAAGCTCGAGTACATCGGTGGCTACAACCGCTTCTACATCCGTCCTATCGAGCGACTCGGCATTCCTGAGATTCGTATGGCTGATGGTCCGCAGGGCGTTCGCAACAACACCAAGAGTACAATGTTCGCTTCGGGTGTTGCTGTAGCAGCAACTTGGAACAGAGAGGCTGTTCTCAATATGGGTATCGGCCTCGGTCAGGATTGTCGTGCACGTGGTGTGCATATCTTGCTCGGCCCGGGCGTGAACATCTACCGTTCACCTCTCTGTGGTCGTAACTTCGAGTACTTCGGCGAAGACCCTTACCTCGCAGCGCAGACTGCAGTGCAGTATATCAAGGGTGTGCAGAGCCAGGGTGTAATGGCTTGTATCAAGCACTACGCAGCCAACAACCAGGAGTGGGATCGTCACCACGTATCATCTGACGTTGACGAGCGCACATTGCACGAGATCTATCTCCCTGCATTCCGTGCAGCTGTTGAGGAGGCTCAGGTAGGCTCGTTGATGGCATCGTACAACCTTATCAACTCTGTTCACGCAACCGAGAACACATACCTCAACATCGAGGTTTTGCGTAAGATGTGGGGCTTCGAGGGTATTTTGATGTCGGACTGGACTGCAACCTACTCGGCTGTAAACGCCGCTAACGGCGGTCTCGACCTCGAGATGCCTGCAGGTCGCGTGATGAACTACAAGCACCTCGCCGAGCCTATCGCAAATGGTGTTGTAGACGTTCGCACCATCGACACCAAGGTGCAGAACATTCTCCAGACCCTCATCGCATTCGGTTTCTTCGATCGTCCACAGAAGGATGAGGCAATCGGCGAGCGCAATCCATTCTCGGACAACGCTTCGCTCGAGCTCGCTCGTAATGGCATCGTAATGCTCAAGAATGAGGGCATTCTCCCGCTCAAGAGTGGCAAGGTGGCTGTTACCGGCATCCAGTCGAAGATTGTCCCTACAGGCGGTGGTAGCGGCTTTGTTCACCCATTCGAGACCTGCTCGGTAACCGAGGGTCTCTCGCAGGTTGAGAGCTACAAAACTATCTCTACAGGCGACATCTTCACCCACTCGTTGGAGAACTACTTCTACACTTCGGCAGACCTCAAGACTCAGGGTTTGAAGGCTGAGTACTTCAACACAAAGAACTGCTCGGGTGATGTCGTATGGAGCCATACAGCAACCTCTATCAAGCACAACTGGAAGAAGAACTCGCCTCACAAGCGCGTGAAGAAGGATGGCTTCTCAATTCGTTGGAGCGGAGTCTTCTACAGCAAGGAGAACGAGGATATGATCTTCGAGCTCTCGGGCGACGATGGCTACCGTATGTTCATCAACGACGAGGAGGTTATGGCCGATTGGCGCAACCACTCTCGCACTATACGCACCTACAACTTCAAGGCTAAGGCAAACAAGAAGTATAACATCCGCATCGAGTACTTCGACAACTCGAGCGATGCGATGGTGGCATTCAACTTCTACAACCAGGGTTACATCAAGCAGAATACCAAGAACTTCAAGTCGGCAGATGCTGTTGTGGTATGCGTAGGCTTCGACTCTTCGACCGAGAAGGAGGGACGCGACCGTAAGTTCGAGTTGCCATACGAGCAGGGCAAGTTTATCAACGACGTTGCTGCAATCAACCCTAATGTCATCGTGGTTGTAAATGCTGGTGGCGGCTTCGAGATGGAGAGTTGGTTGAACTCTGCAAAGGCTGTTTTGTTGGCTTGGTACCCAGGTCAGAAGGGTGGTCAGGCTATCGCCGAGATTATCTCGGGTAAGCTCTCGCCAAGTGGTCACCTCCCAATCTCTATCGAGCGTCGCTTGGAGGATAACCCAACTTATGGTAGCTACTACCACAACCTCGACGTAGATACTCGCAAGAGCCCTTACAAGCGCGTAAACTATAAGGAGGGTCTCTTCCTCGGCTATCGTGGCTACGACCGCAAGGAGATTAAACCGCTCTTCCCATTCGGTTTCGGTTTGAGCTACACAACATTTAACTATAAGAACTTCAAGGTTACAGCGGCGGCTGAGGGCTACCTCGTGGAGTTCGATGTAACAAATACAGGCGATATGGATGGCGCCGAGGTGGCTCAGGTTTACGTTGGCTACAATGACAAGACTGTTCCTCATCCGGTTAAGGAGTTGAAGGGCTACGACAAGGTGGTTATCAAGAAGGGTGCAACCCACCACTTCGCAATCAACCTCCCATACGAGAAGCTCGCATACTACGACATCTTCTCGCACAACTGGGCTGATGCATCGAAGGATGTGACCATCTATGTGGGCTCATCGTCGCAGGAGATTCACTTCACCCAGGTGGCAAAGCACTAAAGTATCGGTAAACGATAATAAACATGGAACAAACTGAGTATTTCGATACATTCGAGAATAATCTCATACAAGAGCTGATGAAGCAGTGTACCTCGCACAAGATGTTGGGGGGTACACTCCTTGCATCGGAGGATATCGACGAGCGCTGGAAGGAGTACGCTCCCGAGTATATGGGCGACGCCGTACCGCAGATAAATGCCTTCCCTGCAGCCGCAATTGCGTGGGCGGGCTATGTCGGAATGGCGGTAGCGCACCGCTGGGATGCGGATTGGGTAACCTATGCCACCGAGCCATACGAGAAGTTGCACGGAGCAGAGGGTTTTGACGATATGGACGAGAACATTATGCAGAACATCCTCGGACTCGCACTCGAGTCGGAGGAGGCGCAGAAGATCGAGGAGATGATGCGTCGTTGTGCCAACACTGCCATCACCTTCATCCGTCGCGAGGAGACCGAGGCGCAGAGCACCAAGGCCTTCTACATCTTTGCACGCACTGCACGTGTCCTTTTCCGCATCGGCGCAGCGATGGAGCTCCACCGTCTCGGCTACAAGTTCGAGAAGGTAAATGTAGCCGATTTGGCAAACTAAGAGCTATTGGCAATAAAAAAAGAAGTCGGGCAAAACGCTCGACTTCTTTTCTTTTGTGTCGCTTCTATTAGAAGTGCGATACCTTCTCTCCGAGAATACCCGAAAGAAGGTTATTTGCTGCTGACGAAGCACCAATACGGAAGAGGTCGGTAGTGAGCCACTCCTCGCCGAGAATCTCCTCAACGATGGTGTAGTACAACGCTGCATCCTCAGGGGTACGAACGCCACCTGCAGCCTTGAAACCAACCTTTACGCCTGTCTTATCGTAGAACAACTTGATGGCACGACACATCACAACAGCCGCCTCAGGGGTCGCTGCAACGTCGATCTTACCGGTCGATGTCTTGATAAAGTCGGTACCTGCCAACATCGAAATCAACGATGCATCGTGAATCAACTGCGGAGTCTTCAACGCACCGGTCTCGAGGATAACCTTCAAGATGGTGTCATCGCCCATCTCCTGCTTGATAACCTCAACCTCAGATGCAGCCTCGTCGTAGTGGCCCTCCAAGACCTTACCTACGTTCATCACGATATCCACCTCATCAGCGCCGTTCTCGATAGCCATAGCCACCTCCAACATCTTCACCTCGAGGAAGGTCTGCGAAGCAGGGAAACCTGCCGCTACACTTGTGATACGCATAGGCGAGCCATCAACTGCGAGACCTACGGTCTCCACAAACGATGGATATACGCAGATTGAAGCCACATTCTCCAACTCAGGATATTTTGCATAGAAGTCTACTGCGCGCTTTGCGAAGGCAGAGACTGACTCCACCGAATCATTGCAAGTGAGTGTAGTCAAATCGACAGCCGAGAGGGCAAAAGCGTATACCTCCTTGCGGCAGTTGCGAGCCGAGAGCTCCTTGATGCGTGCAACCTCAGCTGCAACCTCAGCCTCTGTCAATGAGGGTGCAAACTCTTGTAATTTTACCTTATACTCCATATCTTTTTACTATTTAATTCCTCGTACATTCTTCTCCCAAGCCCAAGCCGAACGCAAAGTCTCGTCCAACGAACGCTCTGCCTTCCAACCAAGCTCCTCATTTGCACGTGCTGTGTCAGCCCAGATAGCCACAACATCGCCCGGACGGCGAGGTGCAACCTTGTAGTTGAGCTTCAACTCGTTCACGCTCTCGAAGGTGTTCACCAACTCCAACACCGATACTGCACGACCCGTGCCAACATTGAAAATCTCGTAACCCTCCTTGTTCTTATCGTCGATCATTCGCTGAATAGCCACTACGTGAGCCTTCGCCAAGTCTACGATATCGATGTAGTCGCGCAAGCACGATCCATCCGGAGTATCGTAGTCGTCACCAAACACCGACAAGCACTCACGAATGCCCGCTGCGGTCTGGGTGATAAATGGAACGAGGTTCTGCGGTACACCACGTGGCAACTCACCGATAAGTGCCGATGGGTGAGCACCCACAGGGTTAAAGTAGCGCAAAGCGATACCCTTCAAGCCCTCATTGCCATAGGCAGCAATCGAGTCGCGGAGGATATCCTCGCACATCTGCTTGGTGTTACCGTAAGCCGAAGTAGCAGGCTTGCGTGGGGTCTGCTCGGTCACTGGCAACTCGTCAGCCTCGCCATAAACGGTTGCCGACGACGAGAATACGATGTTGTGACGGCCATACTCGCGCATCAACTCGATGACGTTCATAAACGAGAGGAGGTTGTTGCGGTAGTACTTCATAGGGTCAGCCACCGACTCGCCCACAGCCTTGAATGCCGCAAAGTGAATCACCGAGTCGAACTCATACTTCTCAAACACCTGACGGAAAGCCTCCTTGTCGCAACAATCGACATTGATGAAAGGCACATCCACACCTGTAATCTTGCGAACACCCTCAACACCCGACATATCCGAATTAGAGAGGTTGTCTGCAACAACGACGTTCAAGCCGGCATTGATCAACTCCACGGTTGTGTGCGAGCCGATATAGCCTGCGCCACCCGATACCAAAACTGTTTTCTTTCCCATTTTTGTAATTATTTTATGTTTTTTGCGTTCAATACATTACAAGTGCGGACATTACTCCACTATTCTATGCAAAGTTAATAGATTTTTTGTACATTTGTAGTATAAATCCGAAAAAAATTAGGCATATGGGCAACATTATTACTGCCGAACATATCACAAAGCGATTTGCGGCACACACCGCACTCGACGATGTATCAGTCGAGATACCTCGCGGCTCGGTCTATGGTCTGCTTGGCCCGAATGGCGCCGGCAAGACCACACTCATTCGCACCATCACCCACATAACCATTCCCGACGAGGGTCGCATCCTCTTCAATGGTGAGCCGATAACACAGAAGGATATCTTCCGCATCGGCTATCTCCCCGAGGAGCGAGGCCTCTACCGCAAGATGAAGGTGGGCGATCAGGCGCTCTTCCTTGCACGATTGAAGGGCCTCTCACGCCACGAAGCACTCATCCGTCTCAAAAAATGGTTCGTGCGTTTCGGTATCGAGGAGTGGTGGGATAAGAAGGTCGAGGAGCTCTCGAAGGGTATGGCGCAGAAGATTCAGTTTATCGTGACCGTGCTTCACAACCCCGAGCTGCTCATCTTTGATGAGCCATTTTCGGGCTTCGACCCCATCAATGCCAACCTCCTCAAAGAGGAGATTTTGCGACTCCGCGACGAGGGAGCTACGGTCATCTTCTCGACCCACAATATGTCGTCTGTCGAGGAGATTTGCGACCACATAACCCTTATCAACAAGTCGCACAACATCCTCTCGGGTAGGGTCGAGGATATCCGTCGCGCCCACGGTGCAAACACCTTCTCGGTGCAGTACAAGGGCGACGGTCAGGCTCTCGCCGAGCGATTGCAGGATGTCTGCAAAGTGCTTAATAATGAGGCGAGTACAACCGGCTACTCGACGCTCAAAATCCATATCGAGCGCAACGAGGATGTACGCTCTATCGTCTCGCTCATCAACGATTCGGTCGAGATGCGCCAATTCACCGAGACTATGCCGTCGATGAACGATATCTTCATCAGCGCAGTCAACGGATAACCCCAAAAAAGAGATCGAACTATGAGAAATATTGGTCTGATTATAGGTCGCGAGTTCCGTGAACGAGTTTACAAAAAGTCGTTTATCATCACCACTTTTGTGATGCCGTTATTGATGCTCCTCTTGAGCGCCGCTCCGGCTCTCATTATGGAGTTTGCCGATACCGAAACTCGCAAAATAACCGTTGTCGACGAGAGCAACATCATCGCTCCGCGACTCGTATCGAACGACTCGGCAGTTTTTACCATATCGAATAACGATATTGCAGAGACATTGATTTCTGCGTCGAAGGATGAGGAGAATTTCGGCGTGTTACACATCGGTGCCGACATCCTCGAAAACACCAACAACGCACGCCTCTACACCTCGTCGTCATCGTCGATGATGCTCGAGGAGGAGATAGCCACGCAGATTGAGGATATCATTGAGCAAGAGCGACTTAAAGCCTACAACATCGAGAATCTCGACCAGATTTTAGAGCAGGTCAAGGCCTCTGTTCACCTCACCACGCTCCGCACCGACAAGGAGGAGGATGGGGCAGCCTCATCGGCAATAATATCCTCGACCGTGGGTCTTGTTTTGGGCTTTATGCTCTACTTCATCCTGGTGATTTATGGCGCAATGGTGATGCAGAGCGTTATCGAGGAGAAGAGCTCGCGCATCCTCGAGGTTATGGTCTCGACCGTCAAGCCTTTCGAGATGTTGATGGGTAAGATTTTCGGCGTTGCCCTCGTGGCGGCTCTGCAGATTGTCGTATGGGGCGTATTGGTTGTCGTCATCAGTGCTGTTGTTATGCCGGCAGTGATGCCGACTGAGCTTCTCGAGAGCGCAAAACAGGCACAGATGGGTGTCGATATTGCCGCCCTCGCCTCGCAGCAAAACCTCGCACCCGAGATGATTTCGGCAGTCTCATCACTGATGAATGTGGGCAATGTGGCTATGACTCTCGTACTTGTTTTGCTCTTTACGATTGGAGGCTTTTTGCTCTACGCATCGCTCTATGCCGCAGTGGGAGCAAGTGTTGACCAAGCGCAAGATGCTCAGCAACTTACAACTCCTATTACCATCCCTATCATCCTCGCCTTTGTGGTGACGATGATGATTATGAAGGACCCAAATTCGCCTATCGTATTCTGGTGTTCGATGATACCTTTCACCTCGCCTGTGGTGATGGTGGCACGCATTCCGAGCGGCATCCCTGCGTGGGAGATTGCGACCTCGCTCGTGGCGCTCTATGCCACCTTTATCTTCTGTGTATGGGGCGCTGCCAAGATCTACAAGATTGGTATCTTTATGCACGGCTCGAAGCCTACCCTACGCGATTTGTGGCGCTGGCTGAAGTATTAAATTTCTGACGAAATAGTGAAGCGGAAGGTCGAAAGTGGAAAATTTTCGGCTTTCCGCTTTCACTTTTCCGTTTATTTATATAACTTTGTGACCTATTGTGTCCCTTTGGGACAAATTCGGAACGAATTATAAGAAACAAAAACAGATATAGCATTATGAATAACAAAATTGCAGCACTCACACAGGAGGTTGAGGCATTTGCACCAAAATCGTTGGCGGAGATCGAGGATTTCCGAATCAGAATGGTGGGCAAGAAGGGCGAGATGACAGCCCTTATGGAGGAGTTCAAGACCGTAGCGCCGGAGCTTAAGCGCGAGTTTGGTCAGAAGCTCAACGCCCTCAAGAATAGCATCTTGGCAAAGATTAACGAGCAGAAGGAGTTGCTCGAGAATCAGCAGGCTTCGGCTCCACAGATTGACGATATGTCACGTCCGGGCTCGGCTGAGCAGCTCGGCTCACGCCACCCAATCTCACTCGTGAAGCAGGAGATTATCGACATCTTCTCACGCCTCGGCTACACCGTAGCTGATGGCCCCGAGATTGAGGATGACAACCACGTATTCTCACGCTTGAACTTCCCTATGGAGCACCCTGCACGCGATATGCAGGATACCTTCTTCGTTGAGAAGGCGGGCTCGGAGCCTTCGGCTGACGACGTTTTGTTGCGTACCCACACCTCTTCGATTCAGGTGCGTACAATGCAGCAGCAACAGCCACCTATCCGTGTAATCTGCCCGGGTCGTGTATTCCGTAACGAGGCTATCTCGTATCGTGCGCACTGCATCTTCCACCAGGTGGAGGGCTTGTACATCGACAAGAATGTATCGTTTGCCGATATGAAGCAGTCGCTCTTGTACTTCTCGAAGGAGCTCTTCGGCGAGAAGACACAGATTCGTATGCGCCCATCGTACTTCCCATTCACCGAGCCTTCGGCTGAGTTGGATGTATCGTGCAACCTCTGCGGTGGCAAGGGTTGTCCTGTATGTAAGGGCACAGGTTGGTTGGAGATTATGGGTTGCGGAATGGTTGACCCTAACGTCTTGGAGGCCAACGGCATCGACTCGAAGGAGTATTCGGGCTTCGCATTTGGTATGGGCGTTGAGCGTATCGCAATGTTGAAGTTTGGCGTGAAGGATTTGCGCCTCTACTTCGAGAATGACGTTCGCTTCCTCCACCAGTTTGACAGCGTATTGTAGAAGGCCATTAGCCATTAGCTTTTTTATGAAAAAGGTTGTAGCGATATTGATGATTGCGGTGCTCTGTTGCGGATTTGTTCCGCAGCACAAGGCGTCACGCCAGCAGAGCAAGGAGAGCTCTGTAACGGAGCTCTACACCGAGGCTATCAAGCACGCAACCATCCATCGAGACACCCTGAGTGCCAAGACGACTCTGGAGGCCATCATAAGTAGGGATTCGACCTATGCGCCGGCCTACCACCTCCTTGCTCGTATGACACGAGAGCCTAAGAAGTTGGTCGAGTACACCGAGCGAGCCTATCTCGCCGATACCACCAACCGTCACTACCTCATCGCCTATGCCGAGGCATTGATTAACGGCGAGGAGTACGAGAAGGCTGTGCCAATCTACCAGAAGATTGTCACCCACATCTCCGAGCCAAACCACTACCGCATCTTGGCTATTCTGCTCAACAGTTCCCACCGCACAACGGAGGCGCTGGAGGTGTTGGATTTGGCCGAGAAGCACCTCGGTCGCGACCTCTGGCAAGAGGATTTACGAAAGGATTTTCTCTTGAAGACGGGACAGACTCAGACCGCCATAGCGCGTGCACGCAAGGCTGTCGAGGAGGCTCCATACGTCGCAGCATACTACCTTATGCTTGCCGAGATTTACGGCGCAACACGTCAGGACGATTTGGCATTGGAGACACTCCATCAGGCCGTTCGCCTCGACTCCACAGCTGTAAGACCGTGGCTTGCCCTCTGCGACTTCCACAAGCAGAGAAACAACACCGGCCCATATCTCAAGGCGTTGGAGTTTGTCTTCTCGAATGAGAATGTTCCTCTCTCGAGCAAGATTAACGAGTGGCAGAGCCTCGCGAATGATATGAAGTCGTATCGCACTTTCTATCCGCAATACGACGCACTCATCAAGCGACTCTACATACACAACACCGACAACAAGAAGGTCGCCATCCTCTACTATTCACACCTTGTCGCTTCGGGCAAGATAGATCAAGCCCTTGTGCTGAGCAAACAGGTGGTTGAGCAGCCTTCGGCAGTGGTCGAGGATTATCTTCGCGTTATCGAGTTGGAGAACCACCTGGAGCGTCCCGACTCGGTGCAACTCTACATAAATCGCGCCGTCGAGAAGTTCCCAAAAAACATTGACATAAAACACTGGCAGGGCGTTGTCGCCTCGAACAACAAGGAGTACGAGAAGGCCATTGCCATCTACACCGAGGCGTTGGAGCTTGCCGAGAGCGACTACATGCGCAGCTCCCTTTGGGGCATTATCGGCAACTTGGAGTACGAGCGCAACGAGTTTGAGCTCAGCAACAAGGCCTACGACAAGGCGCTCAAATACGACGCCGAGAACTCGATGGTGCTGAACAACTACGCCTACCACCTGAGCCTTCTGGGCGTAGACCTGGAGCGAGCTCTGGATATGGCAACACGCGCCACCACAATATCGCAGAACAACTCTGTTTACCTCGACACCAAGGCTTGGGTATTGTACAAGCTTGGACGCTATGCCGAGGCTAAGAAGGTGATGCAGCAGGCCATCTCGCTCAACCGCACGCGCTCATACGAGTATCCGTTGCACTATGGCGACATCCTCTTCGCTTTGGGCGAGGATTTTATGGCCAAGACCTACTGGCGCAAGGCGTTGGAGGCGTGCACCACACCCGAGGAGAGCAAGATTGTACAGGATCGCATCAACGAACAACTAAACACTAAACAGAGCCCACAAAAATAGCATTATATGTTGAAGAGAGCCATCATACTAACCCTACTGTTCTGCCTCTTGGCTGTGCCGTCGATGGCGCAGACGAGCAAGATTCAGCAGCAGAAAGAGGTCATCGCAAAACTCGAGAAGCGCATTGCACAGGAGGAGCAGCAGCTCGAACGCCTCAAGCAGAATAAAGCCTCTGCCGAGCAGCAGATTGAGTCGCTCGCTCTGCAGATTGATGCCCAGAATCGCCTTATCAGCGAGACAAAGGAGCACATCAAGCAGCTCAACGAGGAGATTGAGGCCTCGGAGGCGCGCCTTCAGCAGTTGGGAGGTGAGCTCAAGAAGCTCGAAGCGAGCGTGGGTGACATCGTACGAAGCGCCTACCGCAACTACCGCTATCAGAACTATCTGACATATCTCTTCTCGGCGAAGTCGTTCACCGACCTCGCACAGCGCATCGCCATCTTGCGTGCATCAACCAACTTCCGCTACAACCAGATTATGGAGGTTACGGCCATCCGTAGCGATGTGCAACAGGAGCGCAATCTCCTCGCCGAGCGTCGCAGTGAGCTTGCCAATACCAAGAAGCAGCTCGACAAGCAGCACACCAAGTTGCAGACCACCATCAAGAAAGCAAAGAAGGAGGTGAGCAAAATGTCGAACAAGCAGCAGGAGCTTATGCGCAACAAAACTGCGCACGAGAAGGAGCTCAATGCCGCTATTCAGCAGCTTCGTAAGTTGATTAAGGGCAACAAGACGGGTGACACCTTCGAGGCAAATATGACCACCCTGACGCTCCCTGTCAGCGGCGGTAGAATCAAAAGTAGTAAGGGTAATTTTGCCGAGATTGTAGGTCGCGAGGGCGCAGGTGTAAGCTCGGTCTACGAGGGTAAGGTTGTCGACATCAAGCGCGACAAGATTACCAACAAATATATCGTTTTCATCGCGCACGGAGAGTATCTCACCTCCTATGCAAACCTCTCGGCCGTATCGGTTCAAAAGGGTGCTGTAGTTAAGCGAGATCAGCGCATAGGCACCATCGGCTCGGCACTGAAAAGTATCTCTACATTGGAGATGGAGTATAAGATCGTATTCAGTATCTACGCACCATCGGCAGATGTGAAGATTTCGGCAGCCGGCTGCTTCAAAAAATAAGAGAGATGGATATTCAATTCTATAACGATTCGTGCAACTACCGCCTACCACAAAAGCGATTGATGCGTAAGTGGTTGCGCGAGGTGGCACGACTGGAGGGCGACTACTCTATCGCCGAGATTTCGTATGTTTTCTGCTCTGCAGAGCGTCATCGTGCGATGAACATCGAGTTCCTCGGCCACGACTACTTCACCGACATCATCACCTTCGACGACAGCAACCTCCGCGAGGGCTATATCGCAGGCGATATCTTTATAGATATCGAGACCGTAGCCGACAATGCCCGACTCTATGGAGCAACGGCACGTCAGGAGATGCTGCGCGTAATTGTGCACGGAGTACTCCACCTCTGCGGCCAGAAGGATAAGACGCCTCGTGCCGAGAAGCAGATGCACAAGAAGGAGGATAAGTATCTTGCTCTTTTGGAGCAGATGCAGAAGGCAGAGTGCAAAATGCAGAATTAACAAAGGTTATGGTACAAAGCTACGATGTGATAGTTATTGGTGCGGGACACGCAGGTTGCGAGGCCGCTTCGGCAGCAGCGCGCAGAGGCTGTCGCACCCTACTCGTAACTATGGATATGACCAAGTTCGCGGCCATGTCGTGCAACCCCGCTATAGGTGGAGTTGCCAAGGGACAAATAGTTCGCGAAATAGATGCCCTCGGAGGCGAAACAGCCATTGTCACCGACCTCTCGACCATACAGTTCCGTATGCTCAACCGCTCAAAGGGAGCCGCTATGTGGAGCCCACGAGCACAGTGCGACAAGGCTGCCTTCTCAACCGAGTGGAGACGTCGCCTGGAAAACCGCGAAAACCTCTTTATTTGGCAAGATTCGGTCACAGACATACTCTTTGACCAGGAGGGCGAGAAACCGCGCGTAAAGGGCATTAAAACGCAAATGGGCGTAGAGTTCGAGGCCAAGACGATAGTTCTCACCGCGGGAACCTTCCTTTCGGGCTTGATGCACTGCGGTCGCAACAACGCATCGGGTGGTCGTGCGGGCGATTCTGCAGCCTACGGAGTTACGGAAAGCCTTGTAAATCAGGGTGTTGAGGTTGGAAGAATGAAAACGGGTACACCGGCACGCCTCGATGCTCGCACCATCGACTTCTCGATTTTGGAGATGCAGCCCGGAGATGAGAACCCGTCAAAGTTCTCCTTCTCGGACGAGACCGAGGCGGTACGCGATCAGATGCCTTGCTACCTCGTCTACACCTCGCTCGATGTGCACGACACGCTCCGCACAGGCTTCGAGGATTCTCCACTTTTCAACGGTACAATCAAGGGCATCGGCCCTCGCTACTGCCCAAGCATCGAGGATAAGTTGCGCACCTTCGCCGACAAGGAGCAGCATCAACTCTTCCTTGAGCCCGAGGGTCGCACAACCAACGAATACTACCTCAATGGCTTCTCTTCGTCGCTTCCATACGAGGTGCAACTCTCTGCCCTTCACCAGATTAAGGGTCTTGAGAACGTGCACGCCTACCGTACGGGCTACGCCATCGAGTACGACTACTTCCCACCGACACAGCTGAAGCACTCGCTCGAGAGCAAGCTCATCGACAACCTCTACTTTGCAGGTCAGGTGAACGGCACTACGGGCTATGAGGAGGCTGCGGCTCAGGGACTGCTTGCCGGCATCAACGCCTCTTTACGAGTTGAGGGTGCCGAGCCAATCGTCTTGAAGCGCGACGAGGCATATATCGGAGTCCTCATCGACGACCTCGTAGTGAAGGGAGTTGACGAGCCATACCGAATGTTCACCTCGCGTGCCGAGTATCGAATCTTGCTCCGACAAGATAATGCCGACCGTCGACTCACTCCGCTTGGTCACAAACTTGGACTTATTTCAGAGGAGAGATACGAAAAATTCAACGAAAAAATATCGCGCGTAGATTCGCTTATTTCGTACTGTCGCACACAAAGCGCGAAAATATGCGAAATTCAAAACTATTTAATTTCGCTCGGTTTGCCCGAAATTTCGCAGGGCAAGAAGATTTTCGAGCTCGCAATTCGCAACGATTTAACACTCGCAGGTCTCGTCGAGGCACTGCCAAAGTTGGGAAAATTTGTTCGAGAGAAGGGCATCACCGCCGCAGATATCGAGGAGGCGGAGATAGAAATCAAATACTCGGGCTATATCGAAAGGGAGCGACAAGTAGCAGAAAAGCTCCATCGTCTCGAGAATATCTCTATTCCCGAAGGCTTCGATTACTCATCAATGCAGTCGTTAACCATCGAGGCACGACAGAAGCTCAACCGCATCCGACCTACCACAATCGGCCAAGCATCACGCATTCCTGGCGTTTCGCCCGCCGATGTAAATGTTCTTTTGGTTAAGTTTGGAAGATAAATGTTCCACGTGGAACAATAAAGAGATAGAAAAGAAAAGGGTTGTTCCACGTGGAACAACCCTTGTTTTATTCAACTACGACACACCAATTATGGATGTCGGGAACTCGACCATATTGCACATCTTGCAGCGAATGATAGAGGTCCAAAAGCACTGGACCAACCTCGTCGCCGAAGTTGTAAGTTTGGTTTGTGTCGGGGTCGAAGACCTTAGCAAGCGGGGTGATAATAGCGCCCGTACCGCACGCTCCACACTCATCAAACGAAGACAACTCTTCCACATCAACAGGGCGCTGCTCGATGGTAAAACCCTTATCCTCAGCAAGTTGCATCAACGAGTCATTGGTAATCGATGGCAAAATCGAAGGCGATTTCGGCGTGATATACTTATCACCCTGAATAGCGATAAAGTTTGCTGCGCCACACTCCTCGATAAAGCGATGCTCGATAGATTCGGTGTAGAGCACAGCACTATACCCCATCTCGTGAGCCTCCTCATACGAGAGCATACTCGATGCGTAGTTACCGCCAACCTTCACATCGCCCGTACCGAGAGGCGCCGAACGATCCTGGTTGCGGTTTACGATTGCATTAATCGGGCGAATGCCATCCTTGAAATATGGGCCTACAGGCGTTGCAAAGACGCAGAATCCCGCCTCACTCGAAGGGCGGACGGTCAGACGCGGACGCGTACCAAAGAGCACAGGGCGGATATATAACGCAGCCTGAGACTCGTAAGGTGGCAAAAATTCGAGATTTCTACGCACCACATCTACGCACGCCTCCACAAACTCATCTGCAGAGACCATTGGCAAGCAGAGCCTCTTAGCACCCGCAGTCATACGTGCAGCGTGTGCATAAGGGCGAAAGATTCGCACCTTGCCATCTACGCCACGAAAAGCCTTGATGCCCTCAAAAGCCTGCAAACCATAGTTCAAGCACGCAGAGCACATATGCACCGGAACATACTCACTTGTAGTATATTCGGCAGCACCCCACGCGCCACCCTTATAGTATCGACGGAGGTTTTCGCCACCCGTCGAGTTGAACTCGAACTCTAATTCGTTCCAATTCATCGCACCAACCTAATTATCAACACTTTACACCGTTGTTGTTCCCCGTGGAACAGTGCAAAATGTTATCCTACCATTGCACCGTTGTTGGTCTTCTCATTTGGCTGAACGAGGCGCAAAGCACCTGTAGCGTCCTCAGCCATAAGAATCATACCCTGCGATGTGATACCCTTGAAGTCACGTGGAGCAAGGTTAACGAGTACCAAAACCTGCTGGCCAATCAACTCCTCAGGGGTGAAGTGCTCGGCAATGCCCGACACGATTGTGCGCTTGTCGATACCTGTATCGATGGTCAATTTGAGCAATTTCTTGGTTTTTGGCAACTTTTCAGCCTCCAAAATGGTCGAAACGCGGATATCTATCTTCTGGAAATCGTCGAAAGTGCACTCTGCCTTCTGTGGCTCAGCCTTAACCTCAGCAGCCATATTCTGCTTCTTAATCTCAGCGAGACGGTCGAGCTGCTTCTGGATTACATCGTCCTCTATCTTCTCGAAGAGGAGTGTAGGCTCACCGATTGTGTGACCCTCAGCCAAAAGATCCATTGCACCGAGGCGCTCCCAGCCAAACTTCTCGCAAGCCAACATATTCAAAATCTTGGCAGCCGAGAATGGCATAAATGGCTCGATTGCGACAGCGATATTAGCTGTAATCTGCAATGCGATATTCAAGATGGTCTTAACTCGCTCAGCATCAGTCTTAATCAACTTCCAAGGCTCAGAATCAGCAAGATACTTATTTCCGATACGAGCGAAGTTCATAGCGTCCTTCAACGCCTCACGGAAGCGGTAGTTCTCGATATTATTCTCCAACGAAGCCTTGATAGAGGAGAGCTCTGCGATGGTCTCCTTGTCGTAATCAGAGAGCTCGCCACAAGCAGGAACAACGCCCTCGTAATACTTCTTGGTGAGTACCAACGCGCGGTTTACGAAGTTACCGAGCACTGCCACCAACTCGTTGTTGTTGCGAGCCTGGTAGTCCTTCCAGGTGAAGTCGTTATCCTTGGTCTCAGGCGCTGTAGCGCAAAGTGCGTAGCGCAAAACATCCTCCTTGCCAGGGAAATCTACGAGGTACTCGTGCAACCAAACAGCCCAGTTACGCGAGGTCGAAATCTTGTCACCCTCGAGGTTCAAGAACTCGTTGCTTGGCACGTTCTCAGGCAAGATGTAGTCGCCGTGAGCCTTCAACATCGAAGGGAAAACAATACAGTGGAATACGATATTATCCTTACCGATGAAGTGTACGAGCTTGGTATCCTCGCTCTTCCAATACTTCTCCCAATCTGGTGTAAGGTCCTTAGTAGCAGAGATATAGCCAATTGGAGCATCGAACCAAACGTAGAGAACTTTGCCCTCAGCGCCCTCAACAGGTACCGGAATACCCCAGTCGAGGTCACGGCTTACGGCACGTGGCAACAAGCCTCCGTCGAGCCAGCTCTTGCACTGACCATACACGTTCGACTTCCACTCCTTGTGACCCTCGAGAATCCACTCGCGGAGCATCTGCTCATACTGATCGAGCGGCAAGTACCAGTGCTTGGTCTCGCGCTTTACAGGTGTAGCACCCGAGAGTGTAGAATATGGGTTGATAAGCTCCTCAGGCGAGAGTGTCGAGCCACAAACCTCGCACTGGTCGCCATAGGCGCCCTCAGCACCACACTTAGGGCAAGTACCCTTGATATAGCGGTCTGCGAGGAACGACTTAGCCTCCTCATCGTAGAACTGCTCGGTGGTCTTCTCTACGAACTTACCCTCGTCGTACAACTTACGGAAGAATGCCGAAGCTGTCTCTGCGTGGGTTTTCGATGAAGTACGCGAGTAGATATCGAACGATATGCCGAGCTTCTCGAACGAATCCTTGATGATTGCGTGGTAGCGGTCAACCACCTGCTGAGGGGTGATACCCTCCTTCTTAGCCTTGATTGTGATAGGCACACCGTGCTCGTCGCTACCGCACACCGAGATCACATCGCGACCGCGCAAACGGAGGTAGCGAGTGTAGATATCCGATGGCACATAGACACCTGCGAGGTGGCCGATATGAACGGGACCATTGGCGTATGGCAACGCCGAAGTGATCAAATATCGCTTAAATTCCTTAGACATAAAACTCTGTTTTATCGTTTACATTCTTAACTAACCGACAAAGGTAGAAAAAAAAGTTGAGAGTTGTGAGTTGAGCATTGAGAATTTTCATCTTTATCCTCTTTTGAGGAGCAAATTACCGCGTTCGAAAAGAGTGTTGTCGTGTTCATTTTGTTATATATTTTTGAAAAATTATTGTTTATCAATAAAAGTTCTCAAAGTGTTAAATTTCTCGTTCGTATTATAAATAGGGCGTCTTTCTTTTTCGAGGCGCCCGAACAACCAAAAACAGAAACTTAAAACTTAAAAATATATGAATAAAACTATCGTAAAGCAGGGCTGCGAGAGGGCTCTGCGACCATTCGTACACCTCCATACTCACACCGAGTATTCGCAGTTGGATGGCATAGCCAAAATTGAAAAACTCATCGAAAAGGCTATCGAGGACGGTATGCCGGGCATAGCCATTACCGACCACGCTAATATGTTCGGTGTCAAGGAGTTCGTAAATTGTGTAAATCGCAAAAATAGGGAGAAAAACGCCAATTTCAAACCCATTATCGGTTGCGAAGTCTATGTCGCTCGACGAGGTATGGAGCAGAAAGAGGGGCGCGAAGATTTCGCGGGATACCACCTCATCCTATTGGCCAAAAACTACACCGGTTACAAGAATCTCATAAAGCTCGTTTCGAGGTCGTGGACGGAGGGTTTTTGCGGCAGGGCACGCACAGACAAGGCCGACCTGGAGCGCTATCACGAGGGGTTGATTTGCTGCTCGGCCTGCATAGGTGGCGAGGTGGCACAACATATCCTCAACGACCGCCTTGAGGAGGCTGAGGAGAGCGCAAAATGGTACAAAAATCTCTTTGGCGAGGACTACTACCTCGAGCTGCAGCGCCACAAGGCGACTGCCGAGAGGGTAAACCACACCCTCATCGAGTTGGAGGAGGTGGTAAATGAAGAGCTTATAGTTCTCTCGCGCAAACTCGGCATACAGCTCATTTGCACCAACGACATTCACTTTGTGAATGAGGAGGATGCTGAGGCTCAAGATTCCTTTATGTGTCTGACTTGGGAAAAGAGGGTAGACGACCCTGACCGCCTCGTATTCTCGAAGCAGGAGTGGCTCAAAACCACAGCCGAGATGAACGAACTCTTTACGGACGTTCCCGAGGCCTTGGACAACACGGTGGAGATATTGAACAAGGTCGAGCTCTACCCTATCGACCACGCTCCAATTCTTCCACAACCCACTATGCCTGAGGGAGTTGACGAGGTGGAGTACCTTGCCCGACTCACATTCGAGGGGGCCCACAAACGCTTCGGTGAACCACTCGCCGAGGAGATAAAAGTACGCCTGAAGGATGAACTCAAGCTCATCAACAAGCGTGACTACCCTACCTACTTTTTGATGTGGCACGAGATCTTCGCCGCAGCCCGCAAACTCGGCGTGCAGATAGGCCCCGGACGAGGCAGGGTAGCATCGTCACTGGTGGCATATTGTCTCGGCCTGACCGAGATAAATCCGTTGGAGTGGGAGCTGTCGTACGAGCGATTCCTCAACCCCGAGCACTCGCCTCTGCCCGATATAGATGTCGACTTTGACGAGTACGGTCGTGAGCGCGTGGTGGCGTGGATGGCGGAGCGATATGGCGAGAAGAGTGTCACGAAAATCGTCACGACGGGTCGTTATGGCTCTCTTCTCTGCAAAAAGCTCGTAGCCGAGGCGTTCGACCAGAGCGAAGAGACGATGGACGAGCAGACCACGGCAATAGCCTCGAAGCTCGAAAATGTGGTGCGCTTTACCCGCCCTCACGTGTGCGGAGTCGCTATTTGCAAGGATGATGTAAGCGACTGGGTGCCAATGGCATACATTTACGATTCGTCGCTCGGCGAGAGGGTAGTTGCCACCCAATACGAGGGATCGCTGCTGGACGATACGGGCGTTATAAAATTGGATATTTTGAGCCATAAACACCTCGATGCAGTGCGGAGAACGCTGGAGTTGCTTCGCCAGAAAAGAGGGGTAGTGTTCGACCTCGAAAAGATAGCGAAGAATGATATCGAAACCTTTGAACTTCTCGGCAGGGGAGAGACGATTGGCGTCTTCCAGTTTGAGTCGGAGACGATGCAAAACCTTCTGCGCGAACAGAGACCTACGACATTGAGAGAGTTGGCGGATTGTTACAGCACTATATGTAAGGTGCGCCCACACGCCATCTGCTACACATGGTTAGCTTATCAAACCGCCTACCTCAAGGCTCACTACCCTACTGAGTATCTGAGCGCGCTCAACTATGTCTACCGCCACAACCCTTCGCAACAGGAGCTCTATCGTACAGAGGCGGAGAGGATGAGCATAGTATAGTGACAAAAATGGGGCAGGGAGGCATCACTCTGCCCTTTTTACAACATTTTTAAGTATAAATACGGTATTTTTTGTTCTCTATTTTGAATACTTTTGTCGCCAAGAAATTTTTTCGGACAAAATGAGAGAGAACCATAAAAAATTGCTCTATATACCATCGTTTGGCGAGGAGGTGGCAAATGCTGTATCGCACGGCGTAATGGCTGTTTTAACCCTTTTGGCTCTACCCTTCTGCGCAGTATGGGCATTTTTGCACGGAGCTACGGCACCCCTCCTCGCAAGTGTGGGCGTATCGATATTTGTGATTTGCATCTTTTTGATGTTTCTCTGCTCGACACTCTACCACGCAATGCAGCCCGAGTCGAAGCATAAGGCGGTATTTCATATCCTCGACCACATAATGATTTACCTCGCCATCGCGGGCTCCTACACCCCGATTGCGCTCTATGTCATCGGCGGTTGGCAAGGCTATTTAATCGTTATAATTCAGTGGGTTATGGTGTTATTTGGCGTATTTTATAAATCGTTATCGAAGCGTTCGATACCGTCCATCAGCCTCACCATCTACCTGATTATGGGCTGGATGATTGTAATCTTCTTCCCGCTCTTCTGGAACAACGCCTCTACCCCACTTCTTGTGCTGATTGGCGCGGGCGGAATCTTCTATACCATCGGTGCAGCCATCTACGCCAAGAAGGGTTTCAAGTATCACCACCTCGTGTGGCACCTGCTCATCAACCTGGCGATGCTCTGCCATTGGGTCGGAATAGTCTTTTTCTTGTACTAAAAACGAGAAAAATATATATTGCGAAAGAGGAATTATTTCCTCTTTTTTTTATATCTTTGTAATTGGAAAAATAGTCACAATTTAAAATGTCTACAGATATGAAGTTTTTCAAAATTTTCTTGGCTACCCTATTGGCAATCGTTGTCAGCGGTATCGTTTCGTGGATTATAGGCCTTTGCGTGATATTTGGTATTTTGGGCTCGATGGAGCCAACCGTAACGGCGGAGCTCACACCGCAGACCATTGTCAAGATTGACCTCGCCGAGAATATCTCGGAGGCACCTGCGAAGAACCCTATGGCGGGCTTCGACTTCGCATCGATGACAATGGCCAAGAACACCCACCTCTTGAAGGTTTTGCAGGCTATCGAGGCTGCTAAGAATGACTCGCGCGTGAAGGGTATCTACCTCAATTTCATCGGTATGGGCGACATCACAACCGGCTCGATGGAGGAGATTCACGCCGCACTCGTAGACTTCAAGCAGAGCGGTAAGTTCGTCGTGGCCTACAACGAGGGCTACTCGCAGGGCTCATACTACCTCGCATCGGTGGCCGATAAGATCTATCTCCACCCTCAGGGACACTTCTCGTGGAGCGGTTTAGCTAATACATCTATTTTCTTCAAGGGCACACTCGATAAGCTCGGTCTCAAGGCTGAGGTTTTCCGCCCTACAACTTGTAAGTATAAGAGTGCTGTAGAGCCTTATATCCGCACCGAGATGTCGCCTGAGAATCGTGCTCAGATGCAGATGATTGTGGATGATATGTGGGGTGCACTCGTCAATACCATCGCTGAGTGCCGCGGCCTCGACGCTAAGGATTTGATGAAATGGGCAGATGAGCTCGTAATCACACAGCCTGAGGATGCACTTAAATATAAGCTCGTTGACGGACTTATCTATGAGGACGAGATGGAGGCCAAGTTCGCAGAGTATGGCGTTGAGAAGGGCGCAAAGGAGGAGTACAATATCGTTTCGCTCGGCGAGTATATGGTTCTAAACCCTGCTTTGGCGCAGTTCAACACACCTGCAGTAGGTATTATCTATGCCGAGGGTGCTATCTACGACGGTGCCGGCGAGGATGACAACGTATATAGCATCAACCTCGTTGACGTAATCAAGAAGGCTCGCAAGGATAAGGAGGTGAAGGCTGTCGTTCTTCGAGTTAACTCTCCGGGTGGTAGTGCCTTGGCCAGCGACGTTATCTGGCGTGAGATAGAGCTCTTGCGCAAGGAGAAGCCAGTAATCGTTTCTATGGGCTCGTACGCAGCGAGTGGTGGCTACTACATCTCGTCGTGCGCCGATGCTATCATCGCCGATAAGATGACCTTGACCGGCTCAATTGGTGTGTTCGGGATGTTGTACGAGGGTGAGGATATGCTCAAAAATAAGCTCGGCATCACTACCGATGTTGTGAAGACCGGCTCATCGGCTGACTTTGGCGCAAATGTTATGGGCATTGGCGTGCGTAAGTTAACCGATCGTGAGCGTATGACTTTGATTCGCTCGGTGGATAAGGTCTACGAGACCTTCACTTCGCACGTTTCGAATGGCCGTAACCTCCCTATGGATAAGGTTTTGGATATTGCACAGGGTAGAGTATGGTCGGGTTCTCGAGCATTGGAGCTTGGCTTGGTAGATGCAAATGGTGGTCTCCGCGAGGCTATCGCTGTAGCAGCCGATAAGGCGGGTATAACCGAGAAGTTCCAGGTAAAGGAGGTGTTGGAGGATATGACTCCAATGGCACAGATGATGCAAACGCTGAATATGAAGATTAAGACCTACTTCCTCGACCGCGACACCATCGAGGCGGTGGAGTACTACAACTCATTGAAGCGCGAGTTCGTACGCGAGGGTGTACAAGCATACTGCCCTTATACCTTTGGTATAAACTAAGAATTAACCTTTATGAGAAATAGAATAAAAGAGCTCATGGGTGGTATTTTTCACCCCGAGTTGGAGCAAGATATAGTAACAGCGGGAATATTCGAAGGCGCCGAAATTGAGGGCGATAAGGTCGTTGTAGGCCTTATCTTCCGCAAGGCGAAGGATCCATTCGCAATGAAGATTAAGAGCAGGGTAGAGCAGACTATTCTGGCGGCTTATCCCGACTATAAGGTGACCGTTATTGTGAAAGAGGGCGAGAAGAGTGCCGAGCGTGCAGCCAAGAATGCCGCTATCGAGGAGATGCACAACTTCTCGACAACATCCGATATTAAGCACATCGTAGCTGTCGCTTCGGGTAAGGGTGGAGTAGGCAAATCGACCGTCACCTCAAACCTCGCTGCAGCCCTTGTAAAGGAGGGTTATAAGGTGGGTATTCTCGATGCCGATATCTACGGTCCGTCGCAGTCGAAAATGTTCGGTTGCGAGGGTTATCTGCCCGATGCCAAGCAGGTGGATGGCAGAGACTATATCGTACCTGCCGAAGTGGGTGGTGTAAAGCTTATTTCTATCGCTATGTTCATCCGTCCGACCGACGCGTTGTTGTGGCGTGGAACGATGGCTAACAGCGCGTTACGTCAACTTATACACCAAACTGAGTGGGGTTATTTAGATTTTTTATTAATTGACTTACCCCCTGGAACAGGTGACATACATTTGTCAATAATTAACGAATTGCGCATTGGCGGTGCCATCATCGTCTCTACACCTCAGCAAGTCGCTGTGGCTGACGTAGTTCGAGGCGTCGAGATGTTCAAAAATCCGAATGTAAACATCCCTGTTTTGGGCGTTGTAGAGAATATGGCGTGGTTCACACCTGCGGAATTACCTAACAATCGCTATTATATATTTGGTAAGGGTGGTGCAGCCCGTTATGCCGAGGAGGTAGGAGTCGAGTTATTGGGCGAAGTGCCTATAATTCAAGGAATTATGGAGGGAAGCGATAGCGGAAACCCTGCTACAAACTCGATCTCGGAAGTTGAGGACATCTATCGACAAATAGCCCGAAAGGTTGTTGATAAGATGGAAAAAACGTGTTAATAAGGGGTGGAAAACTTTTAATAAGTTCTAATAACTTTTGAGAAAGCGAGTGAACGACCGATTTATTAAAAATTGTTGCTAATTTTGTTAAAGAAAACGAGGTTAGAATTGTTCAAAATAATCGGTGTTCATATGTTGAAACCACTTTTAAACATTTGTTGAAAATAGGGTAGGCCAACTATCATTATCAGCACGTTAAGATAATATTTTTAAAAATTTTTCAAAACGAATGGTTGGTAACTTTTTTCCAAAAAAATTTATCAACACTTTCAACAGCTATTATTGTTGTTGTTATTTATTTAAATTATTTAATTATTAAATTTAAAGTATAAAAATAACAATTAACAGCTGTCGAAAACCTATAAAAAAATTTGAAAGCAAACGGCCACCGCCCAACAGCTAAAACAGTAATAAAAACTATGGAAAACAGACTTGCAAGAATCGAAGAGTTGAAGCGTGAGAAGGGAGTTGTAATCCTGGCGCACTACTATTGTCGTCCCGAGGTGCAGAGGGTTGCCGATTTTTTGGGAGACTCGTTGGCTCTCTCAGTCAAGGCTCGCGATATCGAGGCGAAGACAATCCTCTTTGCCGGTGTTCACTTTATGGGCGAAACTGCGAAGGTGCTCTCGCCCGAGAAAAAGGTTTTGATTCCAAATCCTGAGGCTACATGCTCGCTTGCCGAGTCGTGTAAGGCCGAGGAGTTTGCCAAGTTCAAGGCGCAGCATCCCGAGGCTCTTGTAGTAGCCTATGTCAATACCACCGTAGGTGTGAAGGCTCTCACCGATATCTGCTGCACATCGTCGAATGCGTTGCAGGTGGTGAAGTCTATCCCGAGCGAGACACCTATTATATTTGCGCCCGATAAGAATCTCGGATCCTATATCCAGAAGGTTACAGGCCGTCAGAATATGATTCTTTGGGATGGTGCGTGCCACGTGCACGAGAAGTTCTCGAAAGAGGGTATTTTAGAGCTTAAAAAATCGCTTCCAGAGGCGCAGGTGGTTGTCCACCCCGAGTGTCGCGGAGAAGTGGCTGATTTGGCCGATTATTGCGGCTCTACTGCAGGTATCCTCGACTACTGCGGCAAGAGCGAGTGCGACACCTTTATCGTAGTTACCGAGCCGGGCATCTTGGCCGAGATGGAGAAGAAGTATCCGTCGAAGAGATTTGTGCCGGCACCTTCGATTGAGGGTAAGGCTTGCAACGAGTGCGAGTATATGAAGATGATCACACTCGATAGCATTATCGCCTGCCTCGAGAATGAGTCGCCTGAGATTTTGCTCGACGAGGAGACTCGCCAAAAGGCATCACGCTCGATTGAGGCGATGGTCAAGGTGGGGTAGTCTGCCTTTTATTAAAAAAAAGAGAAGGGGGAGTTTATCCCCCTCTTTTTTTGCCTTAGAACATATAGGAGTAGCGAATGCCCAGGGCTGCGCTGTCGAAGTCGAGGAGTCCCTTGACGTAGATGTTTACATCGTGATGTCTGAAGCTCATACCTAAGATGTTGTATATGAAACCGCAGCACCAACCCCTTCCGTACTCTTCCATATAGTAGGTGTTAGATACGTCGAGGTAGGTAGCCTCGATACCCACACCGCTATAACAAGAGAAGTTGAGATAGCCTCCGAAAAGCTTAAACCAGTTGAGGTTGACTGTGAGAGGAAAGCTCACTGCGTGTGTGCCACTCGCTCCATACATATAGTTAACACCCAGGGTAGGGATACACCAACTATCACAGCTGAAGAGTCGCCAAAGGAGACCCACGCCAAAGCCTATCTCGTTGTCATCATATGATATGTAGGCTATATCGGCCGTGATACCTAAGTTGAAGCGATCCCAATCCTCCAGATCGAAATATCTGTAGCGACTCTTCTTTGCCTTTGTGAGCTTTGTATTCAGGTAGGTTGTGTTTCCTTCGCTTATATAGAATGAGCGCTCGTTGGTTTTGTATCCATCCTTGCTGACGGTGAGGGTGTGAGTACCCGTGATGATATTGCTCTTGAAAGGAGATTTTTCGCTATAAAACTTATTATCTATATATATGTTAGCCTTTTTTGGTCTACTCTTTATCTCCACACTTCCGAGTATAGGCTCTGCCGAAGGGAGGATGATATATTGATTTGAGAGGCTTGGCTCGATGTTTTTTGTGACCGAGGAGTTGCGATAGTTGCTCTTCTTGGCCACGATGGTGTATTTACCCGAGAGGAGCTTTCCCTTCCACGGTGTTATGCCCATATACTCGTCGTTGATGAAGATGCTTGAACCCACATCAGCCATAATGGTTACATTTGCAAAGTTTGGCTCGATGGTTGGGGCAAAGTCGTGGCGGGTGTTATCCTTGACAGTCACCTCAGCCTCGTACTCCTTGTACATATCCTGAACGATGCGTATCTTGTGAACGCCTCTTGGAAGTTTATTGGAGGTGAGAGGGGCACGACCGACATACTTTCCATCGATGTAGACATAGGCTTTGTCGAGCTCATTCTCTCCCGATATATTTATCCAACCATAGGTAGGAATAAGCGTTGCGGATAGTGAGAGATTCTGTTCGACGGTCAAAATACCGCTCTCCTCGTTGTGCTCGGGCGCAGATATGGTATAGTTGTGAAAACCTGAGCTGAGCCTAATGCTTATGCTGCCCTTGTGGTTGGTATATTCGGTTTGATCTATCTTTACAATGGCATTTGCGGGCGAGTAGTTTATGGTTACGGTGTGAAAGATGTAGGCCTTCGCCTCGAGTAGGTAGACCTTGTTCGACTTGAGATCGAGCTTTATCGTGTCGGAGAGTCCATACTTCTCGTGTGCGAGTACGAAACTCCTATTTTCTCCAGATGTAACATCGGCTATGATGTAGTTTCTGTCGCCACGTATAATCTGCTTTACGACGGTGGTCTCGTCATCAGCTGCGATGAGTGAAACGGAGGTTATCTCTTTGAGTGGCAACTTGTTGATATATATCTTGAGTCGTGCACACAATCGCTCCGACGCGTCGTACGAAATGGGCTCGCTCTGAATCTCCGACGAAAGTTTGTCGTGGAGAGGCTTGAGGGAGTTGGCATCAATCTCTATTTTGGATTGATTCTGCGCCGCGAGCAGCAGAGGTAGAAATATCGAGATAAGAATTAAAAAACGCTTCATAACCGACCCTTAGATAAAAAAGATGTTTACGGGTATAAAGTTAAGCAAAAAAGTTGAAAGTTGAGAGAGGAAAGCCGAAAGATGATAAAGAAGAAAACTAAGTTACCCGCATAAGCTGGGGTTTTAGGGTGCGGGAAGTACACAAAAAAAAGGCACAAAAAAAAGAGGTTTCTTAACCTCTCCTTTTCTCAATTTTTAATTCTAAAAAGGTGCATTGCCGTCCAAACAATGGACTACGGTAGCAGGAACATTAGACCCCCATTTGTAATCACCTTTTTCTATTCTATACCATTCTGCGACAGTGCCGAGATAGTGTACTTGTTGAAGTTGGACACAATTGTTGAATGCGGCAGAACCAATATAAGTTACGGAACGGGGAATTGTTATTCTTTCAATCAAACAGTTTTCAAAAGCTGTACAACCTATCATTTTTAGAGTGGATGGAAGCTCGATACTTGTTATACCATAGCCTTTTTGAGAGGTTTTATCATCATTTTTAAAAGCATAACTAAAAATATGTGTTGATCCTATCTGTATAACTCCTTCGTGGAGATTTAAAGTGATATCGCAGTTTCCTCTAAAGAAATCTGGCATAGAAACATCGCTAAATATAGTTTTGTTACAATTATCTGTATTTTCAAATAATGACGAAATATATCCATATCCCCTTATAAAACCATTTGAAATCTCTATGTAGTGAATTAAATTATCTAATATAGAATAATATGGTTTGCTGCCTTTTAGGTAGATTTTTTGGCCCTTATTGAGAGTGACAACGTCATAACAGTTCCATTTTATCCAATCTGATGTATTGTATGAATACCATAAAGAGCCAGGTATGGTCAAACAGTTATAATTTCCTGGTCGAGAGTATATTTTATTGGTTGAAACTTCATATTTGTATTGAAGAGTCGTATTATCTTGTGTAGCCTCTAAGGTGAGACCCTTCCAAGTATTATGGGAATGATAAGTAGTGTTATCAATTTTGGTAATGTCCTGTTCGTAGCTAATTACATCTCCTCTCCAACTCCGCATTATATCTACGGTTTTGACCAATAAGCCCATTTTTGTTTGCGCAGAGAGATTCATTGCGAGAAGTATAGAAACGGCAAAAATTAGTTGTTTTTTCATAGTGTAAATTTTTTAACAAAAATAACTATTTTTCTTTGTTGATTCCCTCAAAAAGCGAAATTTTCGACATTTTTTTAGACCCTCTTTTTGCCGTTTTTTAGTCCCCCATTTTCAAAGTGGTGACCAAAAGTGACCATTTTTGAGGTTTTGAAAAGAAGAAACCCCCGTAGAATGCGTTCTACGAGGGTTTTCTGTACCCAGAGCCGGGGTCGAACCGGCACAGGGGTGAACCTACTGGTGTTTGAGACCAGCGCGTCTACCGATTCCGCCATCTGGGCTTCTGCATCACCCCTCTTTCGAGCGGTTTAGCGGTGCAAAGGTAAGAATAATTTTTTGATTTACAACTCAAACTGCAATTTTTTTACATTTTTTTGTAGTTTTGTAGTGTAGTTGTGCGTCTAATGGGTAGAAATCGCAACCTAAACAAGATGAAAACGGAGGAAAAAGAGTTCGCAAATGTAGTGCGCGAGAACAAGGCAACCATATATACGGTCTGCTATATGTTTTCGAATGACAAAGAGGAGGTCGAGGATCTCTTCCAGGAGGTGCTTATCGCCCTATGGCGAGGATTCAAGGCGTTTCGAGGGGAGAGCAAGGTGAGTTCGTGGATATATCGTGTGGCACTCAACACCTGTATAAGTGCCGAGCGTAAAAAGAGCCGTCGCCCCGACACCACACCTCTTACGATGGATATAAACCTCTTCTCTGATACCGATGAGGATAGCCGCCAGGCGCAGATGTTGCGTCAGCGTATCGGTAAGCTCGGTGTCTTTGATAGAGCAATAATTCTGCTATGGCTCGAAAATCTATCCTACGAGGAGATAGGTGCGATTGTCGGAATCTCCGCCAAGAATGTTTCGGTGCGCCTTGTGCGCATACGCGAACAACTCAAAAATATGTCAAACGAATAATGCCCGAAACTATGAACTCAATCGAAACTAACGAGATTTTGGAGATGCGTGAGCAGCTCGCAACCCTCAAAAAACAACTTGATACACAGGAGATTATCAACGACCGCTTGATAAAAGAGGCTATATCCGGCAAACTATCCTCGATAAATAGGAGTGCTATCTGGATGTGTGTTGTTTGCTTGATAATGATACCGTTGGGATATTTTAATTTCCAAAGGATGGGGCACTCCACAGCTTTTTGTATTGCAACCTCGGTGCTATTTTTTATCAGCTTTGTGTCGATGATTATCAGCCACTTCCGCCTTCGCAAGCGTGATATCTATTCGGGCGACCTGATTACGGTCTATAAGGAGGTTTCACGAATGCGCAAAATCTACAAAAATTGGCACTACTTCTCTATTCCGATTGTGGTAGTGTGGTTTGGCTGGTGGGAGTACGAGATATATCAGAATATGGCGCACGAAGATTTGACAATGATGTTTATCATTAGCGGAAGCGGCATTTTTGGTGCTGTCATTGGAGGTATCATAGGCCTGCGTATCCACAAACGAACACTTCGCACAGCCGAGGATTTGCTGCGCCAAATAGAAGAACTAAAAAAATCGGAATAGACTCTAAATCAACTCTTTGAGTGCCGAGTAGAGTCGCTGTGTCGGGAGTCCCATCACATTGTAGAAGGAGCCTTCGATGCCCTCGATGCCGATGTAGCCGATCCACTCCTGGATGCCATAGGCTCCCGCCTTATCCATTGGTCGATACTTCTCGACATAGTAATTTACCTCCTCTTCCTCGAGCTCGCGGAACGACACCAGGCTCTCTGCCGAGAAAGACACTGTGCGATTGGCTGTGCGGAGCGTAACACCCGTAACAACCTTATGCTTTGCGCCCGAGAGGGTCGAAATCATCTCGCGTGCCTCCTCCTCGGAGTGGGGCTTGCCGAGAATTTTATCACCAAGTATAACCACCGTATCGGCAGTGAGCAGAATATCCCCCTCGCCCAAAGCGTGAGGGTAGGCGTTGCTCTTGAGCTGCGAGAGGTACTCGGCAACCTTTTCGGCTGCCAAGTCGGCAGGGTAGCACTCCTCGCACTCGAACTTCTCGGCAAGGGTAAATTCGAGGTCGCAGTCGGCCAACAACTCACGTCGGCGTGGCGATGCCGAAGCGAGAATAAGGCGGTAATTTTTTAACTTATCTTGCAGTAACATTGTCGATTAGCGTCTTCTAAACTCAGAACATATAACAGCCGTAGCCACAGCCACATTCAACGACTCCGAGCCGCAGCGATCTGCCGGATAGGGAGGTATGAGGAGCTTGTGCGACACGCACTTTGCCACCTCTGCCGAGATGCCCTGACCCTCGTTGCCCATCACGATAACGCCCGCCTTCTCGAGCTCGGCATTATAAATGTTTTCGCCCTCGAGGAAGGTGCCATAGATGCGCGCATCCTTGTGCGACGCAAGCCACGATGCGAGATTAGTATAATGTACGCGCACGCGTAAGATAGCTCCCATTGTCGCCTGCACAACCTTCGGATTGAAGCAGTCGGCAGTATCCTCCGAGCAGACGATGTCCGAGATTCCGAACCAGTCAGCAAGGCGAATAATCGTGCCGAGGTTACCCGGATTCTGGATGCGGTCGAGACATAAAACCAAGTTTTTGGTCGGGTTTGCTAGTGCGAGTTTATGCTTCGGCAACTCCACCACTGCAAGCACCGAGTTGGCGCTCTTCAGCTGCGAGATGCGCTCCATCTCCTTCTCGGAAATGAGCTCTCCCTCGGCGAAGATTGGCTTGGTCTGCAGGATGCGACGAATACGGAGCGACGAGTTGCGAATCTCATCGACGAGTTTCTCCCCCTCGGCGATAAATGCCCCCAAATCTTCGCGTCCCTGCTTATTCGCAAGTGCCTTTATATCAAGTATTTCCGCGCGTGTAATCATCTATGTGACGGCTAATTAAAATTACTGTTTCCCTTCTAAATTTTGAAAGTTTCGCCCTCTGTGGCGATGTGGGTATTTTCGAATATTTCGCGTGCCTCGTTCAGTAGCGGCTCCTTGTCCTTGTAGCGCGATGAGAAGTGGCCGATTAAGAGCATTTTCGCACCTGCCGCCAAAGCTGTTTTTGCAGCATCTATGGTGGTGGCGTGGCCGCGATTCTTCGCATCCTTCTGCTGATCGGCAGCATAGGTCGCCTCGTGATAGAGCATATCTACCCCTGCGACATATTTTGCTACGGCTCCCGAACGATTTGTATCGGAGCAGTAGGCATACGACTGCGGTGGATGCGCCACATAGGTAATCTTCTCGTTTGGCAGGATTGTACCATCCTCCAACTCGATATCCTCGCCCTCCTTAGCTGCCAAAATCTGCTTTAAAGAGAGGCCCCAGCGGTCGATGGCAAACTTGTCGACATTGCGCTGCGCTGGCTTCTCGCGGAAGAGGTAGCCCGAGGTTGGCACGCGGTGGCGAAGCGGAATGCTCCACACCTCGAGAGTGCGATTCTCGAAGATGATTTGGTGCTTTGTGGTGTCAACCTCCACCCACTCCACCTCGTAGGGCAACTCCTTGTCGAAGTAGCGAAGGTGGCACTCCAAAATCTCGCCAAAAGGTCTTGGAGCATAGATAGTTAGCGGGGTCTTCTTGCCATAGAGACCGAGCGTCGAGATAAGCGGAAAGATGCCGAAGCAGTGGTCACCATGGAGGTGCGAAATGAATACACCTCGCAGACGCAACGGGTTGATGCCGCAGCGGAACATCTGCTGCTGCACACCCTCACCCGCATCGACCAGATAGTACTGCTCATTGCAGTTTACCACCTGTGCCGATGGATGACCCTCTACGGTTGGTTTGGCAGACGATGCTCCTAAAATCGTAACCGAAATCATAGACTACTCCTTATGCCCTGGACCTTTGGGAAACCACCCTTTCTTTACGCGTTCTCGTTGGTGGATTATTTCCAAAATACTCCAAAACGACGAAAATGCAGTGACACCAAGTATGGTGGATGCAATTAAGTTCTCAATGATGATTGACAATGCACAGAATATAATGCCGGCGACCAAGAATACCCACCAGCACTTTGTGCCGAAGTAGTACTCCGCTTTGATTACAATAGGATGAAAAATTCCTATAACCAAAAAGGTTGCAAGACCGACTATTATACCCGTGAAGTTCATAGAATTGCCAACTATTTCAACGAAGCGAGGTAACGCTCTGCGTCGAGAGCTGCGATACAGCCCGAACCTGCAGCTACGATAGCCTGGCGGTAGTGTGGATCGCGAACGTCGCCTGCTGCGAAGATGCCCAGAACCGAGGTCTTCGATGTGCCCGGCTCAACTACGATATAACCCTGCTCGTCGAGCTCAACCTTGCCCTTCACCAACTCGGTGTTAGGGTGGTGACCGATAGCGAGGAAGAAGCCCGAGATCTCGATGTCGTACTCTTCGCCGTCGCCCTTGCGGAGACGAGCACCTGTAACGCCATCCTCGTCACCCAATACCTCTACGGTGTTGTGCTCGAAGAGAACCTTGATATTTGGAGTGTTGAATACGCGCTCCTGCATAGCCTTCGATGCGCGAAGGAAAGGCTTACGCACGATGAGATATACCTGACGGCAGAGCGATGCAAGGTAGGTAGCCTCCTCGCAAGCGGTATCGCCACCACCCACAACAGCTACATCCTGCTTGCGGTAGAAGAAGCCGTCGCAAGTAGCGCAAGCGCTAACACCCATACCGCGGAACTTCATCTCCGACTCCAAACCGAGATACTTTGCCGATGCGCCGGTGCAGATGATAACGGTCTCAGCCTCAATCTGTTTCTCGCCATCTACGGTAACCACGAAAGGACGCTTTGTGGTGTCGATATCGGTGATGATGCCGGTGCGAACGTCGGTGCCGAGGCGCAAAGCCTGAGCGCGCAAGTCGTTCATCATCTCGGTGCCCTGAACGCCCTCAGGATAACCTGGGAAGTTCTCGATCTCGGTTGTTGTGGTGAGCTGTCCGCCCGGCTCGATACCCTCGTAGAGGACTGGGCTCAATGCGGCACGTGAAGCGTAGATTGCAGCGGTGAAACCAGCAGGTCCGCTACCAACGATAAGTACTTTTGTTGTCTCCATAATCTATTGTGTTTTTTTATTGTTTTTCGTTTTATCGTACAAAAGTAGTAATTCTCTCGCAAAAGAAGAAAAAAGGGTCGATAAATTTCTTCAATCTTGAAGAAAAGAAAAATTTTTCATACCTTCGTATTGCAAACCACAGACTTTCGAAAATTTCATACACGATGAAGAAATATCGCTTCTGTATAGTTTTAACTATGATTTTTGCCACTCTCCTGGTGGGTTGTCGGATCGCTGCGCCTGTTGGCGAGCGAATCGAAGCTCTCGATGATTCGGCGTGGGATGCCTCGAAATGGATTTCGGTGGTGGATGCCCCCGTTGTTCCAGACGACAAACCGAGCAACCGAGCTGCCGATGGTGCAAGTTGGTTCCTCTCGACCATCGAGAATGAGCAGCAGGTAGTCTCAGCAAAGTGGATGACCACGGCTTTAGGCGTCTACGAGCTCTACGTCAATGGTAAGATTGTCGGTAGCGACCTGCTCAAACCCGGCTATGCCGAGCGTAGCAAAACCAAGCAATCCTACACCTACGATATTACCGACGGTTTTCTTACCAAGCGAGGTGCAAAAAATAGCCTTGCGGTGCAAGTTACACCGGGCTGGTGGGCGGATAAGGTGGTCACCTACCATAGTGCAAATGGTGTGGCGGGCGATAAGTGCGCCTTCCGTGGAGTGGTCGAATTGACCTTCGCGGATGGCTCAACCAAGCTCTACGGTACAAACTTGAAGGATTGGATTGCGGGCATTGCAGGCCCTGTGACCCACGCAGGAATATTCGATGGCGAGGAGTATGACGCTCGCGAAAAGTTGGGCTTCGAAACCCCCGAAAAACTCTCTACACCCGAGGAAAATTGCGAGTTTGCGGGCAAGATTATCCCTGCCGAGGGGGCTGATATAACCCTTCGTCACGACCTTACTCTCTTGCCGCAAAAAGCCTACATCTACAATGGTGTAGAGGGGGCTACAGAGGAGGCCTACGGTAAGGTTGTTGTTGTGCGTGAATATGCTCAAAATGAGAAGATTACGCTTTGTAAGGGCGAAACTTTGATCGTCGACTTTGGTCAAAACTGTGCAGCTGTTCCCGCCTTCGAATTTAAGGCAAATGAGGGTACGATTTTGACCTGCCTTCCGGCCGAAATACTCAACGATGGCAATGGCGCCAAGAGCCGACTTATGGATGGCCCCGAGGGTAGTTGTTATCGCACAAATTTGAGAATACCCGACGAGGGTATGCGACTCGTCTACACCTTTGCGAAGAGTCGAGATTTTGTTTCGTACCACCCTCGCTACACCTTCTACGGCTACCGTTATATATCGGTTACCGCCACCGACAAAGTGGAGTTTAAGAGCATAAAATCTATCCCCGTAAGTTCGATTACGCAGAGTGCCGAAATAGGTAAAATTACCACCGGAAACGAGTTGGTAAATCGACTCATATCGAACACCTATTGGGGGCAAGTTTCGAACTATCTGTCGGTGCCTACCGACTGCCCACAGCGCCGTGAGCGCCTTGGTTGGAGTGCTGATACTCAGGTATTTGCCGAAACAGGCTCTTACTTTGCCGACACCTACGATTTCCTCCGCAAATGGATGGGCGATATGCGCGATTGTCAAACCGAATTGGGCGGTTTTAGAGTGGTTGCACCAAGCGGAATTTTCGGCGGAGGATCTATGCGATTTGGATGGTCGGATGCAGGAGTTATTGTGCCGTGGACAATGTGGAAGCAGTTCGGCGACACCCGTATCATCGAGGAGAATTGGGAGGCAATGGAGCGCTTCGTAAACCACATCGACAAGACAAAATATGACCATACCGCCCACATCAAGGAGAACAAGAATACACAATGTGCCGACTGGGTGAGCTTTGAGCCGCTCGAGATCTACACCAAGCGCCACCTCGACCCTAAAACCAACGAAATTCTTCCCGCGGCACTCAACTATTGGAACTTCCTTAGTGCTTCGTACTGGGCTCTCGATGCAGAGTATATGGCAGATATGGCAAGGGCGACAGGTCGTTGTAGCAAGAAATATCTCGATATGGCTGCAAGAGCAAAAGCCTACATCAAGAGTGAATTTATAAATGCTGATGGAAGCTTCCGTGAGCCAATTCTCAACACAATGCAGACCCCTGCGCTCTTTGCGCTCAAGGTGGGCGTTGTCGAGGGCGAGGCCAAGAGAAGTATGTCGGCACGTCTGCGCAAAAACTTCGAGGAGCACGGCAACCGCCTACAGACGGGCTTCCTTGGCACCTCTATTTTGATGAGCACCCTCACCGAAAACGGTATGGCGGATTTGGCTTATGAACTGCTCCTGCAGCGCAAATATCCGAGTTGGCTCTACTCTGTAGAGAATGGCGCAACAACCATTTGGGAGCGATGGGATAGCTACACAAAGGAGTTCGGCCTCGCCAAAGGTGTAATGAATAGTTTCAACCACTACGCCTACGGTTGTGTCTGCGAGTGGGTTTGGGAGACGGCGGCCGGCATCGCTTCTGACACCTCGGCTCCGGGCTTCAAACATATCATTATGCGCCCCGTGCCCGACAAGCGATTGGGCTTCGTGAAGGCGGAGTATCGTTCGGCTGCGGGAGTGATTAAGAGCGCTTGGCACTATGAGGGCGATAAGTGGATTTGGGAGTTCTCCGTTCCGGAGGGGTCAACCGCAGATGTAACCCTCCCTGGAGAAAGCATTGTAAAGCACTATGATAGTGGCACTTACAAGGTTGTAATGTAGGTGTGATTTTGAGCCTCGCCTTATGAGAAAAACGGTCGATTTGTCGGTCGTTTTTCTTTTTTGCGTCGAGGGCGATTTGCGAGGAGAAAGATTGCGTTTTTTGATGCTAAAATTTTGCCAAGTTTGCAAAAACAAAAAAAAAGTTATATATTTCGGACTGTAATATGCCCGATTTCGGATTGAGTATAGGTGCTGTTGTGGTCTAATCGTTTGTCACACAAATGGTTGAGCGGATTTTGACGGCAAAGTACGAGGTGCGAGAAAGGAGCTTGAAACGAAAAAATTTTTTACAAAAACACATAAACAAACAACTAAAATTTTTAATTTATTAAAAACTATGAAAAAATTATTTTTGGTTTTGGCAGCTGCCGTAATGACACTCGGCACTGCAGTAGCACAGAAGGCAGAGCAGACAGCAGCAGCTGCTGAGCAGGCAGCAACTGAGGTTGCAGAGGCAGCAGCTGAGACTGCAGCAGCAGTACCAGTAGAGGAGCTCGCAGGCGAGACTCTCCACTACGTTTTGATGCAGAAGTTCCTCGAGGGAGGTTGGGGATGGATGCTTCCAATCCTCATCGTATTGGTTCTCGGTATGGCTATCGCTATCGAGCGTATCCTCTTCCTTTCGCTCTCGACTATCAACACTAAGGCGTTCATCAAGAAGGTTGAGACAGCTTTGGAGCAGGGTGGTGTTGAGGCAGCTAAGGAGGTTTGCCGCAATACTCGTGGTCCTATCGCATCGATTTTCTACCAGGGTCTCGATCGCTACCACCTCGGTCTCGACGCAGTTGAGAAGGCAGTAGTATCTTACGGTTCTGTACAGACAGGTCGTTTGGAGTCAGGTCTCGGTTGGTTGTCGTTGTTCATCTCTTTGTCTCCATCACTCGGATTTATGGGTACCGTTGTTGGTCTCGTTCAGTCATTCGACTCTATCCAGGCAGCAGGTGATATCAGCCCAGCACTCGTAGCAGGTGGTATGAAGGTGGCGCTCTTGACAACCCTCCTCGGTCTCATCGCAGCGATGGTTCTCCAGGTGTTCTACAACTTCGTTATCGTTAAGATCGACGGTATGGTTAACGAGATGGAGGATGCTTCGATCTCTTTGACTGACATTCTTACTGCTTACAGCAAGAAATAATTTTGATTGAGAATTAATCGTACACAAAGCGAATAATATGAAAACAGTTTTGAAATCATTGCTGTGGGCACTCATCGCCGCAACAGTTGGTTTGGTAGGTTGGGCTATCGCCACCAACGGTTCGGATGCTGCAATCAGCGTAATCCTCTACTGGGGTTACGGATTGCTCGCGTTGGCGGTATTGGGAGTACTCTGCGCAGCTCTTATCGATACGATTACTCATCCGTCTGGATTGAAGAAGACTCTCATCGCAGTAGTAGCAGTTGCAGCCGTAGTAGGTACAGCTCTTGGTCTCGTATTGAGCCACGAGCCGGTAGCAGTTGCAAACTCTGCAGGTGGTAGCTTCAACGATGCATTCGAGTTGAGAATCTCTGAGATGGGAATCTATGTAACTTACGTTGTAGCTGTTCTCGCAGTAGCGGTAGTAGCATACGACTTGGTTAGCGGCTTGGTTCGCAAAGTATTAAAGTAGGTAAATATTTATGGCTAAAAATAAGAATATACCTGAAATCAACGCCTCATCGCAAGCGGATATCGCATTTACCGTGTTGATCTTCTTCCTTGTGGTTTCCACAATGGATATCGACACAGGTCTCGTGCGTATGTTGCCACCAATGGCCGATCCGAAAGTGAAGCAGGAGGATATCAAGGTGAAGGAGCGAAACCTTCTCTTGGTGTTCGTTTCCGGTTCGGGTAACATTATGGCAGGCGGTAAGGTGATCCAGTTGAGCGCCTTGAAGGACAAGGCGAAGGAGTTCATCCTTAACCCAGCCAACGACAAGAATCTTCCGGAGAAGAAGGATACAAAGATCGATATGCCGGATGGTTCGAAGTGGGTTTATCCTGTCAGCGAGGGTGTGATTTCATTGCAGAACACTCGTGATACAAGTTATCAGGTCTATATTCAGGTACAGAACGAGCTTACTCGCGCCTTCAACGAGGTACGTGACGAGGTAGCGATGGTAAAGTTCGGCAAGATTTTCAACGACCTCGGCGAGGAGGAGCGTAAAGTAATAACCAAGGCGATTCCGATGAAGATTTCGGAGGCGGAGCCACGTAAAAAGATTAGATAGTATGGCAGTAATGAAGAAAAAGGGCGAGCGCTCAGTGCCTGCGATGTCGACTACATCGTTGCCCGATGTCGTATATATCATTCTCTTCTTCTTTATGCTTTCGACTTCGATGCGTGATCAGGAGTTGCTCGTAAGCTACAAGCTCCCTGAGGCTACTGAGGTGCAGAAACTTGAAAAGAAGAATCTGGTATCGTTTATCCACATTGGTGTTCCGGTTACAAGCCGTCAGGCAAAGTTCGGTATGGCGCCACGTATCCAGCTCAACGATTCGTACAAGACCACTAAGGATATCTTGGACTTCGTAGCAGCAGAGCGTGACAACTTGAGCGAGGCAGACCGTGCTCAGATGACCGTATGTTTGAAGGCAGACCAGAACACAAAGATGGGTGTTGTCGCAGACGTTAAGCAGGAGCTTCGTCGCGCTAATGCCTTGAAGTTGTCGTATGGCTCATACAAGGTAACCGGCTATTAGTAGGTTATCCCGTAGATAAGCAATAGGGGCGCAATTAATGTTGCGCCCCTATTTATTATATATAAGTAGTACTACTCCTTGTGAGCATCGCGGTAGGCATTTACTGCGCGCTGCACCTCGCCGTGGATAAGCAGGAGCTGCTTCGCCTCGTCATAAGGCAAGCCCAACTCCTCAACCAACATTCTTGTACCACGGTCAACGAGCTTCTGATTCGAGAGCTGCATATTGACCATCTTATTGCCACGCACACGACCGAGACCGATCATAATCGAGGTGGTAATCATATTGCAGATGAGCTTCTGCGATGTTCCCGACTTCATACGTGACGAGCCAGTTACGAACTCAGGGCCTACAACCGGAGTGATAGGAATCTCGGCAACCTCGGTGATAGGCGAGCCCGGATTCGAAGTGATACAAGCGGTCAAGAGACCACGCTTGCGTGCCTCGGTGATAGCGCCGATAACATAAGGTGTAGTACCCGATGCTGCGACACCTACGAGGGTATCCTTCTCGGTCACATTGAAGGCCTCGAGGTCCTTCCAGCCCTGCTCCCAGTTATCCTCTGCACCCTCGATAGCACGACGAATAGCACCGTCGCCACCTGCGATAATACCCACAACGAGTGTTGCCGGCATACCATAGGTTGGCGGAATCTCGCTGGCATCAACGATACCCACACGACCACTTGTGCCCGAACCCATATAGAAGAGTCTTCCGCCCTGCTTCATGCGCTCGGTAGCACCTACGACGAGCTTTTCGATAGCTGGAATAACCTCCTGTACTGCATCTGCCACCTTGTGATCCTCACGGTTGATGCAGGTCAAAATCTCGAGTGGTGACATCTTCTCGAGGTCGTTGTAGAGCGACGCCTGCTCCGTAATCTTTACATAAGCCATAGTAATAATATTTTTAGTTGTTCTTGAGTTCGTAAATTAATGTCGAGCAACCCTCGATGCGGCACGATGTGCTCCACTCCGAGCCCTGTGCAGGCCACTCTGCGACCTCCTGACCATTGATAAGCATTGTGCCCTCGGCTGCAAGGCCAAGCTCCTCAGGATTGATTGTGAAGTGCAAATCCTTCGCCTCCTCGCTGATGTTTACGAAGGTGAGCAGGATGTTGCCCTCCTTGTTGCGCCAAGCCGATGAGTAGAGCATCGGCACGACCTTCTTGTGCGGGAAGAGGTTTGTACCCTTGGTCTTGTAGCCATAGGTCGACATCTGCGCAATATCGATCTCCTCGGCGTGGTCGTTTGCCAACTTTGGCGCACGCATCATCTTACCATATTGGAGATACTCCTTGTGGGCCTTGCGCGCCTTGACCAACTTGGCAATAAACTGCATCAACTCGGGACGAGCCTCACGTGCAAAGGCGTGATAGTTCACAATCATAGGTTGTGTACCCCATACGAAGGTGCGAGCCTGCTCCATACGCATCTGCGTGTTGTAGGCGGCAGGGAGGAGAGTCTCGGTGTTAGGCGCACGGAACTCCTTTGGCCAAAACTCGTCGTAAGGCGGATAGGTAAATCCTCCGAAGTTACCGAAGCAGATTGCGCGCTCGTGATAAACGGCATTGAAGAGCGGAATGACGCTCGACGACGAGAGACCACTCATACGCTCACGGCTACCCTCGAGTGTGAGGAAGCCGTCGAGGTGAGCCATCCAATCCTCGCCTGAGCCCTCACCCGTAAGTACAGGGTTTGCCTCGGTGGTCTTCTCGCGGATGCGCTCTACGAGCTTGAGGTAGTTCTTCACCCAATGGTTGCCACCACCTACGGTGTGACCGTGATTCTTGGCGTAGCAGCGGTAGTGGAGACACGCCTGATCCATATATACACCTGTGCAACCGTAGTCATTTACGACGGTGTCGCAGAGGTCGGAGTACTTCTCGCGCCAAAACTCCTGCGACATACACATCGGTGTGATGGCATTGCCGGTGAAGGCATTGTAGACGTGTGCGTGGGTCGAGCCGTCGGAGCGACGAGCCACATACTGCTCGATGTTCAGCTCCTTCCACGACTCGCGTGACTCACCCCACTGAATCGAGTTCATATATGGGGTCATATTGATACCGTTCTTCTTCGCTTCGGCTACCGCCTTAACAAAGCTCTCGCGACCCTCGCGTGGTGGGAGATACTCAGGGAAGGCGTCGTCGTAAGGACCATTGTGCCACCAGTGCCACAATACACTCACGTTGCAGTCACCGAGGTATTGGCGCAAATCCTCAGCCTCGGTCAAGACATTATTTGAGCGACCGCGATTCCACATCCAGATGTCGGTCTCGGGCAACCAAGGATTCATCTTGCCGCTGTGGAGGCGGTTATTCTTTGCCCACTCCTGCTGCAAGGCCCACTCGCGGTAGATCTGCGCTGCGTCGTACCAGTTGCCCTGGAAAGCACCGAGAATAGTCTGATATGAGGACTCAAACGAGGTGTTCTTCTTATCCATCGGCAACATATAGACCATCTTGTAGGTTGTGGTGTTGCCCTCGAACTCGAAGTATGAGCCCTTTGCCATCGACTCGGTGTCGTTCGATGCGATGTAGAGTCCGCTTGGCTCCTCGCCATAGAGCGCTGCGAGCTGCATTGTAGGGCGATTCTGCCTGCGCTGCTCTAATACCTTGCGCTTTGCGCGGATATTCTTGTAGAGACGACCTGTCCAATTCGACAGGGCAATCTCCTCCTCGGTAAACTCTTTGATATTGCTGATGCGAGGGTAGTTCACCTCCATCAACTTATCGCCCTCGAAGCCCTCGAGCGCAATATCCCAATAGGACAACGCCCTCTTCTTGTCGAGCGATACGGTGGCTGTCACCTCGACGCCCTCGCCATCGGCCTGACGCCACTTTAAGACTGCCTTGCGCTTCGACCACGAGCTGATCGAAACCTCTGTTGGAAGGTCAAATTGGTGCCCCTTCTCTAATGGTACCAACTCCCACACGCACTTCGGCTCACCACTCTCGTCGAGGTATTCGTAGCCCGTCTTGAGGTCGGTCATCGAGATTAGATTAGCGGTCGCGCGGTCGAATGTGAGACGCAAAAGATCGTTCTCCAAAACCACCTTGTCGGATGGCTGACACGCACACATAAAAAGTGCAATAATAGGGATAAAAAGTCTCTTCATACTCTTTGTATGCGGTTATTTAGTGGTATTTAGTTCGGCGGTAAGGTTTTTCACGAGGTTCTCAATCGGTGAGCGCACGATGATGCCCTTATTCATTCCGTGCTCCTCCAAAACCTCGGTCAGGATATCCTCGAAGATGGCAGCTACGGAGCCCACAAAGTTGACCGAGAGGCGCGCGGTATCATACTGCGAGAGGCTGCGCTTGGCGAGCTGCTCGAAGTTATATCGCACAATATTTCGGCAATACTCCTCGTCGATATAGCGCGAGAGGAATGGTGTGAAACTACTGAAAAAACGATTTGCAGCGGGCTTGTGGTATGTGCGGTCGATAATCTCAGGAATGGTCACCTCGAACTCGCTTGTGAAGCGTTCGTGGAGGTGCTGAGGAATCTGATTGTAGATAAAGTCGGAGAGGAGCATTCGTCCCATAACGGTGCCGCTACCCTCGTCGCCGAGGATGTAGCCCGGACCCGGCAGACGCTTGGTGCAGACGCCATCTTCGAGCTGCATCGAGCTCACTCCGGTGCCCAATATGCAGACAATGCCCGAGCCATTGGCGCAACACGCCTTTGTCGCACCGTCGATATCGGAGCCGACAAAAATCTCGGTTGTGGGGAAGAATTGAGCGAGGACACGCTTGATGATGTCGCCACCGAAGCCGCAACCTGCGCCATAGAACCAGATGTGCGAAATATCGTAGCGCGAAGCTACGGGCAGGAACTGCTCTTCAACAACCTTGCGAATATGCTCTTCGGGAACGGAGAAGGGGTTTATGCCCTCCATCTTCATTCGCTCGACAATCTCTCCATTTTCGACAAATGCCCAATCACACTTGGTAGCACCGCCATCTGCAATCACTATCATACGCTAATTTTGATACTGTTTCAACACTTTTTTCTGCACCTTCTCGAGCTCCTTGAAGTTCTCCTCCAAGTGCTTGCAGAAGGCCTTCCACGGATAGAATGGCGCTGTCGCACACTTTATCGGGAGGTAGGCATCACGCTCATTCACCAACGAGCGTACGAGCACCTCGCCTCGCTTGTTGCGGTAGAGGACAATCTGCAGGTTCGCCGCCATAGGCACTACCGTTCCAAAGTTGAACGATGTGGTGGCGAGCTCGATGTCGGTGTTATATTGAGGCACGCAACCCTCATATCCCATCACCGAGAGGAGCGGGCCTACATAGGAGTCGTGGGTGAAACGAAGGTTTGCCTTGTGTGGATTCTTGCCCTCGATAGCAGCATTACACTTGGCAACGATATCGTCAACCATCGGGCGCATAAACGATGAGTACATCTCGACCTCATCCTTGCCTCGTCCAACTGAGGTGTTCACCCATTTTGCGGTTTGGTGGACATAGATGCGGTACATCTCCTCGGGTGTGAAGAGCTCGGTGAGGAGCTCACGGTCGCCCAACTCGAAGTTCTCGCCAAAGAGAAGCGCACGGAACGAGTAGCGCAAGACGTTGAAGTAGCTCTTACCCCCGCACTCCTTGATGAGGCGCTTGCGGTCGGTGGTCACCTTTGAGAGGAACGACGAGGCGTCGCTCTCCTTCACCCACACGCTGAGGTTCTTGTTCCACTCACCCTTTTCGCCGCACTCCTTCTGGATTTTTCGTGCCAACTCAGGGGTGTTCGGATTGTCGTAGAGAGGACGAACTATAGCAAGCTCCGACTTGCGTGCCTGCTGATAGATTGCAAGCTGCGGACTATGCTCTTTGATGCCCTGATTGAAGGCTACCAACGAGAGGAGACATCGCAACGATGTACTCGATTTACCCTCGATAGCACCCTCGGCAAATACGGGTGCAAAGTTTTTGTAGGCACGATGTGCAATGCCGAGCCACTGGTTGTAGCCAAGCTCCGAGAGCTCACCATTGCGTCCCTCCTGTGCTGCCTCAATCTCTGCAATATGGGCGTAGAGGTGCTTACCCTGCTCGGTCAAGATACCCAAGCTGTCGGCCTTGCGATAGACCGAGAGGATCGACTTGAAACGTCGCTCGCTCCGGTCGTAGCGCGAGCCGTGGCGACCTACCAACGAGAAGTAGAAGGGCTCGAAGCCTTCGGGTGCTGCGGCAATCTCGCCAAGCGGAATCGACGGATATGTCGAGTAGGTCGGAAGGGCGAGATTAGGGTATTTGCTAATGCTCTTGCGTACGGCCTCGGGGGTCTGTGCTGTGGCTATTACGACAGCTGCGAGGGCGCTAAGGAGTAGAAAAAATCTCTTCATATCTGTTTGACGTTAAAGCGTTGGTAAAAGTGTTGTGCGGTGCTTTGCCAGGCGTGCCATATTGGCCTCTACCATCTTGCAGAACTCATCCCAAGGGTAGAATGGGGCAGTTGTGCACTCGATTGGGAGCTTCATATCCTGCTCGTTGAGGAGTAGGCGAACAAGCACCTTGTTCTCCTTGTTGCGGTAGAGGACAAGCTGAATGTTTGCACCCATCGGCATCAACTTTGCAAATGGCGAAGAGCAACAATCCTTCTCCAGGTTGCCGCTGTAGTACAACGAGCAGCCCTCGAATCCGAAGATTGAGAGGAGCGGCACAACGTATGTGTCGTGTGTGAAGCGTAGATTTGCGCAGTGCGGATTCTTGCCCTCGATAGCCTCGTTGGCCTTAGAGATGATGTCGTCGACGAGTGGTGTCATATACGAGGTGTAGAGCTCGATGAGCGGATGACCCCAACCGCCACTAAAGTGTAACCACTTGTTAGTGTGGTAGATGTAGAAAAGATATTGCTCCTCGGGCGTAAACACACGCTTGAGAATCTTGCTATCGCAAATATTAAAATTCTGGGCGAAAATCAATGCGTGATGGGTCTCGCACGCAAAGTGCTGGATGCTCTTCGCACCGCACTTCTCGACGAGAAGCGACGGGTTGGTGGTGAGTTTCGACAACATCTGCGAGATATCGTTCTTGCGGAGCCACTCCATACTCTCGCCTCGCCATCCCTCGCCGTACTTACCGTGCTTGTTCCACACCTCAATCAATCTTGCAGGGGTGTCGGGGTGGTTGGCCATTGGGCGCAACATTCCGACAAAGCTCTCTCTTGCCTCAAGCTCAGCAGGCATAGTCGAGCGCTGCTCCTTCAAACCATCAACAAAGGCCACCATCGAGAAGACACAGCGCATCTTTGTGCTCGCCTTACCCTCGATTGCGCCATTGGCAAATATGGGTGTGAAGTTTTTGTAGGCACGACGACCGATGGCTCTCAGCTGATCCTGACCACGCAATGTAAGCTCACCGCCCTTACCCATCTGGTCGGCTGTGGCGCGATTGATAATGTTGCGCACCTCCTCGCCCAGCGGAGTCAGAATGCCGAGCTCCGAGGCCTTGTTGTAGATGTCATTCGGGGTTATGAAGCTATCGTCGAGAAGCTCGTAGCGTGAGCCGTGACGGCTTACCAACGAGAAGTAGAAGGGCTCGTAACCCTTTGGTGCTGCGGCAATCTTACCCACCTTGATATTCTCGTAGGTGGTTACCGTAGGCTCTGCAAAGTTTGGATTCTTGCGTATAATTTCACGAATAGCCTCGGGTGTCTGTGCCGATGCCGAGAGGGCAAAGGCTACGGCGGAGAGTAAAAATATAAATCTTCTCATTTTGTCGGTTTATTTTAGTCCATGCTTCTTACCAATTATCTCGCGACTCTTCTCGAGCTGTGTCAGATTCCTGTATATCAATTCGCGCATCTTCGCCCACGGATAGAATGGAGCTGTTTCGCACTCGATAGGGAGTCGAACATCGCTTTCGTTGAGCAGTGAGCGCACCAATACCTCGCCGCGTTTGTTGCGGTAGAGGATAATCTGGAGGTTAGCACCCATCGGCATAACTTTATTGAGTGGTGCCGAGGTTACTGTGCGCTCCCAATCATCACTGTACTGCAGGTGGCAACCCTCGTAACCGATGATTCCGAGCAGAGGTACAAGGTATGAGTCGTGTGTGAAGCGCAAGTTTGCAACATTCGGATTCTTTCCCTCGATAGCCTCATCAATCTTCGTCACCACATCGTCTACCAGAGGTCGTATGAACGATGCGAACGCCTCCGAAAGTGGATTTCCGAAGCCTCCGGTCCATTGGGTCCAGCTGAGGGTGTGGTAGTAGTAGAAGGCGTATTGCTCATCTACGGTGAAGAGATCGCGCAGAATGGCACCACCTCCACACTCGAAGTTATCGGCAAAGAGCAGGAGATAGTGGGTGCTGTATGCGAAGGAGAAGAGCGTTCCCGCCTTACACTGCTCGATAAGGGCATTCGGGTCGGTTACCAACTTCGATACGCAGGCCGATACATCCTGGAGCAGGGACCACTCCTTGCGACGAGTAACCCACGCGCCATTTTCGCGGTGGTTGCGATAGAATTTGTAGAAATTGCTCGTTACCTTCGAGTCGGCAGTGATAGGTCGCAACATCGCCATATAGCTCTCGCGAGCCTCCAACTCTGCAGGGATTGTCGGGTTTCCCTCCTTCAAACCATCGGTGAAGGCCACCATCGAGAATACACAACGCATCTTGAGGCTCGACTTACCCTCTATTGAACCTTTATCGAAGATAGTCTTGAAATTTTTGTAAGCTCTGCGACCTACATCGCGCAATTGGCGCTGTCCGAGCATCGAGAGCTCGCCACTTTTACCCTGCTGCTCGGTTGATGCCTTGAGCAAAATCTGATGTACCTGCTTGCCCTGCTCGGTCAGGATTCCGAGCTCAGCGGCTCTGTTGTAGACCTCGATGAGTCGCACGAAGGCTGTGTCGCGTGTTTCGTAGCGCGAGCCGTGACGGCTGACCATCGAGAAGTAGAAGGGTTTGTAGCCCTTGGGTGCGGCAGCGATATCGCCAATTTCGACATTGTCGTATGTGGATACTGCAGCGAGGGCGAAGCGGGGATTTTTGCTGATAATCTCGCGTATCGCCTCTGGCGATTGTGCCGAAGCGAGGCCTATTGCTGCGAAGGCCAGAAGGGCGCAGATGAATCTTCTCATAGGAATGCTAATTTACTACAAATATAGGAAATTTTATTTGCTTCGCAAAAATAGATTCGTAACTTTGCGTAGTAAAATTTCAAAGGATATGTCAAACGCACAAATTCTTCGTCGTCAATTTCTTGCCAATGTGGCTCAAACCTCGCCGTCGCCTATGCTTGTGGGTGTTGAGCGTGCCGAGGGAGTATTCTTCTATACCCCTGAGGGTAAGCGCTATTTCGACCTCGTTTCGGGAGTCTCGGTGAGCAATGTCGGCCACGCCAACCCCGTTGTTGTCGAGGCCGTGAAGCGCCAGGCCGAGCGATATATGCACGTGATGGTCTATGGCGAGATGGTCGAGCGACCACAGGTGGAGTATGCAGTTGAGATTGCAGCTGCCTTGCCCGACCCGCTCGAAAGTGTCTACTTCCTCAACTCGGGAGCGGAGGCTGTCGAGGGTGCGTTGAAGTTGGCGAAACGATACACCCACCGCACCGAGATGATATCGATGCGTCGAGCCTACCACGGCTCTACACACGGTGCTATGAGTATGATGGGCGAGCCTGAGGGCGAGGAGTGGAAGAATGCATTCCGACCTCTCCTTCCCGACTGCAAAGCGTTGGATTTCAATTCGTTTGAAGATTTAGAGAAGATTACCGAGAGGACTGCTTGTGTCTTGTGTGAGCCTGTGCAGGGCGAGGCGGGAGTGCGACTTCCGCAGGAGGGTTACCTCAAGGCGTTGCGTAAGCGATGCGACGAGGTGGGTGCGCTCCTTATCTTCGATGAGATTCAGGTGGGAATGGGTCGTACGGGCGAGATGTTTGCCTGCCAGAAATATGGCGTTACCCCCGATATCATAACCCTCGCCAAGGCCTTTGGCGGAGGTATGCCACTCGGAGCGTTTGTCTCGTCGAAGGAGATTATGGACTCGCTCCAAACAGACCCCGTACTCGGTCATATCACCACCTTCGGAGGTCACCCCGTATGCTGTGCTGCGGGCTTGGCGGCATTCCGCTATCTTAAAGATAATCACGTAGTTGAGGACGTTGAGCGTAAGGGCGCATTGTACGAGGAGTTGTTGAAAGACCACCCTGCAGTGCTCGAGATTCGTCGTAGCGGATTGCTCTTGGCGGTAGAACTTGGTACCGAGGAGCGCCTCTTCAAGGTGATGGAACTCTTCAAGGAGGAGGGCATTATGAGCGACTGGTTCCTCTATTGTGCCACTGCATTCCGCATCTCGCCGCCGCTTGTGATTTCGGACGAAGAGATTCGCGAGAGTGTCGAGATTATACGTCGAGTATTGGATAGATTGTAGTGCTCTATGGCGGCTATACCAACCCTAATAACGATTGCGGTATACCTCTTGCTGCTCTTTGTGGTGGCGATGAGGTCGAGTCGTAATGGCAACAATGCGACCTTCTTCAAGGGGAATCGCAAGCAGTCGCCATTGGTGGTCGCTATAGCTATGATGGGAGCTCCAATATCGGGTATTTCGCTCATTTCGTTGCCGGGCTCGGTGGCGTCGGAGGGCTTCTCCTATCTGCAGTTTATGTTCGGTGTGGTGATAGGCTATACCATCATTGCCTACCTCCTCATCCCACTCTTTTATCGTCTGAATGTCACATCGTTATACGAATATCTCGATAGCCGCTTCGGCATCAGCTCCCACCGTTCGGGAGCTTGGATTTTCTTCATTTCGAAGTTGTTGAGTGCCTCGTTGCGCGCCTTTGTGATATGTATCGTGGTGCAGCAGCTCTTGTGCAACACTCTTGGCGTTCCATTCTTCGTTACGGCAGCCCTCTTTATGCTCCTTGTGTGGCTCTACACCCGTCGTGGAGGTGTCGCATCGGTTGTGTGGACCGATGTCCTGAAGACCATCTGTATGGTGGGATGTATCGTGCTTGCCATCATCTTTGTGTTGCGCTCGCTCGGCTTGTCGTTTGGCGAGGCTATGGCAGAGGCTTCGGAGCGCGGTTTCACGCAGATTTTCTTCTTCGACAATGTAAACGATAGTCGTCACTTCCTCAAGATGTTCATCTCGGGAATCTTCCTCATTGTGGCAAATACGGGACTTGATCAGGATGTGATGCAGCGCGTCTTGAGTAGTCGCACCGAGCGTGCGGCACAGCGAAACATGGTACTCTCGTCGCTCTCGCAGGTGGTAATCATCGGCTTGATGTTGGTCTTGGGCGCAATGTTACACCTCTACCTCGTCGAGACCTCGCAGTGTGTAGCTAAGGCTGACGATGTATTCGCCTTTGTGGCTACTCGCGAGGGTGTGCCGATGGCACTCTCGGTGTTGTTGGTTTTAGGTATCGTCTCGTCGACCTTCTCGGTTACGGGAAGCGCCCTCACCTCGCTTACAACCTCATTTACGATGGATATCCTCGGTGGCGATAAGGGTCGCAGCGAGGAGAAGCTGACGCGTCTGCGCAAGGGTGTACACGTCGCTATTGCTGCTCTGTTGATGGTGCTGATGCTTGCCTTTGAGCTTTGGAGTAACGATAGTGCGATAAACCTCTTCTACCGCCTGGCGAGCTACACCTATGGCCCGTTGCTCGGTATGTTTGCCTTCGGAATCTTCACCAAGCGCCGCGTATGCGATAGGTGGGTACCACTTGTCGTTATACTTGCCCCGGCACTCTCATTCCTGCTCGACCACTACTCACAACAACTTTTCTTAGGCTATAAGTTTGGTTTCGAGATACTTCTGGTGAATGCAGCCCTGACAATGATAGGCCTCTTGGTGCTCTCCCGCCGAGGCGATGAGAAATAAAAAATGACCAACATTTCGTTGGTCATTTTTCTATATCGGAGTAGCCGAGATTAGTCGAGCTTGAGCCACTGGTAATCGTTGCAGGTACCGCCCTTCACGCCCCACGAACGCAATGTGTTGACATACTCAGCGTCGCGCATAGGAAGTCCGTAGCACTCAACGATGAAGCCGAGCGAGTGGCAGTAGTCTACGAGCTCCTTAGTAGTACGACGTGCCGATGGGCGAATTACAGCGTTCTTCACGCCCTTGAGCTTATCGACAATCTCGGGAGTGTAGCGCTTGTGCATAAACTCGAGCGGAGCATTCGAGTACTTAGCCGCCTCCTTGAGGTAGTGCCACCTGAACGATGTGAGGACATATTTGCCCTCGAAGCCCATCTGGTGCAACATCTCTATGGTCTTCTTGATGCCCTCAGGGCTGATGAGCTTCAACTCGACATAAGGTACGAGGTTTGCCTTCTTGCAGACCTTTAAGTACTCCTTGAAGGTTGGGATGCGGAGCTTGTGGGTGTACTTGTCGTTCCAGCCTGTTCCTCCGTCAATCCAGAACTTGCGCAACTCCTTCCAGGTGTAGTCGCTCACCTTGCCTGTGCCGTTTGTGGTGCGGTCGATGGTCTTGTCGTGCATACACACCAATACGCCATCCTTTGTCATCTGCACGTCGGTCTCCATACCGAAGAAGCAAGGAACTTTACCCGCCTCACGGAATGCGAGAACGGTATTCTCAGGGAACTGGTTCGAGAGGCCACGGTGTGCCTGGAGTCCGAAGTTAAGGTTGCGACCCTTTGGAAGTTCAACTTGTGCAACACCCTCAAATGCGAAGAGGAGTGCCACAAGAGCCAAGATTGTGGTTTTGATCTTCATAGCTATAGTGTTTTTAAGGTTTAGTTCAATACAATAAACGGACTACCAGCCTTAGGTAGTCCGTTTTATTGCTGTCGCCAATGACTCTAATTAGAGTGCATTTACGTGCAACTGTGCTGCGCTCTTAAGGTTAGCAGCCTTGTTCTTGTGGATGATGTTAGTCTTAGCCAACTTGTCCAACATAGCTGTTACCTTTGGAAGCAAAGCCTCAGCAGCGCTCTTCTCAGTAGTGTTGCGGAGAGCCTTGATAGCGTTACGAGTAGTCTTGTGGTAAAGACGGTTGTGTGCACGCTTAGTTGCTGTCTGGCGGATTCTCTTCTCAGATGACTTGTGATTTGCCATAGTAGTTTTCTTTTTTTATAATTTGTTGTTTATATTCCTAATTTTTGGGCACATTAAGGTCGCACCCCCCCCTCTTTTGTCCATTTATAGAGTAGACCCCTCTTTGTCTGTTCAAAGGTCAGACCCCCTTTGTTTATAGAGCAGAGTCCACTTTACCAATTCTTAAAGTCTCCCCCCCCTCTGTTGACACGGCCTTGGCCGGTTTTGGATAGGCTCGAAGCCCGCTCCTAAATAAATTCTGTTTGCCCGAAAAGGTTTGTAAAGTTTTCGCCATCAGCGACTTACGCTGTAGTTGAACTCTCCTCCCCCGTCGTTTGTAGCCCGTACGAGAGTCGAACTCGTCTTTCAAGAATGAAAATCTTGCGTCCTAGCCGATAGACGAACGGGCCTTACCGCTATAGCCCATAGGGGCATTTAGCGGTGCAAAGGTACGAATAAAATTCAAAATGCAAAATTAAAAATTAAAAAATAGGTGATTTTTAGCCAAATAGGGACTATTTTCCACCAAAAAAGCCCCACTTTTCGTCGAAAGTGAGGCATTTTTTAGAGCGTAAAATCGCTTTTTGGCGAGCGTTTCGCTTACTTTGTCTGTGGATTCTTGCCGAAGATAGCCTTCAAGCGAGCCGAGTCATACTTCTTGTCACGGTTGTAGTAGAAGATACCGTTCTCCTCCTGCTCAACGTCTGTGAGCTGAGTGTAGCAGTAACCCCAAACCTTGTCGCTGATTGAGAGCAAAGCGTCAACCTGCTCCTCGAGGCGCTTGTAGAAGTCCTCGCGAGTAACGGCCGACTTACCATAGCCCCACGATGCGGTACGAGGCTTGCCCTTCTGATCCAACTCCACGCCTGGAGTGGTCTCGAGGCACTTGATACCACCGAACTCATCGAGGATATAAGGGCGCTTACCGTCGTAAACAGCCTGCACGAACTCAGCCTTGTTCACTACGTCGCCAACTACAGGACAGCCACTCGAGGTCTTGTACAACACCTGTGTGCGTGATCTATTGTGACGGAACTCGCCGGTCTCAGGGTTGTAAACCTTATTCTTGAGCTTCTCGCCCTCCTGCTCGTAGCAGTGCATAGCGCAGATGTCGTACTCATTGGTGATGATACCACCACTCGCTGTATTTACCGGACGTGTAGGGTCGGTGATGTGGGTTACGTCGTAGAGATCCTTCGCAAGACGAGGGTACTGTACGTTGTCAGGGTACCAAGTCTCGTTCATAGGAGTCCAAGTCACGATAGATGGGTGGTTGCGGTCACGGATGATGATGTTCTGCCACTCCGAGATGAAGTTGCGAGCGGTCTCAGGCAACGAAACATCGATACCCCAGCTTGCATACTCACCCCAAACGAGGTAGCCGAGCTTATCAGCCCAGTAGAGGAAACGCTCCTCGAAGACCTTCTGGTGGAGACGAGCACCATTGAAACCTACCTCCATCGACAACTCGATGTCACGACGAAGAGCCTCATCGCTTGGTGCAGTCCAGAGACCGTCAGGATAGAAGCCCTGGTCGAGCACGAGGCGCTGATAGTATGGCTTGTTGTTGAGGTAAACCTTGTTGCCGTCGGTGTGCACCTTGCGCATACCGAGGTACGACGAGATGCGGTCAAGAACCTTACCATCTTTGTCGCTGATGATGTACTCCACGTCGTAGAGCTTAGGGTTCTCAGGCGACCAAGTCTCATACTTCTTCATAGGGATGACGATTGGCATACCCTCCACCTGTGGCATCACCTTCTTAGCTACTACCTTGCCGTTGTCCTTGATGTTGATGGTCAAGGTGTTCGACGAGAGAGAGCGGTAGTAGCGTGGTGTGAAGATTACGTGGTGCTGGTCGATGTCTGTGATAACCTGTACGTGGTCGAGCGAGTAGTCGTTTGTAGCCTCCAACCATACAGTCTGCCAGATACCAGTTGTGCGGGTATATACGCAACCGTAAGAGTAAGAACGCAACGACTGCTTACCGGCACCCTGTGTACGACGACGGAGGTCGCTGTTAGCGCGAACTACGAGGTCGTGCAACTTGCCGTCAGCCAAATACTTGGTTACATCGAGTGCAAATGGCGATGAGCCACCGAAGTGACGACCTACGAAGTTGCCGTCAACGTACACCTCAGCCTCATAGTATACTGCGCCGAAGTGGAGCATAATCTTCTTCTCGCTCCAAGTGGCAGGTGCCTGAATTGTGCGGTGGTACCAGATGCCGGTGATGAAGTCCTTGTGCTCCACACCCGAGAGCTTACTCTCAGGGCAGAATGGGACGATAATCTTGTCGGCAAAGCCCTTGTTCTCAAAGAGACGACGCTCGAAACCCGAGTTTGCGAGGTCTAACTCGTAGGTCCACTCACCATTGAGGTTCACCCACTCGCTGCGCTCAAACTGAGGGCGAGGATACTCTGCGCGTGGCTGCGCTGCAAATGCGGCTACCGAGGCAACCAACATTGTGGCAAAAATAAAAATTCTCTTCATAATAGTTTAGTTTATAGTGTGTTATACTTGAAAATTCTATCTATCGGCACTCCTCAAATCGCGCTGCGGCATTCAGGAAGTGAGCCGTAATCCAAAATACGGTCCATCGCTCGGAGTAGCCGCCTCGGAGTTTATGCACATTACTTCTGTCGCCATGTTGCGCGAAGTTGGTCTGCTGGATCTGCTCGCCTTGCGATCCGTAAGGGTCTATCAGCTGTCCGCAGCTGCGATACAACACATCGGCAAGTCGGCAGAGACGCTCATCCTTGAGGTGCTTACCCATCTTGTAGACCTCGGGAGCAAAGAGAACACCATACACATCGAGGTGCTGATTCTGTGGCGATACACTCGTCCAACCCGTAGTCTTGAAGTTGAAGTTGGCAAGTCGACCCGCAGGCAGCGGAATATCCCACACAACAACATAGCTCAAGCAGACATCCATTGCGTGTTTTGCCCACGCGAGGTAGGTCTCATTCTTGGTACGCTCGTACAACTCCAGGAAGCCCTGGAATGCTGCCCACGACCCCTCCTTGTCCTCGCAAGTAGCATCGCGTGTTCCGCCCCAATAGCAACCATCCATCTCAAGGTGACGCTTGGCGAACTCATCTGCCGCCTTCACAGCAGCCTCCATATATTGCTTGTTGCGGAAGAGCTTAGCACTGATTGCAAGTGGTGCGATGTAGAAACCTTCGGCTGTCGAGTGGGGATTCCACTCCTCGCTGAGGATTCTCTTGCTCACCATATCGGCTGCTTGGCGCAGGAACATCTCCCACTTCGAGGTGTCATACTTGCGATTCTTGCGTGCCACCTCAATGGCTTTAGCAAAGTTGTACATCGCCTGACCGCACGAAACGTGGTCGCCACCCCAGAATTTCTCGCCATTGTATCGAACAACGAAGACCCCCTTGCTCTCGTTCATCTCGTAGGTTGTCAGAAAGTCCATCGAGCGCTGTACCATACTCTCGATATCCTTATCGTTAAACTTCTTGGCAAGCACCTGTAGCGAATAACCTGGTGAATCGGCCTGACCGCACCATCCCATCACAATCGCCTTGCGGAAGGCTGGGTCGTACATATTGAATCCTACCGCCTTATCGTCAAACTCAATCCAACGCTGCTTGGCGAAGGCGTATTTACTCTTGAGAATCTCGTCGTAAGTCGGAAATCTATCGGCATCGTAGGGCTGATAGAGGTCTAACGAGGTGTAGATTGGTCGCTGAAAACCTGTGCCCTTTGCCTCGATGGGGTAGAGCTCGATATAGAAACTCTTTTCAACCACCTGACCCGGTTCGAGGGTGATGTAGGTGTCGGCATATCGCATAGGTCGCTTCTGCAACGCCTTCGATACCGAGTGCTGACCATTGTAGCCTATAGGGCCCGAATAGAGAACTATCTCGCTGTGCTCCTCATAAGCCTCAACGCCCAGCGACCACCATTGGTCGCTCAACACAGCACCCTTGATTGGGCTTGGAACGGTATGGAGAGCCACACCGAAGTTACCCTTCGGCTCGCTTTTGGCCGATTCGAGCATTGCAAACGGCATAGGATAGCGGTGCTCCTCGAAGATGGCAAACTCGCCCGCAGTAGCGTTATAGACAGGCACTCTCTCGGCATTAACCTTTGCGCCATTCTTATTTCCGTAGTACAAAATGCCAGGCAGACAAGGCATAAGGCCCTTGCCCTTGACTTGCAGACGCACCGAGAGCGTCACCCTCTCCAAAGGCTTGCTACCGTGCCACTCGTAGCGACGAATACACTGCACAAGTCCATTATCGAGCTTTCGATAGCTATCTCTCAGGACAAGGTCGCCCTGCTCGAGCGCGATCTTTCCGTGCGCTATTTCCCACTCGCCCTGCTTCTCAATCTTAGTTGGCGAGGCGTGGTGCCAATCGCACATCCAATCGTTCTCCCAACCCGTAGCCACCGACCACAACCCCTCCGACGGTGCCGAGACCTTAACCTCATCGTAGAGGTTGAAGCTCAAAAAAGGCTCAGATGCATTTGCCGAGAGAGTCAATGCAATAGCCGCTATAACAAGGGTTAGAAAACGCTTCATATCAATTATTTAGTCGAGGGTTATTTCTTGAAGATTCTATCTATTTCGACTGCGGCATCGGCAGTTGCGAGTTTGCGGAGACGGTCGCCGTCGATAATAGCAAACGAGTCACAAACTGGGAGTGCCGAGTCCAAATCGTGAGTTGAGAAGAGGATTGTCTTGCCCTCGTTGTGTGCCAGGTCGGCAAGTAGTCGGCACACCTCGAAGCGAGTCGGTATGTCGAGGAATGCGGTAGGCTCGTCGAGCAGAATGATTGGTGTCTGTTGCGCTATGGCACGCGCAATCATCACTCGTTGCAACTCTCCGTCCGAGAGCGACGAGGTGTCACGCCCCACAAAGGAGCTCATACCCACAGCCTCGATAGCCTTGCCTACAATCTCGCGGTCGATATCCTGGAGGTGGCCCACCCAATTTGTATATGGCGCACGACCCATAGCGACTAACTCCTCGACTCTCAGATTCTCGATGCGGATGCGCTCGGTGGTCACTATCGCCACCGTCTGCGCCATCTTTTCGGCAGAGAGATCGGCAAGCGGAGCGCCTGCGGTACGCACATCGCCGCGCGAGGTGAGGGCCTTGAGGAGAGTGCTCTTGCCGGCACCGTTTATTCCCACAAGGGCGCACAACTCGCCCGCTGCAAGGTGCAACGAGGCGTCACGCAGAATGGTGCGCGAGCCATACGAGAGCGATATGTTGTCGAGGTGTATCATCGGTTGCGTGTCACTATATATATTACAATCGGAATACCCATCAGCGCAGTCACTGTGTTGATTGGCAGAGCGAAATACTTTGCTACGATGTCGCCCACAAGCATCATCACCACACCCGAGAGTATGGTTGCAGGAAGCAACACACGATGGTCTGCCGAGCGGAAGAGTATTCGGGCAATGTGCGGCACTGCAATGCCCACAAAGCCTATCGGACCACAAAAGGCGGTAATCGTACCTGCCAAGAGTGTGGTAGCTGTGAGCACCACTGTTCGTGTGCGCTCTATTTTGAGTCCCATCGAGGCGGCATAACGCTCACCCGCAAGGAGCATATTCATAGGTTTGATTGTCGCCACTGCCATTGCCAAGCCCACCATAACTATTGGTGCAAGCAGAGCGAGCTGTGTCGAGGTGACATCACCCAACGAGCCCATCGTCCATACTATATACGATTTTAGCGAGGCTTCGCTGCTGAGGTACTGCATAATCTCGACCAGAGCACCCAC
>JAZLCQ010000027.1:0-71945 GCA_045614285.1 Alistipes sp.
GTTGCATACGCGTTACGCACCCGTGCGCCGGTCGCCACCAAACATTGCAAGCAATGTTTTATGCTGCCCCTCGACTTGCATGTGTTAAGCCTGCCGCTAGCGTTCATCCTGAGCCAGGATCAAACTCTCCATTGTAAAAAAAAGAAATTATTAAATCTTAGCTCTAATCTCAAAGGTATTGTTTTTGAAATTTCTCTTCTTGCGAAGAGAAGGAAAAAACTTATTTAGCTGCTCAAGTACCTCAAAGAACGCATTCTATCTGATTGGGCCGTTGCCCTAATCTTTCCGTTTTCACTCTTGCATCTTTTCGAGACGCGAAAGTGGTGCAAAGGTAAGGTGTTTTTTTCAAACCACCAAATTTTTTGGAAACTTTTTTCAAAAAAATTTTTCAGAACCTTCGTTTTTGACTCTTGCTATTTTTGGTAGCGCGAAATCGGATGCAAAGGTAAGGCAAGTTTTTCAAACTTCCAAATTTTTCGAAATCTTTTTTCAAGATTTTTAGAGAACCTTTTGCTGTGCCTCGCATCCATTTAGGCGCGAAACCGGGTGCAAAGTAACGGCAAAAAATTGGAACTTCCAAATGTTTTGACAACTTTTTTGCACATTTTCCGCACCTCTTCCACTATGTATTTAATTATCAGAGTTTTACATTTAAAGAATTTTTCAAATATTTTAATAACTCTTTTGAGCTGCCCGATTGCGCCTTTATATATATAAATATAGGTATAACCAAAAGTGGTATTCGACAGGTATTAGAGCCGACAAGTGGATATTTCACGGAGAGAGATAAAAAAGGCGGCTTCTCAAGGAAACCGCCTTTGCACTTTATTCGTCGATAAGCTCATCGAGCAGCTTTTCGCACGCCTCTTCGAGCATATTGATTACGAGATAAAACCCTTCTCGCCCCTCATAGTACGGGTCGGGAACATAGGAGTAGTCGCGAGCGTATGTGGTAAAATAGTCGCGCATACGGTAAACTTTGTCGATATCGTCACGTCCTGGAGCTAAGCGGCACACTCGTTCGTAGTTGCTATCGTCCATAACGATGATGCGATCGAAGTCACTGAAGTCGTCCACGCGGAGTGGTCGCGAGCGATGAGTGAGGCAATAACCACGACAGTGCGCAGCCTCTCGCATACGAGGATCAGCCAGCTCACCCGCGTGGCCCGAGTATGTACCTGCCGAGTCAATCTCGAACTTATCGCCCAAACCTCGAGCAAAAACCTTCTGTCGGAAAATCTCCTCCGCCATTGGCGAACGGCAGATATTTCCGAGGCAGACAAATAATATTCTTTGTTTCATAGATGACTCTTTTGTTTCGGTATCTACACTACCCTATTATTTTCAAAACTACTTCACCTCTTCGATAACATGTACCGAGCTTGCAAAGGTTTTGCGCAACTTGAGATTCATGCCCTCATTGATGAGGTACTCGCCGCTGAACTCCTTACCCTCGCCCCAGAAGACAGGTGACTCGGTACGATTAATCTCGTAGATACGATAGCGCTTTGCAGGGTCGAGTCCGCGGAGCTTGAGCAAGCAATCCGAGTCACGTCCGCCATAGTGGAAACGGAAAGTGAAGACTACGGCACGACTCTTATCCTTCTCGACATACATCGATGAAGCGTAGCCCTTATCATCATAAGGTGAATGGAGGCGGTACAAGTCACCATAGTTGATGGTCGGACGGAGATTCTTGTAGTTGGCTATAGCCTTACGAGCAAACTCCTTCTCCTCAGGAGTAAGGTGCTTTGGCTGCAACTCCATACCGAGACGACCACTCATAGCCATATCGAAGCGGAACTTAAGCGGAGTGATGCTACCTGCCTGGTGGTTAGGTACAGCCGAAACGTGCGAACCCATAACCAATGATGGATAGATGTGGCTCATACCATACTGGATGAAGATACGAGTATAGGCGTCGGTATTGTCACTAGTCCAAACCTCATCGTGATATTTCAATGCGCCATACTCTACTCGACCGCCACCCGAAGCACACGCCTGAATGACAACATCGGGATAAGCCTTGCGGATTCTCTCATAGACATTATAGAGGCCCTGGGTATATTTCACCCAGAACTTGCTCTGCTCCTCATCGCTGAGGTATGCCGAGTGGACATTCTCGACGTGACGATTTGCATCCCACTTGATGTAGCTGATATGCTTTGAGAGTTTCATTGTACGATCGAAAACTCCGAAAACGAAGTCTTGCACCTCAGGATTCGAAAGGTCGAGAATCCACTGGCTACGAGTAGTTGTCTGCTCACGTCCATTATTGCCGACAATCCACTCAGGGTGCTTCTCGGCGAGTTCACTCTTCGGGCTGACCATCTCAGGCTCAATCCAAATACCGAAGCGAATACCCTTTGACACGGCGTACGATGCGATATCATCGATTCCTGCAGGGAGTTTAGCCTCGTTCACCTCCCAGTCGCCAAGGCCCTGGCGTGCATTGTTGCGAGGGTACTTATTGCCAAACCAGCCATCATCCAAAACGAAGAGTTCGAGGCCCATATCGGCTGCATCATCAATCATCTGCTTGCAAACAGCAGCATCAAAATTGAAGTAGGCACCCTCCCAAGAGTTGAGCAATGTAGGTCGCAAAGCCTGCGGATTGTAGACTCCATCGCGACGAGCCCAGTCGTGGAGATTTCGAGAAGCCTGTCCCGAACCCTCGCTCGAGAAGGTAAAGATAGCTTCAGGGGTTACAAAAGTCTCACCCGAAGCGAGCGAATACTCGGCTGAATAAGGGTTGATACCTGCACGAATATTGAGCCAAGAGAAGTCGTCCACCTCGAACGAGAGGTCGAAGTTTCCGGTCCAAGCCAAAGCTCCTGCAACGACATTACCGTGGTTCTCGTTGAGAGGAGTGTCGAGGGCAACCATAAAGCTCGGATTCTCGAGCTGAACGCCACGAACGTGCTTCTGCGAGTAGATGCTCTTGATACCTCTGGAGAGCTGAGTCTCTGACATATACATCTCACGTGCCCACTGGCCGTAGAACTGTGTCAAGTAGTACTGATCAGCAATAAGAGTGACGTTCGCACTATAGTAGTTGCGGAGTTTTACCGCACCCGACTCACGATTGGTAATCTCGCTATGAGTAACAATCACATCCTCAGCCTCATACGCCTTATAGACCAAGCGTACGTCGAATGGCAACTTTGTATCGGAGGTTGTAATTGTTGTGGTAGTCACGCCATTCTCGCTCTTCACCTCGTGCGAAACATAGCGCAACTCGGTGTTCAAATCGCCATCCGAGTGTGTCACTGCGAGTGAAGCACGACGCTGCTCACGACCTCCCTGAGCGAAATAGGCCTGAGGGTCGGTGCAGAAGTCGACACGACGTGTGAGTCTCTTCTCGAGGAATGGTGTCGGATCGGCGATGCGCTTGCCATAATAGCTGAACAAGAGTTCGCCCTTTGAATTTACGGTAAGATAGATTGCTGTATTTTGAGTTGCAATCTCGATGACACGTGGAGTTTTGTCAATTGACAAAGGTTGCTCTACCTTCTCATCAGCAGCAAAAGCGCATACAGAGAGGGATAAAGCAAGGATTGAGAGTAATAATTTTTTCATAGCTCAATTGTTAATTTGTATTCTTTTGTCAAAGATACAAAAAATGAGCGTTTTCTCCAAATAATCATCTCGTTAGAATGCCTCGTTCAGGGAGAATACAGCTCCGTGGATGAGTTTTCCATCGAAGTCACGACGGCCAAAGCCGTAGTCGAAGCGGACGTTGATATTGCGTCTTATCTCGTAGCGCAGACCAACGCCATAGGTAGGAAGTGTTTCGCGCCAGTCGAATGATTCGAGAGTAGGGAATACATTACCTGCTCCACCCCACACTGCAGCGCCAAGGCCTTTATATATCTTTTGGCGGAGTTCAGCCTGCAGAGTCACAGCGCACAAATCGTTAAAACGGCCGGCATAGTAGCCTCGCATAGCCGACGAACCACCAATCTTCGCATTCAGCAACCACGGTGTACCCTCGCTATTTATCTCGGCTTGCAGGTCGAGAGCCAAGAGTCCACCCTTCCATAGCTTCTGATAGTAGTTTGCCGAGAGGCGACCACCCCACAAGGTCTTACCGAGATTGCCCAACGCCTTTGGTCGCACCTTCGCCTGCAATGCCACATAGACGCCGCTATGCGGATTCGATATCACATCACGAGTATCGTACTCGACAAGGAGCGAAAATCCCGTTACGAGGTAGTTGGTTTTAGGCTCCGACTTTTTGTTGAGATAGTTATCGAAGTTGGCACCTACTCCCACATACAAGCCTTTGGCCGCACGCTGCAAGAAGCGCAAGTCGACATTCGTCGAGAAGTACTTACGGCTTTCGGGCGTACTCGCCATAGCTGCATCATAGCCGACACCCCAGAACAAGGTAGGTTGCGAGTAGAACTCCGCATTATAGATGAGTCGCTGGCGGTCGTTTTTGAAGATATTAATACCCGACACGCCCACGCGATAGAAGCCTGTGAGCGAGCCTGTTGCGTAGACCGAGAAGTTCGAAGGCGAAATGTTTCGATTCTCCTTATCGATTCGATAGAGACCTGCCGCCATAACAGCCAAGCCGAGAGAGGTCGATGGCGTGTAGTATAACGCAGGCACAAAGGTCATATCAACCCTCTTTTCGAAGCTGCGATCTATCTCACTCTCAACCATATAGCGCACAAATCGCTGCCATCCGTTTCTTTTGGTAGCAACGGGCGTCGTAGTGATTGGCGTATACCTATAAGCAACAGTATCCTTGTCTGTAACAAGGATACTATCACTTTGCGCAACTGCTTCGATGGATATCGTTGTGAGCAGTGCAAGTATAAATATACGACCGAATTTCAAACTATTTACGGTATTTATCAACTATTCTGTAGAACTCCTCCTTGCCGGCAGCAGTAATCTCGTCTCGAAGAATGTATACGAGTTCACCCTCCTTCGAAACAATCAAGAGCATAAACTTGTTGTTGCAGTTGCCCAAGTTCCACTTATCGTGAAATACATGAGCACCATCGTCGATGATTGTTGCACCATTCTTCTCCACACGCTTGCGGCAAATCTTACGCAAGAACTCCTTTGGCAAGAATGTATCAGGGAAGTTCAAAATTCCGAAGCCATAAATCTCAGGACCTGCAGCACGGCCATTCGCCTCCAACTCCTCAGCAAACTTATTATTCTTGTTCATTGCCAAATATGCATCAGGGTCAACATAGAAAATGAGGAGGTTCTTCTCTCCGTAGCAAGGCAATGATGCCGGATTTCCGTAAAGGTCCTTAATTGTTACATTCTCGACCTTGCGAGGCAACGACTGCGCCTGCGCCGAAATACCCATTACGAGGGCGAAAGTTAAAAATAAAAGTGTTTTGAGTCTCATTATGTAAAATTTTTGCTCCGCAAAGATAAGGGAATTTTTGAAATAGAGGGCATTTCCACTCCAAAAATCAACCAACGGGCAAAAACTTTAAACGAACACGAGGCCTACTCAAGTTTTATCGAGTGTAAACCTCGACGCTTTCGATTGAGATGCTCCTCCAATCCGAAGCGACCACTACCAGCAATTACGAGTGTTACATATATACCTATATATAATATTTGTCGTTCGACACCGAGCCAACCCAACGAGGGGTAAATAATGAACATCTCGACGAACATTCCGAGCGACATAATGAATGCTGCGAAGCGAGTGCCATAGCCGAGTACTATCATCACAGCGAAGAGGGCCTCCAGAAATGTGAATATCACAAAGGTCGCCCAGCTACTCTTGAAGAGCAAGGCTGGATAGCCCGTGAGGACGAAGTTGTAGGTCTGCAACTTATCGATGATGTGGAACGAAATGAGCACGCCCACGAAGATTCGCAGAAAGAAGATGGCTCGATCGAGGAAGCGATAGCGTTGCAGTATTTCGAGAAGTTGTTTCATCATAGCAACCCCTATCGAGGCAAAAACCAGGCCAAAAAAATAGGCATTCCAAATCTATTGGAACGCCTATTTTTGTGCAAGTAGGAAAGATTATTTCTTAGCCTCCTCAACCGATACCTTGCGGAACTCCTTCAAGAGCTTAGAAAGCTCTAAAGCAGCCTTACGTGCGCGAGTACCTGCAGCCTTGTTGTTCTTCTCTACCTGAGCAGTAGCATTTGCCTGGAAAGCAGCTACCTGTGCATTGATCTGATCTACTAAATTTTTCATAACTATTAATTATTAGTTTTAATGGTTTATGATACAAATATAAATTATTTTTTTGAAATAAAAAAATTTTTGCACCAATTTTCGCTCTAAAATAGAGGTTTTAACCCATTTTTAAGCCACTGTGGGTATGTTTTTTGTTCGATGTGTCGGTAAATAAATATGTTTTACCAAAATTTACGGCTATGCGTTCCAAGTTTCAACTCGCTATTTTGTTGCTTATCACGGCAATAACGCCCTCCTGCAAACATAACACCAAGGCGACAACGGAGACTCTATCAATCAAGACGGGGATGGTCGAAGAGAGGAGTCTGCCCTACCGAAAGAGTTTCATCACCTCTATATCGGAGAACTACTCCGCGACCATTCAACCTCGAGTTGCAAGTTTCCTTGTCACCTCATCCTTCAAGAATGGAATGCCCGTCAAGCGAGGAGATGTGATATTCACGCTCGATAGGTCGCAACAACGTGCCAATCGATTGGCAGCCGAGGCTGCCCTATCGTCGGCAAGGGCGAAGGCTGCCGAGGCGAAGCGCAACTACGAACGTGCGATACCTCTTGCGCGCATAAACGCCATAAGTCAGATGCAGTTCGACCAGTACAAAGCGGAGCATATCGCGGCGATGGCTTCGGTCAAGTCGGCACGACAAGCGCTGCAAAATGCCAGACTTGACGAGAGTTATACCCGCATCTATGCACCGATAGATGGTATCATCTCGGCCTCGGCCGCCACATCGGGCGACTACGTCGGGCCCGGCACGCAGTTCTCTACGCTCACTACCATACAAAACATCGACACGGTATCGGTCAATCTGGCAATTCCGATGCAGGAGTACCTTGCCGTATCGGAGCGCAACGAGTTCTCCTACGACAACGATGGTCTGCTCTCCGACATTCGTCTGCAACTTGCAGACGGTAGCGAGTACCCCGAAAAGGGTTTCTATAAATACACCAGACAGAGCATTGCAAGCGAGATGGGAACAATCGTATTGGTGATAGGATTCCGCAATCCGAACTACACCCTCAAGACTGGACAGTTTGCCCGAGTCTCGGCAACCCTGGGCGGTGAGAAGGTCTACACAACCGTACCTCAGCAAGCTGTTAGGCAGATTCAGGACATCTCCTCCGTATGGGTGATTCGTCCCGACTCTACAGCCGAATACCGTGAGGTTAAGCTCGGCAAGAGAGTTGGCGAGTGGTGGATTGTGGAGAGTGGCGTCTCGAAGGGCGAGGTGGTCGCCACAACGGGATTGCAGAAACTACGCAACAAGATGAAGGTTTCCTTAACAAATTAAGTAGAGAGGAAATGAAAAACTTTTTTATACATAGGCCTATATTCGCGATATCGCTATCGGTGGTAATCGTACTCCTGGGTGCGCTATCGATAGCCAACCTCTCGATTGAGCAATATCCCGACATCACACCGCCCGTTGTCGAGGTCTCCGCCACGTACGATGGTGCCGACGCCGAGACCGTAAACAATAGCGTAGCAACACCTATTGCACAGAGTGTAATGGGCGTAAGCGATATGTTATATATGCAGGCAACGAGTGCCAACGATGGTTCAATGACCCTGCAAGTAACCTTTGACATAGGTTCGGATGCCGATCTCGACGCCATATTCACGCAGAATAATGTAGCCACAGCGATGGCGAAGTTGCCCTCATCAGTCACCGAGCAGGGCGTTGTGACACGCAAGACTCAGACCGGATTTTTGATGGTCTACGCCCTCTACAGCGATGGACGATACGACGAGGATTTTCTGTCGAACTACGCATACATCAACATCGAGAACGAATTATTGAAGATTAATGGTATCGGCAAAGTCGACATTATGGGTGCGGGCGAGTACGCTATGCGAGTGTGGCTGCGCCCCGATTTGCTCTCCTACTACAACATATCGGTCAACGACATCGTCTCGGCAATCTCGACCGAGGCGGGCATCTACCCTGCAGGAAAATTTGGTGCTGAGCCGACACCTTCGTCTACGCTCTACACCTACACCGTGACTATGCCGCGCCAAATCTCGACACCCGAGGAGTGGGGCGACATACTGCTTCGCACCACCGAGCGTGGCGAGCAGGTGCGTCTGCGCGATGTGGCAACCATCGAGTTGGGCAACGAGAACTACGGCACAAGTTCACGCTTTGGCGACAAGCCGACAACCATTGTAACCATCTACCAAGAGCCAAACTCCAACGCTGTAGCTCTCGGCAAGGCGGTCAAAGAGAAGATGGCAACGATTGCCGAGCGTATGCCCGATGGCGTTGAGTTTGAGGTCTTGGTCGATGGAACAAAGAGCATCTCGGCGGGTATTCGCGAGATTTTCGAAACGCTTATCATCGCGCTCATATTAGTGGTTCTAATCATCTTCCTCTTTCTGCAAAATTGGAGAGCTACACTTATACCGCTTATCGCAATCCCCGTCTCGATTATCGGTACGTTTATGGTATTCCCACTCTTGGGCTTCACCATAAACATAGTATCGTTGCTCGGACTTGTACTCTCTGTCGGACTCGTAGTGGATGATGCGATTGTGGTTGTAGAGGCTTCGCAAGCCAATATCGAACGCGGAATGAGCCCTGCCGAGGCGACCGAAGAGGCGATGAGAAAGGTCTCTTCGCCAATCATCGCAACGACCATTGTGCTCCTGGCCGTATTTATTCCGATATCCTTCTCGGGCGGAATATCGGCGCGACTATTTCAGCAATTTGCAGTCACAATATCGGTATCGGTGATATTTTCTGCGATAAATGCACTATCGCTCTCGCCTGCACTCTGCGCGATGCTTCTGCGCCCGCACAAAGAGCGCACGAAGGGTTTCTTCGGAGCATTCAACCGCATCTTCGACAGAGCTATGGGGCGTTATGGTAGCAGCATCGGTCGCATTGTATCACGTTGGCGCACCACAATTGCCGTCGTCGCCATTATGGCGGTGGCGATAGTCGCTATGCTCAAAATTCTGCCACAAGGATTTCTCCCCGAGGAGGATCAAGGCTTTTTCACCATCTCGGTGAATGGCCCCGACAATATCGCACTCTCACGCACCGAGCAGATTATGGCAAAGGTCGACTCCGTCACCAAAGCCACGCTGCCCATCGTAGAGAGCACGGGCGTAGTATCGGGCTTCAACTTAATTTCGGGCGTGGCAGCAACAAATAGCGGAATCATCTTCGTCAAGCTCACCGACTTCTCCAAGCGCAAGATGTCGGCAATGGATGCGGTGGCTAAGCTGAATAAGGTGCTCTACAGCGCCATACCCGAGGCGGAGTGCGGAGCCTTTGTTTCGCCTTCGATTCCTGGCCTGGGCGTAACATCGGGTGTGACCTTCGAGCTACAAGATAGAGCGGGCAAGGGCACTGATTATCTTGCCAAGCAGTGCGACAAGCTCCTCGCAGCATTGCGCAAAGAGCCGAAAATTGAAAGCGCATCGACCGAATTTCGCAATGGCGTAGCGCAAAAGCATATCGACATAGACAAGCAGCACGCGCTGATGAGTGGCGTGTCGCTCTCGTCGCTCTACTCCGAAACAGCCACACTCCTCGGAGGTCGTATGATAAACAACTTCAACCTCTATGGTCGACTCTACCAGAGCTATCTGCAAGCTGCACCCGACTATCGTGAGAGTGAGGCTTCGCTCGGGGGATACTTCCTCAAGAACAGCAATGGCGAAAGTGTTCCGCTCACATCGTTCGTTACGGTGCGCGACACCACGGGCGTACAGTACGTCTCGCAGTTCAACCTCTACCGCTCGATTGGCATAAATGTAACACCGAAAGAGGGCACATCGACCGGACAGACTATGGATAGAATCGAAACTATTGCAGACGAAATTCTACCCGACGACACCTCGATTGCGTGGAGCGGCGTATCATTCCAAGAGCGCGAGGAGGGCGGAAAAGGTGCGTGGGTATTCCTCATAGCCTTCGTATTTGTCTTCTTCACACTCTCGGCACTCTACGAGAGTTGGAGCCTGCCCCTCTCAATCGTGATGGGTGTACCGCTTGCTGTGGTTGGAGCGTTGTGCGCTGTGGGTATTGCACACCTCATTGCGCCTCAGTTCATAAACGATATCTATATGCAGATATCGTTGGCTATGCTGATTGGCTTGGCGGCGAAGAATGCGATTTTGGTGGTCGAGTATGCCGACAAGCTCTTCCACGAGGAGCACCAATCGCTCGTCGAGGCTACGGTAAATGCTGCAAAGATGCGCGTGAGACCAATCTTGATGACAGCCTTCGCCTCGATTCTCGGAATGTTACCTCTCGTCTTCGCATCGGGAGTCTACTCCACCGCCCGCAACATTATGGGTGTGTCGTTGGTTGGAGGTCTGCTTTTTGCAACAATTTTCGGAGTGATGCTCTACCCTGCTCTCTACTTTTTGGTGGGCAAGGTGGCGCGATTTGAAAAACAGAAATAGGAACTATGCGTCGAATACCTTATATATTATTAGCGTTTCTGCTCTGCGGTTGCAATCCGCGCCTAACAGCGCCGAGGCTCTCGCAACAGCAAAAGTACATCTTTGGAGAGCCATTTTCGCACGACTCGATTGCTCTCAAGAGTGAGTGGTGGCAGATATTTGGCGATACCACACTCAATCGCCTTATCGAACAAGCCTTAGCACAGAATCGCAGCATTCGCATCGCTGCATCACGCATCGAGGAGGCTCGACACAACCTCGCAGTCACTCGTGCGACATATCTCCCCGCATTTTCGGGCGACATTTCAGCCGAGGGCAAGTACGAGAGTGCGTCGGACAATATTGCGCAGACCTACAAAATTCTGCCTCAGGCCAGTTGGGAACTACCACTTTTTGGTTCCCTCCGTCACGCATCCCGAGGTGCAAAGGCGCAGATAAAGTACGAGCTGTGGCAGTATCACGGCGTGCGTCTTGCACTCGAGGCCGAGGTGGCGACCACATATTTCACTCTGTTGCAATACCGCCAAGACTTGGATATCGCCAAGCAAAGTAGCGAGTTACGTCGTGAGATGGTGACTCTTATCGACTCACTCTACAAGCACGGATTCGCTTCGGGCGTAAATTTCGAACAGGCACATAGCCTGCTCTACACTGCCGAAGCCGATATACCGCTCTATGAACGAGCTATAGCGCAGACGTTGCTCTCGCTGGCTACGCTCGTAGGCGAATCTGCCGACTCATTAATAAATATAGGTGTAGCCCAAGAACGCGCTGCGACCAACAACTACAAGCCCTACGACATTGCCATAGGTGTACCGTCGGATATATTGAACCGCCGCCCCGATGTGATGTCGGCATACTACACGATGGAGCAGGCTGCCGCAAATGTGGGACTGGCTCGTAGCGCCCGACTGCCATCGGTGACGCTCACGCTCTATGGCGGTACCGCAACCGACAAGGTTAGTAGTCTCTTTTCCGCGAAGGGGTGGGTGGCAGATGCGTTGGCTGCGCTTACACAACCAATATACAATTTTGGAGCGCTCCGCCACCGTGAGTTGGCGGCACGAGAGGCGTATCGACAGAGCTTGCTTGCCTACGAGAAGAGTTATTCCGATGCTATAAGTGATGTGGAGAGTGCGCTGGTGGCGATAACCACCTCGCGCGAGGAGCTAATGCGCTACGCCGGATTGGTCAAATCGTATCACAATATCGCAAAAATGACCTACGCGCTCTATCGAAATGGTCTGTCGGATTATCTCGATGTGATAGATGCCGAGCGCTCGCTCTACTCCTCGCAGATGCAGTTCGAGAATCTGGTTGCTCAGCAATACATAAACTATATCACCCTCTGCAAGGCATTGGGCGGAGGGGTCACAAATTGAGAATGCAAAATGCAGAATGATGGGCAGGGCTAATACGGGATGTCGCGGAAGTTGTACTTCTCGACAATCTCACCCTCCTCGAGAACTATGAGACCGTAGTCCGCACGGAGCATTGTCTTCATAGTTTTGGGATCCATATTGAGAATCGGGTATGCCGACGTTGCCGAGGAGAGATCCTCAGGCGTTACATAGACAAGCTCTACACCGCTCTGTTCCGCGTGACGCTCAACCGCATCGAAACGCTCTCGCACCTCATTATCGAGCTGCATAGTCGCCATAAAGAGCATATAAATTCTCGGTGCAGAGAGCACCTCGGCTGTCTTATCGCCCTCATTATTGCCCACATAGAACTCGACCACAGTAGGCGCTGTTTTGCTCTCCACGCGCTCTAATCGGGTATCTTCCCACGTCCAAAGCGAGTCGTTCTGCCACTCGGTATCTTCAACCGAAAATTCGTGCAACTCGTTTGTCACATTATTGCGATAGACGAGCACCACTCTCTCCGAGGCTTGCTGCGCACGAGTTTTGGCCATCTCCTCGGCGATGTTAACACCCTTCTTATATGGCAAGGTATCAAAAATAGGGAGGTGACGATAGCTGTAAACGCCCAAACTCATTGCCGCCGCAACGATAATCGGGATTGCAACGATATCCTTCTTCGAGAGCGAGAACTGCTCTTTACGATGATAGTACCACACCACAACTGCCATCAAGAGCAGCACAATATTCTTTGCGAATGACTGCCACGGTGTGAGTTTTATCAGCTCGCCAAAGCAGCCACAATCCTCAATCAGGAAGGCGGTAGCGCTCAGAAGTGTGATGATTGTAAAGACGGGCATCAGCGCCAATGCCACTATAGAGGTTATGCTCCTCGCAACATTGAGCAACAGCATAACACCAAGTGCAAGTTCGAATCCTCCGAGGAGAATCGAAAGCGACATACCCAACTCTTGAACGGGCATATCGAGGGAGTAGGCCACAAAGTAGTTGCGCATAGAGAGGAATGTGCCCCACGGATCTATCGCCTTGAGTGCTCCCGACACGATGAATGTCACCGCAAAGAGAACTCTGCAGACGAGCGCCACGAGACCAAGCCAATCTCTATTTCTCTGCGCTTGGGCCATTATTTCACGCTATTGAGCAGTGGAAGAATACGCTCCTGGATTCGCTCAAAAATCTCCTCAGGCAGAGCCATTGCTCCCTCCTCGTTGCTACAATCGACAACAAGAAGTTCGCTATCACGCTCCGACGACTCGATATAGACCTCGCGCACACGCTGCTGCAACGAGAGCGACTGCTCGTGAATATCGGTAGCGCCATTGAGGTAAGAGCGGTCATCGCCCTCACGCTGCTCGGTGAGGCGCTTCTCGGTAAATGCAAATGGCACATCGAGGAACAGCGACACATCGGGACGAGGTATCTTGTTCATCTCGTACTCGAGATTCAGAATCCAATCATTCAGGCGCAAGCGAGCCTCCTTATCTGCAATCTTGGCGCACTGGTAGCCAATGTTCGAGTAGACATAGCGGTCAACAATAACCACCTTGCCCTCCTCCTGCCACTTACGAATCTGTGGCGCCATATCGGCACGATCACCCGCATAGAGCAGAGCTACGATATATGGATCAACCTGGTCTACACCGCCCAACTCACCACGCAAGAAGCGACCAATCAACTCGCCATATACAGGCGCATCGAAGCGAGGGAAGTGAACATACTCACTCTCGATTCCGCGCTCGGCAAACATCTCACGCAACTTCTTTATCTGGGTCGACTTACCCGCACCGTCAAGTCCTTCAAGTACTATAAACATAGTTTCTTCTATTTTAACATTGCAACAGCTCGCTTAACAGCTGCTACAAGATTATCTATATCAGTTTTATTATTGTAGAGTGCAAACGATGCTCGCACCACGCCATTTGTGCCGAATCGCGCCATTGTAGGCTCGGCGCAGTGGTGACCCGTACGCACCGCAACACCCATCTTATCGAGAATCATACCGATATCGTAGTGGTCGCAACCCTCAACATTGAACGATATGATTGGCGCCTTATCATCTGTAGTGCCATAGATACGCAACCCCTCAATCTGCAACAACTGCTCTGTCGCATAGTCGAGCAACTCCTTCTCGTGCTTCTCGACCTCCTCCGCAGGGAGTGCAGTCAAGAAGTTTATCGCCTCGGCCAAACCGATAGCGCCGATATAGTTCGACGTGCCGGCCTCAAACTTGAGCGGAAGTGGTGCATAGGTAGTCTTTGCAAACGACACCTTGTCGACCATATCGCCGCCACCCATATATGGAGACATCTTATCGAGCAGCTCGCGCTTGCCATACAATACACCGATTCCGGTAGGGCCGTACAGCTTGTGGCCCGAGAAGGCGTAGAAGTCGCAGTCCAAGGCCGCTACATCTACCCCACCGTGCACAACGCCCTGGCAACCATCAACCACCGCCACAGCACCCACCGAGTGGGCCTTTGCGATTATACGTGCCAAATCGGGCTTTGTACCGAGTGTATTCGATGCCTGAGTAACAGCTACAACCTTCGTACGCTCATCTACGAGCGAGTCGAGTTTGTCAAGCTCCAACGAGCCATCCTCTGCTACCGGAATAACTCTCAACTCAGCGCCCTTACGTTCGGCTGCCAACTGCCACGGTACGATATTGGAGTGGTGTTCGATGTGGCTGACAACGATGTTATCGCCCTCGCACAAGTTCTTCTCGCACCACGATGAAGCTACCAAGTTGAGCGACATCGTAGCACCCGAGGTGAAGATAACCTCCTCACGATGTGCGGCACCGATGAATGTGCGTACCACCTCGCGAGCCTCCTCGTAGCGCACGGTCATCTCCTCCGATAGGCGATGCACGCCACGGTGGATATTGGCATTCTCGTGCAAGAGCAGCTCCGCCATCTTCTCCACCACACAGCGCGGCTTCTGAGCCGTAGCGCCGCTATCGAGGTAGGTCAAGCGCTTGCCATAGACCTCACGCGAGAGTATCGGAAACTCCGCTCGTATCTTCTCTACATCAAACATCTGGTTACTCATTTAGTTTTGCGTGTACCGCATCGTTGAGAATATCACGCAACGCCTCAACCTCACATTTCGACACGACATCCTCGACAAAGCCCTCCAACAAGAGTCGCTCGGCTGATGCCTGCGAGATACCGCGCTGACGCATATAGTAGATTGCCTGCTCATCAAGCTGACCTACGGTTGAGCCGTGCGAACACTTCACATCGTCTGCGTAAATCTCCAACTGTGGCTCCGAGACGATATGTCCGCCACCCAACTCTATATTGCGATTGGTCTGCTGAGCATCGGTACGCTGTGCATCTTGCGCCACATAGACCAAACCCTTAAACTCTCCTGTGCCCTTGCCCGAAGCTACGCCCTTGATAATCGAAGCACTCTTGCAGTCCGAAACAAGGTGGCGTGTAGTGAGCGACAACACCGCATGGTCGAAGCCCATTGCCATATATGCCGCATTCATCTTGAGCGACGAGTGCGAGCCCTGCAACAATGTCTCATATGATGTATGTGCACCGCTCAACATCAAGGTTACAACGCGACACTCACTGCCCTCAGCCTGCTCAATGCGCACATCGACATACTTCTGCGAGGCATACACCTCGGTCAATGTCACTACTGCGTGCGGAGCAAGTCGGAGCGTAAGAGCGCACTCCTTAGCGTTGTCGTGCCACACCACAAGCGACACGGGCTGCGATGTGCAGACCTCGATATCGCACTTGTGTGGATTGAGCACAACAAGCGGCAACGACAAGTCGCACTTATCGTCGATGCGTCCCGCTTTGAACTCGCGCAATGCCCCTTCAGCTATCAATTTTTTGATATCCATCGCCTACTCCTTATAGTCGTTAATCAACCAATCGTAGCCCTCCTTCTCGAGTTTCAACGCCAACGATTTGTCGCCCGAATAGATAATCTTACCCTTGTACAACACGTGCACGAAATCAGGCACGATGTAGTCCAACAGACGCTGGTAGTGAGTAATCACTATGGTTGCATTCTGCGGAGTGTGCAACTTGGTAACACCTGTAGCCACGATACGCAAAGCGTCGATATCCAAGCCCGAATCGGTCTCGTCGAGGATTGCCAACTTCGGATCGAGCATAGCCATCTGGAAGATCTCGTTCTTCTTCTTTTCGCCACCCGAGAAGCCCTCGTTCACTGCACGTGAAGTCATCTTGGCATCAAGCTCTACGACCTTCGCCTTCTCTCGCATCATCTTCAAAAACTCGGCTGCAGTCAACGGCCCCTCGCCACGCGACTTGCGCTGCTCGTTTACGGCAATCTTCATAAAGTTGGCCATAGTGACACCCGGAATCTCTACCGGATACTGGAAACCAAGGAACAAGCCCTTGCGAGCACGCTCCTCAATCGACATATCGAGCAAATTCTCACCTTCGAACGAGAGTTCGTCCGCTACCACCTCAAACTTATTGTGACCCGCAATTACCGATGCAAGGGTACTCTTACCCGAGCCGTTAGGGCCCATAATGGCGTGTACCTCACCAGCCTTAACCTCGAAGTCGATACCTCGAAGAATCTCTTTACCATCAACCGATGCGTGAAGATTTTTAATTTTAAGCATATATCGTTTTTATTTTAATTCTTAATTTAACCTACTGAGCCCTCAAGACTAATTGAGAGCAACTTCTGCGCCTCAACAGCAAACTCCATCGGCAACTTGGCCAACACCTCGCGGGCATAACCACCGACAATCATTCCCACAGCATCCTCGGTTGAGAGTCCGCGCTGATTGCAATAGAAGAGCTGATCCTCCGAGATCTTCGATGTTGTAGCCTCGTGCTCGAGCTGAGCTGAGGAGTTGCGACAATCGACGGTCGGGAAGGTGTGTGCACCACACTTGTCTCCAATGAGCAGCGAGTCGCACTGCGAGTAGTTGCGAGCATTCTCAGCCTTCGGCATAACCTTCACAAGACCACGGTAGGCATTCTGCGACTGACCTGCCGAGATACCCTTCGAGACGATACGACTGCGAGTATTGCGTCCGATGTGAATCATCTTGGTACCCGTATCGGCCTGCTGGAAGTTGTTGGTCATAGCCACCGAGTAGAACTCACCCACCGAGTTATCGCCCATCAAGACACAGCTCGGATACTTCCAAGTGATTGCCGAACCGGTCTCGACCTGAGTCCAGAAGAGGTGAGCATTTGCGTGGCAGATACCTCGCTTGGTCACGAAGTTGTAGATTCCGCCCTTACCCTCCTTGTCGCCAGGATACCAGTTCTGTACGGTCGAATACTTAACCTCGGCATCGCGCTCAACAACAATCTCCACAACCGCTGCGTGGAGCTGATTCTCGTCGCGCCGAGGTGCGGTGCAACCCTCGAGGTAGCTCACATACGAGCCCTCGTCGGCAACAATCAAGGTACGCTCAAACTGACCCGTACCCTGCGCATTGATGCGGAAGTAGGTCGAAAGTTCCACAGGGCAACGCACGCCCTTCGGGATATAGCAGAACGAGCCGTCCGAGAAGACTGCCGTATTCAAAGCTGCGTAGAAGTTATCGGCATATGGCACCACCGAGCCGAGGTACTTGCGTACCAACTCAGGATAGTCGCGTACCGCCTCCGAGATTGGGCAGAAGATAATGCCCTTCTCGGCCAACTCCTTTTGGAATGTTGTCTTGACCGACACCGAGTCCAACACCGCATCTACCGCTACGCCAGCCAAGACCTTCTGCTCCTCGAGTGGAATACCGAGCTTCTCGAAGGTTGCCTTGAGTTCAGGGTCCACCTCATCCATCGAGGCGAGTTCCTTCTTCTTTTTAGGCGCTGCAAAGTAGATTATGTCGTTGAAATCGATCTCGGGAATATCGAGGTGACCCCAGGTTGGGTGCTTGAGGGTAAGCCAGTGGCGATACGCCTTCAATCGCAACTCGAGCAGCCACTCGGGCTCCTCCTTCTTCTGCGAGATAAGACGAATCACCCCCTCGTTCAAGCCCTTAGGGATAAACTCGGTTTCGATATCGGAGGTAAAGCCGTACTTGTAGTCCGACTCCTCGATAGTTGTCTTAATATCTATATTTTGCTCTTTCATCTCCTTCACAAATATTGTATCATAGATACAATCGTGCAAATATAGTGAAAAAAGCGGAAAACGGAAAGTGGAAAGCGGAAAACTAAAAGAATTTTAGAAGTTTTAGGTGTTAAACCTCGGCTTACAACGTCATTACGAGCGAGTGAAACGAGCGTGATAATCTCCCTCTTTTGCTTTAATAACAATAAGGAAGATTGCCGCAGTCGCACCGCTCCTTCGCAATGATGATTGATTTATTTTTTGCACTTTTCGAGATTTATCGTTATATTTGCATTGCAATCGCAGAGTTGCAGACATATTACGAAAGTGTTTTTCGTGGTCTTACTATGAAAATGTGGTAGTTTTCTTTTGAATCAAAGACAGCGAGTAGCACTCATTTCTTGTATATACAAGCGTAGGCACACTTTATGCCAACGCTATGTACTATACAGGTGTGGGGCTTAGCGTTTATTTGATTCGGGTTATACCACAACCTTCATAGTAATAAGCGAAGACAACCTCACACTTTCTTTTTATAGTAACCGCACATTCGAGGTTGATGGGCAAACAAATCGACAACCACTATGAACGATTTTCCTAAGAATGAAACTTCGCAAGCAGAAACAACAAGCAGAGTTCCAAAAGAGCAGAAGCTAAAGTTATTGCACAAAAAGGGTTTGTACACACTCGAAGCCGTCGATAGCACAGAGAATTACGACGCATACGAATACGACAAAGATACCCAAACAACCATCTATTACCGATACGTATATCCAGAAATATCAGACGATGATTACTTGAAATTATCGTGGGGTAAAGAGGTTGACCTCGGCATACCAAAGTGTACAAAACAGCTTCAAGAATCTACAAAAGCACTTTACACAACACCAAAGGCTAAATCAGAAACCAAGTCCAAATCAAACGCCAAGCATCAGCGTCAGACTAATTTTTACAAATTGGACTCGGGACCGAGCATCGATGAGAATGCCCTCCGTACAATCGGAATAAGTCTTCTTTTTATAGGTATACTTGGCGCAGTTGGAAGCATCGCACTATGCTTCATTCTCGAATCTCCATTTTACATTATTGATGGTATAGTCTTATTTATATCAGGTCTTGTAACATACCTAGTACTCAACAGCGTTGCCAATATATCTAACAAAACTAATGCGATAATTAGTTATTTAGTAAGCGAGCAAAGAAATCAAGAATAACACATAGAGAATTTAGGGAGTTTGGCGAATTTAGCGTTAAATTCCCTATTTTCTTTAATCTCCCTAAAAAAAGCTAATGGCCAATGGCTAAAAGCTAATGGCTTTTTATTATATTTGCGCCAAGAAAACAGATATGAATATGGGAAATTTCTTGGATTTGGTAAAGGCTCGTTACTCGGCACGTGCTTATGAGCAGCGTGCGGTTGAGCAGGAGAAGATTGATTATATACTTGAGTGTGCGCGACTTGCGCCATCGGCTGTAAACTTCCAGCCTTGGAAGTTCATCATCGTGGAGAGCGAGGAGAAACGCACTGCATTGCACGCAGGTTACGCTCAAGAGTGGTTCCAGCAGGCACCGCTCTATATCGTGGTTTGTGGCGACAAGTCGCAGTCGTGGACCCGCAAGAAGGATAGCCACGACCACGCCGACATCGACGCAGCTATTGCGGCTGAGCACATCTGCCTTGCTGCGACTGAGGTTGGCCTCGGCTCGTGCTGGGTTTGCAACTTCCGCCCCGCTATCGTAAGCGAGGTTTTGGGCATCGATGGCGAGACCGTCTACCCGGTTGCAATCATCCCTATCGGCTACGCAACCGACACCCCAACCGAGAAGAAGCGTAAGTCGCTCGACGAGACATTGTCAAGAATTTAATTTTCAAGACCATACACAAAGAGAAAAGACTGTCGCAATGACAGTCTTTTCTCTATTTTCCGAAAGAAGAAAACAGCTTATTATGCAGTTTCTTTATTTCAAGATGTACTCTACGACCTGAGTCTTACCCTTCTTATCTTTGTAGGTGATGCGATACTTACCCTTGAAGCCACGGAACTTAACCTTGCCATTCTCGTCAGCCTGAACGGTAGTATTGGTTTTCCACTCCTTGTTAATAAGCTGGTTAAGAGCATAGTACGATGGCTTTGGCTGCATCTCGCGAGTGAACAAGCCTGATACGGTAGGCTCCTTCTTTGCACCACAACCGTCAACAACATTCCACCAAGTGATACCTATCATCTTCTCCTGCGAGAACCACAAACGATAGAGCTGCTGAGTGATGATACCCTGAATCATCAAACCTCGCTCATCCGGCGATGGTGCAGTGATGGTAATCTCACTCAAGTGCAATGGGAGGCCTGTCTGATTTGCATAGCCAATATACTGGCGTACCTGCGACGGAGTCTGGATCTCTGCGCCATCAGCAATGCCCTGGCAGAGCTTCAAATCGAAGAGGTGCATCTGCAAGCCCATAACATCAATCTTACAGCCACGCTCAAGGAGACGATTTGTCTGCTCGGTATAGGTTGGCTTTTTGAAATAGTCGTTGATATTGAGCGCAACCTCCTTAGGGAAGTACTTCTCAGCCCACTTCAAAGACTTATAAGGATAGTCGCCATTCATAATGCCGTAGCGGCTCTTTGATGCAGGGTGATTCTCAGGGATGAGATCATCTTTCATATCCTCTGCACTCTCATTCACTACATCGTAGCTATGCAAGCGGCCCTTGTAGTGCTCAGCAATCTGCTTGATACGAGCCTCAAGTGCTGCATCCAAGTTCTTGATAAATACAGGGAATGCCGCAGCAGCCTCGTCGAATGACATATAGGTCCACTCCTTCGACAACACATCCTTACTTGCCCAACGATTAGGCTCGTTAGGGAAGTAACGCGGGAACGATGCGCGCTCCTCCTCCGACATCAACTCCTTGTACCAATAAGGCATCTGCCACTTGCGGTTACCCCAAACAAGCACGTGACCGTGCATACGGAGACCCTTGCTCTCGCAGAACTCGACAATCTGGTCGGTCGAAGGACGACGCCAGTGCAACTCAGCGTTAGGATCCTGGCAGTTGTTCCAGAACTCCTCAGTATCGCGATACTCGGTTGCAAAACGTGGCTTGCCACGCTCCAACTCGAACTCCTTCCAATAGAAAGGCACGGTAGCACGATTGAACAATGTGCCGTAAAGCTCCTTGTAACGGTCGTTGTACTCCTTCTTGCCGAGCTGATTGAAGTTGAAGATGTGTGCACCGAAGATAAACTCGTGCTCCACCTGCTCAATCTTCACATCGCGCTTGCGGCCCATATTCTCGAGCACCAACTCTCCATCGGCCTTACGATACTTCTCGATATCGGCATCGATACGAGCCTGCTCCTCTGCATTCCAGAGCTTCCAATACGCCTCGCTCATATAGCCCTTGGTATCCTCCGCCTGTGAGCGTGGGAAGACCGGTTCCTGAGCCTGTGCAGCATAGCCCATAAAGAGAGCCGATACTGCCAAAAAAATGGTCTTTTTCATATTTAGATACTATTTAAGATGATACTCTGCTGTGTGCTCCTTGCCCTCGGCGTCGGTCCAAGTGAGGCGATAGTTACCCTTGAAACCTCGCCAAGCGATGTTACCCTCGGCATCGGCGGCAACCTCTGTATTTGTACGCCACTCCTTGTGAATAAGGTTGTAGAGAGCGTGATATGCTAACTTCGGCTTCATATCGCGAGTGAAGAGGCCCGAAATTGTAGGCTCACCTCTAAAACCGCAATTGTCAACCAAGTTCCACCAGGTGATAGCAGTCATATTTGGATAGCTGAACCACAAACGATAGAGGTTTACAGCTACGATAGACTGAATCATCTCGCCACGATAGTCCGAATTTGGCGAAGTGATTGTAATCTCGCTCATACACATCGGGAGGTTATTCTCGGCGAGCTTATCCAAGACATAGTATGCCTTCTCAGGATTCCAAATCTCCTTACCCTGAGCTACAAGTTCAGCATTGCGGTGAGTACGCATAAGGTGCATCTGAATACCTACGACATCAATCTTAGCGCCACGCTCCAAGAGGTGCTTAATCTCGCTGCTGTAGATGTCTGCATTCTCAAGCTTCGAGTCCGACTGAGTCTCGTTGATATTGAGCGCTGCTCCGCCATTATTGAGGCTGTTTGCGAGGTCGAATGCACGATATACGTAGTCGCCCGGCATAATACCATAACGGGTCGATTTAGTCAACTTCGCACCTGGAACCAATGCATTGTCACGGTGGTCAAGGTAGCTTTCATTCACAACATCCCAGCTGTGTACACGTCCGTCGTACTGCTTCATAATCTCCTCGACGTTGCCATACATACGCTTGTTGAGCAACTTCACATACTCAGGAACGATAGCTGCAATTTGATTAGGCGTGAGCTTATCGTAGGTTGGGCAGTTGCGACCTTCCTTGCGCTCCAAACGGAACTTATCGAGAGTATCAAGCGCTGCCAACTCGTGAGCAGGAACGCCCTCACGCAACCAATTTGGCGACTGAATCGACATATGACCCCAAAGCAACGGATGACCGTGAACGGTAACGCCGTGCTCCTCGCACCACTTGATAACAGGCTCGGTAGGTGGGCGACGCCAGTGTGGCTGCTCGTGCGGATTCTCGCACTTATTCCACCAATCCTCGCTATCCCACTCCTCTGCCAAGAATCGTTTGTGGCCCTCCTCAAGTTCAATCTCACGCCAGTAGAATGCTACTGTAGCACGATTGAAGAGTGTACCAAAGAGGTTTTTGTAAATGTCATTGTACTCCTTCTTGCCGAGCTGATCCCAGTTGAATGAACTTGCTCCGAAGCCGAAGTCCGAGGTGAGTTGCTCAACCTTCACAGTTGTACCCTCAGCGAGTGCACCAACTGCAAAAGTAGCATCGCCCTTACGATTCTTCTCGATGTCGGCATCAATCTTAGCCTGAACCTCTGGTGTCCAATACGACCAATACTGCTCCGACATAATCTGCTCGGTATCCTCAGCTGCTGTGCGAGGGAAGGTATACTCGACCTCCTTCTGTTGGCATGATATCAATCCCAACAGCACTACCATAATAGAAAATAGTCTTTTCATAAATTTATAGGTTAATATTCGGTTTTTCAATTTCCTACTGCAAAGATAGTGATTTAATCGTATCTATAATTCTATATTATAAAATAGGTAAAGATTTTTTTAAGTTAAAAATTGGAAGCGGAAAGCAGAATGTTAAGAGCTAATACCAAATAGGCTTAACTAAGCAGAATCGAGCGGGCGCAGCAGGTTTGAGCAGAGCGGAAGAAGGCAATTGCAATCATAGATTGTTTGAATTTGGCAGATGATGACTGAAAATCCATTTTCAAAGACAATCATCTGACAAAAACAAAAGATTGCGACAGCAACAATTGCCGACTGCAGACAACTATGCCACACCGCCACCGACTGAACGATTCCCGCTCCGAGTAAAACGAAAAGGTGTTCATCCGAAAAGATGAACACCTTTGAGTACTCGGAGCGGGAATCGAACCCGCACGGCCATTACTGGCCACAGGATTTTAAGTCCGGCGTGTCTACCTATTCCACCATCCGAGCCCTGTTTTGCGGTGCAAATGTACAATTAAAAATGCAAACTGCAAAATGAAAGTACAAATTTCACCTAAAATCGTAAAACTACTTACGTTTCTTCTTAGTAGATGAGCGGTGACTTGTTTTGCGCGCCTTGAGCACCTTGCGACGGATACCCAACACCAACAACGCCACAAATGAGACAGCGATAACTATCAAGTTCCACAACGGAACGCTATCGCCCTTCACGCGTGCCCACATCTCCAACATCTTTGGTGTGCGTGCGCCCGAGTCGTGCATCATACCGCAACGCTCAACCACAGCTCTGTCGGGATACTGCACAGGGTCAATCTTCACACTCTCGGCACCCTCGCCAAAGAAGTACGAAGCATCGACCGTACCCTCCAACTCGTCATCTATGCGCGACTCCAACACCTCAGGTGTAGCCACAACGCTGACATAGCCAATCTCGTCCATATTGCGAATCGCTATATCAGGACGACACATAAAGTTGATAAAGTAGCGTGCAGCCTTGGTATTCACAGCGTACTTAGGGATTACCCAACCGTCAAACCAAACATTACTACCCTCCTTAGGCACGCAGTAGTCGAGCGATACGCCCACTGCCTGAGCCTCCTCGATAGCCCAAACTGCATCACCACTCCACGAGAGGTTGATATAGGCCTTCTCCTTGGTCATCATCTCCTTACCGAAGTCAGCCTCCCAGCCCGCAACAAGTCGCTTCGCCTTCTTGAGGAACGCCTCGACCTCGGCAATAGACTCATCCGACGAGTCATACATCAACTCATCAAGAGTTGTCGTGCCTTCGGTCAACTCCTTATTGCGGAGATAGATGAGAATGGTGCTATAGACATCACGGAACGCATCCTTGATAAAAATCTTCTTCTCGAACTTGTCGTTGTGGAGCGTAGCCCAAGTCGACGCCTCCTCCTCGGTCACATACTTGGTATTATAGAGAATACCTGTAGTGCCCCACATATAACCTACTGCGTAGTCGTTCGCATTCTTGCCATTGCCATCAATCTTGTTGAAGCGATCGATGATATATGGCGAGATATTCTGCAAATAGTTAGGCGTGGTGCCGAAATCCTTGTCGATAGGAAGGAGCATATTATTGCGCAACATACGCTCGATGATATACTCCGACGGACATACCACATCGAAATCCTCCTTGCCCTTTTCAATCTTGGCGAGCATAATCTCGTTGATATCGAAGAGTTGGTAGATAATCTCGACCTCCTCGCCGGTCTCCTCCTTGTACCACACCTTGAAATCCTCCAACACCGACTCGTCGATATAGTCAGCCCAGTTGTAGATTTTGAGCGTGTGGTCACGATCTGCTGCCATCGCGGTAGCCGCAAGGCAGAAGATGGAGAGTAATATAGAAAACAGTTTTTTCATATCAGAGCTACATAGCTTGCTTGCGCTTAGCATTACGCTTAGCACGAACGTTAATAACAATAAGGAGCAGCAACACCACCGCAAAAATTATGGTCGAGAGCGGTCGCAGCTCGGGAGTAAGACCACCCTTACGAGCATCGGCATAGATATATGTCGAGAGGGTCTCGAGGCCCTCATTACCCTTCGTAAAGAGTGTCACCGCAAAGTCGTCAATCGAGAGCGTGAAGGCGAGGATGAAACCCGAAACCATACCTGGACGAATCTCCGGAATGATAATCTTGCGGAGTGCCTGGAACGGAGTTGCACCGAGGTCCAACGCTGCCTCGTAGATATTCGGATTCATCTGCTGCAGACGCGGCATAACGCTCAAAACCACATACGGAGTACAGAAGGCGATGTGCGCCAAAACCACTGTAGTATATCCTTGCGAGATGCCCAAGCTCACAAAGAGCAAGAACAACGAGATACCGGTGATGATATCGGGATTGAGCATCGGGATATCATTCAAGAAGTTGATAGCCTGCTTCTTGCGACCCTTCATATTGAAGATTCCAATCGCAGCCACGCTACCCAACGCTGTCGAAGCTGTCGCAGCAATCAAAGCGATGCTGAGCGTGTTCTTGATGGCATCCATCAACGAGTTGTGAGCACCTCCGTTGAAGAGCGAGGTGTAGAGCGAGGTCGAGAAACCTGTCCAGTTACCCAACACCTTCGACTCGGTAAACGAGAAGATGGCGATGATGATAATTGGCGCATAGAGCAACGCCAAGAGCAACCAGAGATAGCACTGTGCAAAAAATTTCTTCATAATCTTCTACCCTCCCCTAAATTAGACTCTCACTGTCACTCTGCTCGTCTCCGTCCGAGAAGAGCGAGGTTACACCAATGATTACCAACATAATAAGCGACAATGCAGCACCATAGTTCCACATTCCGTTATTGATATTCTCCTGAATGGTTGTACCGAACAACTTCACGTTATTCATGGTGAGCAACTCGGCGATGGCAAAGGTCGAGATTGTAGGCATAAACACCATCATAATACCCGACATCACTCCCGGCATCGAGAGTGGCACAATGACCTTGCGGAAGACCTCCGAAGGCTTTGCTCCCAAATCCTCGGCAGCCTCAATGAGCGAGTGATCCATCTTCTGCATTGTGTTGTAGATCGGATAGATCATAAACGGCAAGAAGTTGTAGACCATACCGAAAATCAAGGCCCCCTCGCCAAGTGGGAACTTCAAGAAGTCGAAGAGCGCCACGGTTGCGAGTGTACGAACCAAGATATTAATCCACATCGGCAAGATGAACAACACCACCATAACCTCCGAGCGATTGAGCTTCTTGTTGCTGAGAATCCACGCTGCGGGATAGCCCAACAAGATGCACAAGAAGGTGGTAATGAGCGCCACACCAATTGAGTAGATAAAGGTATTTACCGCCTCGGGCTGAGTCACAAACTTGGTGAAGTTCTCGAACGAGAAACCACCCTCGGCATCCTGGAACGCATATACCACAATCAGCACCAGTGGCAACGCCACGAAGAAGCCGAGGAATATCGCATACGGGATAGCCCAGTTAGCTCGTTTATTGAATAGTTTTGCTAGAAATTTCATCTCGGCAGACTACCTTAAACTCGTTTTGAAATATAGATATCACGCTTGTCAATCGAGATACCGACAACATCGAAGTTATCCCAGATATCGTTGGTATCGACATAGATAAAGTCGCCATCCTCGGTCTTCACGGTGAGATGATAGTGGTCGCCCTTGTAGAGGATGAAGTGTACCGAACCAATCAACTTACCATCCTCTTTATAGTCGTGAAGCTCCACGCGGTTGAACGCCACACGCACAGTCACATTGTCGCCCTCCTGCAAGCCCTGCTCGTTGCACTCGAACTCGGTGTCGAGGAACTCGACGGTTGTAGGCGAAGTCATCACACCCTGGAAGGTGTTGCAAATACGCTCCTTGCGCATAACGTGGATATCCGACGGCTTGATAAACATTCCGACCTTGGCACCCTCCTCGAAGGCGTTATAGTCCTGAATCATCAACTCGAAGCCCTTGTCGGTTTCGACGAACATCTCGTAGTGCACACCCTTGAAGATGCAAGACTTGACCACACCTGTGAAGTCGGCATTCTCAACATTACCCACGATATAGATATCCTCGGGACGAATAACCACATCTACTGCGGTATTCTCGCCGAATCCCTCATCCACGCACTCAAACTTGTGACCGATAAACTCAACCTCTTTGTCCTTTATCATTGTGCCATTGAGGATATTACTCTCGCCAATAAAGTCCGCCACGAACGAGTTTACCGGCTCGTTGTAGATATCGATTGGAGTGCCAATCTGCTGAATCTTGCCCTCACTCATCACGACAATCGTATCACTCAGGGTGAGCGCCTCCTCCTGGTCGTGAGTCACATATATAAAGGTGATACCGAGAGCTTCGTGCATCTGCTTCAACTCCAACTGCATATCCTTACGCATCTTCAAGTCGAGCGCAGCCAATGGCTCGTCGAGCAAGAGCACCTGCGGCTGATTGACGATAGCACGCGCAATAGCCACACGCTGCTGCTGACCTCCCGAGAGCGAGTTTACATCGCGATCCTCGTAGTCGGTCATCGACACCATCTTCAACGCCTTGCGCACGCGCTGCTCAATCTCCTTCGAGTCGACCTTCTTGAGTTTGAGTCCAAATGCGATATTCTCATAGACATTCAAGTGTGGGAAGAGAGCGTAACGCTGGAATACGGTATTGAGAGGTCGCTGATGCGGAGGTATACCCAAAATATCCTTATCCTCCATTGTGATAGCGCCATTGTCGGGCTGCATAAAACCTGCAAGCATTCGCAACAATGTTGTCTTACCACAGCCCGAAGGTCCGAGCAGAGTAACAAACTCGCCACGCTTGATGTCGAGGTTGATATTGTCGAGTATGACCTTCTCGCCAAACGACTTGGAGAGATTCTCGATCTTGATAATTGTTTCGCTGTTTCTTGCCATCTCTACTTTTTGCGATTATTCAAAATGGTTTGGGTTAAATTAAAATGATATGTTGCGCCGAGCGATATCGACACACTATTTGCAAAGTTGTTGTAAGCCACTACACCGTGTAGGCGCAAGTCGCGACTATCACGCAGCGGGTAGTAGTGCACACCGCCGCCCGCATACCAGTAGCGTGGGCAGAGGGAGCCGTCAGTCGGAACAAAGAGCTCATCCTCATAGCCGAAGATGTCGCTACCATTGTAGCTCTCGTATCCGCCCTTGGCGAACACCTCGACCTTGTCATTGTAGTTATAGAGCAACTGCGCAGCCACCGAGAACTCCTGATTGAAGAAGTTCTTGATTGATGTTGCACGATTCACATAGTCCAACTCGATGGTGAAATCGCCCATATAGAAGGCGTTGCCGAGTGCGATGATATTGGCAAACTTGCCACGCTCATACTCAACAAAGTTTACCGACCATATTGGTGCATAGCAGCCATACTCACCGTGCCAATCGAGCGAGTAGACAAAGAGTTTCGATGCGAAAGGTCGCTCTCCGAATGGAGATGTGCCAAATTGGAAGCGGATGTTTGTGCTCTCATCCTTGGTTGTGTAGTCCACCGAGCCACCCCACTGATAGATGGCGAGTTTATGCCACATAGAGGACACGAGCGAAGTGTGAACATCGACATCGTAGTAGTCGAGCTCCCAGGTACCCATCGCAAGCATATCCTTACCGATGGTGAAGTTGAACTGCCCCACCTGATACGACAAAGTGAGCCAGTCGATAAAATCGACCTCACTCGAGATAAAAGCATTCTGATAGAGAGACGGAGTGTCTGTCGATACCCAATGGTTGCAGAGCGAGTAGGAGAAGTTACCTACCGAGCCGTCGAGGAATGTGTAGAGTGATGAATTTCCGAAGTCGAAACCACTATAACCGCCTTTGAGCGGCGCATACGGATTTGCATCGAAACGAGGTGTTACGATAAACTCCGGGATGTTGCTGTCGGCATTAGCCTCTTGTGAATAAGTACAGAAGTAGCAAAGTATTGCTACAAGCAGTGCAAATCCTCTTTTCATCTTCCATACAACAGTGTTTTAGTTCAACAATAGCGGAATATTATATAGTTATATAATAAACCGACACTACTTCAGGGTACAAATATATACAAAAAAATGTAAAACGGACAACTGAAAGCTGAAAAGTGCAAAATTTTTATAAATTTTAGGGAGCGCAGAGAGTTTAGAGAGGTTAAAGAGATTAGGGAGGTTGGCAAATTAGCAACCTCCCTAATCCCTCTGCTATATCATCACTCCTCACTATTTGAAATACTTTTTCAGGTATTTCGCAGTGTGGCTTTCGTCGTTTTGAGCGACTTCAGACGGAGTACCCTCAGCGACTACCCTACCGCCCACCTCGCCGCCCTCAGGGCCGAGGTCGATGATATGATCAGCAACCTTGATGACATCAAGATTGTGATCAATGACAATTACCGTATTTCCCTTGTCTACCAACTTGTTAAGCACCTCGATAAGGCGTCGGATATCCTCGAAGTGGAGTCCCGTAGTCGGTTCATCGAGAATGTACAATGTGCGACCTGTCTCGCGTTTCGAGAGCTCTGCCGAGAGCTTTATGCGCTGACTCTCACCTCCCGACAATGTAGTGCAAGGTTGACCGAGAGTGAGGTAGCCCAAGCCGACATCCTGTATTGCCTTTAGCTTCTGATAGATAGTCGGGATAGGCTCGAAGAAATCGACCGCGATATTGACGGTCATATTCAGTATATCGTTGATACTCTTACCTTTATAGCGCACCTCGAGGGTTTCCTTATTGTAGCGATTGCCACCGCACGCCTTACACTTCACATATACATCGGGCAGGAAGTTCATCTCAATAGTCTGCACACCCGCACCGCGACACTCCTCGCAACGGCCACCCTTGACATTGAACGAGAAGCGACCTGCCTTAAAACCTCGCACCTGTGCATCAGGCGTAGCCTCAAAGAGTTTGCGGATATCGCTGAAAACATTCGAATAGGTCGCAGGATTTGAGCGCGGAGTTCGACCGATTGGCGACTGATCGACAACCACAAGTTTATCTATATGCTCCAGACCTTCAATCGAATCATACTCAAGCGGTTGCGAGTATGAGTGATAGAGTTTATGCGAGATTACGGGAACGAGCGTGCCATTGATAAGCGACGACTTACCCGAGCCGCTGACACCTGTCACGCAGACCAATTTTCCGAGCGGAATTTCAACATCAACGCTCTTTAGATTATTGCCCTTCGCACCAAAGATTGTGATACTCTCGCCACTACCCTTGCGTAGCTCCTGCGGAATCTCTATCGTGCGACGATGTGCCAGATAATCAGCAGTATAGCCTTGAGCCTTCAAAATCTCTTCGTAGCTACCTTGCGCCACGATATGACCGCCACGACGACCCGCCTTCGGACCAATATCGACGATATAGTCGGCAGCACGCATCATATCCTCGTCGTGCTCCACCACAATCACCGAGTTGCCCGCATCACGCAGAGCCTTCAAGGTATTTATAAGTCTTTCATTATCACGCTGATGAAGTCCGATGCTCGGCTCATCGAGAATATACAAGACATTGACCAGTTTCGAGCCAATCTGCGTTGCAAGACGGATGCGCTGACTCTCGCCACCCGACAGAGTGCGCGATGCACGATCAAGCGAGAGATAACCCAAGCCCACATCGGTCAAGAAGCGCAATCGTTCACGAATCTCCTTGAGAATTTCGCGCGCAATAACCAGCTCCTTCTCGGTGAGTTGCTCCTCCACGCCATCAAACCATTCGCGCAAGCGAGCGATTGACATCGAGGATAGCTCGGCAATATTTTTGTCCGCCACCTTAAAGTGTAAAGCGTTCTCCTTCAAGCGTGTACCGTGACAAAGCGAACACTTGTGATATGCCACAAACTGCTCACGCCACTTATCACCCTTGCGGGAGTTTTCGTCGTCCATCGTGGAGTTTATATACTCGGCTACACCCTCCCAGGTACACATCTGCTTGCCTCGATTCGAGGAGTAGAGCGACGCCTCGACCAACATCGGCTCGTCATCACCATAGAGCAGGGCATTCAAGCCCTCCTCCGAGATTGTTCCAATAGGGTCATCGAGCGAAAAATCGTATCTGTCACCGAGCGCCTCGAGCGTTGCAAAGAGAGCATTATCGCGTCCCTTTCCGAGCGGAGCAATTCCACCCTCACGCACTGAGAGGCTTTCGTCGGGTATAACCTTTTTAATATCGAAAATCGCCTCCTCTCCCAAGCCATTACAGCGTGGGCAAGCGCCCTTAGGCGAGTTAAAGGAGAAGGTAAACGGCTCGGGATCCTCGAATGCGATACCCGTGGTCGGACACATCAGGTGTCGCGAATAGTGACGCATCTCGCCCGAGTCGTAGTCGTGGATTGCCATCTGCCCCTTACCCTGGCGCATAGCCTCACGCAGCGAGGCCATCACACGATCACGAGCCTCATCGCGAGCTGTCATTCTATCGACTACAAGTTCAATCGAGTGAGTCTTGTATCGGTCGAGTTGCTCACCACTCGTGAAGTCTCGAATCACGCCATCGATGCGTGCATAGATATATCCTTTTCGGAGGAATGAGTCGAAGAGTTCACGATAGTGACCCTTGCGCTCACGCACCACAGGTGCCAAAAATGCAATCTTGCGACCCGCATACTCTCGGAGAATCAAATCGGCAATCTGTTCGTCGCTAAAGTGCGCCATCTCCTCACCCGTTGCAGGCGAATATGCTCGCGATGCCCTCGCAAAGAGGAGTCGCATAAAATCGGCTATCTCGGTCACCGTACCCACGGTCGAACGAGGGTTACGATTGGTGGTCTTCTGTTCGATAGCAACCACAGGCGAGAGTCCCGAAATCTTATCCACATCGGGGCGCTCCATCGTGCCGATATATTGGCGTGCATACATCGACAAGGTCTCCATATAGCGACGCTGACCCTCAGCATAGATAGTATCGAAGGCGAGTGAAGACTTGCCCGAGCCCGACAAACCCGTAATGACAACCAGTGCATTACGAGGTATCTCGAGATCTATATTTTTGAGATTGTGGACTCGAGCGCCCACGATTTTAATCTTCTCCTCCATCGGCAATTACTCCTTAATTGATAACATTGAGTAGAAAAAATCGTGCAACGACAGCCATCCCATCAAATCCGCAAAGCAGATAGCGACAATCACCGCCATAAATATCTTAATGAAGCCCTTGCCCCAGTTCGCCATATAGTGCGATGCGAGGAAGGAGCCGATCATATTTCCCACGCCGTGAATCAGACCGAACGAATAGTCGACATTGCCCATAATCATAAACACCGCCAACGAGAATGGCGTAGCGAGCAGAATAACAAAGCCCTTGATGGCATTCGCTGTCACCATATCCATACGCATCATCCACAAGGCGATGGTGAGGATAAGATATCCGAGTCCGATATAGATATAACCGCCGTAGAAACCTATCAAAAAGAATATAAAGTAGTGCAGCGGTTTAATCTCAATATTGTGGCCTTCCTTCGGTTTGAGCTTGTGGTCAATGAGAAGGTAGACCATTATAACGAGCAGAATCACGCCAAAACACCAGGTGAAGACCGGTTCTGGAACATCCGAAGCGACAATTGCACCGATGATATTACCCAAGATAACGGGTATCGATAGCAGGAGTCCGTGGTTTATATTGAAAGATTTTTTGCGGATGAATGTGACCGTCGCCGCGAGGTTCTGCATCAGCACAGCGACACGATTAGTTCCGTTGGCGACATTTATAGGCAAACCAAACGCCATAAACATCGTCATCGTGATAATCGAGCCACCGCCGGCGAGCGTATTGATGATACCCACCGCAGTACCCGAAATCAACAAAACTATCACTATATGCCAATCCATCCTACTTTTTTTTCGCGATTTAGAGGAGCAAGATACGAATAATTTCGGAAAACTGAAAGTTTTACGGACAAAACCAACAAAAAAACGAAGAATGACAATAAAAATCACTCTTCGTTTTAAGTTTTACGGGGACAATTCCCGCCTTTCACCTCTCCTTAGAATCTCGCTACCGGAGCGGCATCAAGAGTCGAGAACTCGTTATTGAGATACTTGTAATATCCTGCCACAGCAATCATCGCAGCATTGTCGGTTGTGAAGCGACGCTCAGGGATAAATGTACGCCAACCACGCTTCTCTCCCTCAGCCGCCACGCGCTCTCTGAGGAGCGAATTTGCGGCTACGCCACCACCTATCGCAATGTCCGAAATACGATAGTGCTTAGCCGCCTTCACAAGACGCTCAACAAGGATATCTACGACAGTATGGAGTATCGCCGCACATAGGTCACACTTGCGTTCCTCCACGAAATTAGGATTTTCAGCCACCGCATCACGCAAGGTATAGAGGAACGATGTCTTCAAGCCCGAAAACGAGAAATCGAACTCTCCGATACGCGGCTTCGCAAACTTAAATGCATCGGGATTTCCCTCCTTTGCAAGGGCATCGATAACCGGTCCGCCAGGATAAGGCAATCCCATAACCTTGGCACACTTATCGAGTGCCTCACCGGCTGCATCATCGATGGTCGAGCCGACAATCTCCATATCGAATGGCGAGTTTACCTTCACAATCTGGGTGTGACCACCGCTGACCAAAAGACAGAGGAATGGGAAGTTCGGATGCTCACACTCTTTGTCAGGCATATCGACAAAGTGCGAGAGGATATGTCCGTGCAAGTGATTCACCTCAACAAGTGGAATATTATTGGCAATAGCCAAACCCTTCGCAAATGAGGTGCCCACCATCAACGAGCCGAGCAAGCCCGGGCCACGAGTAAAGGCGATAGCATCAATCTTGTCGGGGGTAACACCCGCATCGCGCAACGCCGCATCTACCACAGGCACAATATTTTGCTGATGTGCTCGCGAAGCAAGCTCAGGAATCACGCCGCCATAGCGCTCATGAACTGCCTGCGATGCAATTACACTCGACAGAAGCGTAGTATTTCGCAACACTGCAGCCGATGTATCGTCACACGAAGACTCGATTCCAAGAATAATAATTTCGTTGTTCATATTTTATTATTTTTATTCTTCATTTTTTTGGCGCTTTGTTTGCAAGTTCGACAAATTATGACTACTTTTGTAAGTTATTATATAACTTAAGTGGCCTAAAGTGCCGAAAATGAGGAGAAAGCCGTGCGCAAAGGTATAAAAATATCGTTAATGATACTATCCGCAATACTCTTATTGCTGATAATTTTCTCTGCGCTGCCGGCAATTATCTTCTCAATTCCGTCTGTTCAGAACTCCCTGATTGACAAAGTTGCCACCCGAGCAACCGAATATCTTGGTGCCAAAGTGAGCGTTGGCAAAATCACTGCGGGAATGTTCAACCGCGTGGCCATACGTGACTTCTACGTCGAGGACTTGGATGGCGACACCCTACTCTTCGTCAAGCGTGCCGACGCAACATTCGGCCCACTCAAGACCCTGGCAAATCGCAACCTCGTTTTAAGCAGCGGTAAGATCACAGGCGGAAAGTTCGTTTTGCGCGAGACCGACCGTGGGACTATAAATGTAAAGGAGATTACCGACCAGCTCATCAACCACAACCAAAAGAGTCCGTTCGTGCTCAATATCGAAGAGCTCAGCGGAACGGAAATCGAGTTTAGAATGCACCTCAAGAAGGATTTCGGTCGTGACGAGGGCGTCGACTATGCGAATATGTGCCTCAACGACATCGATGTGCAGTTGAGCGACTTCCAGGTGAACGGCTCGAATGTAGATAGCAAGGTCGACGCTTTGACCTTCGTAGAGCGTTCAGGTTTCAGATTAAATGATTTTATCGGACGCTTCAGCGTAAGGTTCGGTAAGGTCAGAGTCTACGACACAAAGATGACGACCGAGAAGAGTACCATAAATCTCGATAATCTTCTCCTCGACGGAAACAACTGGCTGGAGTACAAAGATTTCATCAACAATGTACCTATCATTTGTCGAGTTTCGGATTGTTGCATCTCGACAGACGATGTCGGATACTTCGCCCCTGAGATGTGGCGTTGGGATACCACCATCTACAACACTACAGCCTCGATGAATGGCCCGGTAGCCGACTTCAAGGGTATGCTCGACAACCTCGAGTTGGAGGATGGAGGCAGATTGCGTGGTTCGGCACACGTCAAGGGACTTATCGATGTGGAGAAGACTCATTTCGACATCAAGGTCGACAGATTGAACGCCTCGACAAATGAGATAGCCACTCTGCTCAGCCGCATTGCCCGCCTCTCGGTCGGCAACACCGCCTCACAATATATATCAAGAGTGGAGCGCGTAGATGCACGAGGCGTGTTCCGCGGTACCATTCGTCGATTCAAGGCGAAGGCCTACAGCCGACTCGCAAGCGGAGGCTCGGTAGTCGTTGATTGCGCAATGTCGAACCCGGCACGTGGCAACAAGAAGATACAGGCTAATCTCACAGCCAACGAGGTTAACCTCAATACGCTCCTCGCCAATAAGCTCTTCGGCAATGCGACATTTACCGCAAGTGCTAACGCCGAGATTGGCAAGAAGGGTGCGCCAAAGCTTACTGCAAGTACAGATATTAGCTCCATCGAGATGTATGGCTACGACTATCGCGAGATAAGTGCCTATGCCGAGTTGCAGAACAACCATCTCACAGGTCAGGCATCGTCGCACGACCGCGCATTCCGATTCAACGCCAGAACCGCTATCGACTGGAGCGACAAGCCAAAGACAACATACAAGGCTTCCGTTTCGGTGGATCGTGCCGACCTCCACGCCTTGAACATCAACAAGCGAGACTCAATATCTATCTTGCGAGGCATCTTCGACCTCTCGGCTCGAGGCGCATCGTTGGATGATATGGTAGGTTCGCTCACCATCACCGATGCCAAGTACGAGAATAGAAGCGAGGCAGATGCCGAGAAGGAGTATCCTTGGGGACGATTCGAGGATGAGAAGGCAAAGAAAAATACAAACAGAGGCTTGGGCTGCTCGGATGACAACATCGTAATTAGCGTAGATCGCAAGGGCGGTAAGCGTAACATCACGCTCAACTCCGACTTCGCAGATGCCAAGTTCGAGAGCAACGCATCGTACAAAGATGTAATATACTATTTACAGACGCTGCTCTTGCACTACATCCCTCAACTCTACGACGAGGCTACTCGCGAGAAGATGAGGAGCCATGCTGCAGGATTGAGCGATGAGGATGCACTCATTTCGGTCAAGACCAAGAACATCAACCCGCTCCTGGACTGCGTGGCTGATGGCTTGGAGATTGCCGACAACTCGAGTGCGAAGATGACAATGAACCCATCGAAGAACCGCTTCTCGATAAGGGTTAAGTCGGACTACCTCGAGCATAGCAATAGCCTTGCAACGAATATCGACATCAAGGCGGGCAATGCAATGGATTCGCTCACAATGTCGGTTGAGGCGGAGGATCTCTATTGGGGTGCGCTCCACTTCTCAGGCGTGGACTTCAACGGAGGCATCAAGAATAACCGCATCAACGTCGATGCGATATTTGCCGACACCATCCAGCATATCGGAGGTGCTATTTCGGCCGAGGCTAACATCTCGCGCAAGAATAACCGTCGCAATATCGCCATCAAGTTCAACCCATCGTCATTCACTTCCGGCGACACAACTTGGGGCATCACCACCGATGGTATCGAGATTGACTCGGCACGTATCGATGTGCGCCGCTTCGCTATGCGTAGTGATAACCAGGAGCTCTTCATCAATGGTGTAGCTTCGGGACGAGAGCAGGATTCGTTGCATATGACGATGCACAACTTCTCGCTTTCGCCACTCACTCAGATTACAAGTCGCATTGGCTATATCGTAAATGCCCGCACCAATGGTTATGCTACCGTGCACTCGGCATTCAACGACACCCGTATCGATGCGTTAATTGACGTAGACAGCATCGATATCAACGGCATTGACATCCCTGATGTGCAGCTCGTATCGAAGTGGGATTTCGGACAGAGTCGCGCTTCGCTCCGAATACTCACAAGCAAGGATAAGAAGCAGGTTATCGAGGGATTCTTCAAACCATCGAAGCTCTCCTATATGGCATATATGCAGGCCGATAGTGTGAAGATGGAGCTCCTTGACCCAGTCTTGAGTGGCGTAATCACCGACACAAGGGGTCGAGCAAATGCAAGAGTTGTACTCGAGGGCGAAAAGAGAGAGGCTAACCTATTCGGTAATATCCACGTTGACAGTCTTGCCACCACCATCGCCTACACGCAGTGTCGCTACTCGGCACCTAAGGCAGAGGTGAGAATCGAGAACAACCACATCATCGCAACCGATGTCGACGTCTTCGATCAGGAGAAGGGCAAAGGTAAGATGTCGATGGATGTATCGTTGGCTCACCTCAACAACATCGTCTACAACATCAACATCACGGCCGATAATATGAAGGTCTTGAATACCACCGCTCGCGACAACTCGATGTTCTACGGTTCGATATTCGCATCGGGCTCGGGTTCGGTCAATGGCGACAAGGCGGGCGTGAAGATGGAGTTCGCAGCAAAGAGTGACGACAACTCGAAGTTCTATATGCCACTCACAGGTGCCAGCGAGGTTTCGAATGCCGACTTTGTAACCTTCGTATCACGCACTCAGAGGGATTCACTCTCCTACCTGATGCGCAAGAAGATGAAGTTCGAGAGTCGTCGCAGGAAGGGTATGTCTACGAGCGATGCGATGGATATAGCCCTCAACCTCGACATCTTGCCAAATGCTGAGGCGCAGTTGGTGATTGACCCTGTCGTGGGCGATATCATCAAGGGTACAGGTAAGGGTAATATCAACATGCACATCAATACCCAGAAGGATATCTTCGAGATGTACGGTGACTACACCATCGAAAAGGGAAGTTACCTCTTCACACTCCAGAATATCGTCAACAAGTGGTTTGATATTGAGCCGGGCTCAACAATCCAGTGGACGGGTGATCCGTTGGATGCCATCCTCAACATCGATGCCGTCTATAAGTTGAAGGCGTCGTTGCAACCTCTCTTGGAGGGTTCAATGGCTTCGAGTCACCGCTCAACACGTGCTGTACCGGTGGAGTGCTACATCCATCTGACCGATAGGTTGATGCAACCGACTGTAACCTTCGACATCGCAGTACCTAGTGCCGATTCGGACGTACAGAACTTTATCTCGAGTGCCCTCGCAACACCGGAGAGTAAGTCTCAGCAGTTCCTATACCTGATTATTGCGAACAGCTTCATCTCCGAGTCGAGCAACTCGATGTCATCGTCGATTGGTGCTGCCGCAACAGCCGCTACGGGCTTCGAGATGCTCTCGAACCAGTTTAGTAACTGGCTCTCGAGTCAGGATTCGAAGATTGTGCTGCGCTACCGCCCTCGAACTGCACAGATGAGTGACGAGTTCGACTTCGGCTTCTCGAAGGACTTGATTAACAACCGACTCCTCATCGAGGTGGAGGGTAACTATATCGTCGATAAGACGCAGGTGGTAAACGGCAACTCGAACTTCACGGGCGAGGCATACCTCACCTGGTTGATTGACCGTGCGGGAACGCTCCGCTTGAAGGGCTTCACCCACACCATCGACCGCTTCGACGAGAACCAGGGTCTGCAGGAGACAGGTCTTGGTATCTACTTCAAGGAGGATTTCGAGAATGCGAAGGATTTGATGCAGCGTATGAAGAGCTACTTCACACGCGAAAACAGAGGTAGTAAAAAGAAGAATAAAAACAAGGAAAAAGACGAGAAAAAGGCAGAGAAAGAGTAAACAAAAGGAGTAAACAACAAACTAAATAAATAACAAACAAAAAATTAAAAAGCTATGATTAAATTATTGCAGACCGCCGAGCAGGTGGTAGAGACAGTGGCGGTAGAGACCGCAGCAGCAAAGGAGATGTCCCTCTGGGAGATGTTCAACGCAGGAGGTTGGTTGATGTGGGTATTGGTCGTATTGGGCGGTATCACCATCTTCATCTTCGTGGAGCGCTTCGTAGCAATCGTGCGTGCATCGCGTTTGGATTTGAACTTTATGCACCGCATCCGCGACTACGTAGTTGCAGGTAATGTGAAGGAGGCAGTAGCATACTGCCACTCGTACAGGACTCCTATCGCTCGTATGATCGAGAAGGGTTTGGAGCGTCTTGGTCGTCCTATGAGCGACGTACAGAACGCAGTTGAGAACGTGGCAAACTTGGAGGTATCGAAGTTGGAGAATGGTCTTCCATTCTTGGCTACCGTAGCAGGTGGTGCTCCAATGATCGGTTTCTTGGGTACAGTACTCGGTATGGTGCGCACATTTATGGATATGTCGGCTGCAGGCGGTACCGTTGATATGGCATTGCTCTCGGGCGGTATGTATGTAGCGATGGTAACCACCGTAGGTGGTCTTATCGTAGGTATCCCTGCATACTTCGGCTACAACTACCTCGTAGCTCGCATCGAGAAGTTGGTGTTCCGTATGGAGGCTAACACAATCGCATTTATGGACATTTTGAATCAACCAGCTCAAAAACAGTAAACTATGGCTATTAAAAGAGGATCAAAGGTCGACAAGTCGTTCTCGAATGCAGCGATGTCGGACTTGATGTTCCTTCTCTTGATATTTATGCTCATCGCAACCACCCTCATCAACCCTAATGCGTTGAAGTTGGAGTTGCCAAAGAGCTCGAATCAGCTGAAGGATAAGGCTGTCACTACCGTCTCGATTAAGCGCGAAGGAGCTAACTATCTCTACTTTGTAGAGCTTGACAAGGTGGCAAACATCCAGGGCGTGGAGGCAGCATTGAGAACACGTTTGGAGGGTCAGGAGGCCCCAACCGTATCGTTGCACTGCGACAAGACCGTTGCTGTGGACGAGGTTGTCAAGGTGATGAATATCGCCAAGGACAACAAATATAGATTGATACTTGCAACACAGGCTAACTAAACAATATGAGGTCAAAACATTATGCATACATCTTCTCGGCGTTATATGCTTCGACGCTGCTGGCTATGTTCTGCTTCGGAAAGGTGACTATCCGACCTGCAGAGCAACCCGAGCGTGATATCATATACATCGAGATGGTAGAGCCCGAACCTCCAAAGCCGAAGCCAAAACCGGTACCTAAGGCTGTAGTGGCACCTCGTCACGATGTTGCATCACCGCAGGACAACACTCAGCAGGTGACCGGCAAGGATGAGGATACTCGTACGGTAAATACGAAGGCCCTCTTCAAGATGACCAAAGATGGTGCAGACAAAGAGATTAGTGGCGGTAATATCCGCGCTAAGAAGGATACCGAAGCCACCGCTTCAGGCGAGGGTGGCGGCTATGCACCTATCGGCAACGAGCAGCTTGACAAAGGCTTGCAGGGCCGTGGTCTGGTAGGAGAACTTCCTAAGCCATCGTACCCACCGGTTAACGAGGCAGGTAAGGTTGTCATCTACGTGAAGGTTGACGCTTCAGGATGCGTTACGGATGCAGAGTGGATGCTCGAAGGCTCGACTACACAGAACCATATTTTGGTCAAGGCAGCCCTCGAAGCAGCTAAGAAGACTCGCTTCACCGAGAGCAAAGCCTTCATTCAGGGTGGTCGAATCACCTACGTATTTAACTTGAAGTAGCCACGGCTATGAAGAGGCTCGTTCTGCTCCTCATCTGCTTGGCAGCATCGTTCACCCTCCACGCCGAGGGTGTAAAGGGTGCGCACATAAAGTTCGAGGAGACAGAATACGACTTTGGCAACGTCTCGCGCAAAGAGGGCAACAAGAGTTGTTTGCTCCGCTTTGTGAATGATGGAACGGAGCCACTTGTGCTATTGGCCGTGACAACTACCTGCTCGTGCCTAAAGGCAGAGTTTTCGCGCAAGCCGATTGCACCGGGCGAGAGCGGCGTAGTGAAGATTATTCTCGAATCGGCTAAGGCCGACAAGGGGCTCTTCCGTCGCATCGTTCAAGTTCGCTCGACCTCGAACGGAGGGGCAAATATATTAACTATTAAAGGAGTAGTAAAAGATTAAATGAGTATTGTAATTCGTTTTTCGGGAGATTCGGGAGATGGCATGCAGATGGTCGGCAACATCGTCTCGGAGAGTGCCGCATTTGCGGGTTATGGAGTATTTACCTTCCCCGACTACCCTGCCGAAGTTCGCGCTCCGCAGGGCACTGTAGCGGGTGTATCGGGCTTCCAGGTCCACTTCGACACTCAGGCAGTATCGCATCAGGGCGATAGGTGCGACGTATTGGTAGCAATGAATGCTGCGGCACTGGTGGCACATCGAAAGTATGCTACGGCAACAGCTCGCATAATCATCGACGGCGACAACTTTACAAAGGAGGCTGTCGAGAAGGTGGGCTACGACATCGAGACGCTCAATGAGACACTCCAACTCGAGGAGTGTGACATCATCGAGGCGCCAATCACGCAGATGACCCTCGACGCAGTTGCCGAGAGCGGACTCGATCGCAAGTCGGCGATGAAGTGTCGCAATATGCTCGTATTGGGTATGACCCTCGCAATGTACGACATCCCGACCGATTACGCCAAGAAGTATATACAGAAGAAATTTGGCGCGAAGAACGAACTCGTCTGCAAGGCAAATATCGCAGCGCTCGAGGCGGGTGAGAACTATGCTCACAACTCGCACCTCGTGGGTGAGAATCACACGAAGGCTACTCAGGCACTCCCTGCAGGCACATATCGCTCGATAAACGGAAATCAGGCAGTAGCCTGGGGATTCATTGCAGCGGCAGAGCGCAGTGGTCGTCCTCTCTTCTGCGGTTCCTACCCTATCACACCGGCTACGGGCATCTTGGAGGAGCTGGCAAAGCATAAGGCACTCGGAGTAAAGACCGTACAGGCCGAGGATGAGATTGCCGGTATCTGCACCGCGATAGGAGCATCGTTTGGAGGAGCATTGGCAGTAACCACAACATCGGGTCCAGGCTTGGCACTCAAGAGCGAGGCGCTCGGCTTGGCCGTGATGGCACAGATGCCGCTCGTAGTGGTTGATGTGCAGCGCGGAGGCCCTTCGACTGGATTGCCAACAAAGAGTGAGCAGGCTGATCTCTTGCAGGCGCTCTATGGTCGCAATGGCGATTCGCCACTCGTTGTCTTGGTGGCCGAATCCCCTGCAGACTGTTTCGATAAGGCGTTCCTGGCAGCTAAAATTGCCTTGGAGCGAATGATGCCGGTAGTGCTCCTTACAGATGCTAACCTCGCAAATGGTACCGAGCCTTGGCGCGTAAAACGTGTCGCAGAGCTGCAGGAGATTGTTCCGCCAATCGTATCACGCGAGGAGCTTGAGGCTAAGGCTGAGTGCTTCAATGAGCGAGGTCTCTTCAAGCCATATTCAGCAAACGAGAATCTCGCACGCTACTGGGCTATACCAGGCGCTGAAGGACTCGAGCACCGACTCGGAGGTCTGGAGAAGCAACCTCGTACGGGTGCTATATCCTACTCGCCTGAGGACCACGCCGCAATGGGCGCACTCCGTGCCGAGCGCGTGGAGCGCGTAGCTGAGATGGTCGCTCCTATCGAGATTGCAGGAGCCGAGGAGGGCAAGTTGCTCGTCATCAGTTGGGGCAGCAATGTCGGCAAGGTTGCCGAGGCAGTTGCAAAGCTTCGTGCCGAAGGCAAGAGCATAGCTCACACATCGGTCGCACTCGTCAACCCTATCCAACGTGGCATCGTCGAGGCTATGGCTCGCTACGAGCGTGTATTGGTCTGCGAGAGCAACAGCGGGCAGCTCGCATCGTTGCTTCGTGCCGCAACTTCACACGCAGATATTCGTTCAATCGCAAGTATGGAGGCGCAGCCATTCAATGTGGCTGAGTTGGTGTCAAAGATTAACCTAAACTTGGAATAACAATGGCAAAGAGAGAGTATACACCCAACGATTTTCGTAACGGCAACGCCGTAAAATGGTGCGCGGGATGTGGCGACCACGCCATCTTTAACTCGGTACTTAAGGCTTTGCCCGAGGTTGCAGAGCGCCTCGATATCCCTCGCGAGAAGTTCGCATTCATCTCGGGTATCGGCTGCTCGTCGCGCTTCGTCTACTATATGAACACCTACGGTTTCCACACCATTCACGGTCGTGCAGCCGCTATCGCTACGGGCCTCAAGACGGCTCGTCCCGACCTCTCGGTTTGGGTATGTTCGGGCGATGGAGACTCGTTGGCTATCGGAGGTAACCACTTTATCCACGCATGTCGTAGAAATATAAACCTCAATCTCATCCTCTTCAACAACGAGATATACGGTTTGACAAAAGGTCAGTACTCCCCTACTTCGAAGCTCGGCAAGGTAACCAAGACCTCGCCTTTCGGAACTGTGGAGGAGCCATTCTCGCCTGCAGTATTGGCCATTGGAGCTAAGGCATCGTTCGTGGCTCGCACCATAGATATGGAGTTGGATTTGACCAAGGAGTTACTTGTCGAGGGCGCTTGTCACAAGGGAATGTCAGTGACTGAGGCGTTGGTAAACTGCGTTATCTTCAACCACAAGACCCACGCCGACTATGCCGATACGAAGGCTATACGCGAGGAGCGCACAATTCGCCTCCGTCACGGTGAGAAGATGCTCTTTGGTGCGAACAAGGAGAAGGGCTTGGTGCTCGACGGTATGCGCCTCAAGGTCGTGACCGTAGGCGAGGAGGGATACACCCTCGACGACGTGCTCACACACGATGCTCACACCGAGGAGACCGCCTTGCACACAATGTTAGCTTCGATGCGTTACCCCGAGTACCCTGTGGCTGTGGGCGTAATTCGTGATGTTCAGCGTGCAACCTACGATGATGAGGTTGAGCGTCAAATCAGCGAACAGCAGCAGCGTGAGCCTAACAAGTCGGCCGACGATCTCTTCTTCGGTGGCGAGACTTGGAAGGTCGAGTAAGCACACCATACCAAACAAAAAGGGAGCCTAAGCAATTAGACTCCCTTTATTGTTTATCTGCACACTAACTAAAAGCGGCAACCAATGCTGCGCGAAGCAACGCCGTGCGACGCTCCTTGAAATTAGCAAAGTCCTCCCACTCCAACGTACACGCATCGTCGATATAGTTTGCAGCCTTGTAGGCCTCAATCTTCGAATCGTCGTTGTTGAAGTGCTCGGCCATCCACTCTGCAGGGTTGGCATCCTTCTTCGATATATTCTCTGAGCCCTCGAGCAACTGCAAGTTGAAGATGTAGTTCTTCTCCTCCAAGAACTCCGAAGCGAGTGCCTTATTCTTCGGCACGAACTTAGCCTTCGGATAGATATGGTCGATATGGAAAGTGGCATTCTTGTAGTCCAAGTTCGGATAGAGCACCTGCAACACCGGCAATATCGCAGGGTTGCCATACTGCAATGTAAGCAAGTCATCAACATCCTCAGGGGTAACCTTCAATGCCTTGTTAGCATCCATTCTCGCCATCGCCTCATTGAACTCGGCAAATGTCGCTACGCCCGACATACCCTCGAGCACATTGTTGAGCTTGCGGTCCAACGACGTGGTGAAGTATGAGGTAATCTGCGCTGTTCTCACGAACTTAAACATCGCCTCCTTATCGGCCGGAGTGACACGATTGTAGGCCAAGTTATTATTATATAGGTATAGCGCGATAATGCTGATAATGTAACCTGAAGCCAACTGCCCGGAATAACCAAAATCCTCCGCAATATGAATCGCATCGGTGATGGAGCTCGCTATTCTCTCCCAGTTCTGCTCGATGAGGTGGATATTGCTTTTATTGAAGTTGCGCAGATTGAAGATGTGGTTAGCACCAATCAGCAAGAGGCAGCTCTTCAATATCTGGTCACGCCCGAAGCAAGCGAATCCTGTCGAGCGGAACTTATCAACATAGGCATTCATCTCACCACGGATATCGGACGAGAAGTTCGCAGTCAAAATCGACATCAAGAGATCCGAGTATGAGAGTTTGGTACCTCCACTATTTACACGGATAAATATCTTGAGCACCTTATCGAGGCTCTTCTCGCACTCCTCGAAATAGGAGATGAGACGCTCGTTGCATATCACATTCTTGAGTCTCTCGAGCGTATCGGCCTCATCATCGCCAAGGTTATTCTCGCGACTGAAACGGTTGATGCTTGGCAAGTTGAGAATATCGCCTACTCTAAACCAGAAATTTTGCTCATCCGGCTCAGGTACGAGTGACGGATTCTTGAACTCAAACTGGTAGCAATCCTCGGTATCCTCCTCACTTGGCTGATAGCGAAGGTTGAGATAGAGGCGCTTAAGCTCAAACGCGCTTGGGTTGTCCCACCATCCCTTCGGCTTCTTGAGGGTGCGCGAACCCTTCAAGCCGATATACAACGATGTGAGTCGCTGCTGACCATCGAGCACGATATTCAAGTCGTTGGAGTTGACCTTCAAGATATCTATTTTCTTGTTATGCGGGTCACGAATGTCGTAATCCTCGATAAACTGATAGAGCTGAAAATTCAACTTATCAGAGTCGGGCTGAGCCGATTTATCTGTCTCTACATCGCTCTTTCGCAACTTCCAAAAGAGGAACGAGCCTATCGGGTAGTTACGCAAAATCGAGTCGAAGAGTTGTTCGATCTTCTTCTCCGATGCTCTGTCGAGCCACACATACTCACGCTGGATGTCGGGCAAGAAATAGCTGACATTAATCTCCTCGATAACATCCTTGATTGTTATATCCTTAAATTGTCCCATAGTTTCAAATTTAGACAAAGATAAGAAAAAGAATTAAAAATTAAGAATCGAGGAGTAGATTTTTACTATTTGCGTAATGCCCTAAAAGTCGCGGTAGCCTCTGCCCATTCCGTTCATGCCGCCTCGTTGTGGGCGATTACCCTTGCCATCCATACCCTCGTAGTCGGAGATATTTCGCGAAGCATTCTTGCCGAAGTGACGCAGGTTGTAGACAAACTGAGCCATCACATAGCGACCTATAGTGCTATTTACTACATTGCGCGTATAACCCGAGCCTGTCGAGCGGTTGAAGGCCTGATTTTGATTGAGGAGGTCGCTCACGCCAATCAACACCTCGCCTCTCTTATTCTTAAACACCTGCTTACCGAGATAGAGGTTGCAGAGGAAGAAGGACTCGTTATATTGATTAGTGAAGCCGATATATTGGTGATACTCGGCATTGGCAGTAAGGGTAAAGCCTGCGCCAATAACCCATTTCAATGAGGCTGAAGCTGTATGGCGGAAGTAGTTGTTCACCTTCTCATCGCCATAGGAAAGCTTTGCAAGGCTGTTCCACGCCTGGTTGTAAGTACCTCGCCACGACACCGTAAAATCGATATTCTCCGAGATATTACTACCCAAAGCAAGGCGGAAGGTGTAGCCTATATTGTTAGCCTTATTTATGGAGTAACGATGCGCTGCAACATTCTCGAGCAGGTCCGCAGGAGAGGACCCCGCATCATAGACCGCACTCGGAGAGACCGAGTAGCTCACATTTGCCGTCATATTGAGGTTACACTTCATAAACGGCAACGGAACACCGTACGAGACATTACCTCGCACCGACCACAAGCCACTTATATTCTCGTAAGAGGTTATCTGTGTCGGGCGATAGGCCTTGCCATCCTCATCCTTAGGAATGGCTATGCCATCCATCTCATCCGGCAGAGCCCAACCACGCGCATTATAGAGAGTAGAGCCCGATATCGCATTCTGGTAGTACTCGCCACGCAACATCACCATAAAGGTTTGCCCCTTGTCTGGGAGTGAAAGCGTGTAGCGTATATTAGCCGAATGGGAGTACTCAGGCTCGAGGCGGCTGTTGCCGAGGCTGATACGCTGAGGCGACGATACATCGAAGATGTTGTGCAGCTGCGAGACACTCGGAGCTTCCGAGTTGGAGCGGAGCTGAATACGCAGCGTATTCTGCTTGTTGAAGGCGAAGCGGAACATCGCAAAGTATTGCGGGCTATGGTAGTGCTTATTGACCAAGCTCGACACATTATTGCCATTCTCGAATGTGCCATAGCGCGAGAGATTCTCGTAGAGGGCGCGCAAAACAAAGGTATTGCGATTCTTCGAGTAGCGGATGCTCGGACCGACACGATGCGTGAGGGTGTTGGTGGCCGAGTTTATCGATAGCGCACCTATAGGGCGGCTACCGTCGTGCGTGAAGTCATCATCCGTATACCACGCCTCCTGCTCCTTCGACTGGTTGCGATAGACGAAGTTATATTGCACCGAGAAGGTCCAATTGCGGGCAATAGGCTCGTTATAATTCACACCACCATTTATATTATATGTATAGGTAGGCAGATTTATATACTCGTATATAGGGTTGAACATTATGTCCGAGTACCTCATATCCTGCCACTGCTTACCCTCGCCAAAGAACTCATCGTAGAGCGACTCATAGCGAGCATCGGCGTATGGTATAGCATCGGCATTGTTCACCATAAGGTGGCGAGCAGCACGATTGTCGCGGTAGCCTGCGCGTGCAGTAATAGTCATTGTGCGACCCGGAACACCCAGGCGCAGACGGAACTGCAAGAACTCGTTTGCATTGATTCCGCGCATACGATTCTCCGTAGAACGAGCCGTATAGGCGAGTGAACGGAACGAAATATCCTCCATACCTACGGTGTCGAGATCGGTATCATTATTCGAGTAGCCCTCAGTCAGAGTAGTCGGACGATGACCCTGATAGCTCACATTTGTACGCGAGGTGAGCTGCATCGTACGCGATATCTTCCAATCGAGTCGGGCATTCAGGCGGTGATTGTTATTCACCTTGCGCGACTCGGAGAGCGAATAACTTGTTCCATATGGTGCAGGGTATTCGTGCCACGACTGCACCTCCGAGATGTTGCGCGTATCGGTATTGTTGAAGAAGTAGCTACCCTGGAACTTAACCTGTTTGCGTCTACCCCACACACCGTTATAGTTGAATCCCACAGCATTTACGAGCGCTACACCCGCCTGTGGGCGCACCATAAATTGGTTGCCTCCGCCTCTATTGCCGCGACCGGCAGCATTCACACCAAGCAGATCCTCGAACGAGAAGTTCTGCTGATTGATGTTATTGAAGAGCATCAAGAACGAGAACTTCTGCTTGTTGTGGAACGAGTTGACATTTCCACCCGCAAGGTACTTGGGATTGAACGAAGCGTTATCGTTTTCGGGCTGCCAGCCAAGTCCTGCATAGAGTTTACCGAACTGACCGTTACGCATCTTCTTCTTGGTTACGAGGTTGATAGCCTTGTAGCTGTCGCCATCATCTATGCCGGCAAACTCAGCCTCGTCGCTAAGCTTATCGAAGACCTCTACCTTGTCGATAATCTCGGCAGGGATGGTCTTTATAGCCATTGTGACATCCTCGCCAAAGAACTCGTCGCCATCGACAAAGACCTTCTTTACCTGCTCACCCTGCACCTCGACTTTTCCCTCCTCGACCACAATACCGGGCATCTTCGAGAGCAACATATCGGCCTCGGCGTCCTTCGTAGTCTTGAAGGCTGAGGCGTTATATATCAGCGTGTCGGCATTCTGCGTAGTGCGGAACTGCTGAGCCTCCTTCACCACAGCAGCAATCTGTGTGACCGATTCGCGCATATATACCCTACCCAACTCTACAGTTGGTTGTGTAGCAGAGCACTTTACGCGCTTATCGGCATAGCCCACGAATGAGGCGATGGCAACATACTCGCCCATAGGCACCGAAAACTCGATATAGCCGCCTCGTCCCGATGTGTAGTAGCTCTTATCATTTGAGTCGCTTACGGGATAGAGTTCGACCACAGCACCCTGAAGCGGTTGCTTGGTCTGCTCGTCGTAGATGTAAAAGTTTACTCTCGATCTATTCTGAGCCGCTGCTGCACCAATGCAGAGCGCGATAGAAAGGAGCACGGTAAGGATTCGTTTCATTGTTAGTGGTGTTAGTTGATAACAAAGATACGAATTTAGTTGGAAGGTTAAACTTTTTTGGGCGAATCGCCCGATTTGCGAGGTGAAGTGACAAGATAAGAGAAAGCCACCCCCATTACACCTATCACTCCCGGCTCTGCTAAAAATTCTTAATTCCTAATTCTTAATTCTTAATTTCTTTTTCGTATCTTTGCCGCGATTATAGATAAGGATATGAGAATTGGAGAGATTCAGACTCTGCGCGTGGCGCGAGTTTCGGAATTTGGTCTGTATCTTGCAGACGAGGATGGCAACGAGGTGTTGCTCCCTAACCGCTATGTGTCGTTGACCCAGAAGGTTGATGACGAGGTCGAGGTATTCGTATACCACGACTCGGAGGATCGCATCGTTGCGACTACCGAGACACCGAAAATCACTACCGGCAAGGTGGCGTGGTTGAAGGTTGTGGACAAGAATATTCACGGTGCATTCCTCGATTGGGGTATCTCGGGCAAGGATCTCTTCCTCCCTAACCGCAATCAGCAGGGTGGCGTTTTGGTCGGCTCATACAAGCCCGTATATATGTATGTGGATAACATCACCGAGCGCTGCGTGGCTACCACCAAGCTCAAGGCATATGTAAACAACGAGGGCGTAGTAACCCTCTCACCTCGCCAGAAGGTGGAGGCTTTGATTGTCTCGGAGAGCGAGATTGGCTACCGCGCCATCGTCGAGAATCGCCACTGGGGTATGATCTACAAGAATCAGATTTTCCGCGAGGTGAAGCTTGGCGACAAGGTAGAGGCCTATGTAAGCCGCATCACCGATGATAACCGTGTCGATCTCTCACTCCAGCAGAAGGGTTTTGCGCAGGTGAAGGATTCAGCTGAGGTTCTCTATGACGCTATCGTCGAGGCTGGAGGCACACTCGCACTCACAGACAACAGCTCGCCTGAGGAGATTCGCGAGACTTTGAATATGAGCAAGAAGCTCTTCAAGCGCTCGTTGGGCGTGCTTATGAGCCACAACCGCGTGGTATGCACCGACAACGGAATCAAGATTAAGGAGTAGTAAAAATGGCGAAGATAGCTACGGCAGAGCGTGTGTCGCTCGAGAAGTCGGACAACTTTGTCTTTCAGCGTTCGCTGTTGGCCTACCATCACGCTGCCACACTTGTCGAGGGTGATATCCTCGAGGTGGGCACGGGTATGGGCTATGGCGTGGAGATTATCGCACCGAAGGCTACACGCTACATCTCAATAGATAAGCAACTTCCGGAGCAGATTAATCAGCTCGACAATGCCGAATACTACGAGATGGAGGTACCACCCATCGGCTTCGAGAACTACTCGTTCGACTCGGTCGTCTCATTCCAGGTTATCGAGCATATCGAGGAGGATATCGAGTTCGTGCGCGAGGTATCACGCGTGCTCCGTTTAGGTGGCAAGTTCGTAGTATCGACACCTAACGCTCCGATGTCGCTGACTCGCAACCCTTGGCACGTACGCGAATACAATGCTGACGAGCTTCGCAACTTGTTGGAGTGCCACTTCTCGAAGGTCGAGGCCTATGGCGTAGTCGGCAACGAGAAGGTTATGAAGTATTACGAGAAGAATCGCCAGAGCGTACGCAAGATTACCCGCTTCGACTTTCTCGATCTTCAGCACCGTCTTCCACGCGTCTTGTTGCAGATACCGTACGACATCCTGAATCGTCTCAATCGTCGTTCGCTCCACAAGAAGAATACAAAACTCACCGACTCCATCACAATGGAGGACTACTCTATCGTGCCCTACAAGGAGGGAATGGAGTGCTTCGATCTCTTCTTCGTGGCAACCAAGTAATCAACCCACCATATTGACGCTATGAGAAGGAATGCGTTACTGTTTACCGCTCTGCTTAGTGTTCTCCTAACTGTGACACTAAGTTTTGATGCGTACGCACGTCAGCGCAACCTCGACCAGCGAAAGGCTCTTATCGCCCTATATAAGGCTACAGGCGGCAAAGAGTGGTTGCATCGCGAGAGTTGGTGCAGCTCGAAGCCCTTGAGCGAATGGGAGGGTGTCACCTGCGACAGCGAGGGCAATGTTGTCTCTATACAGCTCAAAGATAACAATCTGTGCGGCGAGTTGCCTGATATTTTCCACGCCTTTACAGCTCTGCGCAAGATAGATTTTAGCGCAAATAACATCAGTGGAGAGATTCCACGTTCACTGGCCGGACTGCACGAGAAGGCGAGAGTCGACCTCCGCAAGAATCGACTCGCCACGACCACGCTCTACGTTCCGCGCAGTCGCATTTCGCACGTATCACGCACTCTTATATGCTATCCACAGCAGGAGGGATATCACGCATTCCGCCTCTTTGTCGACTGCGATGTCGACCTCAATCCAACAAACGGTCTTCGTGCCGACAATGAGCTTCGCATCTACCAAAAGGCTACCGAGGGGGCGGGAATAAACATATATATCGTGGGCGACGGTTACGACCGCGCCGAGCACGCCGTGGGCGGTACTGCCGATTACTGGTTGGAGCGCACGGCCGAGGCTATATTCGAGATTGAGCCGATGAGCAAGTTGCGCAGCCTCTTTAACGTCTACATCGTCTACTCTCACTCGCCCGAACGAGGAGTCAGCCTATTCGACAATGAGCGACTCTCAAGCTTTGGATATTGGCAAAAGAGGCCTACCGAGAGGTCGAATGCACTCTTCAATGCAAACGAGATTTTCAGAGTTTGCAAAGAGGGGCTAAAGAGGGCCGGACTCACAGATAATACCACCGACGAGATTCACGTCCATATGGCTGTCAACTCTACCCATACAGGCCTCTATCGTGGTATGGCATATAGTCGCAGAGTTCAAGACCCTGATACCGACAAACAACGCATTGCACGCGTCACGCTCCTACCTACCAATCCGGCAAGCTACAACTCGTTGGTATGGCACGAATTTGTGGGTCACACATTTGGCAAGCTCAAGGATGAGTATGTTCCTAAAAACGGAGTCGTAAACATCTATAAGGGCACGGATACCTCAGCAAATCTCGATATCGAATCAGACCCTAAACGTGTGAAGTGGGCTCGCTTCATCGAGGATGAGCGCTACGCACACGAGAAGTTGGGTATCTACAAAGGTGGCGGTAATCGCTACTCAAACCTATACCGCGCAACCGATAGGAGCATTATGCGTCAGGGTGGTAACTCTAAGTTGCGATTCAACGCACCGTCGCGCGCTCAAATCTACACCAGGGCGATGAGCCTCGCCTATCCAAATTGGCAATTCGACTACGAAGAGTTCGTTCGTTTCGATTTAAAGCATTAACAACATTCGCTGCAAGCTCGCTTGCACTGCGAACTGACCACACAATAAAAGCGACTGAATACTCAGTCGCAGCTATCCGTTTACCACTACGGCAATCATTCACAGGGGACTCGAACGGCATAGCCGAAGCGAGGATACCTTATGGCGTAGACACAGTCGAGCAATAGATATAGATATCCTCGCAACCCCTTCATTCTAGTGAGTAGTGCCCAACGCACAAGGATAGCAGGCAAACGCAGTTTGTGATTGTGTGGAGATCGCTGCAAGCTCGCTTGCACTGCGAACTGACCACACAATAAAAGCGACTGAATACTCAGTCGCATGCTATCCGTTAACTACCCTAAACCACAGTTATAAAAACAAAAAAGACAACCTTTTCAGATTGTCTTTTGCGGTGCGTAGGGGACTCGAACCCCTGACCCCGTGCGTGACAGGCACGTATTCTAACCAGCTGAACTAACGCACCATTGCTGATTGCGAGTGCAAATATAGAGCATTTTTTTTGTTCTGCAAAATATTTTATAACTTTTTTTATAAAAAATTTACATTTTTTTTACTCCTTACAGAACATCGAGAACTGCACACTGCCGTAACTCCTTAATTGCCAAAAATATGGGTGATTTGAGAAGTCATATTTGTCGGAGTGCTCAAAAATGAAGATGCCTCCATCATTTAGCAAATCTCCGTCCAAAACGAGTGGTACAATCTCCTCGAGACCCTCCAAATCGTATGGTGCATCCGAGAAGACAATGTCAAATTTCTTGGGGCAACTGCGCAAATAGAGAAATGCATTGGCCTTTACGACAAACATATTGTCGGCACCGAGCTCCTTTGCAGTGCGGCGAATAAAGGCGTGATGCACAGCATTAATCTCGACCGAAGTGACACTCTTCGCTCCGCGCGATGCGAACTCATAGCTCACCGAGCCGGTACCCGCAAAGAGGTCCAACACGTCGCACTCCTCGAAGTCGACGAGGTTGTTGAGCACATTAAACAAGTTCTCCTTCGCAAAATCGGTTGTCGGTCTTGCGCGGAGGTTACGAGGCGGATTTATCGCTCTGCCCTTGAATTTGCCACTAATTATTCGCATATAACCTGAGTGTAGTATTTGCGGAGAAGCTTTGTACAATCGGTCTCTCCTTTAATATATATAGGTGTATCGTTCTTGTCGAGCCATTTAGCGACGATGTAGAGAACATCCTCGGCTGTTGTAGCCTCATAGGCCTCGGCACGCTGCAAGCCGCCCTCAAAAAGTCGCACATAGCATACCTCCTCCGACTTATCGATTGTGAGACACGACTCATCGCCGTGACGCATATCGAGAAGTGGTGAGGTGAACGAGACTGCGCTACCCCATCGTTCCTCAATCGAAGTGAGAGCTTCGCTATCAATTGCCATCACAGCCACAATATCGCTCTGCAAATCGCTACATACCGCCTTCTCGTTGCAACGGCACGGCTTGCCAACCACGCGCAACATAGCGGCCGCAGTATCGAGCGAAATCTCCTCGCAAGGAGCAAGAGTCACACGAGGTGTGTCGACAACGATCTCAATCTGCTCTGCACCCTCGGCAACTTCAACGTCACCCGCAGAAAAAGAGCGTCCACCCAATTTTACTTGAATGGACACCTTCTTATTGTCAAGGATGAGATTACTCCCAGTTTCCTGCCTCATTGTTACCTCTCTCCATCGAGCCGAACATAATGCCCGGATAACGGTTAAAGTTATTCTTCATGTTATCGATGAGGTTGATAACCTGCTGACGATACTTCACAATGTCGAGGAACTGAGTGTAAGGTGCACGGCACTCTACAACAGGAATTACGACCTTAGACTCGGTAGTGAGCATACCAGCATTGAGGATATACTCCACGTTGTTCGAGTAAGGGATGTAACGCAACTCCTTAACCTGCTCAACAGAGAGGTGCTTGAAGAGCGAGTCCTTAACCGAGTAGGTAAACTTCTCAACATTCTTGAACTTGCGACCATACTTCTTCTTAGCCTGAGCCATAGCAACCGAGTCATCCTCGTCGATCTTCTTACGCTCACCCTCCATCTCCTCGGTGAGAACGAAGTTGATCAATGTGTCGAAGTCAGCTGTAAAGCGCTGATACTTACTCTTAAACTGACGCTCAGCGTTGCGGATATCCTTGATGCGCGAGATAACGGCAGCCTCACGGGTCTTCTGCTCATTCTCGAACTTGATTGGAGTCGAGATGATAACATAGAGCCAATATGCGAGAGCCAATACTCCTGCCGCAAAAAGAACTTGAAGAACAATTAAAACAGTTTTCTTTCCCATTTTGATATTTTATTGTTAAGTTTGTACAAAATTTTAGCAACAACGATGAATATCTACGATATTGCGTGCCAAATTTACGCAAAATTATTGTATCAACCAACTAATAATCAAAAAAAAATAGTTGAGTCCTTTGCAGAGTACCTCATAGAGGGGGATTCTTCGACAATTTTTGTGCTCAATGGCTACGCCGGAACGGGCAAAACAACGCTCGTGGCGGCGATTGTGGCAGCATTGAAGATGGTGGGTATTCGTTGTGTTCTGCTCGCCCCTACGGGACGTGCAGCAAAGGTCTTGTCGCACTACTCGGGCGAGAAGGCTTTGACCATCCACAAACATATCTACCGCGAACGCACAAACGCCTCGTACGAATCGAAGTTCTCGCTCAACATAAACCGCGATAAAGATGTGATTTACATCGTGGATGAGGCCTCAATGCTCTCGACCCATACCGGCTCGGACGGAGTCCAATTTGGTAGTGGATCGTTGCTCGAGGATTTGGTGCAATATGTCCGTTCGGGACGCAACTGTCGACTCGTTTTGGTGGGCGATAATGCACAGTTGCCACCGGTGGGTGCCGACTTCAGCCCGGCGCTCGATGCTGTGGAGATGAGCAGTTTTGGCGACGTGGTCTACGGCTCGATGGACGAGGTGGTTCGTCAGGAGCAAAATTCGGGCATCCTATTCAATGCCACACTGGTGCGTTGCATGCTCGAGAACCACATCTACGAGGTGCCGAAATTCGATATGGGCTACGACGATGTAAAGGCGGTGAGTGGCTCCGATCTATTGGAGGCATTGCAGGATTGCTATGACCGTTATGGTCGTGAGGAGACCATCGTCATCACTCGCTCAAACAAGCGTGCAAACCGCTACAACGAGGGCATTAGACGAATGAATCTGATGGCTGAGGAAGAGCTCGAAAGTGGTGATATACTGATGGTTGCAAAGAACAACTACCACTACACCGAGCGCATCGAAAACTGCCCGATAAGTTTCATTGCCAATGGCGACACAGCACGCCTGAAGAGGCTCCGTCGCATCGAGGATTTCTACGGTTTCCGCTTCGCTACGGCTACCCTCTCGTTTGGCGATTACGACGACACGGAGATCGAATGTAAAATCTTGTTGGACACGCTACACTCCGAGTCGCCTTCGCTCACGCGCGAGGAGAGTGAGCGCCTTTTCCGTGAGGTGGAGAAGGACTATCTCGACATCAAGAGCAAGATAAAGCGACTGCAGGAGATTCGCTCGAACGACTATTTCAACGCTCTGCAAATCAAGTTTGCCTACGCTGTCACCTGCCACAAGGCGCAAGGTGGACAGTGGAAGGCTGTCTTCATCGACAAGTGCCTCTTTGGCGACGAGCCGATGAGCAAAGATATGTTGCGCTGGCTCTACACCGCCATCACCCGAGCCTCCGAACGACTCTACTTTGTCAACTTTGACGAACGCTTTTTCGAGGAGTAGATTTAACCTTTTCGGCAATTAGGCATCTTATAATACATATCTAAAACTTTTACACCATGAGAGATGTTATAAGATTGCTTATCATTTCGGCTATTTTGTGTTCAACGGCTTCGGCACAAACCGCTTCTCGCATAGTTTGCGACGATACCTGTAAGACTGAAGCGGGAGCGAATGTAGTCAAGGGCGACGGATTTGCCGTTGTCTCACCCGTAGGCCGTGGCACGGTACAGATGATTGAGATGGCACCACGCCTCACCACGCTCGAGGGCAAGACTATTGCCATCGTGGGCGGCAGCTTTATGGCTCGCGTAACCCATCCCGAACTCAAACGACTCATCAACAAAAACTACCCTTCAGCTCGCGTAATTCTATTGGACGAAATAGGTGCAGCGGGCGTCTACCCCGCACCTGGTGTCACCCGACGCTCGAAGGATGTATTCCAGGAGAAGCTCCGTTCGATGCGTGTGGATGCAGTTATTTCGGGTAACTGCGGTTGCGGTCTGTGTACCCCGAAGGAGGTGGGATCGTGCATTGCAGCAGAGTATATAGGCATTCCCGCTGTTGCAATCGCAGCACCAACATTCACCGAGCAGGTATTCTACACCTCAACCAATAATGGCGTACCCGCACCACGTGTAGCCGAGTATCCCTGTGCATTTGCTTCACACACAAACGATGAGCTTATCAAGAATACCCGTGAGGTGTTGTGGCCTCAAATCGTGAAGGCGCTCACCACCCCTATTACTGCCGAGGAGTTGGCACGCAGCACAAAGAAGAATCAGGGCGGACTTCGTGACGACATCTTCTTTGGCACCTACCAGGAGGTGAACGACTACTTCAGCGAGATGAATTGGTCGGATGGTCTGCCTATCGTACCGCCAACCTTCGAGCGTGTAAGCGAGTTCTTGCGCTACACCGACAAGGCGTGGAATGAAACAGTTGCTATTCTCCCTGTTGCACATCGCAACACCACCGTTTGGCACGTTGCCGTAAATGGTGTTATGGCGGGTTGCAAGCCCGAATATATGCCAATCCTTATCGCTATGACAAAGGCTATCGGAGCACCTTCGTTCCGTCGTACTCTGGCCAGCACTCACGCCTGGGCACCATACTCGTGGTTGAATGGCCCCGTAGCACGACAGCTCGGCATAGATTGCGAACAAGGCGAGATTAACGAGGCGGCAAACGCTTCGATAGGTCGCTTTATGAACCTTGCATTGATGAATCTTGCGGGCTACTACGTAAAGCAGAATCGTATGGGTACATTTGGCTATATTATGCCTTGGTGTTTGGTCGAGGATGAGGAGGCTTGCCGTGAGGTGGGTTGGAAGCCTTATCACGTGCGCCTTGGCTATGCCAAGAATGACAACACGATAACCGTCTGCTCAACCCTTATCTGGGGCAACAATATGGCTCCGTCGACCACCAATCCGCAGAAGCTTATGGAGTTGTTGGCGTGGGATATCACCGAGCGTTGCCAATTCGCACTCGGTAGCGGCAAGCAGTTCACCTATCGCACAATACTTCTAACAAAACCTATTGCTAAGAATCTCGCTACTAAATATCGCACACCATATGCGCTTGAGCAGGATTTGATTCATACCGCTCGCCGACCATTGCATGAGCGAGTATTTGCCAACTACTACGCTAATCCGGGTAGCAACCCTGAGGAGCGCCACCCTATCCGCAACTGGCGTGCTCACCTCACCCGCACAGAGGGTGCATCATCGACTCCTACACCCGTTTGGCACGACACTCCTGAGACTGAGATGGTGACCATTCCTACGATGAAAGAGGGTATGACAGCCTTCATCATCACTGGCGATTCGAGTCGCAACAAAGTACAGACTATGCCTGGCGGAGGCTTCGAGACCGTACTTATCGAACTCCCTCAAAATTGGGACAAACTAATGCAAGAGAAGGGTTATAGACCGATTTCGGAGTTCTACATCAAGAAATAAGATTAGAGGGCGGTTGGCAATTTTTGCCGACCGTCTTTCTTTTATTAAAGAAAAATCGCTATATTTGCACGATTATAACCCTATAAAAAAGACGAGGCTTTGGCACGAGAGAAGAAAAATAGCGAAGAGGCAGAGAAGAAGTCGGGTAAGACCGAGTTGATGTTGCAGTACGAGAATATCAAGGCGCAGTACCCTGACGCCATATTGTTGTTCCGTATGGGCGACTTCTACGAGACATTTGGTGCGGATGCAATCGAGACAAGTGCGATTCTAGGCATCACACTCACACGCCGTGCAAATGGCGCAGCCGCAACGGTTGAGCTTGCAGGCTTCCCACATCACGCCATCGACTCCTACCTGCCACGCTTGGTGCGCGCAGGTAAGCGTGTAGCCATCTGCGAGCAGCTCGAGGATCCGAAGCTCACAAAGAAGCTCGTCAAGCGAGGCGTTGTGGAGCTGGTAACTCCCGGCGTAGTGCTCGAGAACAATGTCGTAGAGCAGCGCGAAAACCACTTCCTTGCTTCGGTCTACTTCGGTCAGAGCAGCACAGGTGTAGCCTTCTTGGACCTCACAACAGGCGAATTTATGGTTGCCGAGGGCGAAGAGAAGTATATCGAAAAGTTGCTCTCATCATTCTCTCCGAAGGAGATTGTCTACCAGCGTGGTTATAAGGAGCGTTTCGTATCGGCCTTCGGTTCGCGCTACTACATCTACTGTCTCGAGGATTGGGTATTCTCCTACGACGTGAACTATGGCAAGTTGAAGACCCACTTCGCAGTACCATCACTCAAGGGCTTTGGCGTAGAGGGTATGCGCAGTGCCATCTCGGCTGCGGGAGCCATCCTCTACTATCTCGAATTTACCGAGCACCGCAACGTGGCCCACATCTCGTCGATTTCGCGTTTGGATCGCGAGGAGTATGTTTGGGTAGATAAGTTCACCGCCCGCAACCTCGAACTCTTCGTTTCGAGTGGTGGCGACGCCAACTTCTCTCTGGCTCGCACAATGGATAAGACTCGCACCCCGATGGGAGCGCGACTTCTGCGCAAGTGGATTGCAATGCCGATTCTCGACTTGAAGCGCATCGAGGATCGCCAGAATATGGTCGAGGTCTTTGTGAACGATGCAGCAACTCGCAACTGCGTGAATGAGCACCTCTCGATGACGGGAGATATCGAGCGTATAGCATCGCGTGTAGCGTCGTTGCGTGTACTCCCTCGCGAGATGATTCAGTTGAAGAACTCGTTGGAGGCAATCGAGTTATTGAAGGCGGCTTTGGAGTCGTCGGATAGTGACATTCTTCACCTCGCCGCATCGAAGATAAATCCTCTCACCGAGGTATCGGGCAAGATTGCCCAAACCATATATCCCGACCCTGCAACCAACCAGATTCAGAAGGGCGGCATCATTGCCGATGGCGTTTCGGCCGAGCTCGACGATTTGCGTCGCATAGCCCTACACGGCAAGGAGGTCTTGCAGAAGATTCAGGAGCAGGAGAGCGAGTTGACGGGCATTCCGTCTCTCAAGATTGGCTACAACAACGTCTTTGGCTACTACATCGAGGTGCGTAACACCCACAAGGATAAGGTGCCTGAGCGTTGGATTCGCAAGCAGACCTTGGCTGCAGCCGAGCGATATATCACCGAGGAGTTGAAGGAGTACGAGCAGAAGATTCTCGGTGCAGAGGAGCGTATCCTACAACTCGAGCAGCAGATTTACAACGACTTAATCGCCTACATCACAGGCTACCTGCGTGAGATTCAGCGCAACGCCCAGATTGTAGCTCGCATCGACTGCCTCTACTCAATGGCTGTCTTGGCCGTAGAGCGCAAGTATGTGCGCCCTGAGCTGAATGACTCGACTGCTATCAAGCTCAAGTCGGCTCGTCACCCCGTAATCGAGACCTTGATGAAGGTGGGCGAACGCTACATCCCGAACGATATTTCGCTCGACACCGAATCGCAGCAGATTATGATGATTACGGGTCCGAACATGTCGGGTAAGTCGGCATTGTTGCGACAAACTGCACTCATCGTGCTGATGGCGCAGATGGGCTCGTTTGTCCCAGCCGCGAAGGCCGAAATCGGTATCGTAGATAAAATTTTCACCCGCGTGGGAGCGTCGGATAACATCTCGCAGGGCGAATCAACCTTTATGGTCGAGATGCTCGAGTCGGCAAGTATCCTCAACAACATCTCGGCTCGAAGCCTTGTGTTGCTCGACGAGATTGGCCGCGGAACAAGTACCTACGACGGTATCTCGATTGCATGGGCTATGGTGGAGTACTTGCACAACCACCCTACCGCTCATCCGCGCACACTCTTTGCTACGCACTACCACGAACTCAACGATATGGAGCAGGTGTGTGAGCGCGTGAAGAACTTCCACGTTTCGGTCAAGGAGATTGACGGCACGGTGGTATTCTTGCGCAAGCTCGAGCGTGGTGGCACGGAGCACTCATTCGGTATCCATGTGGCGCAGTTGGCGGGTATGCCGGCAACTATCGTGGAGCGTGCAACAGCTATTTTGGGAGCGTTGGAGAAGGCGTATGGCAATAGCGATATGGTGCCGAAGAACGACTTGCGCAAGCGTGGTAAGCGCGCTACATCTCAAGGCGTTGCCGATGCGGCAGAGTCGGTGCGCACGCCTGATGTGCAGTTGTCGATGTTCCAGCTCGACGACCCTGTACTCGTACAGATTCGTGACCAAATCAAGGGATTAGACATCAACTCGTTGACTCCATTGGAGGCGCTCAACAAGTTGAACGAAATCAAGAAAATCGCAGGAATTTAGAGTTAAAAAATTAAGAATTAGATAAGATATGCAGGTAGTAAAATTTGTTTTTAATCCGATTCAGGAGAATACATACATCGTGTGGGATGAGACCAAGGAATGCATCATCGTAGATGCTGGAAACCTCTCGGCACGTGAGGACAAGGTCTTGGCTGAGTTTATTGCCGAGCAGGGCTTGAACCCTGTGTTGGCGGTAAATACCCACTGCCACTTCGACCACATCCTCGGCGTTGAGTTTGTGCGTGAGACCTACGGCGCAAAGTTCGCCGCATCGAAGGCTGACGAGTTTATCCTTACAGCAGGCTCGTCGAATGGCGCAATGTTCGGCATCGAGGTAGGCGCCTTGCCTGCAACCATTGATATCGACTTGGCCGAGACCGAGGAGATTAACTTTGGCAACACTACCTTGCGAGTGATTCCGACTCCGGGACACACTCCGGGTTGCGTTTCGCTCTACCACGAGGCGTCGAAGTCACTCTTCACGGGCGACACCCTCTTCCGCGAGAGCATCGGTCGCACCGACCTTCCAGGTGGTGACTACCCTACAATTATGCGTTCGATTTTGAAGCAGATTTTGCCACTTGGCGACGAGGTAACCATCTACCCAGGCCACGGCGATAAGAGCAATATCGGCCACGAGTCGATGTACAATCCTTTCGTTGTAGAGGTGCTTAACAATGAGGTAAATTTGAACTAGAAATAAGAAGCTGTATGCGTATAGATATATTGACAGTTGTGCCCGAGTTGCTCGTATCGCCTCTCAATGAGTCGATCTTGAAGCGTGCTCAGGAGGGAGGTTTTGCCGAGATTCACATCCACAACATCCGCGACTACTCGGAGGATAAGCACCGCAAGGTCGACGACTACCCATTTGGTGGTGAGGCCGGTATGGTGATGAAGATTGAGCCGGTGTTCCGTTGCATCGAGAAGTTGAAGAGTGAGCGCCACTACGACGAGATTATCTTCACCTCGCCCGATGGCATTCGTTACGATCAGCACGAGGCAAACCGACTATCGACACTCGAGAACATCATCATCCTCTGCGGCCACTACAAGGGCATCGACTACCGCATCCGTGAGCACCTTATCACTCGCGAGATTTCGGTTGGCGACTACGTATTGACCGGAGGTGAGCTCGCAGCTGCGATTATCACCGACTCGGTGGTACGTCTTTTGCCGGGAGCTATTGGCGACGAGGCATCGGCCCTGACCGACTGCTTCCAGGATGACCTCCTCGCACCACCCGTATACACACGCCCAGCAGAGTTTAACGGCTGGAAGGTACCCGATGTATTGCTCTCGGGCAACTTTGCCGAGATTTCGAAGTGGCAAGACGAGCAGGCCTACGAGCGCACCAAGCTGCTCAGACCAGACCTTTTAGAGTAAAAGCTTAATATGAAATATTATATAATAGTCGGTGAGCCGTCGGGGGATTTGCACGGTAGTAATCTGATGCGTGGATTGCAGGCAGAGGATTGCGAGGCACAGTTCCGTTTCTGGGGTGGCGATAAAATGGCGGAGGTAGGCGGTGCCGAGAACTTGGCAAAGCACTATCGCGAGACCTCATTTTTCGGCATCGCACAGGTGTTGCGTAACTTGAAAACCATCTTCGGACAGATTGACGAGTGCAAGCGCGACATCGAGACATACCAGCCTGACGTAGTGATACTTATCGACTATCCGAGCTTCAATATGCGCATCGCAAAGTGGGCTAAGGAGCGAGGAATAAAAGTCTACTACTACATCGCACCAAAGGTGTGGGCGTGGAAGGAGTGGCGCGTGAAGGAGATTCGCAAGTATGTCGATAGGCTCTACACCATATTCCCATTCGAGACCGAGTATTTCCGTTCGAAGGGCATCGAGCCCGTTTTCTGCGGTAATCCGCTCTGCGACTCTATAGCGCAGTACAAGGCGCAGATGCCGTCACGCGAGGAGTTCTTGCGCGAAGGTGGTCTCGACGAGCGACCAATAGTGGCACTCCTGGCTGGCAGTCGACGCTCCGAAATTAAGGATAACCTCGCCGATATGGTGGCTATCTCTAAAAACTTCCCGAACTACCAATTTGTGGTCGCTGCAGTGCCGTGGATTGAGCGCGAGATGTACGACAAAATATTGTCGGGCACATCGGTAAAGTTCGTCTGTGACAAGACCTACGACACTCTCTTTTATGCCGAGGCGGCAATTGTAACCTCGGGTACAGCGACACTCGAAACAGCGCTTATCGGTACGCCCGAGATCGTGATGTACCACGTGCCAAAGCTCTACGAGTGGCTTAGACCAATCGTGCTAAAGATTCCTTATATTTCGCTCGTAAACATCAACCTCAACCGTGAGTGTGTGCGCGAAATTGTGGTGAACAAAATAGACGTCGAGGCGGTAAGCGCAGAGTTGCGTGCGATATTGGAGGGAGGCTCCAAGCGTGCAAAGATGGTTGCCGACTTCGCAGAGTTACAAGATATGATGGGTGGTGAAGGCTCGAGCCATCGCGTAGCCCAAGACATAGTTAAATCATTGAGATAGATGAAGATAGTATGTATATATAACGCCCTCCAGAGTGGCGACGACGTATGGATGACCGAGCGTTCGGACTCATCGGTTTTGCGCAATAACGACAACTTCTATATGCCGACCTTCTCGAGCAATATGCAGTGCACAGTGGGTTATATGTTGCGCGTCACACGCTTGGCAAAGTGTATGAACGAGAAGTTTGCTTCACGTTGTTACGACGCAGTGGGTGTGGCGACAGCATTTGTTGCACAGGATATTATAGAGCGTAATTGCGCCCTCGGCCGCCCTTGTGACGAGGCATACTGCTTCGATAAGTCTATCGCCCTATCACCCGAGTCGGTTTCGCCCGATGCAGTAGGCGAGGGCGTGCTCAACGTCAAAATTGGCGAGCACGAGTGCAGCACCAGCCTCAACGAGATAAAGATCTCGCTCGACAAGGCACTCGTTAAGGCTTCGGAGTTGCTCACATTGAAGATGGGCGACATCGTCTACATCGCCGCTACCGAGCCTATAACACCGCAGATTGGCGACCACGTTTCAGTGTCGCTCAATGGTGCCGAGTTGCTCGACTACGAGGTGAAATAATCCTACAACAAGAAGAGAATCATCAACTGCGCGATTACCACACGCAGGAACATCGCTAATGGATATACCGTAGCGTAGCTGATTGCGGGCATATCGCTACCTGCCAACGAGTTAGCGTAGTTCAACGCAATCGGATTGGTCATACTGCCCGAGAGCATACCCATAATCGTGAAGAAGTCTGTTTTATAGCGCAAGCGAGCATAAACACCCACCAAGAGAAGCGGCACCACTGCGATGATCAAGGCGTACAACAACCAGATATATCCACCATTAACCACTGCGCTGACAAAGCCATTACCCGAGGCAAGACCAACCGAGGCGAGGAACATTGCCAAGCCCACCTCACGGAGCATAAGGTTAGCGCTGAGAGTGGTATATGTGATAAGGTGCCAATGCGTACCGAAGCGGCCGATAAGAATCGCCATAAGCATTGGGCCCGCAGCCAATCCAAGCTTAATCGGCTGAGGCGCATCGATAAGCGGAATCGAGCCGACCAACACGCCGAGAGCAATACCCAGGAAGAGTGTGAAAATGTGCGGCTCATGCAACTTCTTGAGCGAGTTACCGAGCAACTTCGAGACCTCGTTAATAGCCTCCTCCGAGCCTACAACCATCACCTTATCGCCGAGCTGCAACTCCATACCCTGGTGCGGAATGATATCCACGCCGGCACGGTTTACGCGGGTGATGTTGATACCATATTTTGTACGCAAGCGCAAGTCGACAAAGCGCTTACCGTTGATTTCCGGCTGAGTAACCACTATTCGTCGCGATACGAGTTGTCCCTCGAACTCACCCCACTCCTCCTCGAGCATCTCAATTTCGCGACCGAGGAAGGCGAGGAGAACCTCCTTATCCTCCACGCTACTAACGACAAAAATCTTGTCGCCGCAGTGCACCGTACTCGTAGCATCGGCGATAAACGCCTTATTGCCATCGTGCGAAATACGCGAAATAACAAACTGACGAGCAATGATTTGACGAATCTCGCCTACGCTCTTGCCATCTATCTGCTGATTTATAACCTCGATTGAGAACTTTGCAGCGAACTTGTTGCCTCCCAATCGTTTTTCTGCCTCGATGCGCTCCTTCTCGATATCGATACGCAGTACCTTGCGCAGAATCATAAACGCAATAATTACCGCCACAACGCCGATAGGATAAGCAACAGCAAAACCCATCGGAATGGAGTTATCATCTACGCCCTTCATATCGAGATAGGCCTGCTGCGTAGCACCCATAGCTGGGGTATTTGCCACTGCACCATCCATCACACCGACCATAGTTTGTAACTCGGTATCGGTCACAAGGAAGAGCAGATAGGCCACTACTCCACCGAGCAACATTGTCAAAATCGAGAGCCACATCTGGCGCAAACCACCCTGGCGCAACGACGAGAAGAACGACGGACCAATCTGCAAACCTATCGAAAAGACAAAGAGAGTCAAACCGAAGTCGCGCACAAAGTTGAGCGTATCGGCGTGGAGATTCATACCGAAATGGCTTGCAACGATACCCGCAAACAAGACCCAGGTAGCACCCAGCGAGATGCCTCCAATCTTGACTTTAGCCAATAAAGTACCGATGGCAATCACCACTGCCAAAACAAATATCGAGTGTGCAATACCCTCTCCAAAAACAAATTGTTCGATAAATTCCATACTTCTAACTCTCGAATCGCGGGGCAAAGGTAATAAAATATAATTGAGATTTGAGACTTGATGGTTGATAAATAATTGCGATTTTTTAATTTCTAATTAAATTTTTCTATCTTTGCGCATTCGAAAACAAATTATAACTATTATAAAAACTATGAGCAAAGTTACTATCGAGCGTGCACATCGTATGGACGGTACAGGCGAGTACTACTTCTCGCGCCGTCTTCGCGAGATTGCAGAGATTGAGGCGACAACAGGTCGTCAGATTATTAAGTTGGCTATGGGTAGTCCTGATCTCCCGCCACATCCATCGGTTATCGAGCGTCTCTCGAAGGAGGCTCTCCGCCCTGATGTTCACAAGTATATGTCATTCAAGGGTGAGCCTGTATTGCGTAAGGCTTTCGCTGATTGGTACGGCAAGTGGTATGGCGTAGAGGTTGACTACAACACCGAGGTATTGCCGCTCATCGGCTCGAAGGAGGGAATCATGCACATCTGTCAGACCTTCATCAACCCTGGCGATAAGGTACTCGTACCAAACCCTGGTTACGCAGCTTACAAGTCGGCAGTTTCGATGACCGGCGGTGTGATGCTCCCATACTCGCTCAACAAGGAGAATGGCTTCAAGCCTGACTTCGCAGCTATCGAGGCTGCAGGCGTAGAGGGCGTGAAGATTATGTTTGCGAACTTCCCTGGTATGCCTACAGGTCAGACTCCAACTCGCGAGTTGTTCGAGGAGATTATCGCATTCGGTCGCAAGCACAACATCTTGGTTATTCACGACAACCCTTACTCATTCATCCGCAACAACGACAAGCCTATGAGTATCCTCTCGATTGAGGGCGCTAAGGATGTCGCTATGGAGATGAACTCATTGTCAAAGGGTCACTCGATGGCCGGCTGGCGTGTGGGTGTTATCATCGGTAAGGAGGAGTGGATTAACTCGATTTTGACCTTCAAGTCGAATATGGACTCGGGTATGTTCTACCCTGTTCAGGCTGCAGCTGAAACTGCTCTCGCATTGGGCGAGGAGTGGTTCACCGAGTTGAACGCCATCTACCGCGAGCGTGAGAAGCAGGGAATGGAGTTGTTGGATGCTCTCGGATGTACCTACCAGCCAAACCAGGCAGGTTTGTTCATCTGGGCTGAGATTCCTGCAGACTTCGAGGGTGACGGTTACGACTTCTCGGACGAGGTGATGGAGAAGTGCGATGTATTCCTCACTCCTGGTGGAATCTTCGGTACCGAGGGTAAGCGCTACGTTCGTATCACATTGTGCTGCCCTGCAGAGTTGCTCAAGAAGGCAACCGACAACATCAAGGCTAAGTACACAAAGTAGTCCAAAAAGTCGGATACCATAAAAAGATATAGCCCGCAAGTTTGCGGGCTATATCTTTATTATAGGTAGTATGATTACTTCAATGTGATGAAGGCCTGGATGGCATAGTGGTCAGAGATGCACTTCAACTCGCGCTTCTCGATCTTCTTCTTTTCCCACTGCTCAGCATTTGCAGCAGCCTCCTCAGCGGTTGGAGTACGCCAGTAGTGGTAGGTAAGAACACCCCAACGGCTAACCTTCACGCCCTTCGATACGAAGAGGTGGTCGATACGATGGGTGGTGTAGCGACGAGGGTTGAAGCTGTTGAATGTACCGGTTGGCTCGAAACGATACTTAGCCAAGTCGTGCGAATCCTTCAACACCTTGGTATCAATCAAAGTCTTGTAGCTGTCGCTGTGCTGAGTCACGTTGAAGTCACCCGAGAGCACTACGGTCATACCCTTACAATTCTTCTTCACATAGGCAGCAATCTGCTTCGATGCCTCAATACGTGCCTGAACGCCACGGTGGTCGAAGTGAACATTCATAAAGCAAATCTTCTTGCCCGATGCCTTGTGGCGGAAAACACCCCACGAGCAGATGCGGTTATACTTTGCATCCCAACCCTTCGAAGGAACATTCGGAGTTGGCGAGAGCCAGAAGGTACCACCGTCCAACTTCTCCAACACATCCTTGCGGTAGAATACAGGCGAGAACTCGCCACGGTCGTCGCCATTGTCGCGACCTACGCCGATATAGTCATAGTCAGGCAACATCGCCAACATATCGTCGAGCTGACCCTTGCGAACCTCCTGCGCACCGAACACGTCGAATGCCTCGAGATTAATCATATCGCAGAGCACAACCTTGCGGTGATCCCAACCATCATTATTCTTATAGTCACCCTTTGTAGGCACCTCCTCGTCTGGACGGAGTGAACGACCATTACGGATATTAAACGAGCCTACATTCAACTCCTGTGCCGACACCGACAATGCCATCACCAATGCCGACATACATATAATAATACGCTTCATATCTGCTATTTTTTCGATTTTTTAGTACTCTTTTTGAGGGTGATGAACGACTGCACTGTGTAGTGGTCGGTCAAGCACTTAACATCGCGATTCTCGCCCTTAATCTCCTTTGGAGCTGCCGAGCCCATATCCTGCTCATCAGCCATCATATTACGGAAATAGTGGTAAGTCAAGACACCATAGCGGCTAACAGTGATATCGTTCGATACGAAGATGTGGTCGATACGAGTCTCAGTGTAGCGACGAGGATCGAATGCGTTGAATGTACCGGTTGGAGCGAAACGATACTTTGCGATATCGTAAGTATCCTTCAATACTCCGCTCTCGGCAAACACCTTGTAAGGCTCGCTGGTCTGAGTTACGTTGAAGTCACCCACGATGATAATATTCTCGCCCTTGCACTGCTCCTCGATGAACTTCACGATCAACTTCGCACCCTCCATCTTAGCCACCTTACCCTTGTGGTCGAGGTGTGTCGAGAGGAAGTAGAAGCAAGTCTTATCGCTCTTGCGCTGCAAGTATGCCCACGAGCATACACGACGGCACTGACCATCCCAGCCCTTCGACACCTGATCAGGAGTCTCCGACAACCAGAAGGTTCCGCTGTTCAACAACTTAAACTTATCCTTGCGGTAGAATACCGGGCTGTACTCACCCTTCTCCTTACCATCATCACGACCTACACCAACATAGCGGTAGTCAGGCAATGCAGCCAACATATCGTCGAGCTGAGGTTTCTTCACCTCCTGCGCACCGAACACGTCGAATGCCTCGTGATTAATCATATCGCAAAGATAACCTTTACGCAAATCCCAGCCATTGTGACGCTTGTAGTCGCCCTTGGCGAGGAGTCGCACATTGATAGAGCCGACATTCAGCTCCTGTGCCGATGCAACAACGGCGAAGAGAGCCATCACTGCACTAAGAAGTAGTTTTCTCATAATTGTGTTATTTTTAAGTAGTTATTCCCGTCTACGTCTATTTGAGGCTCGCCATCGAAGATGCCGAACACGGCCGAGCCCGACCCCGACATCGAGGCATATATCGCACCCGCATCGAGCATCGCCTTTTTCAACTCTGCGATCTTTGGATGAGCGGCAAAGATATGGGGCTCGAAGTCGTTCTTCACTACACCCTGCCACTTCTCAATCGGCAAGGTCAACGCCTCTGCCAATCGCACCTGCGGAACAGCAGGTCTCACGCCCGAATAGGCCTCCTTGGTCGAGACTCCCTCCTCAGGCTTTGCAACAGCGAGATATTTGCCTTGCAACGGCAACTCAATCGGCTCCATCTTCTCGCCTCGACCCGTACATAGTTGCGGGGTGTTACGAACAAAAAAGGCGGTATCGCTGCCAATCATTGCAGCAATCTCCACCAATCTCTCCTCGCTCAAACCGAGGTTATATAGCTCATTTACAGCCAAAATCACCACCGTAGCGTCGCTCGAGCCTCCGCCCAAACCCGCACCAAACGGCACACGCTTATCGAGGCAGATGCGACACTCACCCACGCCATAGAGTCGCTGCATCAATCGCAACGCCTTCATACAGAGGTTCAGCTCTGCGTCGCAATCGACAATCAAGCCCTTCTGCTCGAAGCTCGAAATACCCTCAACCTTCTCGACCTCAACGACATCGTAGAGCGCCTTAACGGGAATCATCACCGTTTCGAGGTCGTGGAAACCATCCTCACGACGACGAAGAATATCGAGTCCAAGATTTATTTTGCAGTTGGCGTGCAGTATCATACCACAAATATATATAGATTTTCCGACAAAACGGTCTGTTTTTCCAAAAAAATACACTATCTTCGCAATTATGAAGCAGAAGTTACTCGATGCACTACAGGAGTATTGGCACTACGACTCTTTCCGCCCGATGCAGCAAGAGGCGATAGAGTCCGTCCTTTTAGGACGCGACACGCTGGTACTTATGCCTACGGGTGGCGGAAAGTCGATAATCTATCAACTTCCGACACTCGTAAGTGAGGGGTTGTGCATTGTTGTAACGCCGCTCATCGCACTGATGAAGGATCAGGTCGATGCGCTCCGTCGTCGAGGCATCCCCGCAGTGGCAGTTCACTCGGGTCTTTCGAACCGTCAAATCGACATTGCGCTCGACAACTGCATCTATGGCGACATCAAGTTTCTCTACGTGGCACCCGAGCGTCTTGCGAGCGAGATGTTCCGCCTGAGAGTCGACAGAATGAACGTATCGCTTTTGGCAGTTGATGAGGCTCACTGCATCTCGCAGTGGGGCTACGACTTCCGCCCTTCCTATCTGCGAATCAAAGAGTTGCGACGTCTGATTCCCGATACTCCGGTATTGGCACTCACAGCCTCCGCAACGCCTCACGTAGCGAAGGATATTATGGCTCAGCTCAACTTCGCCGAGCCAAACATTTTGCAGACATCGTTCCTTCGTCCAAACCTCTCCTACACCGTACGACAGACCGACGACAAAGAGGAGCAGCTGATGCGCATCGTGAACAACGTTCCAGGTTGCGGCATCGTCTATGTCCGTATGCGAAAAACGGCCGAGGAGGTGGCAAACTTCCTCATCGAGCAGGGACAATCGGCCTCATTCTACCACGGTGGACTGCCCAATGCCGAGCGCTCGATAAGGCAAGACGAGTGGATCAGCGGCAAGACTCGTATAATGGTGGCTACCAACGCCTTCGGTATGGGAATCGACAAACGCGATGTGCGTTTTGTTGTTCACTACACAATGAGCGACTCGCTCGAATCATACTATCAGGAGGCCGGTCGTGCAGGTCGTGATGGCGAGCGAAGTTACGCCGTAATCTTGATGGCTTCGAACGATAATAATCGCATAATCGACCTCTTCGAGAAGGAGTTCCCTGAGATTCAACTCATACAGTCAATTTACAACGAATTGTGCTCCTACCTGGGCATTGCAATCGGCGACGGAAAGGATGCGTCGTTCGTCTTCAATATTTACGATTTCTGCCGCCATATCAAGCAGCCTGTAGTCGTAGTTCATAACGTCGTAAAACTCTTGCAACTCAATGGTTATATGACACTTGTGGAAGATTGCGAGCATCCGGCACGAATGATGTTTATGGTCACTCGCGACGAGCTGTATCAAGTGCGTAACAACGAGAAAGAGGAGGAGATTTTGCGCACAATTTTGCGACTCTATCCGGGCATCTTCAGCGAGTTCAGACCCATCGACGAGATGGAGATTGCGACACAGTCGCACCACACCCACGAGGAGGTACACGAGTTCTTGAAAAAACTCTGGCGAAGCAATACGATTCGCTACATCCCGACCAACCACGACCCTCTCATCTTCCTCGATGAGGAGCGTCTGCCGGCACGAGATGTCTACATCGCACCTTCGACCTATTCGCAGCGCAAGAAGCTGATGCTCGAGCGCTTCAACCACCTACTCCACTACGCCAATGAGGAGGTGGAGTGTCGCAGTCGCATTATCGAACAATACTTCTGCGATAGGATGTCGGAGCCGTGCGGAGTGTGCGACAACTGCCTTGCCCGCAAGCGACGCGAGAAGAGTGCGAACACAGCATCGTTCAAGGAGCAAATCATTCAACTCCTGAGCGCACAACCTATGACTATAAAGGATCTTGTTGCGCAAATCAAGGGTAACGAAGAGCTGATTATCGAGACTATTCGCCAACTCACCGAACAAGACACAATCTCGACCGAGGGGGCAAAACTGAAGCTCAACAATTAGGCACTTCCCATTCTGCTTTATAGCGCTTATATTTTTAATGTAATGCTTCGACACCCCGTCGAAGCGAATTGCTAAAGTGGCGAAAATCGCCTAAAAAGGGGCAAAAATCGCATTTTAGCGAAAAATCTTTTGTCAAATCGCTATTTTTTGGATGTAAAAATTGATTATTCAAAGAATAATCGCTATTTTTGCGCGTATTATAATCGAGAACAATACAAAAAAAACCTAAATAGATAAACTATGATTGAAGAAGAGAAAAATGTAACTCCTGTGGGTCGTATTGAGAAGATCAATATCGAGGACCACATGAAGGAGTCCTACATCAACTACTCGATGTCGGTAATCGTATC
>JAZLCQ010000028.1:0-33379 GCA_045614285.1 Alistipes sp.
AAATATCACGCAAGTAACGAGTCTTCTTCTTCAAGTCGAAACGGTAGCTCAAGTTGATATTCTGCAAACGCAAGTACGATGCATCGTAGATGAACAAGTCACTACCGAAGCTATCTGTCAAATATGCACCCGGGATATTCGAGAATGGGTTACGGCCTGCGTGCCAAGCACCCAACATACGACGATCCTTGTTAGATGTTGCAGAACCTCGCATTGTGGTAAACTCCATAATGTTGTACATACGGCCACCGAGGCTATATGTGAAGTATACACCCAACGACAAGTTCTTCACAATCTTGAATGTGTTGTTGAAACCTCCGTAGATGATTGGGTCAGCCGAACCGAGGTAGATACGGTCCTTGTCATTCAATACACCATCGTGGTTGATATCGGCATAACGAGCATAACCGCGAGACTTAGTCGAGCTGACATAGGTCTTGGTCTGCTTGTTCTGGTTGATCTCGTCCTGAGTGTGCCATACACCCTCGTACTGGAAGCCCCACAACGAGTTAGCCGGATAACCCTCAGCGTAACCGTAGATCATATAACCACCGCTCGAGTAGGTTGATACGTAACCGTAAGCAGTTGCGATATCGGTAACCTTCGACGAGTTGTGAGCAACAGTCAAGTTGGTTGTCCACTGGAAGTTGCGACGCGAAATGTTACGTGAAGTAAGGGTAAGCTCAACACCCTTGTTCTCGGTGCTACCGATGTTTGCATAACGCGAACCGAAACCGGTTACTGTTGCATTCTGCATAGTGTAGAGCAAGTCCTTAGTGTAAGACATATAACCCTCCAACGAAACGGTAATCTTATCCTTCAAGAACGAAAGGTCGAGACCTACGTTGAACGAGTCTGTCTTCTCCCAAGTCAAGTTAGGGTTGTCGATACGAGTTGGGTAGTAAGATACCTCATACGAGTCACCAAACAACCAACCGCTCTGGTTTGTGGTGAGTACCATCTGCGAAACGTATGTCGAAACGGCATCGTTACCCGAACGACCTGCGCTGACACGTACCGAGAGGTCAGACAACCACGACTTTGTACCCTTCATGAACTTCTCATTTGTTACAGTCCACTTGAACGCTGCAGCTGGGAAGAATGCCCACTTGTGACCCTCTGCGAAGTTCGAAGATGCATCACCACGACCTGTGAATGTCAAGTGGTAACGACCACCATACGAATAGTTAGCACGAGCCAATACTGAGTAACGCTGCAACTCAGAAGCCGATGACGAAATTGTCAAGCAACGCTTATCAACCAAGCTACCCATATTGTAAGCAGTTACGTTATCATCGAGATAACCACGACCGCTCTGCGAAGAGTTGTTCCAAGTTGTGTTCTGTGCGGTAAATGCACCTACAACATCCAACTTGTGCTTCTTCTTAAAGGTCTTCTTGTATGAGAGAGTTGTCTCGCTCAACATGTTGATCTTGATGTTGTTCTTACGAGTTGCGCTACCACCATATCTATAACGCTCTGCCACTGGCATGGTCGATGGCGAGTAGTAGAATCCCAAATCGTTAGTGTGAACATACGAGAACTGCGACTTCAACTTCAAGCCCTTCATCAATACGAGCTCTACATACGGAGTCATAGTCAAGATAGTACGATCATCATAGTTCTGGAGGTTCAATGCCTTCAAATATGGAGAGTCATAAACCGAACCACCATTGGTACCGTTGTCACCCAACATATCCCAGCTCTCGGTTGGAGTCATCAATGGGTTGAGGTTGGTAACGGCACGCACTGCAGTACCAGAAATTGCGGTTGTACTCTTGTTGTTATGACGCTTCGAATACTGAGTGTTAACACCGAGGTTCAACCACTTAAATACGTTGTGGTCGATCTTCAAACGGGTCGAGAACTGCTGCTGATCCGAATCGATTACGATACCGTTGATATCGTTGTAACCCAACGAGAAGTATACCTTAGTCGACTTGCTACCGCCGGCCAACGAGAGGAAGTACTTCTGCGAGAATGCCTTGCGGGTCATCACGTCAACCCAGTCGGTACCCTCACCATAAGCTGATGGGTTCGGATATCGTGGCTTGTAGTTCTGCCACAAACGGTACGAAGAGTTGTTGTTAGTGTAGTAGTCGTTACGATAGCTTGCAAACTCAGCTGCATTCATCATATCCAACTCACGTGGCAACTCCTGCAACGAGAATGTACCCTTGAATGTTACGTTGAGCTTGTTAGCGCGAGCCTCGTGAGTAGTAACGAGGATTACACCGTTCGCACCACGCGATCCGTAGATAGCGGTCGAAGATGCATCCTTCAATACAGTCACGTTCTTGATCTCGGCTGGATCGATATCGGCGAAGCTTGCTACTGCATCCATCACACCATCGACAACGATGAGTGGGTCATTCGACGCTGTGAGCGAACGTGAACCACGAACTCGAATCGAAGCTGCTGAACCAGGCTCACCATCGGTTGTCATAATCTCGACACCGGCAAGACGACCCTGCAACGCCTCATCAACCGAAGCTGCAGCAGTATTTGCCAAGTCCTCCATATTCACCGATGTTACAGCACCGGTCAAGTCACTCTTCTGCTGAGTACCATAACCGATAACGACAACCTCGTCGATTGTTCGGTTCTCCGGATTCATCACGATATTGATGTTGGTACGATTACCTACGCGCTCGGTAACCTCGAGATAACCGAGGAACGAGAACGAGAGCTGATCGTCCGCCGAAGCCTTAATCTTATACTTACCCTGAGTATCGGTAGTTGTACCGACATTTGTATTGCCGACAACGACAACAGTTGCGCCAATCATTGGCTGACCGGTGTTATCGAACACCTGTCCTGTTATCGTACGACCCTTCTGCGCCATTGCTGTTTGGGCGAACAGCAGGGCAACAATGCAGAACGATGCGTAAATTACGCTGTTTAATATGCGTTTCATCTGCTATTCCTCACTTTTAAGTGTTACCATAATTGGATAATGAGTAATGCCCAACTCGAGTGCAGCTGCAGTATCGAGTGTGAGATCCTCAAACATATTCCAGCATCCGTTCGACGAATAGAGGAAGTTGTTGCGCTCCTTGGTAGGATTGCCATCGAGTGATACGCTCGATGGAGTGTATGTTGCGCGACGTACTGCAACACAGTCTACCAAGCCACCATTCTTCACCATTACGTCATTCAATGCGAAATATGGATCAGTAGCCGGGAGATACTCGCTTACCGAGAAGTAATCTGTCACGGTTGTAAAGAATGGCTCTGTCCACTCATCGTAGTCATAGCAATCCTTAATTGCGAACTCCTTACCATACTTCATATCAACGCTCGATGCTACGTTCATGTCGATGCACCAGAGCCAGTTCTTATCCTGCTCATATGGGCGAACACCGTTCTCGTTAACATACTCCATTGTACGCTTTACGAGCTCCTCTGCCTCGATCTTGCGAATCGCAAGATTGTCCGGATCGTAAACGATTGGAGCAGCCTTCTTATTTGTGGTCATAGCCTCAATCTGATCCTCCCAATCCGATGGGATAGCATTACGAGACTCCTTCAAGTCGGTAACCACAAAGTGGATGTCGTTAGCCACAAAGTGAAGAATTGCATTGCTGAATGTGAGACCCTGCGGTACAGCAATCTGCTCTACTGCCATATCAACAGGCAAGAGAGCTGCCATGCAGAGACGTCCGTCGAGGTTAACAACAGACAATGCATTCAAGTTCTTCTCTGCAGCATAAGCTGCGAGCCAAGACGAGAAATTAGTTCCGTTAACAGAAGCCGGAGCTACGAGTGTAACCACATCTGCCTCCTTCGATGCGAGGTAGTCACCCACCGACTGCAAGTCGAGTGAAGTAACGTCCTCAACATCGTTGATGTTGCAGTAGAGCACCGACATTTCCATCTTAGTAGTGAGGTCCTTAACCTCTGCGTCAATATCGTGATCCTTCGAGACCAACTTCTCCTTGGTACACGATACAGCAAGGAGTGACGCCGTCATAAGTATGTAAAGTATCTTCTTCATTATTTCACATTTTCAGGTTCTGGACTAGGTTGTGCCGGAGTTTCAGGCTCTGCAGGAGTCTCTGGCTCTGCAGGAGTCTCTGGCTCGGTCGGAGTCTCAGGTTCTGGTGCCGGCTCTGGCTCTGGCTGAGGTGCAGTGAATGCCTTCTGTGTCAATACGCAGCTTGCATTTACTGTCTCGCCGATAGCATCGGTGAACGACACGCTGATTGTAGCCTGACGCTCCTCGCCTGCGTTAGCCGAGAACTTCACCAAGAGGTGTGTTCCACAACCGAGATACTCAACACTCTTTACCCAATTCTCGTCAACCGAGATGTGCATACCTGGACGGCACGCATCAGTAAGGTTAGAGTCAAACAAAACTTCACACTCTGTCTCCGAAGCCTCAACGGTAGTATTCTCCAAAGCCATGCTTGGAGTGATACCGCGCTGCTTAACAACTACGGTGTCAGCAACGAAACCGTCGTAAGTCTCAATCACAACGTGGCCAACACGTGCAAAGTTGCGAACATACATCGAAGACTCGTTTGAGTCATAGTTAACTGTGAGAGCATATGCGTTCTGCTTCCAGTTCTCGTCGCTAACGTGCAACCAGCTGTCAACCGGACGTGCTCTCCATACGAGCTTAGGCTCACCCTTGACGGTGATAGGCAACTGGAACTCACCAGCTGTCACAGGCACCATCTTGGTAGCGATAACCTCGCCCTGTACTTTGATAACTTCAACTCGTGTACAGCCGCAGAACATCAAAACGGCTGCAAATATTGAGAGTAAATAGGTCTTATTCATAATTCTATAGATTTTATTGTTCAACATATTTACTACTCATTAAACGAACCATCCTCAGGGATAAACTCATCGATACCGGTATCGTGGTCGTTCTTCTTCGCAACGCAGACCTTAGAAGCTACTGCGCAGCTTTGAACCTCGAATGGACCAGCTACAGGAGCTGCGATGGTCACGTTATCCTTATTGGTAATCTCAATCACAAGGTTCTCGTAAATACCCGGAGCAGCTGCTGCCCATACAACCAACGGATTAGCGATTGTCGAGTTTACACCCTCGCCGAAACCGTTAATAGTGAGCTTCGACTGTGGATTGTTGTCAGGATCAATCATGCAATCGATAACTGACAACTCACCTGCGATATGAGGGGTGTAACCCTCGTGGATGTTACCCACCAAGACATTTACCGATGCGATATTCTCAATATCGTACTCGATAAGGATCTTGATCAAACCTGTGTAGTAGTCGAACTCAACCTCGCCGGTCTGTGTTGTACCGAGGAATGCCGAGTTGTACATAATCTGGTCGAATGGATCTGCATAGTACTGCTGTACTGCAGGGATCTCTAAACGACCCTCAAGAGCTCTCTGGCCACCCTCTACAGAGTATGGCGAGTAGATAGTCAAGTCGCCGGCAACAGCGCTACCATAGAAGTAAGCCTCATTGCCTCCCATTGTCGACTTCACTGGAGAATAGCACTCGTTAGCACCACCCGATGTACCGTAGATACCGAGCTGAAGTGAGCTATCCCACTTGTAGTTGCCGGTACCTGACAGACCCTCAATCGAGAGAGGCTTAACGGTTGCCTTAACCATTGTAATTGCACCATTATCCACATTTGGCATCTCTACCTCAGGAAGGCGTTGAATACAAGAGACCAACGCAAGCGAGAATATTGCCACAATGCTAAGTGCTGATTTCATCTTTAACATTTGTATTATTTTTTATTATCAATTATTATCGTCTTACTGTCATTGGTTCCTCTTCACCACCCTCCTCAGAGTCTGATTCAGCAGTGTAGACAACGCAACCATCGTAATCCTTGCCATCAACAAGCGATACGAACTCGTCTGAGTTCCAGTTCTCACCGTAGATGATATTCATGAAGTTATCAGCTGCGGCAGTAGTGTAACGGTTTGCACCACGGAGGATAGTTCCACCAATTGTACAATTAAATACACCTGCAGGCCATGACTTCTCTGCAACCTTAGCGGTCTCAGTAGTCTTGTATGACGAGTACTCAGTGATAGTCATTGTACGGTATGAGCCAATGATTGCACCTACCTGTGAGGTTGCACCCTCCAATGCGTAGATATCACCAGTGTTAGTACAGTTCTCGATACCACCCAAGTTACGACGACTTGGAGCAATCTCCTTGGTTGGAGCATAGAACGAACGATAGTCACCTACGATACCACCTGCGATACTTGTTGCACCTACAGCACCCTTATTTACTGCATACTCAACACGAGCATAGTGCGAACCGAGTGTATAAGCTGGCCAACCCTCGTTAGTACCGGTATTCACACCCATGAAACGAGTATCAGTGTACTGCTCCCAAAGGGCACCTGCGATACCACCAGCATAGATAACCTTAGAACCGTAACCTGTACGACGAACAGCACCGTCTGCCGACTCGTTACGAGCTACTACGATATCACCAGTGTTGATAGTTGGAGCGTTCTCAGTACCGGTAATCTTAACATACCAGTTACCACGACCAACGATACCACCGATATAACCTGCGAAGCCCCATACGCGACCGTGGTTCTCACCCGAAGTGATTACCATGCTATGAGCTGTATCAACAGTAATACCGCCATTGTACTGCATCAAATTAGGGTCAGATACACCAACACTACCGAAATAGTAACCAACAAGACCGCCAACTGCGCTATAGTTAATGCTTGTATTTGGCGACATGCTACCATTGCTACGCTCGAACTGGATATCACCATAGTTCTTACAGCCTGTGATATTGAGAGAAATCGCAGCGTAACGAGACTGATGGTTCATAGAGTTGTTAGCCTGACCACAGTTACCAACCATACCTCCAGCGAACGATGTACCATTGAAGCTTGTGATAAGGCTCACTGCCTTCGAGTAGAAAGTAATGTTACCTCTATTCTCACACTGGTTCATATCGATGGTCAAATTAGTGTACGGAATCTGAAGTGATGCTGTTGACCACGAAGATGTACCTGTACGACCTGTAACAATATTAAGAGCCTGCGCAAGAATACCACCAGCACACTGGTTGAACGAAGCTCGGTTCTCACCATAATAGATATTACCAGAGTTGCTACACTGATTGAAGGTAAGAGTCTTCTTAATCAACGAGCTCTTGTACTCTGCCGAACGAACACGGCAATCGAAGCAGTTTGCAACAACACCTGCCATATTGATATAGAAGCTCGAGTAGCGAACAGCAGTTGACAAGCTGGTACCCCAACCTGTATTGTCAATCTTGATATTACCAGAGTTAGTACAGCTGGTAAGTGTTGTGTGGGTAGACAAAACATCGCCCAACACACCTGCCATATTAACCATCTTTGCATAAGGAGCATCTGGCACGATAACCTCTGCACGGTTCTGGCAGTTGGTCAAGAAGTGCTTAACATCCTTAGTAGAGTGATCGTGGATACGACCTACAACACCCGCCAAGTTCATACGGTAGAATGGACGGAGGTTAGTACGATCCGGATCGTCAATATCGGCTGACTGCGCCTCCTGGTTAGCATCCGAAGTCCAGTCAAGTGAACTTGTCTGCTTTGTACACTCAGGCGAGCCATAGATAGTAATCTTACCTGTCTCCTCGTTAGTCAAACCTGCAAGAGTGATTGCATATGTAGAAGTTGCACTCTCACCAACATATGTACGACCTACAACGCCACCGATATCGAAACGCGACGATGCAGCCTCACCCCACTGGTCAATCTTGAGTGGGTTAGAATTACAAGTGTGCTCGATAGTCGCAGTATTGCTCGAAGCCAATACGTTAATATCAGTCTCACCTACGACACCACCGATTGCGAGGTCGTGGTTGTGGAGCTGCTTCGACATGAGAGCCTTATCCTTAGACTCGAACTGACGGCTTACGAGGTTACCCGCGTTACCGGTCGAAACAATCTTACCGTTATTAATACAATTATATATAGGTGTCTTAGCTGCCTTACCTACGATACCGCCGATGTAAGCACCATCTGTAACGAGTGCGTGGTAGCTAACCTGACCATCATTTGTACACTCTGCCAAGCAACGTGCAGGCTCATCTGCAGACTCACCAGCTGATGTAGAAGCTGAGAATGAAGCATAGCCTATGACACCACCCAAGTGAGCAGTAGTAGGGAAATCCAAAGTCTCACCGAAATCAGGAATCTCAACGTTACCCTCATTCTTCAAACCGCGAACCGAGCCATTTGCCGAGAGAGTCATATGACCTGCAGCACCACCAACGTAGAGTGAAGGAGAGTAACCCTTAACGAATACGTTACCACGGTTAGTTACGTTGAACTTAGTAGTTGCACCTGACAACTCAGCAGTACCAACGTATCCACCAATCTGTGCCCAATCTGTAGCACGGCCATCGAATGTGATGACACCGGTATTTGCGTTAACGAACTCTACTGTGTGCTTACCCTCAGTGTATACACCAGCATAACCACCAAGACAAAGCTCCTTAGTCTGGCCAGAGAAGGTTACAGCACCGAAGTTCTGTACACCTGGAACGGTATCATCGCTCTTGTTAGCACCATTCGAATCACCGAAGATACCACCAACACGAGCACGAGTGAGAACATTACTCTTTACAACTACGTTACCTTTATTAGTAACATAAGGGAAGGTACCACCGAAGTCAGAGATGTACTTAGTAGTTGCAAGCACACCGCCGGCGTATACGTAGTAACACTCAATATTCTCACCAACGATTACATCACCGCTGTTCGAGCAGTTCTCAACATTGATGGCTGCCTTACACAACGAGTTAATCGCTGATACGTATGCTGTACGAACTTTACCATTATTATACTCTACCTTACCGCTGTTATCGCACTGAACGACATCGCAAGGAGACTTAACAACACCTACAATCGCTGCTACATAAACTGTATTCTGCGAAGAAGTTGCAGTTGGAGTGCTATTCGACATTGCGAGTGTAGTCTCTACATATACCTTACCGGTGTTGTTACAAGAAGAAACCTCCTTCGAATCAACAACCGCAACACAACCTGCTGCCAAGATGTGACCCTTACCGCAGTATGTGTAAGCTGTAGTTACGTTACCATCATTCTGGCAGTTTGTAGTGACACCCTTACCATCGCACAAACGTGCACCGATAACACCAGCGATACCGGTAACGCCCTTAGCGCCTTCACCCTTATCTACCGAGTTACCAGACAATGTACCGCGTACATCGATAACTGCAGTCGACTTATTGCTACAGTTAGCAACCTCATCCGAGCTACAAGTACCGACAACACCACCGAGGTGCAATACGCTATTACCAGTCTCAGATGTTGCACCGAAAGTAGTACACTCACCCGAGTATGTAATCGAACCAGAGTTGTGACAACCTGATACCAAAGCGGTGTTAGCCTCAACAACTGCAGCAACACCACCAACGTGTGCGTTTGTAACAATCTTGAAGTTATCATTCAAAGCGATCTTACCGCTGTTCTCGCAATCTACGAGCTGATTCTTAACTGCAGCGTCGCGGTTTGCCTCCAACTTACCGATAACACCACCGATGTTAGCAGTTGTTACCTGGTGGTTGATGGTCATCAAGCCCTTGTTAACACAACGCTCAACCGAAACCGAAGCAGCACCGATAACGCCACCCCAATCCAAATCGTGCATAGGCTCATTTACCTCGAGGTTACCAGCATTAACGTTGTCAGCAAATGTACCTGCTGAAACATAACCTGCAACACCACCGATAAATGGAGTAATCTTTGCGTTAGTCGAAGCGTCATCCCAAACAACATCGCCGTTGCTTGTACACTCCGATACTACAGGCTGAGTCTCGCCAGCTGCGCAAGCATAACCTACAACGCCACCGAAGCAAGGGTTGCAGAGAACGTCGCCATCAGGACCTGCAACGCTAACTGTTACGTCTACGTTGCTCTTAACGATTGATACCACAGCACCGTAAACGCCACCGACAGCACCACCGACATTCACCAACTCGAAGCTATCATTCAAGGCGAGAGCCGAGTTCTTATACTCGATCGAACCTGCAACCGAGCAGTTGAACACCTTACCGCCTACTGCCAAAGAGCGAGCGATCAAACCTACGTGACCGTTAGTCTCCTCAACAATGTTACCCTCAACATTCAAATTCGAAATCTGAGCAACCACGTTCTCACCGAAGAGAGGCTTAGTCAAGCCCTTAATAGTGTAGTGGCGACCCTCAAACTCCAAAGTATAGCCCTCGATAGTCTCGAACTCAACACCTGTCATATCGATGTCTGCTGTGAGCAAAACACCTGCATAAGTTGCATTGAAGGTGCCAGCCTTAACCATCTGAGCAAATGACAACATGTCAGCATCGGTGCCAACAAGCATCATCTTGCTGTCTGCCGAGAACTCAACCGGTGGGAACTCACGTACCTTACCTGCTACGAGAGCGTTCTCCTCAGAGCCCTTGAAAGTTCTAGCACAAACCTCGCCGTTGTTAGCAACGAAGTTAACCTCGAAGCCCGAGTACGAGCCGTGAGGAACAGTGATGTAAAGAACTGTGCCGTTCTCATCGAGATTGAAGCTGTCATTCTCGAAGTTGTAGAACACAGTAGAAGTTGCACTCTCACGAGCTGTAAGTGCGCCATTTCTAGGATCTGTCTCGTCAAGGCTTCCGCAATAGACGTCGAAGATACCTGCGATAGGCTCGGCCTTGATAGTCGAAACCGACACATACTTCAAATCCACTGTAGTACCAGCCGCAGCCTTAACAGGGAATCGAAGAACAGTTGTGAGGTGGTGCATCTGGATGTCTGTAAAACCGTCAGACCAAGTGTACATAGGCGCTGCGCCCTGTGCAAATGAGCCCTCAGTGTGCTGCTGATTCACAGCGAACACTACCGGATACAATCCACTTTCGCTATTCACTGCAACATCTGCTCCCGGATATGGGTAGACGATGTTGTACGGAATAGTCGAGCCAAGAGGCAAATCGAACACTGCAATCGACTTATTACCCTCGTTAATCGAGATCTTGGTGGTTGGCTCACCGTTAACGGCGAGAACATCACCCTCACTCCAAAATACCGGGTACTTTCCATCGACCTTGTCACCCAACTCTGTACGAGTAGGATTTGGAAGGGACACCTGCAGCGTCTTGACCTCACCACTTCCATTGACCTGACCCGATACTGACGGAGCCAAGTCCTCGGTTGTATCTTGCACGCAAGAGTAAGTTGCGAGCAGAACTACCGCCATCAAAAGTTTAGTAAAATTTTTCACGCTAATAGTTTTTTGAAATTGTTTAGTTAAAAATTTTGTTTGTTATATTGTTTGTTTCGTGTTTTCGTTTCTCCTCCACATCATCGCCTTTCGCATATACGTAACACACGCGCGCAAAAGACAAAAAAGATACTCGTCTTGCGGCAATGCAAGGCGACACATCCTCTCCAATAGCTACATCAATTTGATGTACGCTTCTCTAACCAGCATATTTTCAATCCTTTAGGTACCTGCGCACAAAAACCGCTAAATCTTCGTACGACTTTTATATTCCAATTGGTTTTGCAAATTTACAAATTATTTCGACAATGACAACATTTTTCACCTCTTTTTTAGGGCGAAATAATCAACATATTTTCAACAACCGACTACCACTCTATCGCAACCTTCCCATTAGCAGCAAGATAGGCGTTTGCTTTCGAGAAATGACGCGAGCCAAAAAATCCTCTGTATACAGAGAGAGGTGACGGATGAACCGCCTTCAACACAAGGTTGCGAGTGGCGTCGACCATCGCACCCTTCTTCTGCGCATAGCTACCCCAAAGCATATAGACAACACCCTCTTTTTTCTCGGCGATTTGGCGCACAACAGCGTCGGTAAACTGCTCCCATCCGCGACCCGAATGCGAGGCTGCCTCGTGAGCTCGAACGGTCAAAACTGCGTTCAACATAAGCACTCCCTGCTCGGCCCAACGATCGAGGTTTCCACTCATCGGAACAGGCTTACCGATATCCTCGGAAACCTCCTTGAAAATATTGCGTAACGAAGGTGGAAAATCGACTCCGTCGTCGACCGAAAAGCACAAGCCATTTGCCTGACCATCACCGTGATACGGGTCTTGACCAATAATCACGACCTTCAACTTATCAAGGGGGCATTTATCGAACGCTCTAAAGATATTTCGAGCCGCCGGAAAGACCTGTTTTGAAGCGTATTCCTCCTTCACAAATTTGACCAATTCGGCGAAATATGGTTTATCAAACTCCTCCTGAAGCAACGCCTTCCAATCTTCGGCTATACGGACATCCATCTCTATCTGAATTTTTTGGGTTTTACGAGAGCGAAGATAATAATTTTAGATGAAACTTTTGCACAATTCTCCATTTTTTTACTACCTTTGTCATTAGACAACTAATAAATACCTATAAAAAATATGAGAACTATTCTTGCAATTTTGTTGGCCGCATTGACAATTTCGTGCAGCAACAATTCGAACAAAGTAACTCTCCTCAATGCTGAGGATTTCAAGACAACCGTTGATGGTAAGGAGGTTGCACTCTACACCCTTCGCAATGGCGACCTCGTGATGCAGGTAACCAACTATGGCGCACGTGTAGTATCGCTCTGGGCACCTGACCGCGACGGCAACTACGCCGACGTTGAGATTGGCTACGAGAACATCGACCGCTACATCAACAACACCGGTGAGCGCTACTTTGGCGCCGTTGTAGGCCCAGTTGCAAACCGTATCGCAAATGGTAAGTTCACTCTCGACGGCAAGGAGTACACCCTTCCGCAGAACAACAACGGCCAGACTCTCCACGGAGGTACACTTGGCGTTGATCGCATCGTTTGGGACGTTAAGTCGTGCACCGAGAACGAGATTGTCTTCACCACTCTTCTTCCTGATGGTCAGGATGGTTTCCCTGCAAATCGTTCGATTGAGATGACATATCTCTTGAGCGAGAACAACGAGTTCACAGTGCTCTACTCGGCAACTACCGACGCTAAGACCGTATTTAACATCTCGCACCACTCGTTCTTCAACCTCGAGGGTGATGGCGAGGGCACAATTCTCGACCACGTATTGACTATCAACAGTAAGGGTATCACTCCTGTAAATGAGGTACTTATCCCTACAGGTGAGATTATGGACGTAGAGGGCACCCCATTCGATTTCCGCGAGCCACACGCTATCGGTGAGCGCGTAAACGATGAGCACGTACAGCTCAAGATGGGCGCAGGCTACGACCACAACTGGGTAATCGACCGTGAGGATGACGGTACAATTCAGAAAGTTGCCGACGTATACTCACCAAAGAGCGGTCGCGGTATGGAGGTCTACACCGACCAGATTGCATTGCAGTTCTACTGCGGTAACTTCTTCGATGGCAACTGCGTGACAAAGTTTGGCAAGCCTGTACTCTACCGCGGAGCTATCGCACTCGAGACTCAGCGCTTCCCTGACGCTCCTAACCAGCCATCATTCCCAAGCGTTGAACTCAACCCTGGCGACGTTTACACACACGTATGTACTTATAAGTTCTATACAAAGTAATCTACGATTATGGCAGATTTGACACCAACTCCTCATATTGGGGCTAAATACGGCGAAATTGCCGAGCGCGTAATTATGGCGGGCGATCCGTTGCGTGCCAAGTTTATGGCAGAGCGCTATCTCGAGAATCCCAAATTGGTTAACGAGGTGCGTGGAATGTATTGTTACACTGGCACTTACAAGGGCAAGGAGGTATCGGTCATGGGTCACGGAATGGGCATTTCGTCGATCAGCATCTACACCTTCGAGCTCTACCACTTCTATGGCGTGAAGCGCATCATCCGCACCGGATCGTGCGGCGCATACCAGCCATTCTTGCACGTGGGCGATATCGTAATCGCTCAGGGCGCGTGCGACAACTCAAACTACGCTGCACAATACAACCTTCCGGGCACATTCGCACCGATTGCAACCTACGAGTTGCTCAGCGCAGCAGTCGAGAAGGCGAAGACGATGGGAGTGAACTACGCAGTAGGAAACATCCTCGCATCGGAGATCTTCTACAACGACGACCCTGAGGCTTGGAAGAAGTGGCAGAAGATGGGCGTTTTGGCAGTTGAGATGGAGGCTTCGGCACTCTATATGAACGCTGCACGCAGTGGCAACGAGGCGCTCTGCATCTGCACCATTTCAGACTCTCTCGTAACTCACGAGGATACTACAGCCGAGCAGCGCGAGAAGACCTTTACCGATATGATGGAGATTGCGTTCGAAATTATATAGTTATGAAGCGTTTTGTATTGATGCTGATTGTCGCCATATCGCTCGGCATATCATCGGCTTGGGCGTGGGCAGGGCTCGGTCATCGCACCGTGGTCGAGATAGCTAAGCGTCACATAACCGAGAAGACCAAGGAGAACTTGGCGAAGTACATTCCGTACGACATCACCAAGGATGCGACTTGGATGGACAAGAATCGTCGCAAGTCACCGTGGCCATACTCAAACGATTGGCACTCATACTATTACGACTCGAAGTTCCGTCACGATCCGAACAGAAAAATCGCGCACGGCGACACAATGCGAGCACTCGACCTGGCTGAGCGCAACCTCACAATTTACAAGGAGTTGTCGGACTCGGCTGTGGTATATAACATTCGTATGATTCTCCACTTTGTGGGCGATATGCACTGTCCTTCGCACTGCAAACTCATCGGTGGTCGCGACGATAAGGGCAAGATATACTTCAAGGGCAAAAAGCTAGGCTCATTCCACGGATTTTACGACAAAATGCCGACAACAATCTACGGCAATGAGATTACCCCTGCGCAGCTCGCTGCTCAACTCGACACCTACTCGAAGGGCAAGATTAAGCGCACCTGCAAGGGCAATCACCACGATTGGGCAAAGGAGTGTATGCGACTGACAAATGTAATCCATCAGTGGAATCCGAACGACGGCTCAGAAGAATTGCGCGACGACACCGTAGAGCTATCGAAAGATTTGATTGACACTCAGTTGCGCCACGCAGGTTACCGACTTGCATACCTCTTGAACAGATACTTCGGAGAGTAAGCATCCGACCGATATTTTGTTGCATAGTTTTTGTAGATTTTGGGTTGAACCAATAATACAAAGATATGCAACAATCTATTTCTATTCACACTGCCGACGACGGTCATTTCGTACTTGGCGAGAGCTACAAACTCGACAAATTAAACCCCAAGGAGCTACTACTCTACTCCACCGCCCTATGCGCCGGATTGACGCTAAAATCGATAACCGAAAAGGAGCGAGTGAAACTCTTGAACGTGGAGATTAAGATGGAGGGCAAGCTCGACACCGAGAAGGTCGAGGGTCGCAGCCAGTTCTTATCGTTCAATATCGCCTACAACATTGAGTGTAAGCACATTGACGACCAAACCAAAGTCTCAAATGCTGTTCAGCTCACGACCGACAAATATTGCGGCGGCTTGGCAATGTTACGCAAAATTGCACCCGTCTCACACTCGGTTTCGATTGTCAGCATCGAGGTCGACAAATAGAGAAGAGTGCCCGATATCAAGTCGGGCACTCTTCTTACTCTAAATCTCTATTTTAAGGCCATCGTAGGCAAATTCGACGCCATCAGGAAGTCGGAGGTTAGCTACGCAATGAAGACCGATATCGTGCGACATATGGGTCAAATAGGCACGTTTAGGGGTAACCTTCGAGATTAACTCCAGGGCATCATCCACCGAGAAGTGCGAGTCGTGCTCCTCAAATCTTAAGGCATTCACTACCAGCACCTCAACACCCGCCAATTTCGCTATCTCCTCCTCGCTAATGCTCTTAAAATCGGTGAGATAGGCGAGCCCTCCAAAGCGGAATCCTGTAACCTCAAAGCGAGAGTGCGAGCCTCGAATCGGAACTATCTCTACCCCATCAATCTCGAATAGCTCATCACCGAACTCGTGCAGCTCCATCTGAGGAACGCCACGGTAAGGGTTTGTCGCAAATGCATAGTCAAAATCCTTGCGCACGCACTCGCAGGTATCCTTTGAGCCGTAGATTTCAACCTTGTGTATAATGGGCGGATAATCGACGAAATTGAGCGCTCTCACGTCATCGAGACCTCCGATATGATCCTTATGCTTGTGGGTGAGCAGAATCGCCGCAACGTGCGCTACACGCTCACGCAACATCTGCTGACGGAAGTCGGGGCCCGCATCGATAATGAAACGCTTGTCGCCAACCTCAATCATAGCCGAGGTGCGAAGACGAGCATCACGCGGATCGGGCGAACAGCAAACTGCGCAGTCGCAACCTATAATCGGAACACCTTGAGAGGTGCCCGTTCCGAGGAAAGTGAGGCGTATTGGTCTCGATAATGGCTCCATTTTTGCTTCTTTTTGATAAAACTGCACCACAAAGATACATTTTTTTGGATAATTGAGAATAAAAGTTTAACTTCGCACTGTTAATTAACACAATTTTATCATTATGGCTTACAAAATTTCAGATTCGTGTATCGCATGCGGTACTTGCATCGATGAGTGTCCGGTTGAGGCTATTTCTGCCGGTGACATCTATGTAATTGATGCTGACAAGTGCATCGAGTGTGGCGCATGTGCAGGAGTTTGTCCTTCCGAGGCTATCAGCTTGTAGTCTATTTCGGAAGCCAAAACAGAGAGGCGAAACCTTTACAGGTTCCGCCTCTCCTCATAAATAACCATTACCTAACCACCACGTTATTTATTTATCTATATCTATCTTTAATTAAAACACCACTCTAACGCCCAACTGCATACGCCAACGCGAAAGCAGGTCGTTGCTCGATACTGAGCCTCCGACAAAGCGATATTTTGGTGTGCGATTACCACTCTCATCTGTCGCCACGCTGACAATCTCTACCGGCGAAATGCAGTAGTTCGATGTGTAGTAGCTTACACCCCACTCCTTCGAGAAGAGCGAACCAAGATTGATGACATCGAGAGAAATCTGCACCTTGCGAGAACTCTTCTCCGAGAAGTAGAAGTCCTGCGCAATGTGGAGATCGAGATGATGCTCAAACGGTGTCTGCATAGCATTTCTCTCAAGGAACTGACCACGCGAACGACGCAACGCAGGTGTAGACTCAATATAGTCACCATAAGCCGCTCTATCCGCCTCGCTCACAAACTGCATAGCAGCCAACTCGCTCGCTGTAGGCACATAGATAGTCGTATTGCCTGTGCGAGTGTCGTTATTTGCGTCAATCTTACCCGCATAGGTCAACGAGTAGCGCATACCCGAATAGCCCTGATAGAGCAACGAAACGGTTGTTCCGAAGATTTTCGCATAGCGCTTACCGTACGACAATGATGCGGTAACCTTATGAGGCACATCGAACAACGAATGGCTCAACTGCTGAGCGTTGCTATCCGACGAGTAGTTCTTACCCCAAGTATTCAAAGCCTGCGCCGATACGCCATCCATCACCGAGTAAGAGTGCGAGAAGGTGTAAGCGGCATATAAATCGAGTCCGAATGGGAAGTTCTTAGCCACCGATGCGCTCACCGAGTAGCCATAACCCTTCGAGGTATTCGACAAGAGATAAATCGACGAATAGGACTTCGACAACGAGCTGTCGTAGAGAGTTGTAGTATTCGCCTCATTTGCAAGCTCAGCATTTACGGCATAGAGCTTTGCGCCCTTATTCTGCGCAGTCAAGTTTGTGACTGCCAAATCGTTAATCGACTTCGAGAAGATACCCTCCAATGTGAATTTCCAACCCTTATACTCCTGCTCGAGGGCGAGTGTAGCACGTGCCACCTGAGGATAGCGGAAATCCTTCGCTACGATGTTCAACATCGGATTCGACGACATACCATCAGTTCCTGAAGGCTCCTCGCCAAACTTAGGCACCGACTGTCCGAGGTCGCTCTTGAGAGTGTAGCCACGCTGGGTCATACCGCTATTCGAGAAGCAGTTCGAAATCCATACAAATGGAATACGACCAGAGAAGATACCCGCACCACCACGGAGGAGTGTTGACGCCTCATCGCTCTCGGCAATGCGCCAGCGAAAGCCAATACGTGGAGAGAAGAGCACCGATGCTCTTGGCACCTGGTTGGTCTTTATGCCATATTTCTGAGCTATCTCCGAGCTATTGAAGGCCTCATTTGTAGGCGGCACACCGAACACCACTGGAATATCGGCACGGAGACCATAAGTCATCGAGAAACGCGACGACGGAGCCCACTCATCCTGAACATAGAAACCAAACTGAGCCGATGTGATATTGGTGACAGGGTTGCCAACGGCGTAGTTGCGCACATACTTACGAGCATTGTCATTGAGGAAATCATCGAGAGTCTCGTAGGTGTATGAGCCCAACGCATTAGCCATATAGAGGCACGACGAGTTGAAAATCTCGTTGTGTGTACCAACGGTTATGGTATGCGACTTGGCGTAGTACGAGAAGTTGTCGGTGAGAGTGATTGTATTCTGGACCAAGTCGTTCATAATGGCGTATGGGTCGGTACCGACATAGACCGAAGTGTTGTCGCCATCACGCATCTTCTTAATCTCAATGTAAGGATAGAGCTCGCCACTCATAGCATCGCGACCATCGTGTACACGTGTGTAGCCCACGCGAACCTCATTAAATACCTTATCTGAGATTCGTGAGTTCAACTCTGCTACCAACGAGTGGGTATCAGCCAACGAGGTGTAACCCTCGCCATTGAAGCGGAGGAGTGTTGCACTCGATACGAACTCATCCTTCTTGGCATTGAGGAAGTTGTAGCGCAAGGTGAGATTGTGGCGCGACGAGATATTCCAATCGAGGCGGGCAACCAACGAGCCTGTGCGCTTCTTCAATATCTGCTGACCATAGCCGCCACCATCATAGCCGGTCAAGGCATAGAGACGGTCTGCAATAGCCTGAGCATCCTTTTCGCTGATATTACAGCCGTTATCACCCACATAGTAAGAGGATGGAGAAGAGTCGACGTCGAACTCACCATTGAGGAAGAAAAAGAGCTTATTCTTCACGATGGCACCACCGAGCGAAACGCCATAGATTTGTGTCTTCTGCGCAGCCAATTTCGAACCGTCGAGCGGACTGCGACCGTAGAAGTTCTGGTCGTTATAGTAGGCGTACGCAGTACCCGAGAAGGCATTTGCACCCGACTTGGTAATGGCATTGATACCGCCACCCGAGAAGCCTCCCTGACGAACATCGAAAGGTGCTGTAACAACCTGAATATTAGAGATTGCATCGAGCGGAATAGGGTTTGCGCCAGCCAAACCTCCGTTTGTACCGGTCGAGGTCAAGCCATACATATCGTTCGAAGCCGTACCGTCAATCTGGAAAGAGTTGTAGCGAGAGTTTGTTCCCGCAATCGAGATACCGCCATCCTTCGAGACCATAGCCTGCGGCGCAAGGCGGGTTATATCATCAATAGAGTGCGACACCGTTGGTGTGCGCTCAATTATATCACGATGGAAAGCCTCTCCCGAACCTGTTCTGCTACCATTGAAGCCGTGTGCGTTTACCACAACAGCAGCAATCTCCTGAATACCTGTGAGTGAGGCGTTAACCTGACGCTTCTCGCCCAATGCAAGAGCAATATCGCTAACCTCCTTGTCGGTATAGCCCACATACGAGAACTCAATCGCGTATGGTGCACCTACACGCAAGCCCTGCAAACGATAGGCTCCGCTAATGTCGGTTGTGGTGCCATAGACCGTCTCGGTAGGGATATGTGTAGCGACAACGGTAGCACCCACAAGAGGTTCTCCATTGCCGTCGGTGACATAACCATACAACGATGCTGTAGTCGCTTGTGCCGCAGCACTCAACGCCACCACCATTGCCAAGAGGGTTAGACAATATTTTTTGAAGTTAGTCATAAAAAAAATATCCCAAATGTTGCATAGCGAACATCGGGACATCGACCGCGCAAAATGCAGAATCCGAACACAGAATTCATAACGCACAATGCGAACCTCAAAAATCTAATGCTAACAGCCAACGGCATATAGCAATTAGTCTCTTGATCACTCTACCATCCGGACTCTAACCGTCGGTATCGGAATTTCACCGATTCAGTCCTCGTCGAGGCATAATCTGTTGTGACACAGCCTTTTTCGAGGAGTCGCGGACTATCACCGCCGGTAGGGAATTTCACCCTGCCCCGAGTATTCTGTTGCAAAGATATAAAAGATTTTCTAAATATTTCAAAAATAAATGAAAAAATTACCGTTTTTTATATGCTTTTCCTTATAATTATATAGCGTATAGCGCGAATTCATTACTTTCTGCACCATTTAGAACAAAAAAAATGGAGGACACTCACCGTATCCCCCACCATATTATATATGCTATTAATTAAAATGTATAGCTATTTAAGACGTTACCCTCGAAGTCCTCAACCTTAACCTCCAACGATTGGCCGGCACGAATGTTCAACAAGCTTGCACTGCCATTCTCGAGGATTGGGAACTTGCACTTCTTGCCCACCTCGTGCATCTGGGTAGTATGAGTATAGCCGCATATCATAAGCGAAATACCCGCCTCCTCCAACATAGGAACGAAGAGTGAGTTCAAGTCCTTACTAACAGGTGCCACGCCCGCAATTGGCGGAATGTGCATCAAGGCAACCTTGTACTTGGCTGTTGCAACCTCCTCGCTCTTCAGTGCCTTGCTGAGCCACTCAGCCTGCTCCTTACGATAAGAGTCGAAGTCGGTACCTGCTGTCTTATCCTTCTGGTCGTAACCCGAATCGAGAACAATAAAGCAGGTCGAGCCATAGCGAACGGTGTAGTATGGCTTACCCGTATTCGACGGGAAGTGCTTCATAAAGTTCATACCGAGCTTACCCACCGACTCATTCACGCCACGCACCATAAAACAAGGTACCTCGTGGAGCGGAGTCTCGCTGCTCTTGAGGTCGACGCAACGACCCGAGATATTGTGGAAAACAGCTACGTTCTGCTTCTCCAAATCCGACGATGCCATATCGCCGCACAAGAGCACTGCATCGGTCTTTTTGCGATTTACACGTTTGTTGAGCACCTGAACAGCGCTCTCATTGCCGTGCTGGTCATTCATTACAATGAAATCAACCGACTCCTTGTTGTAGTCGAGCGTCTTCACAAAGATGTGACGGTAGGCATAGACACGAGTCGAAGCTACACGACCATACATTGTCCTACCACCCTTGTTGCTTGTAATCTCCTGCGAGAACGCACGATAGCGGAATGTCACATCACCATTGGTGTTTGGATTCGGAATCGTAATCGAGTGCAACTTGGTTGGCACCTTGCGACCGAGCTTTGTCTGGAAGAACTTCGGACGCTCCTCGCCATAGAAGTGTACCTTATCATTTGGAGCTGTTTCCACCCACGAAATCGCAGTCTTATCTGTCGCCCATACGATGGTTACACTCTCCTTGGTCACCGCCTGAACATAGGGACCATAGGTAATCTTAATCGCAAATGCCGATGTCGCAGCAACGAGCATCAACGCAAGTATGAAAATTTTTTTCATAAATTGACAATTAATGAAGTTTTTACTTCTGACGGAAATAGATTTGGATTGGCACACCCGAGAAGTCCCAATGCTCACGCAAGTGGTTCTCCAAGAAGCGACGGTAGCTCTCACGGATATACTGCGGCAGGTTGCAGAAGAATACAAACTGCGGAGTAGGCGTAGGCAACTGCATCGCATACTTGATACGGATATACTTACCCTTGGTTGATGGTGGCGGAGTCTCCTCGATAATCGGCAACATATAGTCGTTGAACTCCGATGTAGGAATACGACGTGAGCGCGACTCGTAGACGCGAATTGCAGTCTGCAACACGTCGAGGATACGCTGCTTGTTCAATGCCGAAGTGAAGATGATTGGAATATCGTTGAACGGAGCAAGGCGCTTCTCGAGAGCCTCTTTCCACTCCTTCATCGTGTTGTTGCTCTTCTCGATCAAGTCCCACTTGTTCACCACAATAACGCAGCCCTTGCGGTTACGAACGATGAGGTTGTGGATATTCAAATCCTGCGACTCGAGACCCTGCTGAGCGTCGAGCATCAAGACACAAACATCCGACGCCTCGATAGCACGAATCGAACGCATAACCGAGTAGAACTCCAAGTCCTCCATGGTCTTACCCTTCTTACGCATACCGGCTGTGTCTACCAAGTAGAAGTCCATACCGTACTTGTTGTAGCGGGTGTGAATCGAATCACGAGTTGTGCCTGCGATATTGGTTACAATATTACGGTCACGACCGAGCAATGCGTTGGTCATAGACGACTTACCTACATTCGGACGACCTACGATGGTGATACGTGGAAGATCCTCCAACTCCTCAGCAGCACAATCCTCAGGGAGGTGCTTCAAAATCTCATCCATCAAGTCGCCGGTTCCACTACCCGACATCGACGAGATACAGAACGGATCGCCAAGACCGAGCGAGTAGAAGTCGTTCGACGAGTAGATCAAGTCGTAGTTATCGACCTTGTTACATACCAAGATGGTGCGCTTCTTTGCACGACGCAACACCTCAGCCATCATCATATCGAGGTCGGTAACGCCTGTGCCTACCTCAACCATAAAGAGGATAACATCAGCCTCCTCGATGGCGAGCATCACCTGCTTACGAATCTCATCCTCGAAGATATCGTCGCTATTTACTGTGTAACCACCGGTGTCGATAATCGAGAACTCACGACCACACCAGTCGGTCTTACCGTAGTGGCGGTCACGAGTAGTACCTGCCGTCGAGTCAACAATCGCCTGACGATTGCCTACGAGGCGGTTAAAAAGGGTACTTTTGCCCACATTTGGGCGTCCTACTATTGCTACTAAACTCATATCTTTGGTTCTTTATTTCTCGTCTTAATCGGGGCAAAGGTACAAAAATTTCGTTACTACACCAAAGGTGTTGTAAGATTTTTCGTTCTAACGCTCGAGTCCACCCCTCCAGCTGAGCACACCGCCGTCGAGTTCAACAACCTTATAACCCATCTTAACTGCTTGTGCAGCAGCATTTTTACTGCGACGACCACTACGACAATAGAGAGCCACGGTATGCTTCTTGTCGAGCTTCGAGAACTTCTTCGCAAAATCCGACGAGAGGACATCGATATTCACCGCATTCGGGATGTGTCCATCGGCATACTCATCGGCTGTTCTCACATCGACAAGTTGCACCTTCGGCTTAGCAATTTCACGTGCAAATTCATCGGCATCAACCGAGACAAAACCCTTTGCGCTACATCCAAAGATGGCGCACAAACCTGCAAAAATCGACATAATCAAAAACCTTTTCATAGGGACAAAAATTAGCAATAAAGAATGTAAAGAAGCGAGCCGATGCTGATGATAATCCAGAGCAAAACGCCTTGAATCATCGGGCGCACACCAACCGCTTTCAGCGTATCTTTAGAGAGCGATGCGCCGATAAAGAACATAGTCAAAGTCAGCAACTTACGAGCCAAGCCCGACACCACCTTGCCTACCGCTGGAACGCTATCGAGAAGGTAGGTATTTATAACAATTGCGACAACAAAACAGAGGATAAACCACGGTATCGAAATCTTTTTACTACCACTGCGGAAGATGAGCGAAGTGACGAGCGTCAATGGGATAATCCACAAGGCACGAGTGAGCTTGATTGTAGTTGCAACCTGGAGAGCCTCCTCGCCATATGCCGCACCCGCACCAACCACCGAACTTGTATCGTGAATTGCAATAGCGGCCCACATACCAAACTCTTGCTGCGTCAACCCCAGCCAACGACCCAAAACAGGGAAGGTAAAGAGTGCTATTGCGTTCAAGATAAATACCGTCGCAAGGGCTATCGACATCTGCTCATCCTTGGCTTTGATGGTCGGGCCTACAGCTGCTATGGCGCTACCACCGCAAATGGCTGTGCCTGAACTGATAAGATAGGCTGTAGACTTGTCTACTTTGAGCAATTTATAGCCTACGAGCACACCGATAATCATAGTGCCGACGACCGATGCAATCGTAAAAATCATACCCTCCTTACCCGACTGCAACGAGGCGTGAAGATTCATACCAAAACCGAGTCCGACAACGGCATATTGCAACAGCTTTTTCGAGGCTGTTTTATTAAATTTAGGATAGGCCGCTCCGCACAAAAGAGCATAAGCCAAACCGAGGAAAAGTACCACCGGCGGTGTAACGCACGAAGTCACCACCCTCGCTGCAGGCAGATAGTCGAGAAGAAGCAAGGCTGCGATAATAGCAAGCAAGGTGACGTATATCACTTTGTTGTGTCGTTGAAGCAATGAACTCACAGTGTAAAAAGGTGTTAATTTTTAGCAAAATTAGCCATTTTTACCGAAAAGACAAATCGAAGAGAGGCTCACTTGCGCTATTATGAATAAAAATATAAGATTTTCGACCGCAATGGGAGGTATTTTCAAAAATAATTACTATTTTTGGGAAGTTATTAAAATTGAAACAAAGATTACTATGAAGCAATTTTCGTTAAAAGCACTCTTTGCAGTGGCTCTCGTGGCTCTCACATTGACCACCGCACCTACCGTATCGGCCAAGGAGAAGAAGGAGAAGAAGACCTCAAGTTATGCTAAGAATCAGCAGACCTACACCACAAACATCTCGACAGAGTTCGGTTTGGGCGTTGGTGCACGCTACAACTGGTTCTATGTTCAGCCATTAAGTAACGTCTTCACTGCAGATATCTCAAATCACTATTCGTATGGTGCAGCATTGCAGTTCCGTCTCAACCTCGGCAAGACATTTGGTATTCAGCCCGAGATTTCGTATGCTCGCACAACGCTCAAGATTAATGACGCCACAAACAAGTTCTCGACCAAGGCGACTTCGGACATCGTGCAGATTCCTATGTTGCTCTCGTTCCGTGCAGCTATGTTCCGCTTCAACTTCGGCCCTGTCTTCACATTGATGGACAACCTCACATATCAGCTCGCTGATCCTAACGATGAGATGTCTATCAAGAAGATGCCGCTCGGCAAGTTGTTCCCATCGGTGACCTACGCAGCAGGTATCAGCGTTAAGTTCGCGAAGTGCTTGATGCTCGATGTACGCTACGCCGACCAGTTCACCAAAATCGCAAGCGAGAACGAGTACTTGTGGACTCTCGACAAGACAAAGCAGTCTGAGGCTCAGCGCTTCCGCACTCACACTCGCAGCGTTCAGTTGCGCTTCGGTCTCTTATTCTAAAGTGTTGCTATGACCGAAACAACAGGAAAAGAGATATTTATCGAGGGGGTTGACACCCGCGAATTGTACGGAGCAAAGGAGTGCTATCTGCAGCAGATTGTTGCAATGCATCCCAAGTTGAAGATTGTAGCGCGAGGCTCGGCACTCAAAGTGCTCGGAGCCAAGGGCGACGTGGAGCGATTTGAGCGTCAGATGGCGGGATTAATCGCCTACTACGACCGCTATGGCCACATCTCGAAGGAGGTGGTCGAGCAATCCTTCTCGGTTGGCTTTGCCGAGGCGGCAGAGCAAGCCCACAAGAGCGACAAGGAGGTTATCGTCTACGGCAACAATGGCGTAATCGTCAAGGCTCGCACCGACAATCAGCGCAAATTGGTCGACCTCTACGACCACAACGATTTGATATTTGCTACGGGTCCTGCGGGCTCGGGAAAGACCTATACAGCTATCGCACTCGCTGTGCGTGCACTGCGCGACAAGCAGGTGCGACGTGTAATCTTGACACGCCCTGCAGTCGAGGCGGGCGAGAAACTCGGATTCCTTCCGGGCGATTTGAAAGATAAGCTCGATCCATACTTGCAGCCTCTCTACGACGCGCTCAACGATATGATTCCGCCAGCAAAGTTGCAGAAGTTTATGGAGGATGGCACGGTGCAGATTGCGCCACTTGCATATATGCGTGGTCGCACACTCGACAACGCCTTCGTGATTCTCGACGAGGCGCAGAACACCACCCTATCGCAGATTAAGATGTTCCTCACCCGTATGGGTCGCAACGCCAAGTTTATCGTTACGGGCGACGTTACGCAGGTCGACCTTCCACACAAGAGCGATAGCGGCTTGGTACGTGCAATGCAGACCGTCAAGGGCATCAAGGGCATCGGCTTTGTGGAGTTCAACAAGGGCGATATTGTACGTCACGAACTCGTAAAGCACATCGTCGAGGCATTTGATAAATCGGACGAGAAACGAGAGGCAAAAGAACGAAATAACAACTAATAATTATAAAACTATGAACTACAATTTGGAACAGCTCAAACCTGAATTGGTTTGGAAACATTTTAAGGCTATTTGCCAGATTCCTCACCCATCACACCACGAGGAGAAGATTCGCGAATATGTTGTTGAGTTTGCAAAGGCTCACAACCTCGAGTACTCGGTAGATGAGGCTTGCAATGTCTACATCGCAAAGCCAGCAACACCTGGTTATGAGGGTCGCAAGGGCATCGTTCTTCAGGCTCACTTGGATATGGTGCCACAGAAGAACAACGACAAGGTTTTCAACTTTGAGAATGACCCTATCGAGGCATATATCGATGGCGAGTGGGTAACTGCAAATGGCACAACTCTCGGCGCTGACAACGGTATTGGCGCAGCTTGCATTCTCGCAGTATTGGAGGACAACACCTTGGAGCACGGTGCTATCGAGGGTCTCTTCACTGCTACCGAGGAGACAGGTATGGATGGCGCATTTGGCTTGAAGGGCGGCTTGCTCAAGGGCGATATCTTATTAAACCTCGACTCGGAGACTGAGGGCGAGTTGTACGTTGGTTGCGCAGGAGGTACCGACGCAAACATCACTCTCCCGTACACTGCAGAGGCTGCACCAGAGGGTTGGAGCGCAGTGAGGCTCGAGGTGAAGGGTCTTAAGGGTGGCCACTCGGGTATCCAGATTGGATTCCAGCGCGGTAACGCTAACCGTCTCTTGTGCCGCTTGTTGCTCCACACCGAGCAGGAGTGGTTGCTCGCATCGGTTGATGGTGGTGGCTTGCGCAATGCTATCCCTCGCGAGGCTACGGCTGTTGTGATGGTTAATGAGGCTGATGTAGAGCAGGTGAAGAGCATCGTGGCTGAGTACGAGCAGAAGTTCGTTGTGGAGTTTGCCGATGTTGAGGACTCTATCGCTATTGCTGTTGCCGAGACTGCGGCTCCTGAGTATGTTATGGGCGCAGCGCCCAAGTTGATTCGCGCTATTATGGCTTGCTTCGATGGTGTGTATAAGATGTCGTTGTCGATGGAGGGCTTGGTGCAGACCTCAAATAACTTGGCTCGCGTGGTGTCTGATGGCAACATAGTGAAGGTACAGTGCCTTGCTCGCTCGTCTATCCGCTCTGAGAAGGAGGCGTTGGCTAACTCAATCAAGGCGGCTTTGGAGTTGGGTGGCTTCGATGTTGTGCTCTCGGGTTCTTACGATGGTTGGAATCCCAATATGCAGTCGCCTATCTTGAAGGCTATGCTCTCGTCATACGAGGCTCTCTATGGCAAGAGTCCCGCAGTTATGGCTATCCACGCAGGTTTGGAGTGCGGTATCATCGGCTCTAACTATCCAGGCCTGGATATGATTTCGTTCGGTCCGACAATCTGCTATCCTCACTCTCCCGATGAGAAGGTGGAGATTGCATCTGTTGAGAAGTTCTACGACTTCTTGTTGCACACCTTGAAGAACGCACCTAAGAAGTAACACAGTGCTACAAAATAGCAAAGAAAATATCTGGTATGTAATCGTCAATCCCGTGGCTGGTTTCGGTCGCGGGCTTGACGATTTACCGCTTATAACCAAGCTCCTGCGCGAGAACGCTATTGCTCACGAGCTGGTCTTCTCGCAACATAAGCACCACGAAACGGAACTCACGGTGCAGGCCGTGAATGAGGGTTATCGTCGTATAATGGTAATCGGTGGAGATGGAACTCTGCACGAGGTTGTAAATGGTCTGTTCATTCAGCAGACTGCCCCCGTTGAGGATGTTACCGTGGCCGTTATCCCCGTGGGTACAGGCAATGACTGGATTCGTATGTATGGCATACCGACACGCTATTCCGAGGCTATACGCGCCGTAAAGGAGGGGCATACGCTGTTGCAGGATATTGGCGAGGTGCATTACGAGGAGGCTCACTATTCGCAGGTACGATATATGGCCAATGTTGCGGGTGCGGGCTTTGACCCTACCGTAACGAAGATTTACGAGCACTACAAGGCTAAGGGTCGCCGTGGCAAACACCTCTATGCTCAGGGTAGCGTGAAGAGTTTCTTCCGCTACAAGTCTACGGGCGTGAAGGTGTGGATTGATGGTGATTTGGTACACAAGGACTTGCTGTTCAGCGCAGCGATAGGTATCGGTAAGTACAACGGAGGCGGTACACAGCAGCTGCCGTTGGCCATAGCCGACGATGGTTTGTTCGACATAACGCTCTACCGTCCGATGTATTGGTGGCATATCCTCTTCCGCCTGCGTAAACTTTTTAATGGTCAGATATATTCTATTGGCCACACTAAGCACTATCGTGGTCGTCATATACGCATAGAGTCAACCCCCGAAATTATGGTCGAGGTAGATGGCGAGCTTCTGGGTGGAACACCGTTGGAGTTTAAGATTCATCCGCGATGTGTGAGGGTGATAGTAAATAAGGACTATTTGGAATAAGTTGCCAAACAAGGCTCTTTTGGCGTATGGCTTGCCCTCGAAATGCTCATTTGCGTCAAGCAAACTGCGCTTTCTCGGCCTGCGACCAGCCTCAAAATAGCTCTTGTTATACAACTTATATAATAAATGAGGGCGGCCCTTAGGGGTCGCCCTTCTGTTAGGAAAAAGGTAATATTACAATCAGGTGCTGCTATTCGGTGGTGATAACCTCGTCAACCTCGATAACCCAGTTGAACAACTCGTTGGCGCACTGGCTCTGCATCTGCGAAATCTGCGAGAGGGCACTCGTGTCGGCCAAGATAGCGTTGAGAAACTGCTCGGTAGAGGCGAAGTTGTTGTTTACCTTCTGCGCAAGACATTTGTAGAATGTGCGCTGTTGCTCGTGCGAGAGTTTGTCGGGCAGTATGCCTTGACTCACAAGATAGCGGTAGGGGAATATGTGGCGCATATTGTGGGCGTCCTCGTCCAGTTCCTCGACAATGGTCGTAATAATAAACATATCGATTGTGTCGTCGAGGTTGGGAATCTGCATAAAGGTGGCGTAGACGGGATATACCTCCTCGATGTTACCCGTGACGCTGTCAGTGAAGATGATAAACTCAGGCTCGGTCAAATCCTCTAAATATATCATATCACGATATTGGCGCAGATTTTCGCGCATAGCCTGTCGCTGATGGTGGTCCCACTTGGCCTGCTGAGAGCAACCAACGATGGCCACCGCTGCAAGAATCAAAGAAATAGAGAGTAGAATCTTTTTCATATTTAATCTGTTTTTTGAATAATTCTTTCTCTTGGGTGAGCAATCGCTGTGCCAAAATATATCGCGGTGTGGAAAAAATCGACAGTAAACAAAAAGACGACCCTTCGGTCGTAAAAAACAAAGGAGAATATGGAAAACAAAAAAGGCGACCTCTTGGTCGCCTTGTGTGGAGAATAACGGAGTCGAACCGTTGACCTACTGCGTGCAAAGCAGTCGCTCTAGCCAACTGAGCTAATCCCCCATTTCGTGCTGCAAATATATAGCCTTAATTTTATTTTTCCAAATTCTATGCCGAAATATTTTCTAAAACTCTGGTTTGCTATGAAGACGAATTCTCTTTTGTGTGTGGGGATGGGTAAACTCTAACTCGCTGGCGTGCAGGCAAAGACGGTGGCCATCGCATAGGTCGGCGTGGCACTCGTGACCGTATATGTCGTCACCTACAATCGGGGTATTAAGTCCCTGGGGATGGGCTGCGTGCAGACGCAATTGGTGAGTGCGACCCGTGATGGGGTGGAATAGAATGCGTGTCTTGCCCTGCTCGATGGATAGCACCTCGTATTCGGTTATGGCTCGCTTGCCATCCGAGCAGACCATCTGTCGCGGGCGGTTTTCGTAGTCGAGCTTCATTGCAAGATCGATACAGCCGACAGATTGCTCCACAACACCATCGAGCAGAGCCGTGTAATACTTCTCAACAGAACGCGTTATGAACTGGTGCTGTATAGCCTCGTGTGTGGCTTTGTCTTTGGCAATGAGAAGAATGCCCGATGTGGATTGGTCCAAGCGGTGGACAATCATTGGTCCTGTGGCCTCGGGATAGCGCTCGTGTGCCCACTCCTCTACACTTCTAACACCCGATTTACCCTTGACCGATAGCATTCCGCAGGGTTTGTTGATGGCCACAAGCCACTCGTCCTCCCATATAATCTCAGGCTCTGCGGGGTGTATGTCGAGTAGCGGGTTAGGCTCCACATCAAGCCCCTGCATCATCCATTCGAGTATTGGTTTGCACTTGCCCACGCACGCGGGATAGAATGCCCCGTGGTGGCGCACCTCGCCACGCGGTGATGCTCCCTGCCAAAACTCACCCATAGCTACGGGATGCAGATCATTCAGGTAGGCGTACTGCAACAACTTGGGCGCGGCGCACTCGCCCGCTCCTGCGGGCGGTATCTGCTGGGCGGTGGGGGCGAAGAGTTCGCATAAATCCCTCACCTCGCCACGGGCGTTGAGCATACGGAACTGCGCAAAGAGCTGCATTTGGAGTGCTGCCGAGCGACGCTGACGCTCCTCTTTAAGTTCTCTCACATTGGCTTGCAGGGCATCGTAGGCACTCTGAGCCGATGCAACCACCTCGCGCAGATGGCGTTTTAGGCGTTGCAGGTCGGCATTGTCGCGCTGACTTTCGAGAATGAGCGTGGCGTTGTCTTCACCATTCTTGCGGCGGAGCTGACGCTGCTCCTTGCGCTTGGCAAGTTCTGCTTTGAATGCTGATAACTCGTTGGCAGATTGATTCTTGGCTAATTCTAACTGCTGGCGCGCTGTGGTGTACTCATCGCTCTGCTCTTTGGCGGTTATCTTGCGGTTTATGGCCGAGATCTCAGCCTCCTCACGGCGGAAGAAGTCATCGGGCTGCAACATATCGTATACGGGTGGCACGAAGTAGGGGTGGCGGTTTGTGCCGGCCAGATTACCCGAGAAGGCGGCCAGAAATCCCAGCTCTCCATCCCCGTCACGCACAACCAACACGCCGAACATCTTGCCCGCAGCTATCTCATCTGCCCACTCGGGGTGGAGTTGCAGGTGACGCTGCAACTGCTCGGCTGCCATACGCGACAGTGTGTGTGGCACATAATGAAACGGCCAAGTGAACTGCTTGGGGGCAGCTATACCCTCGATATTTTGCTCAAAACGATGTAACATACCACAAAGATAGAATTTTTGCAGAAAATTTTGTAGTTTTACAATGGTGTTTTGCGACTAATATAGTGAATGGTGGTCGAAACGAATGTGGCTACCGAAATTAAGACCCCGATAAATGGATAAACTTGAAAAACAATTTACCAAAATAGTAAGCGAGCATAAGGATACCATATATATGGTCTGCTATATGTTTTCGAAAGATAACGCCGAGGTAGAGGAGTTATATCAAGAGATTCTCATAAATCTTTGGCGTAGTCTGCCTTCGTTTGAGGGTCGCAGTAGTATGAAGACTTGGCTGTGGCGCATAAGTCTCAACACCTGCATATCAATTGACCGCTCTAAGCGTCGTCGCTCGAAGTTGCCGTTGGAGATGGATATTGACCTCTACAATGACTCGGACCGCGACACAAAGCAGATTAAATTGTTGCACGAACGCATTAACCGACTCGGCCCCTTTGATAGAGCTATCATACTGCTGTGGTTGGAAAATATGTCCTACGAGGAGATTGGAGCCATTGTGGGTATATCGGAGAAGAATGTGTCGGTGCGCCTATACAGAATCAAGGAACAACTTAAAGCAATGAAATAATATGGATACAAGAGAGAGAATGGAACTTGATGAGCTGCGCGAGCAGATAGCCCTACTAAGGGATAAATTGCAACATCAGAAAATTGCTTCGGAGCGTGCTATCAGCGAGGCGGCGCAGAATGGTATCGGCAAACTCAATACGGCGGGTACTATCTCAATGGTGTTTGGTGTCATTGCAACTGTGTGGTGTACAATAATGTTTCATCAGATGGGATTTAGCCTTGCTTTTGTCATTGGTACGGCTATCTTCTTGGGTGTGGCGACCTTTGCTACGATATATACCCATTGCTCGCTAAGACCCATAGATGTTGCGCACGGCAATCTGGTGGAGGTAATGCAGAAGTTGATTCGCTTCCGTAAGATATACAGCTATTGGCACTTCTATTCTATCCCAGCGCTGTTGGTGTGGTGCTTCTTCCTCTATTACGATGCGTTGCAGGTCTATTCTGATGCAACCCCGTTCCTTATCGGTGGAGCTGTCGGTGGCGTGATGGGTGGTGCAATGGGTCTTAAACGGTACTTTAAGATTATGCGCGAAACAGATGGCATTATCGCAAAAATCAATGAGCTTATGAAGAGTGAGTAAATCTTCTGGTATTGCATAAAAAAGACGACCTCCGTAGGGGTCGTCTTTTAAATTCTATCTAAGTGGCATAACCTCCTTAATACCCAGAGCATTGTACATCTCTTGTAACTCTTGCTCGTTGCGGTCCGATACCACAAGCAGGCGGTCGCCAACTTCGAGTTCGGTATTTCCGCGTGGCACGAAGTAGTTATTGTTGCGCGAAATCATCACAACCAAAGTTTTGTCGGGAATATCAATATCGCGCAGCGTATTACCTCCGCGTAGCATCGAGTCGGTAACCTCTATCTCCGAGAAGTTACTCTTTATCGAGTCGGGGATACCCACCTTAAACAAAGGCTCCTTCTCCTCGAAGGCAAGACCCAGCCAGTTGGCCATACCACTCACGGTAGTACCCTGCACCAGTAGCGATATGAGCGTACCCATAAACACCACATTGAATATCAATCGGCCTCCGCCAACACCCTCCACGATGGGATATGTTGCGAAGATGATAGGCACAGCACCACGCAGACCTACCCACGAGATGTATAAACGAGCCTTGGTCGAAAAGCGGCGGAAGGGTGCAAGTGCGGCAAATACCGACACGGGGCGTGCAACAAGAATCATAAATGCTCCCACAGCACCACCCAGCAACAACACCTCGGGTTGCAACAGCTCGCGCGTATTGACCAACAGACCAATCACAAGGAACATAACAATCTGCGCCAGCCAAGTAAAACCATCAAAGAATGTAGTCAGGTTTCCTCGGTGTGCAATCTTGTGATTTCCAACAACTAAGCCTGTGATATACACCGCTAAATAACCATTACCCCAAACCAGCGTGGTGAACGAGAACGAGAAGAACACAAACGCAAGCAGCAACACCGAGTATAGCGAGGCGTTGTTCTTGATGTTGATGCGGTTTATAGCAAACACAGCCAAACGACCGATAC
>JAZLCQ010000029.1:0-30252 GCA_045614285.1 Alistipes sp.
GTCAGCGTATTCCTGCATACTACCTTCCAAAGGGTGGTTATGTAGTTGCCGAGACCGCCGAGAAGGCGTTGGAGTTGGCACGCGAGAAGGCAGGCGACGCTACGCTCACCCTCGCAGACTTGCGTCAGGACGACGACGTTCTCGACACCTGGTTCTCGTCGTGGTTGTGGCCTATCTCGGTATTCGACGGTATCCGCAATCCTGACAACGAGCAGATTAAGTACTACTATCCAACCAACGACCTCGTAACAGGTCCGGATATCATCTTCTTCTGGGTAGCACGTATGATTATGGCAGGTTACGAGTACCGCAACGAGAAGCCATTCGGAAATGTATACTTCACTGGTATCGTACGCGATAAGATTGGTCGCAAGATGTCGAAGCAGTTGGGCAACTCGCCTGATCCACTCGACTTGATTGCCGAGTATGGTGCTGACGGTGTTCGTGTAGCTATGATGCTCTGCTCTTCAGCGGGTAACGACTTGATGTTCGACAACGCACTCTGCGAGCAGGGACGTAACTTTGGTAACAAGATTTGGAATGCATACCGCCTTATCAACGGCTGGCAGGTAGACGAGACTCTCGCACAGAGCGAGTGCTCGCAGCAGGCTGTTGCTTGGTTCACAAACCGCTTCAATGCAGCTTTGGCCGAGATTGAGGAGAACTTCAAGAACTACCGTATCTCGGAGGCATTGATGGTAGCTTACAAGCTCTTCTGGGACGACTTCAGCGGTTGGTACTTGGAGATGATTAAGCCGGCTTACGGCTCGCCTTGCGACGCTGTAACAATGGCAGCTACAAAGCAGATCTTCGAGCAGTTGATGCTTCTCTTACACCCATTTATGCCATTCCTCACCGAGGAGATTTGGCAGGACTTGGCAGAGCGCAAGGATGGCGAGTCAATCTGCGTAGCAGCATTGCCTAAGGCAGTGGAGGCTGACACTCAGGCTCTCGCACGCTTCGCTTTGGCTCAGGAGGTTGTTTCGGCTGTACGAAATGTACGCAAGCAGAAGAACTTGCCACAGAAGGAGGCTTTGGAGTTGAAGGTTGTTCGTGATGAGAACTACCCTGCAGAGTTCGAGGCTGCAATCGTGAAGATGGCAAACATCGCTCAGGTGTCGTTCGTAACCGAGAAGAATCCTATGGATGCGGCCTTCATCGTTAAGACTACGCAGTACTTCGTGCCTATGGGCGACAACATTGACCGTGAGGCTGAGATTGCGAAGTTGGAGAAGGATTTGGCATACCAGCAGGGCTTCCTCGCAACCGTAATGAAGAAGCTCTCGAACGAGCGTTTCGTATCGTCGGCTCCGGCTCAGGTTGTTGAGAACGAGCAGAATAAGAAGCGTGACGCCGAGGCTAAGATTGCAGCTATCGAGGAGCAGTTGAAGGCTTTGAAGTAGAGAGAGCGACAAGCGCTATAAAGAAATAGGGCAGACTTTTCGGTCTGCCCTATTTCTATTTAATAATCGCCTTGTTACCAACTCCATCGATGCATATCTCGAGTGGTTTCTCGAATCGCACGACTCGCACAAATTCACTCTCATATTGAGCCGGCATCGCATCCAGTCTCTCGAAGTCGAGCGAACCATCCTGAATATACGGATTGACCGTGATGTAGCCCACGCCAAATGAAGTCAGATTCTGGAAGAAGTGAGTACCCTGGCTCGGTTCAATACGGAAGTTATCCAAACCGCACTCCACAATCACCTTCGCCTCCGAGATATCGCTCCACTTCACAGGCACTCCGAGCCAAGGATTGCTCGAGCCCCAACGACCAAAGCCAACAAGGACATAACCTCTGCCCTCCTCGCGCATCTGCGCATTGAGACGGGTCACCTCCTCGGCAATCTTCTCGGTCGATGCAGGGTTAAAATTCTCCTGACGGAGATAGACAACATCGCAGACATCATTCACAGCACCCGTACCAAGAGCACTCTCCGAGTAGATTATAGAGTTCGAGGTGTCGATTTTCGACCAATCTATCGCAGCACCCGCAGCACCGTCGGCGATAGGGCGAATCTGCAACACATTGAAGATATTGAGTTTATCTCCTCTATCCAAATTTGCGGCGAACTCAATCTCCACGCAGCACTTCATCTCACGCTCGGCAATTTCGAGCAACTCGACCAAGATTTCGGCCAATGGGAATACATTATATTTTAATATATGTGCAAAGGTGATGACCTTAATACCCTCAACCAACGACGAATCTGTCATACGCATATTCTGCATATCCCAAGTCGATGCGACGTGCTTGATGTTGCGGAACGAACCGCAGTCGGCAATCTTTATCTTCTCGAGGTTGATAGCATCATCCAACGAGGTCTTGAACTTATCGGGTTGGAGATTCAGCGCATACATCACCTGCTGGGTATCGCGCATAGCGAGTGCAGGCACCGACGTCTGCAATATATTCTGCGGATATTTTGGCGAGAAGCGCAACACTTGCTCACCGTCAACCACCGCCTTACCCAATCCGAATGCGACCTTCGCGATACCATCCTCGGCACGTTCATAGCCTATCGGGTAGAAGTTCAACGAACGTGCTACACCCGACAGAGTTGGGAAGTAGTAGCCCTTATCCTCCGAGCCGCAAATCTCCTCGATAACGATAGCCATCTTCTCCTCCGAAATCACATTCGCTGTGGCTGTAATATAGGCACGCGACGATGCAAAATAGACCGAGGCGTAGACACTCTTAATCGCCTTCGACAAGAGTCGCAACTGCTGATCTTCGTTCTCGGCATGAGGGATCATATAGGTCGAATAGATTCCCGCAAATGGCTGATAGTAAGAATCTTCGAGCTTTGACGACGAACGAATAGCCAACGGCTTACGGACGTTTCGGATGAATACACGCAAAGCTTCGGTCAACTCCTGCGGCAAGACCGACGCTACGAACTCCGACAGAATCTCGGCATCGCTGACATCGGCATTAATCACATACTGCAGACCATTCTCGACTATAAAGCGGTCGAAATATTCGGTCGTAATCACGAATGTTCGCGGCACCAAGACACGCACACCCTCCCACTTGTTGTAGAGGTTGTACTTCTGCAAAATATAGTTCATAAAGGCCAAGCCTCGCGCCTTACCTCCGAGTGAGCCATTGCCCAGTTTCGAAAACCATATAGCATCGTTATAGGTCTCAGGCGAGAAGCGAGCCACCACGCCCAAGCCCTGCTTGATGCGGTAGTCGCGGATGCTATCGGTGAGGAAGCTACGCACAGAGGCCAAGTCCGAGAATTCATTCATTGTCAAGGCACGGAACGAGTGTCCGAGCGAGAAGATTCCTCGTGCAAAGAGCCACTTCGAGAGATATGTTGTCGAGACTACACGGTGCAAAATTTCGTCGGAAACCGTGTGAAGCAATCGCTCCAAGCCATACAAATCCTTCGCACGTGCAATCTCTGCGTGGGTATCGGGATCAATCAATACGAAGTCGCCAAATGCACAAGCGCGTGCAATATACTCGCTCAGCTCGTGGAGCAGAGTTTTCGAATTCTTCACCACAAATCCTACGCCCAGCTTCTCAGCCACAGAGCGCATCGAAGCCTGCGAAGATTGCATCAAGAATGGCATCTCAGGGTTATCCTTGCGGATGAGATTACACAAATCGACTCCCGCATCGAGCTTTTCCAAACAAGGGTCATCGCTCTTGTGGAGCACGAAACCGATATCGGAGATAACACCCAACAAGTGTTGTTTGTAGCGCTTATACATAGCTACCGCATCGTCGTAGTTCGTAGCCATAAGCACCTTCGGACGGGCACGCTTACGCATAATCTGCTGATTCTCGTTCAGCGCATCGCGAACCGAGGCTATATTCTGCTGCAGCACCAATTTATAGAGCGCAGGGAGATAGGTCGAATAGTAGCGAATCGAATCCTCGACAAGCAAAATAGCCTGTACTCCCACCTCCAAGATGTCGTGATCGGCATTCATCGAATCCTCCAACAACTTGATAATTGCGATAATCAAATCGGTGGAGTTATTCCAACAGAAAATCTTATCAATCGCAGTGGTCTTACGCTCGCTGATGCGGCGATGAATCTCCTTGGTCGAGTTGGTCAAGAGAACAATCGGAGTCGATGGCTGCAACTCCTTCATCTGCTCGGCAAAGGTAAAGACATCGATTGTACCGACATTGTACATCGTCATCACAAGGTCGAACGACTCGCCCTTACGCACAAGGTCGAGCGCCTCCATCGGAGTCTCCACGCGCGAAATTGCCGGCGGATTACTCAGGCTCAACTCGTTATACTCCTGCTGAATGCGGGCATCGATACGACCATCCTCCTCAAGGGCATAGCTGTCGTAGCTGTTGCAGACCAATAATATACGGCGAATACGGCGGCTCATCAATGAGCCGTAGTCCATTCTATTTTCGTTGTGCGATATATCCATAATCTTAGATTTCTACCCACAAATTTAGTTTTTTATCTCCGTTTTTGGAACTTTATAGGCAAAAATTTGTTACCTTTACGCAAAATATAACGATTTTGACTATGTCTGATGTAAAAATCAACCCTATAGAGCGTGCAGAGCGTGCCAAGGCCCTCTTCAACGAGGGATACAACTGCGCGCAGTCTGTGGCACTCGCCTATGCCGACATCACCCCACTCGACGAGCAGATGGTCGCAACTGTAACTGCATCGTTTGGTGGAGGTCTCGGACGTCTTCGCGAGGTGTGCGGAGCAGTCAGTGGCATGGCCTTCGTGGCAAGTTTCATCTCGCCTTGCCCTACAGCCACCGACGCCACAGCCAAGAAGCAGAACTATGCTCTCGTGCAGGAGTTTGCCGAGAAATTCCGTCAGCAGAATGGCAACATCGTATGTCGCTCGTTGCTCGGCTTGGATCGCCCGAAGGATGACCCCACCCCATCGCCACGCACCGAGGAGTACTACAAGAAGCGTCCTTGCGCCGAGTATGTCTACGACGCAGCACTTATCGTAGGCGAATACCTGGCAAGCAAAGAGTAAAAAAAGCGAATACTATTTAATTCTATACAACTATGACAAAGATTATCACTATTGCGGCACAGAACGCACCAAAGGCAGTAGGCCCTTACTCACAGGCACGTAATGCTGTAGAGGCTGAGGCTACACTCTATGTATCGGGACAGCTCCCAATCAACCCTGAGACAGGCACAATGCCTGAGACTATCGAGGAGCAGACTCGTCAGTCGCTCTACAACCTCGGCGCAATTCTCAAGGAGGCAGGTATGGAGTACAGCGATATCGTGAAGACTACCGTATTGCTCGACAGCATCAAGGACTTCGCAGCTATGAACGCTGTATATGCTGAGTACTTCGAGGGCGAGAAGCCGGCTCGTATGTGCTACGAGGTTGCAGCATTGCCTATGGGTGCAAAGGTGGAGATTGACGCAGTTGCGGTTAAGTAGTTCTACCTATGCCAAAGAGATAGGGTTGCCCGAGTAATCGAGCAACCCTATTTTTTTGCCGTGTCCTTTTAGATTTCTTAGAATCTGAAGGCGAATGTCATCGCGATATTATGCTTCATAATATCCAAGCCATAGAGCGGACTCGCATTTGGTATAGCGCCAAGCTGAGTGCAGTATGCGTAGTAATCCGAGTAGCGAGTGTTGCGATATTGGTATGCGAGGTCAATCGAAGTAACCTTTCCCAAGCGGAAGCCGAGACCTGCAGATGCGTACCACGAAGTATCGTCAATAGGCTCTGAGAGAGCTACATAATCATAGTTCGGACGCAAGATACCTGTCTTATATCCACCTCCCACGCGCAACGAAAGCCACGGTGCAGGTTTAGCCTCGATACCTGCTCTTACAATGTGTACACCCTTCAAGCTATTGCGGAAGAGTGAGTTATCGTAGCCCGGATCGGTTGGCGCATAGTTCAACTTCAAGCCGCGATATGCGTCATACTCGTAGTCAGCCGAGATAACAGCATACTGACCAATTGTGCACGAGAGTCCTGCCAAGAGGCGTGTAGGAGTGGTAAAACGCCAGCGGAAATCGCCCTTGTCGTACAATACCGGAGTCTCCTCATCAGCATAGACAAAGCCATTACTTGACGCCCATCCGTATGGATCATCAGCTGCGCTCCAAGCCTTAGAAGAGAGGTTTGCCGAGTAGCGATAAAGCACCGAATAGTAGGTCGGTGTATGCACCGCAAAACCGATGCGCAACGCCTCTACAGGGCGAACAATAATACCGAACTTAGCGCCCAGACCTGTACCATCAATCAACATCGACTGATTGAAGTCGAAATCACGCAACTGATAAGGATACTCCGAAGGGTTAGGCTTAGCACCCGCGCCATAGTTGATATACTCGGTATAGTAGATTGTCTGTCGGCGCTCAATGCTCTGAATGTCGAGCGATGCACCGAGGTAGACCACATTGCTGAAGTTGAAGCCAAATGCGAGCGAGTACTCACCTGCCGAGCCGCGGCTCTTGAGCGAAGTGTACTGCGTCATCTCTGCGCCACCTGCAATCTCATCCGGATACCAGCCATTCGAGCCTCGGTTAATCAAACCCGACTTATAAGCCAAGACTGCGCCCCAATAGTACGGATTCATCTCGTAGTCATAGTATCCACGAGAATCGGTAATCTTATTGTCGCTATTGATTGTCAAACCGCCACCATTTGCCATATCGGCGAAAGCATCAGCCAACGACGATACGGTAGGAAGACTCTGAGTCGACAGATTGTAATTGTAGTCAGCAACCTTATTATAGCCGAAAGCGAAGTTTACCGCAGTGAGTTTGCCTGTGCCCTCATAGACCTGGAACGATGCTCCAAAGTTATTGATTGAGAAGCGTGTTGAACTATTAGCGCCATTATTGTAGGCGTTGTAGTTCAATGCGCGAGAAACGCCCAAGCCGAGCGACACCGAGATCTCGTTGCGCTGATACATACCGAAGCCCGCAGGGTTGTAGCCAAACGATGCCATATCGCCGCCGAGCGAGGTGAAAGCTCCACCCATCGCCATTGAGCGAGCTGTGCCCGCCGACTCACGCTGTGAGAGCGAGACGAATGTCGATGCCGGAATGATGTCTCTATTGAGGAGCAATCCCGTTGTATTTTGCGCTTGCACTCCCAACACCGATGTGGCGAGTGCTGCCATTGCTACAAATAATCTCTTCATTGCACAATCTATTAAATCGTAAAACTACTATCTGCCACGAGAGTTTCCTCCGCCCGAATGTGAGCCACCGCTCGAGCGCGAACCGCCACTATATGAGCTACGCGACGAGCTGCCCGAATAGCTGCTGCCACTGCTACGGTAGCTGCTGCTCGACGACGAACTACTACGATAGCTCGATGAACTTGACGAGCTTGACGAGCTACTGCGATAGCTCGATGAGCGACCCATACTTGGAGAACTGCTACTCGATGAGCTTCGGCTCGATGAGAACGATGTTCCGACCTTAGTTCTTGGTGCGCTACTACTAGACGAGCTGCTGCTCGATGAGCTGCTTGATGTTGAGCCACCACGATAGCTCGACGAGCCATTTGTTGGAGTTGTCGAACCTCCGCGATTGCTTGGAGATGACGACGAACCTACACGATAGAGCGGCATACTGCTGCTACTGCTCGACGATGATGAGCCGCCACGGTAGGCTGGCTGTGAGCCTCCTGCCGGCTGCGAAGGTCTTGTATTACCACCTCTATCTGCCGGTTGCGATGCTCCAGGGTTGCGACCTACGGCCATACCAGGCTGATAACGATTGTGACCTGTGCTACCTACACTACCCGAACCTGCGTGAGGAGGTTGGTTGTGATGCGGAGGTCTGCTATTCGACGGACGATGGTATGAAGGCCTGTGAGGGCGGTAGTGGTTGTGATGATAATGGTTGTAATGATGGTTATAGTGGTGGTGGCAGTAGTGGTTCCAATAGTACGAACTTCCGCAGTAATATGGGTAACCCCAACCATAATATCCACTCCATCTATAAGGATAGTTCCAGTAGTATGATGGGTAGTAGTCCCAACCATAATACCAGCTATAGCTTGGCAAAACTGTTGCGCCCCAAGTGCCGAACATCGAGGTTACATACTTAGGCTCAACCCATACCATATCGCCCGCAACTACGACATTGTAGAAGGCAGGGTCATACGCCGAGGCGTAGTGGAATGCATCCGAGTAGCGCCAAGTGTAGTACGACGACGGCAAGCGATAGGTTGGCGACGAGAAGGCATACAAGCGACGAGCATAAGCGCTGTCGTAGCTATCGGCCAATACAGCGTCGTAATAATTTACATCGCCCTCGTTAACAACAATACCCTGCTGTGCAGCCTCGGCATTATAGCGTGCCAAAGCCGCCTCATACTGAGCCTGTTGCGCCTCATACTGCGCCTTTGCGAGCTCAGCCTCAGCCTTCTGACGATTGGCAATTGCGATCTTGTTATGTATCGAATAGAGGTCATCTGTATAAGCGGCATTCTGCCAAGCTGCGGCGCAACTCGACATCAACACAACCTGTGCGACCACTACGACTAATGCTAAAACTTTTCTCATAACGCAACTCTTTTTCTTATATAACGAATAAAAAGCCAAATTTAGTATATGCAAATATAATACTTATATTTATAAAAAAGATAAATATAGAGCACGAATCAAAAAAAAATGTAAAATATGCCGCGAAATAGTTGGAATTAAAAAATAAATTCGTACATTTGCACCCGCAAAACGCATTGGAAAGATGCCGGAGTGGTCGATCGGGCCGCACTCGAAATGCGGTGTACGGGCAACTGTACCGGGGGTTCGAATCCCTCTCTTTCCGCTTCAAAAAACCTACAAGGATTTGAGCATCAATCTTGTAGGTTTTTTTATGCCCAAAGAGTTGCACCAAAAATGCCCCTACCCCGTTTCCACACACTTCTACGGGCGTTTTTCAAATCCCACCTACACCATACATTCCATTCTATTTTTCTCACTCTGCCTGACAGCGAGGACTACATCCACTCTTTTATTGACGAGCACGAATGAGACCAAGAACCAGAAGAAGAGGAATAACCTCCTTCAATACAAACATATCTTCATAACGATAGACCACCCTTCAATAGGATGGTCTATCGTCACATAAAGCATTGAAAGCGATTGCCATTGAAGGTGGCAAACGGTATAAACTTGAAAACTTTTATTTCTGCTTTAACTTATCATACTCTTCAATCAAACTATTGCCAAAATTTACGGCTGATGATTCAATCTTTTTGTATGCACCTACAACACCATTCTCTATAGTTTTGAAACTATTAACTGTGATTTCCTCGATAGTATTATAAGCCTTAACTACTCCATTCTCAATTGCTGCATAACCCTTAACGGTTGCTTTCGTAATTTTCTTTGTCATAAAATAAAATTTGATTGTTTTACATATTTCTACACTGCAAAGGTATTGCAGAGTTTAAGGTTAATAAAGGGAGAAAACACGCAGTAATTGGAGTGATATTCGCATTAGCATTGATAAATACATCTTTTTGACATATCTTCGTTGAGCAAATGTCTCATTATTCCAATAAATGCGAAAATTATGACAACACTATCAGAACTATTACATCATTTCATCAATAGCGACAATAGCACTTCTTCATATGTTATTGATGAGCACTTTGCCATTATAGACAATCCATCATTCTCAATACTTCCCAATTACCCATATCGTAATCCTTTGGTAGTTGCGGTATATTGCACATCGGGAAGTGGCAAAGGTCGAGTAAATACCAAAATCTATAATATGAAATGCCACAACTTGATGATTATATTGCCTGAACAGATAACAGAGATGATGGATTTGAGCGACGATTTTCAGGCAACATATATCATTATGTCGGAGCAATTTACTGAGAGTTTAAGTATAGGTAATACTTTTTCGTTGAGCAATATAGTCGCTTCATCTCCCAATATAGTTCTGCAAGAGAGAGCAATAGAGGCATTCGAAAGTTACCTGTCTATGTGTCGCAACCTTATACCAATTGAGAGCAACCCGAATCGTGTAGAAATTTTGCAACTGCTAACAAAAGCCTTTTTCCTCGGTTTAGGATATTTCTTGCACGGGTCAAATCAGAATACTTTATCTCGAAATGAAGAACTGACAACAGCCTTTATCAAATTAGTTGAGCAGAAGTATGCCAAACATCGAGAGTTGAGTTATTATGCACAGCAACTAAATATCACAGCCAAACACCTATCAAGAGTAGTTAAAGAAACAAGTGGCAAAAGTGCAATGGGGTGGATAGAGAAACAGGTTATATTAGATGCTATCTCCCAACTATTATCGTCAAATATCAGCGTTAAGGAGATTGCCTACCGACTTAATTTCCCATCCCAGTCCTGCTTTGGCAAATACTTTTGTAGAATTGTTGGCGTATCCCCTACAACTTATAGAGAGCAACACAAACATAAATCGAATAATTTTGTCTATGATACAAAATGAAGCCTGCGTCATTACCACCGAGGTGGGTGGTCAGAATTTACAAATATAAATACGACGCAAATGGTAATCGCATCGAATTAAGTGTCTATTGGGAAGATATGACTCCGATTGAGGTAACCGAATACACAATCGAATATCGCAAATAGCAAAAACGGCTCCGATTGGAGCCGTTTTGTTATTTATTGTAACCTACCTTTTTGAGGAGTTTTGCCGGATAGTCGGTGGTGATATAGTCAAACTTCTTCTTGATAAACCAATCCATATCCTCCTCCTTATTGACGGTCCAAGCGTTCAAATGCACCTTACGCTTCTTGAAGGTCTTGATAATCTCGGGATGAGCAAAGTAGAAAATATGCTGAAAATCTACTGCAGTAAAGCCATTCTCACGAATGCCGTCAGGGAACATATCGGGAAGCTCCTGGCGCCACTTACCGAGGTAAGCCACACGACGACCTGTCAACGCCTTAATATCTTGCAATGCCGCAACATTCGAGCCAAGGAACTCGCACCACTCCATAGCACCCATCTCATTGATAACGCGGATAATCTCGCGACCAAGACGGATCGAATACTCGTCCGAAATCATAGTCTTCACATCGACAATCAGCTTGGTGCGATTCTGCTTCATAACCTCGGTGAGATACTCGCGGAAGGTAGGCATCTTCTCGCCATTCTTCAACGGGAACTGCATCAGCTCGGCATACTTCGACTCCTTGACTTTCAAGCCGTGATGGGTCAAGTCGTGGGTAACAACGAGCGAGTCATCAGCCGTGATATGCACATCACACTCCGAGCCGTGGCAACCCAAGCGCACAGCCTCACGCCACGATGCGATAGAGTTCTGCGGCAGTCCCGCCTCCTTCCACGCACCACGGTGCGCTACAACACAATTCTTGTGAAAGTTAAACTTCTGAGCCGACGCACCAAAGGCGCAAGCTACAACTGCAACGAGTAAAATCAGTCTTTTCATATCTATTTGTATTTATCTATTTTCGTCTAAAGAGTATCGAATGAGCCCACACCATAGTCTCATCTGCCCACGATAGCAAGTTCCTTACAAAGGCGCTATGGCGACGCCCCTTCGAGCGCCAACAAGCTAACAAATCGACCTTTAGCAAGTTATTCACCGGCACCTTCAACGCCTCGATTTCGCACTCGGCAAGCAGCGCTGTCAGGCGGTTGTCAACAGCCTCGAAATCGGAGATTGCGAAGACCTGATTCGGCATCGCAAGCAGATATTTGCGATAGACAATCTTCATCTTATCGGCCACATTATTTCGCAAGAACGCCTCTCTCACCTGCGAGGACAAAGCCTCTCGATTTGCCACAAAATAGCGAGCCAACGCCTCGGTTACAGAGACGAGTTGCGAGATGCTGCGAATCTGCGTTTGAGCATCCATACTGCGACCTTCACGGGTCGTATTATACTGATAGAGAGGAATATCCGCAAAAGCCACGCTCTTAACCTTGAAGAGCGGATAGAAGACCCACTCCTGGTCGGTATAGGCGACGCCCTCGCTCTGGCGATAGGCCATATCGAGCAAAATCTGAGTGCGATAGCAGACTCCGTGCATCATAAAGAAGCGGATTGCACCATCGGCAAAAATCTGCTCTATATCGTACGCTCTACCCTCTTCGTAGAGATTGCGGGAATAGAGATTGTAGCCAATCTTGCGCTTACAATTATTGCCGACCTCGATAAATGGCGTGATGACCATATCGACACCCGTAGACAAAGTCTCGAGGAAGCTATCCATCAAGTTGACATCGAACATATCGTCGGCATCGAGAATTTTCACATATTCGCCTCGTACGACCTCGAGCGCCGCATTTATGGTCGAGCCATAGTGGCCATTCTCCTTATCTATAACACGTACGATGTCGGGATATTTCTCGGCATAGCGATGGGCTATGTTCGAGGTTTCATCTTTGCTGCCATCATTCACCACAACGACCTCTACCCTATCACGCAATGGCGAGTTCGGCACGACCGACTCGATGCACTGCGCGAGGTAGGCCTCCATATTGTAGGCCGGAACGATTATTGACAGAAGTTTATTGCTCATTCTCCTCAGTGGTGTCGAATGATAATTTATAAGGTGCGTGATTTATCTGCTCCTCCTCGGGAAGAACAGGGCGAAGATTCGGGTAGTGATGGCGCAGATAGGTCTCGATATTGCGAGGCGCCTTGACCATCATACCGCCAAACTCCATCTCTACAGGATTCTCGATATCTGCCCTGGCAATCTGATCCTTCGGCATTCGCACAATGTTTACATACTTGGTATTCCACGAGTTACAGTGCCCCATAACGGTGTTCATAAACCAGTAAATCATCTTGCGAGACATCACCGATGTGACAAGACGGATAGCAGCACAACCGAGCCACGACTTTGGCAGCGGCTCATCTATTTCGCACTTGCCGCAATGCTTCCACAGCCACACCTGCTTACCCATAAAGCAGTTAACCCAGAACTTAACCTGGAAACGCTGGAACTTCTCGAGCCACGACCAATCGGGAATACGGTCATACGGGAAGATGTCGACAAAGATGCCGTGATGGATATCCATATGACGCCAAATCTCCTCAACAAAGAGAGTATTATTGCGCTTAACCTTAGCGAAGTAGAACGGCGTATTTGGCTCGGTGCCAAACCACTCCAAGAAATATTCGGGTGAGAGATGAGCAGGTGCCTCACGCAAGAAACGCTCATAGTTCTCGCGCGTCATACCCACATCGATATCGTCGTCCCAAGGAACGATGCCCTTGTTGTAGAGCGCACCGATTGCCGAGCCTCCCTGAATAAAATAGGGAATATTACACACCTCGCAGACGCGAATAACCTCTGCCAACGTGCGATACAACTCCTCGTGCAATCTCTCTAAATCCTCCTTTGCGTATTTCATATTCGCTATTGTACCAATAAGTTACAACCTCTGACATCACTCTGCGAGATGCGACCTTCGATGCGGAATGAGCCATCCTCATAGCGGATGCCCATATCCTGCGTTGCGATAAACGCACACGACGAGCGATTAGCCAAATCGATTATATCCAAGCCGCCTCGACGACCCGCAGCCAATCTCGCAAACGGATTATTCACATCGCGCACCAGCACTCGCATCCACTTTGGCGTGCGGAACAAGCCTTCGCCAAATGAGTAGGCCTGCGACATCAGCTCCGCCATACCATACTCCGAGTGGATCTTCTCGACACCGAATGCCGAGCAGAGAATCTTGTGTAACTCGCTCTTTGGCAACTCCTTGCGACGACCCTTCATTCCACCCGTCTCCATCACCACCGTATTTTCGAGTTGCGGAGCATAGTTCTCGGCCAAGTCGAGCAGAGCGTAAGTAACGCCAAGAAGTATCTTCGGATTATCGTCACGAGACATATCTCGCAACAACTTTTCATAGTCATTGAGATAGAATCCGCCACCGCCACACTGCGCCAAAAGTCGGTCTACCATATAGACCAACGACGAGCCCTCACGCTCGAGGTAGGAAGGCAACAAAGCGTAGATGCTACACTCTCTCTCATCGCCATAAAATTGGCGAAAAGCCTCGGTGAAAGTGCGCTCGTAAAGCGACAAATCCTCAACATAGTGGCGTGACTGAGTCATACCCGTAGTAGCACTAGATGTAAAGACCATTTGTGGCTCATTTTCACCACAATAGACCTTGTGCGATTTGAAGATTTCGATAGGCAACATCGGGATATCCTCGACCCTCGTCACACTGGCGGGATCGACTCCGATAAGGCGCACATACTCAGCATAGGGAGGGCAGTGCTCCGCCTGATATCGGAAGAGCGCCAAAGCCTCGCGTTCGAATGCCAAATCGCTGCGCAAAAGGAATATTTCGTCATATTTTGCCATCTCTCGAAGTCTATTTTATAGAGTCTTACTCCACAAATTCGAATGCCACCTTGCGCTGACCCACATAGCGTACAAGGTGGAGAGTTGCGGTACGCAAACCATCCTTCTTACCGCCCGAAGCCAAGTAGAAATAGCCATCACCCAAAGCGCAAACACCATATGCGCCAAGCTTGTTATGCCAGCCGCGAACATCCAAATCTTTGCTGTCGCTTCGGCCACCGTTTGCAAATCTGAGTACCGGACCGACCTTCTCATATCCAACACCATAAAGAGGTCGTACAGACGGCTTCTTCGCTCCGTCAACTACGAAGAGGTTAAAGTTTGAGAAGCACTCTTTCTTGCCCGGATAGCAAGCCAAGAACCAGCGATTACCGCTTTTGTCGTACTCGAGATTCTGCACGCCCCAATTGGTATTGCCGGTAAATACGTAGTATTTTCCGTTCGGCTTCGAAGGGCCGCGATGGTGCATATTATCCTGCGATAGCGGAGCCTCATATTTAGACCAATTCTTTGTGTCGTACTGCAACAAAATCTGGTAGTCGTTATCTGTTCGCTTCACATCGCCATAGATACCATAAGCGACGGTGAGCATACGCTTGCCAGAGCCATCGAACGAAGGACCAAACGAGATACCGTCGAAGCCGCTACAGCCGTGGCGGTGCTCGAGAGTTTCGCCATTCTTACCCTTGACCTTCGCCTCGTAATCCTTGACAATGGTCTTCAATAAAACGGTGGTCATAACACCATCCTTCTCAGCGTCCATACCCACGCGAGTAATCTTGTTTACATCGAAAATTGCGACATAGAAGCCTGTCTCGAGCTGTTTTGATGTGCCCGATGCCTTGATGATATTCTTACCTATGACATCATTCTTGTACTCCAACGAGCCATAGACACGACCATCCTCCTCGTTGTAATCAAGGCAACCCAAATGGCCCAATAAACCGGTCACTGTACCTATGACATTTCCCTCCATATCCAACTTCACAAGCAAGGTTGTGAACGAGACATAGATATACTCGTGCTTGGCATCGACTGCAATACCCTGCACGTGGCCACCCTTCCAGCCACCAGTTTCAATTTTACGAGGGAGATTCTGCACCTGCGGATTTGCACTTACGAGCGCAAATGCAAAAAGTGTCACCATTGACAAAAATAATCTTTTCATATTGTTACTCTTTGTTACTATTCATCGAGTGTTCAACGTCGCAACCCGCGCAGTTTCCGCTGCACGGATTATCATCACAACTCTCGGCTGCCATATCCTCGCGGGTCTCCTGCACCGCACACTTAATACCGAGGCGCTGCATATCCTTGTTGGTCGAACTTTCAGAATCGATGTGATGGCCTTTAATCAGCAGCGCCAGCGACATCGCCAATACAAAGAATGCCACAGCCGCAATTGCCACCACTATAACGGTTACTACACTGCTCATAAATACTCTATTTTCACTACAAAATTATAACTTTTCGGCAAATAACACAACATTGGTGCCTCTAAATTTCGATAATTGAGTGGATTTTTCTATTTTTGCGCACAAATAATGACACTTTTAGAACTATGTACGAATATATCAACGGAACGCTCGCCGAAGTAGCCCCTGCTTACGCAGTGGTAGATGCCGGCGGCATAGGTTATTTCATCAATATTTCGCTCAACACCTACTCCGAAATCGAGAAGTTGGAGAGCGTAAAACTCTACCTCCATCACATCGTACGTGAGGATGCAGAGTTGCTCTACGGTTTCTCGTCGAAGGAGGAGCGAGACCTCTTCCGTCTGCTTATCAGCGTATCTGGCGTGGGCGGCAACACTGCACGAATGATTCAGTCGACCTACTCGCCATCGGAGTTGCGTAACATCATCGCTACGGGCAACGCCACACTGCTCAAAAATGTGAAGGGCCTCGGACTCAAGACCGCACAAAAAATCATCGTAGATTTGAGTGGCAAGATGATCGACCTTCCGTCGCACAATGCGGCTTCGAACGCTCTCGCTGCAGCACAGCGCTCAGAGGCTTACGACGAGGCTTTAGCGGCACTCATAATGCTCGGATTTGCGAAGGCTGCATCGGAGAAGGTATTGCAGAAGATCTTCAAGGCAGAGCCATCGCTCGGTGTCGAAGATGCTATCCGTAGCGCTCTAAAACAGCTGTAATTGAAAATTAGTTCGACAAAAACATAGTTTTTGCGTAATAATTCGTATCTTTGTCCGTTTAATGGCTATGAAAAAACTTTTAACCATACTTTTGGCTCTGCCTATTTTGGTTGGTTGCAGCAACGAGGACACTCTACTCTCCGAGCGAGATAAGATAGAGAAGTTCCTCACTTCGTCGCGTCGTATGGTACCCGAAGCGGAGCTCGACAATACCATCGAGGAGGAGCCTAAGTTCTTCTCGACATTTGGTCGTTACGCCTATCGCTACATCGTGAACTACTACGATGCAGAGCGCGAGAACAGACCTGCGGTTGAGTGGGGCGACAGATTGGAGATACGATTCAACGCCTACACATTCAGCGGCTCGGAGCCTTCGAATACGGCAATCTATTGGTCGAACGTACCTGAGATCATCAGCCAGCTCGGCAACAAGAGCACCGGCACACTCGACTGGTCGACCGAGCCTTTGACCGTTGTGCTTGGCAAGACCGAGATATTGGATGGTTTGGAGCTCACACTTCCCGGTTGTCACGAAGCAGACTCGGTGCAGGTATTTATGACCTCGAGCCTCGCCTACGGCAAGCGATTGGTGGGCAACGTGCCTAAGAACTCGATGGTAGCGTGGTATATGAAAATTGAGAAAGTTACAAAATAAGATATGAGATTTAGACAAAACATACTTCAAGCATTTAAGGTGCTCCTCGTGGCAATGGTGGCGACATCTTGCATCAACGAGACAAGCGTATCGAACGAAGAGCGCGAGAAGATTTCGCTCAAGGCGTGGATATCCCTCAACAGACCCGATCTCCTCGACAACTATCAGGAGGAGGGCGGCTACTACGTTGAACTTCTCTCGGGCGATATAAACGAGAACTTCGCAGCCGAAGGAAACGACTTTGGCTCGGAGCCGATTATGGATCAGGACACCTGCTGGGTCTTCACCCAGATGACGGGTCGCGATATCAACGGTGCCGTTTGTATGACTCGCAGCTACGAGATGGCGCAAATGTGTGGTACATTCTCACACTCTACCCACTACGCTCCATATGTCAACTATGGCGGTAGCACCAATATGGGACTCTTGGAGGGTTCATACCTTGCAATGCGTAACGAGATTAAACTCGGCAACGAGACCTACAAGTTGCGCAAAGGTTCGAACGTGCGCCTCTACCTCCCTTCGACCATCGCATATGGTGAGAGTGGTTCATCTACCGAAGGTGGATATGAGGGTCAGTACTCGCTCGATGCATCACGCCCATTGATTTTGGATGTAAAGGTCATCAGCGTAATCAAGAATCCGTCGGATTTGGAGTTAAGTATGGTAAGCAGCTACATCGGCTGGGAGGGTTTGTGGACTCAGGCGGTAAAGCCGGAGTCGGAGAAGGTCGACGAGAATGACGACTTGAAGTTGAAGGGCCTCTACTACAGCTACAACTACAATCCTGAGACAGACGATCCGTACAACTACAAATATCTTCAGCCACAGGCCATGAGCGGTATCGACAAGCTCAACCAGCCATACACCGACAATATGAAGTATGCGCCGGGTCAGATGGCCGAGATAAACAAGAAGATTAACGAGATTCTCTTGAAGCGCTTCGGCAAGGGATTGTCGAAGGCTGAGCAGTCGGACAAGACTATGGTGACAAAGGAGGGTCGTGCAAATGTATGGTACGTATTGCGATTCCTCGATGGCTTTGTGGTAGATACCAACATTGCCGAGATTCGCACACTCCTCTACAACGAGAGCACCCCTACCTGCGAGGTATTCAGCTACAGCCCATCGGACGATGAGGGCAAGGAGGAGGGCAACCGTCAGGCTATCGGTGCGTGGTACTACTGCATCCCGAAGATGCACTACGGCTCATATGGCCAGATTATCACCACATCAGGTTATGCCTACGGAGCATCGGGTATGTCGGGTACTACAACTACCGAGACCACATCGAGCAGTTCAAGTGCCGACCTCTACAACTATTACAACTACTACAATTACTACAACTCGTACTATAACTACTATAGCCCGTACTACAACTATTACGACTATAGCTACTACAACTATAACTACGACACAACAGCCGAAGAGGAGACTACAAAGACAACCATCTCAACCGAGATTTTGCCATACACACCATTGGTATTTACAATCTACGTTGAGCCTTACGAATAAGCATTATGAGCATAGCAAAGATATATCTTCGTCGCGGCAAGGAGGAGTCTCTACAACGTCGTCACCCGTGGGTTTTCTCGGGTGCTATCGAGCGCATCGAGTGCGAGGGTGAGAACATCCCTGAGGGCTCGGTGGTCGACGTATTTACACAGCGTGGCGAGTACATCGCACGCGGTCACTACCAAATCGGTTCGATTGCAGTTCGCATCCTCACCTTCGAGAAAGAGGCTATCGATGCAGCGTGGTGGCGTGCACGCATAGCGAGTGCTTACGACGTGCGCCGCACACTCGACTTGACCGACAATCCACAGACCAACTGCTACCGTCTTATCCACGGCGAGGGAGACCTCTTGCCGGGCTTGGTGGTCGACGTCTATGGCACAACAGCCGTAGTGCAGTGCCACTCGGTGGGTATGTACCTCTCGCGCAATGAGATAGCCACTGCAATCCGTGAAGTATATGGCGATAAGATTTCGGCCGTATATAACAAGAGTGCACAAACCGTACCATTCAAGGCTAACCTCAACGCTGTAGACGGATATCTCTACGGCTCGGCCGAGAAGGATAACGTAGTGGTGGAGAATGGTCACAAGTTCCTCGTCAATTGGGAGGAGGGTCAGAAGACCGGATTCTTCATCGACCAGCGTTTCAACCGTCACCTCGTTCAGCAATACGCTAAGGGGCGCACCGTATTAAACACCTTCTGCTACACGGGAGGTTTCTCGGTGTATGCATTGGCAGGAGGAGCGAAGGAGGTATGTTCAATTGACGCATCGGAGCGTGCCGTACGACTCGTAGATGAGAATATAAAGCTCAACTTTGGCGAGGATGCACCTCACACATCGTTGGCGTGCGACGCCGTTGAGTATTTGAAGGATATTGGCGACAAGTACGATATGATTATCCTCGACCCGCCGGCATTTGCCAAGCATCACAAGGTGTTAGGAAATGCTATGCAGGGCTACAAGCGCTTGAATGCTCGCGCGATGTCGCAGATTAAGTCGGGAGGTATTATCTTCACCTTCTCCTGTTCTCAGGCGGTATCGAAGGAGTTGTTCCGCACAACCGTATTTACCGCTGCAGCCATCGCGGGACGCAAGGTTCGAATCTTGCACCAGTTGACGCAGCCAACCGACCACCCTATCAACATCTACCACCCGGAGGGCGAGTATTTGAAGGGTTTAGTTTTGTACGTAGAGTAAAGAGAAGATGGCGGCATATACGAAGTTATCCATCCACGCTACCGAGGAGCAGGGCGAGATTGTATCGGCCTACTTGGCAGACTTTCCGTTCGACAGTTTCGACTACGACGGAGAGTTTCTCAATGCCTATGCACCACAGAGCCAGATGGAGGAGATTCGCCGAGATGTAGAGAATCTGCTCGAGGGAGAGGGTTTTCTAAACTACTTCTTCGAGGATATTGAAGCTCAGAACTGGAATGCTACCTGGGAGAGCAACTTCGAGGAGGTAGAGGTGCGAGGCGAGGTACTTATTCGTGCACCATTTCACCCTGAGCGCATCGGATATGCGGGCATGGAGGTTATCATCCAGCCAAAGATGTCTTTCGGTACGGGTCACCACTCCACCACGCAGCTGATGATTGAGTCGTTGCTCGATGGTGAGATTGAGGGCAAGCGAGTTCTCGATATGGGAAGTGGAACAGGCGTGCTGGCAATCGTAGCTGCAAAGTTGGGAGCATCGAATGTCCTGGCTGTGGAGATTGACGACATGGCCGAGGAGAGCGTCCGTGAGAATATTGTGCTGAACGGAGTGACCGAGAAGATAGAGTCGATATGCGGTGATGCCAGGGCAATTGAGGGACGTGAGTTCGACATCGTATTGGCAAACATTAACCGCAACATCCTTCTCGCCGATATGGAGGCCTACGTTGCCACAATGCCAAATGGCGGTAAGCTCGTGATGAGCGGATTCTTGGCTGAAGATGTCGAGATACTCAAGGAGAAGGCGCAGTCGCTCGGCTACACGCTAACCCGCCACCGCACAAACGACGTTTGGCAAGCACTCGAATTTGAAAGAATGTAAAGAAATAGGAATTTACACTTAGATAATTATGAAAATTTTACGAAACTTATTTTTGACACTGCTCTGCTTTGTGCCGATGACTGTATTGGCGCAGGAGGAGGCGAGTGTTAAGTGGAGCCACTCGGTTACAGAGAACGGAGATGGCAACTACACATTGCAGATTAAGGCTCAGATGGAGTCAGGTTGGCACATCTACGACCTCGGCCCGTATGAGTTCATCACAGCTACATCGTTCAAGTTCGAGCCAAGCGAGGGCGTAACACTCAATGGCGAGTTCCGCGCAGTATCGCAGGCTGTACGTCATATGGACGACATCTTCGGCATCGAGATTGGCTACTACGAGAAGGAGGCTATCTTCGAGCAGGACTTTAAGGTCGAGGGCAAGGGCGGCTCGGTGAAGGTATTCGGCGAGTATATGGCTTGCAACGACACCAACTGCACCCCACCTGCCGAGGAGGAGTTCACCGTATCATTCGGCGAGGCGGCAGCTGCACCTCAGGCTGAGATTAAGGCTGTGAAGGACGCTGCAGGCAATGGCACATTGTGGTCACTTATCATCGAGGCTGTATTGTGGGGCTTTATGGCATTGCTTACACCTTGCGTGTTCCCTATGGTTCCGATGACCGTATCGTTCTTTATGAAGAATAGCGGTTCGGCGGCTCGTGGTCGATTCAACGCATCGTTGTACGGCTTGTTCATCGTCGCACTCTACACACTCCCTATCGCTATACTTATTGTTATTACGCGCGTAGCGGGTGGTGATGCCGTAACAGCCGATATCTTCAACTGGCTCGCAACACACTGGGTTCCGAACCTCATCTTCTTCGTGGTATTTATGATCTTCGCAGCATCATTCTTCGGTGCATTCGAGATCACTTTGCCGAGCGCGCTCGTAAACAAGAGCGATGCTCAGTCGGACAAGGGAGGTATCTTGGGTGTCTTCTTTATGGCATTGACCTTGGTGCTCGTATCGTTCTCTTGCACAGGCCCTATCGTAGGTTCGGTGCTTATCAAGTCGACATCGGGTGAGGTGTGGTCGCCAATCATCACTATGTTGGCTTTCTCGACCGCATTTGCATTGCCATTCACAATCTTCGCATTCTTCCCATCGTTGTTGAAGAAGTTGCCTAAGAGCGGCGGCTGGCTCAACTCGGTGAAGGTTGTCCTCGGTTTTGTCGAGGTGGCTCTCGGTTTGAAGTTCCTCAGCGTTGCTGATCAGGTTTACCACTGGAACTTGCTCGACCGTGAGGTATATCTCGCAATCTGGATTGTGGTATTCTCGTTGCTCGGTCTCTACCTCTTGGGCAAGCTCAAGTTTGCTCACGACAGCGAGGTTAAGCACCTCAGCGTAGGACGTTTGGCATTGGCTATCGGAGTATTCTCGTTCGTAGTATATATGATTCCTGGTATGTGGGGCGCACCTTTGAAGGCGTTGTCGGGATACCTCCCACCACTCTCTTCGCAGGATTTTGTGATTGAGAAGTACAGCTCTACCCCATCATCAGATGAGGTGGCAAGCACCGGTGCTAAGTATAGCGACTTCCTCCACCTCCCACACGGTTTGCAGGGCTTCTTCGATATGAAGGAGGCTGAGGCTCACGCAGCTAAGGTTGGCAAGCCAATCTTCATCGACTTCACCGGTCACGGTTGCGTAAACTGCCGTGAGATGGAGGCAAGAGTGTGGTCGGACCCTACCGTACAGCAGATTTTGCGCGACGAGTACGTTATCGTAGCACTCTACACCGATGACAAGAAGACTCTCCCTGAGAGCGACTGGGTGACCACCGACAGCGGCAAGGTATTGAAGAGCTTGGGCAAGGTGAACGCCAACTACGCACTCACACGCTTTGGCGTAAATGCTCAGCCATACTACGTTCTGCAGGGCGCCGATGGCGAGGTCTTGTGCGACCCACGAGGCTACGACCTCTCGGTTGAGGGCTTCATCGAGTTCCTCCGCAAGGGCGTTGAAGAGTACAATAAATAGTTTTATTACTCGTAAAGAGAGATCCCCGTCGTTCGAAAGTTCGACGGGGATATTTCTTTTTCACGTCGCATATATATTCATTAATTGCGCGTTATGCGCACACGTATACACGTATTATACACGTGCGCGCAAAAAAAAGTGCGAAACGTCATAATCTTCCAAAAAAAATCACTATCTTTCGCCCAAATATGAATAGGATTTCATTCTTTATATTAACTAATTAAAAAAACGTTATGAAAAATTTTCTCAAATCGTTTGTCATCTGCAGCGTGCTTGCGCTCGTTGGTAGCATGACAACGTCGTGTACACCTGACGGTCCGGAGGGTGGCAACGACAAATGGGGTACCCCAGTATTGGAGATTACAGGCGATGCAGTAGCTAACACTGCTGTTTCGGTTGACGTTCCAGTAAATGGTAAGTACATCAAGAAACTTGCGTGTCTCGTTAAGGAGATTATCGTAGACGAGAATGGTACAAAGTACCTCGTAACAGGCTATGACAAGGACAACAAGCCTATTACCGCTACTTATGCTGTACCTTCTGCAAACATGGTATTCCGTAATGGTAGAGCGAAGGAGGCTGGTGCTAGCTTCTCGAACATCCACCTCGACGGTAACGATGGTCTCGATCGTAACAAGACTTTCGAGGTATTCATCGCAGCAACAATCTCGGACACCGAGTACTACAACAATGGCCAGGTTCTCTCAGCCGTGTTCACTACTCCTGACCGCTATGCTGACGATGATGTAGCAGTTATCCGTCAGAACTACGAGGGTATGGATGTATATGTAACATTCCCTGAGGTTGTTAAGGCTAGAGGTCGTCGCGTTAAGTGGGGCGTAACCAACATCGCAATGTTGGAGTACAACGGTAACCCACCAATGCCACAGATGTTGCACTCTTGCGACTATGTATACCCTGCTTACCTTATCGAGCGCGATACTCTCCTCGAGATCAACCACTACAACGCTTACCGTCGTAACGACAAGGGCGAGATTGGTTACTATGTAATCGGCAACGGCTACTGCACCGAGGTTGACCCTAACAGCGAGGATGTAGAGAGCGGTGTTGCAGGTATCATCCAGTACTACTACAACTTCCAGCCAGGTGAGCCACTCGTTCTCTTGATGTCGGAGGTTGACTATGCTGAGTGCGATTGCGAGTCTCCTAGAACTTGTGGTAAGAAGCACCCTACCATCGATTGGGGTTGGGGAAAAGGTTGGTACTGGTTCCCATACGATATGGAGCGTTATCAGGATGACTCGTTCACAGGTCTTCCAAGCATGGGTGGTGGCGCATCGTCGTCGAATGTAGACCCTGAGAAGTACTGGCACGAGGGCGCATGGTACCGCAAGGTTGAGTTGCGCTTGCCTGGTCCTGAGAAGTTTGAGAGCAGCGTTAACGTAGAGTTCTCGAACCTCTCAACTAAGGATGGTTCGATTACCTTCACTCCAGAGGGTGAGACTTATATGTACCTCGTAGGTATCTTCGAGCACACTAACGAGTACCAGCAGGGTTATATCGACATCACTCGCGACTACCTCGATGGTGATGAGAGCCTCTGGCAGTGGTTCACAACTGCTGAGATGGCACCTTACTTCGGTGTATATCCTTACTACGCTGCAGAGGGTCAGGTTAAGATTAACCTCAGCGAGTACTTCGCAACACTCACAGCAGGTACTAAGTACCACGTCGTTGTAAATGCTTTGGGTAAGACTAAGGATAAGAATGGTGACTACTACGCTGACGTAACAGCTCAGAACTTCCAGCACCTCACATTCTCGCTCAAGGAGTACACATTGCCAGAGCCAGAGTTGCAGGTAACTGCAGTTGAGCCTTACTCGTCTTGGAAGGTTTCGTTCAACGTGAAGAACCCTAACTGGAAGACTAACCCTATCGAGTCTGTATCGTTCGTTGCTAACTACGCTCGCGACTTCGCTTCATTTATGAAGGCTAACGAATACAATTACACCGATATGGCTATGATGAACGCAGGTATCGCAGGTTACCAGCTCAACGATGCTGACATCGAGATGGTTAACTCTGATGCAGGTGCTAACATCGAGTTCGACGTATTGGAGAACAGCCAGTTCACCGCTGCATTCATCGGTTGGAACGTTGAGGGTCGTCCTTCGAACCCAGATAGCGAGACTTACCCTGGTTACGCAACTGCAAGCTCGTTGGTTGCTGAAGCTGATGAGGCTCTCGACTTGACTAAGTTGAACGCTTTGAAGGGTGAGTGGACCGCTTCGGCTAAGGTTAAGATGTTCAACGCTGAGACTGGTGAGTTCACTCTCACAGACCACAGCTGGAAGGTTACTATCGGTGAGTTGTCGAGCCCAAGCTCACTCTCGCAGGATATCTATGATCTCTTCGAGCGTAACGGCGTAAGCAATGCTGCAGCTGATGCATACTTCGCTGAGTTCAAGGAGCAGGAGGCTGCTTACAACCAGTCGGTAACAGGTTTGAACCGTGTACTCTGTACAGGTTGGACAGTTGACGGCGACCGTAGTATGAGCACTGCTACTCCATGGGATCTCTTCATTATGGAGGATTACAACTCGTCGGCTACATCGTACCTCTTCCACGACTTCGGTCCAAAGTGGTTCTTGCAGGTAAATAAGGATGGTAACATCTTCATCCCTGTAAACTACAACCGTGTTGCTCCATTGACTTCGTGGTACAATGGTCAGGCACACTACCTCTGTGGTGGAAACTACGAGGCCGGATATGCATTCCCTTACTATCCATTCGCTGGATATGAGGATAGCGTTGAGGCTGCCGGTCTTCCAGTTTCAATCTCGGAGGATGGCAACACTGTAACTATCACCGGCTACACTGTTAACTTCGAGGATGAGCAGGGTAATGTTACTCCGATTGAGTTCTATCCTAACGTAATGTACGAGTCGGCAACAAATGGTCTTGTATTCTACAACAGCCACGTTGTTTCGGATGTTACTTTGACCCGTGGTTGGACAGTTCCTTCGAAGGCTTCGGTTAAGGGCAATGGTCACAGCGGCAAGAAGGTTATTCCTTCGAACGTACAGTACACCGCTCCTAAGCGTCCGTACTCAATCTCTACCCTTGTTCCTCAGCAGCCAAAGGCAGAGGTTACAGTTTCGAAGAACAAGCAGGTAACTCCTGAGCAGACTCGCACCGGTATGGAGAAGTTGATGAAGAAGCTCCAGCCAGCATCGCTCAAGTAGTATAAATACATCGTCACACAAGGAGCCTACCGCAAGGGGGCTCCTTGATGTGGTTTTCAAGAGAATAGACTTGGGTAACACAATTAACACCCTAACAATAAAACAATTATGAAAAAGATCTTATGCCTTTTGTGCTTCGTAATGGCGGCTATCACCGTTTCGGCACAGCAGCTTCCTGACGTAAAAGTCGAGAATGCTCAGGGTAAAGTAGTATCAGTTCGCTCACTCGCACAGGGCAAGCCGATGATCATCTCTTACTGGTCAATCGCTTGTAAGCCTTGCATCCAGGAGTTGAACGCAATCAATGACGCCTTGGCTGATTGGAAGTCGGAGGCTGACTTGGAGGTTATCGCCGTATCGGTTGATGACGCTCGTTTGAAGGCTTCGGCAAAGGCTATTGCTCAGTCACGTGGTTGGGAGTTTATCTGCCTCTACGATCAGAACCAGGAGTTGAAGCGTGCGATGAACGTATCGCTCACACCGCAGTCGTATGTAGTTGACGGTCAGGGCAACATCATCTTCTCACACTCGGGCTATACCCCAGGCAGTGAGCAGTTGTTGTTCGACAAGATTGTCGAGTTGAAGAAGGGTCAGAAAAAGAAGAAGTAAGAGATGAGACGATTTTCAATCTTAGTTACAGCTCTTCTCGCCCTCTCGACTTCGGTTTCGGCGCAGCAGGTACTTGGCAATGGTCAGGTATCGGGTAGCTTCGAGTCATCATCGATCTACTACGCTCCCGACAAGAAGATCGCTCGTCCTGAGGATCACTTCGGCTCGAACAACTATATCAAGGTTGACTACTCGAACGGTCGCTTCTCGGCAGGTGTGCAGATGAATGCATTCCTTCCGGCACTCGTTGGCTACGAGGAGTTGGCTGATGGCTACAAGTTCTACCTCGCATCGAAGTATATCCAGTGGAACGACGACAACTTCGAGATCTTGGTTGGTGACATCTTCGACCAATACGGAAATGGTCTTATATTCCGATCGTTCGAGGATCGTCAGCTCGGCTTGAACAACTCACTCGAGGGTGTTCGCGCGGGCTACAACTTCGGTCGCTACGTCACTCTCAAGGGTATGTATGGCCGTCCTCGCCTCTACACCGAGTACTCGAAGAGTTGGGTACGTGGTGCCGATTTGTCGGTTTCGTTGGCAGAGATTATGAAGGCTTCGGCCATCACATTCAATGTCGAGGGATCGTACGTAAATCGCTACCAGAAGCTCTCGAACTTGCCTGATAACCTCAGCTGGATTGACCAGTATTTCCTTAATGAGTGTGGCGTTAAGCCAAACGTAAATATGTACTCGGGCCGTTTGAACTTTGGTTGGAATGGCTTGACCGTACGTGGTGAGTACGTTGGCAAGAGTGGTGACATCACAAGCTTGGATGACCTCCGCGCAAAGAAGGGTTGGGCAGCTCTCGGTGAGGTTGGCTACAACTACAAGACCTTCAGTGTGATGGGAACCTTCCGTGCGTTGAACAATATGCGCACTGCGATTGATATGTTCACAAAGGGCACAGGAAACACCATCAACTACCTCCCTGCTTTGACCCGTCAGTACACCTATATGTTGGCTAATCTTAACCCATATCAGGTTGCTATCAACGGCGAGCTCGGCGGTCAGGTTGACCTCTGCTACTCATACCGCAGCAAGGATAACCGCTACAAGTATTGGAACTTCCACGCTAACTTCTCGACCTTCTACACACTCGAGAAGGATCCTATGCTCGGCAAGAACCGCCTCTTGTGGCGCGATATCAACGTAGATGTTGAGCGTCAGTGGAACAAGAAGTGGAAGTCGGTATTGCTCTACTCGTTCCAGGATAACTTGGATCACCAGGCTCATATCTTCGTGGGTGATGTGACTCACAAGTTCAACCGCAAGACTTCGTTGCGCTTCGAGGTGCAGTATCTCCTCTCGGGCGACGATGCAAGCGAGTGGGATGGTATTCACAGCGAGGGTGACTGGGTGGCAGCACTCGTAGAGTTCAGCCTTGCACCTCACTGGAGCTTCTATATGCAGGATATGTACAACATCGGTCAGAGCAAGACCCACTACTACAATGGTGGTCTCAGCTACACCCACAACCGTACTCGCGTACAGCTAAGCTACGGTCGTAACCGTGCAGGATATATCTGCTCTGGTGGTGTTTGCCGCTACTCGCCTGCATATACCGGCGTGAACCTCGTATTGACATCATCATTCTAACGAAATACTAATTAAATTAAAAGATAAACATTATGAAAACACTCAAATCATTGGCACTTATCTGCCTCGGTACTCTCCTCTTTGTAGGTTGTAATCCGGACAATGGTGGCGAGAACAACGGCTCAAAAGGCTTGGTTCTCAAGGCTGATAAGTACGAGATCTATGACAACGGCGAGGATGTTGCAACATTCCGTCTTACATTCAATGGTCAGCCTGTAACAGAGGGTTACACAATCTACGACGAGAACGACAACCCAATCGAGGGTAACACATTCTCTTCGACAAAGATTGGTTACTACGAGTTCTGGGCAGAGTATGGCGCAGCTATGACCAAGGTTAACATCGGTATTACCGTTATCGCAACACCACCGGCTGCTCCTGCTGTTCCAACTGACAACAACCCATCGAAGCTCAATTTCCACCGTCGCGTGATGCTTATTCAGTTCACCGGTACAGGTTGTGGCTACTGCCCAAGTATGGTAACCGCCTTGCACGCTATTGCAGCGAACGAGGAGACTAAGAACAACTTCATTCTTGCAGCTGCACATATCGGTGGCTACGCTGGTAGCGACCCAGCATTGATGACTGAGGGTAAGACTCTCGACGATGCATTCGGTATCTCATCGTATCCAAACCTCATTGTTGATATGGTTCCAAATGGTGGCAACGTATACGCTACAGAGGCTTACCTCAAGAGCCAGATCAATACAGCGCTCAACCGTGTTAGTGTTAAGGGCGGTATCGCAGCAAACAGCGAGTACCACGCTGACAAGAACTATGTAATGGTTAACGCATTGGTTAAGGCTAAGGAGACTGCAGAGTTCCGTATTGGCGCATGGTTGTTGGAGGACGGCATCGAGGGCATTCAGACCATTTATGCTGACGCAAACAAAGTTGAGGGTATCGACTACAACATCCATAACAACTGCATCCGCAAGGTTAAGAGCCAGCAGCCAACTGACGATTTCGACTTCACAGGCTTGACACTCGGCACTATTGAGGCAGGTAAGACCAAGAATATGGAGTTCGCCTTCGCATTGAAGAACGCATGGAATAGCAAGAATCTCCATGTCGTAATCTTCATCTCGACTAAGGAGAACGGCAAGTGGCGCATTAACAACATCATCAATGCCCCTATCAACGGCTCTGTTGACTTCGAGTACACCGAGTAATCCAACTTGCATCTCAAACAAAAACAGCGGCCAAATGGTCGCTGTTTTTTATTGCCCACCCTACAGCCTAATTACTCGCTATACATATCACAATAAACTACTCTATTGTTATGGATTACAATACGAATCAGAAGACTGCGAACATCGTAAATAGCAGGGAAAAGCCTAATCATCGCTCTGCAGCGCCTTAATATTATATATAGGTATAGGCTCAGTATTGGGTTTGCACGATTTTCCTCTGTTGCACAGAGCAGTTAAGCTCTCGCATCGCTGGAATTGCTATTTCTTACGGAAATAGCAGTTGTCTCTTTAAAAGAAGACCTACTTCGATCTCTCAATTTTTCTATTTGCGCAGGAATTATGTTGTGCCGTAATGAAGAATGACGACTTGGATAGCTTTCTCGAACAAAAATCCCCCTCACAGGAGGGGGATTTAGGGGGTGGGTAACATATTTTCTCTTTAAGTCAAGCCGAGTTTGGCTTTTTTAGTAAACAAAAAAAAGCCAAACCTTATCGGCTTGGCTAAAAGAGGCGGCTACCTACTCTCCCACGGGAAAACCGCAGTACCATCGGCGCGAGTGAGCTTAACTTCTCTGTTCGGAATGGGAAGAGGTGGAACCTCACCGCTATAACCACCTAAATCGTATTTAGGTCTTTATAAATCTTAAATTTATAGAACCCTGCCTCTTGTTAAACCAGTTGGCCACCTGGTAAATTTTGACACTCAACAGGAAATGAGATAAAGATTTGTTAAAAAAGCCGTTCGGGTAATTAGTACTGCTCGACTTTGACATTACTGTCTTTACATCTGCAGCCTATCAACGTAGTAGTCTCCTACGCCCCTCAAGGGAAGACTTATCTTGGGGCTAGCTTCGCGCTTAGATGCTTTCAGCGCTTATCTAATCCGAACGCGGCTACTCGGCGGTACACTTGGCAGCATAACCGATACACCGGAGGTTCGTCCAACTCGGTCCTCTCGTACTAAAGTCAGGACCCCTCAATCTTCC
>JAZLCQ010000030.1:0-23831 GCA_045614285.1 Alistipes sp.
GGAGAAGCAGGAGTGGTATAATAGCCGTGAGGTTGCGAAGATTTTCAACAAGAGTATTTCAACTATCAATAGGTGGAAACACTCTGGGTATCTGACAGCGAGAACTATCGGTGGTATGGACTATTATTCAAAGAAGGAAATAGAATTAAAAATGGGAGCAGCGTAGAGTATGACGATTAAATACGAATTATCAAAGAAGCAGGACGAAAACAATAAAAGTCAAATACTTGTAAGGGTATCAGTATCAAGGAACTTCCGTGTAGGAAGCAAAACTGGGTTGTATGTATTGCCGAAGGATTGGAACGACAAGACCAATTCTGTAAGAAAGGTCAGTAAGATTGAGAGCGTGGATAAGCAGCAAGAACTCACAAAACTCCGAGAAGAACTCGCAAAACTGGAAAGTCATATTGAGAAAGCGATTATTGGCGAACGAGAATTGGAGAAGATGACGAATAAAAAGGATAGGCAGGAGTGGATAGATTTCGTTATTGAGAGTTTTTACAACCCCTGCGTTAAACTCACAAGGATTAAGGGTCTGACATTTGACGAGTTTGCAAAGATTTATGTGGAGGTCAAAAGCAAGGAGGAGAATTGGAGACCTGCAAAGAACAGCCACAGAAACAGAAAGAAACTCTGGGAACACCCGTCATTTGACAAATTGAGTGCTGTGCAGAGCGGTGTTTATAAGATGAACCCGAAATTGTTGATGGACAAGATTACAGGTGAAACATTGGACGAATATCAAAACTTCCTCATCGGCGAGGGATATAACAACACGACGATTGAGAACCATATGTTCTGTTTTAGGCGGATTTTGGATTGGGCATATGAGAATGGATATTTGAAGTATGGCAACGATGTAATGAAACACAAGGTTAAGAAATTGAGGACTGCGAAACCGACACCATTCAACTATCTGACTTGGGATGAGTTTTTGCTGTTTTACAATTATGAGTTTGACGAACTTGAAAAGGACTTGGAGTTAGCGAGGGACAGATTTTGCTTCTGTTGTGCAACATCATTAAGACATAGCGATTTGGCGTTATTGAAGAAAGCCCATTTTGACGACCACGATGACCCGACATCATTCACCATCGTGAGCAAGAAGACTGACGATGCTCCTACCATCTTCTTGAATGAATACAGCAAGAGTATCTATATGAAGTATAAGGACAGGGATACTGATAAGGGACTACTTTTCCCAAGAAAGTCAAATCAGAAGATGAATAAGTGCTTGAAGAAGATTGCCTGCCGATTGGGAATAACAAGGGAGGTTAGCAAAACCGAGTATTGCGGAACTGACCGAAACGACATCACCGCCAAGGTATGCGACATCATCGCTACACACGCTGGAAGAAGAACTTTTGTCGTGCATTGTGCGGAAGAAGGTTGGACAGAAGAGATGATTAGAACATATACAGGACACGAGGATTTTAGGGCGATGAAACCATATTTTGCTATCGGAGATAAGAAAAGGCGAATGTTGATGGAGAGACATTTTTAGAAGAGAACTACATAAGTAGTTCCCTTTTTTCGTGCATTTTTTTGGCGAAAACGGCAGAAAAAATACACGCCCCATTTTGTGCTGTTAGGCAAGCAAGCAAAATGGGATGGATTGTATGGGATATGTGGGATTTGAAAAACGCCCATAGAAGTGCGTAGAAACGGGGTCGGTGCATTTTTGGTGCATCTTTTTGGATATAAAAAAAGCCCACAAGATTGATAATCAATTTCTTGTAGGCTTTATTCAGCGGAAAGAGAGGGATTCGAACCCCCGGACCCGTGAAGATCAACGGTTTTCAAGACCGCCGCATTCGACCACTCTGCCATCTTTCCGGGTGCAAAGGTACGACCTTTTTTCAATTTTGCAAAATTTTTAGCGAAAAGTTGAAAATTAAATTGATATTTTATACCTTTGTGGGTTGGAAGGTGGAATATATTCCACCACGGCGAAAAAAAGTATTATCACAAAACAAAAATAATTCACTATGGGAAGAGCATTTGAGTATCGCAAAGCGCGAAAAATGAAGCGTTGGGGACATATGGCCCGCGTCTTCACCAAGATTGGTAAGGAGATCGAGATGGCAGTTAAGGCAGGTGGATCGGATCCATCGGCAAACACCCGTCTTCGTATCTTGATGCAGAATGCAAAGGCAGAGAATATGCCTAAGGAGAATGTTGAGCGTGCAATCAAGCGTGCAACAGATAAGGACGCTGCAGATTACAAGGAGGTAATTTACGAGGGATACGGTCCTAACGGTATCGCAGTTCTCGTTGAGACCGCTACCGACAACACTAACCGTACCGTTGCGAACATCCGTATGTACTTCAACAAGTGTGGTGGTACTCTCGGTAACTCGGGCTCGGTAGGCTTTATGTTCGAGCACAAGTGTGTATTCAAGTTCAAGGCTGAGGGAGTTGATCCTGAGGAGCTCGAACTCGAGATGATTGACCTCGGTGTAGATGAGTTCTACGCAGAGGAGGACGGCATCAACGTATATGCACCATACGAGGCATTCGGCGCTATCCAGAAGTGGCTCGACGACCAGGGTTACGAGATCGTATCGGGAGAGTCAGTTCGCATCCCTACCGACACCAAGGAGCTCGACGCTGCAGGCCGTGAGGCTGTAGAGAAGCTCGTTGAGAAGTTGGAGGAGGACGACGATGTGGTAAACGTATACCACACCATGGCCGAGGCTGACGAGGAGTAGCAGCGCAACCTAAAAAGAACCTTAAAACCTTAAAACAAATAGAATTATGAGTAGTAAGTACGCCCTACCGAAAAATGGAGGTTTGATCGTTGATGAGGCTCTCAAGGACCTCACTCAGCGTTACGAGCGTATCCCAACATCTGTCTACGAGAGTGAGTATGACGGTGTGCAGCACATTGCTGACGAGATTGTCGCAGCAATCAAGGGCCACACCAAGTCTGAGCCATTCGTGCTCGGACTCACCACAGGTAAGACTCCTATCGGTCTCTACCGCGAGCTCGTAAAGCGCTACAAGGCAGGTTTGGTAAGCTTCGCAAATGTTGCTGTTTACAGCCTCGATGAGTTCTACCCTATCTCTCCGAAGGAGAAGCAGAGCCGCAACTTCCGCATTCACGAGGAGTTGCTCGACCACATCGACATCAAGCCTGAGAACATCAACTTCCCTGACGGCACCATCGCTCGCGAGGAGGTATCGGAGTTCTGTAAGAACTACTGCAACAAGCCTATCGACTTGATGATTATCGGCATCGGCAAGGATGGTCAGATTGGCTTCAATGAGCCGGGCTCATACAGCAAGTCGAACACTCGCCTTGTACAGTTGTCATACCTCACCCGCAAGAAGCAGATGGACGCCTTCAACGGCTTGGAGAACACTCCAAAGATGGCAATCACAATGGGTATGAACACCATTTTGGGTGCTAAGCGTATCATCTTGATGGCGTGGAGCGAGGATAAGGCTAACATTGTGAATCGTGTTGTCGAGGGCGAGATCTCGGAGCAGATTCCGGCATCACTCCTCCAGGAACACTCGAACATCGAGTTCGTTATCGACGAGAGCGCAGCATCGCAGCTCACTCGCGTACAGGCTCCTTGGTTGGTTGGTCCGTGCGAGTGGACACCAAAGTTCATCCGTAAGGCTGTAGTTTGGTTGTGCGGCGTGGTTAAGAAGCCTATTTTGAAGCTCACATATCAGGACTACCTCGAGCACTCACTCGGTGAGTTGTTGGAGCAGGGTCGCACCTACGATGCTATCAATATCGATGTTTTCAACGACTTGCAGCACACCATCACAGGTTGGCCGGGCGGCAAGCCTAACGCTGACGACTCGACTCGTCCGGTGAAGTCATCGCCATTCCCAAAGAATGTCTTGATCTTCTCGCCACACCCTGATGACGATGTAATCTCGATGGGTGGTACATTTATCCGCCTCGTGGAGCAGGGACACAATGTTCATGTTGCATACGAGACTTCGGGTAATGTGGCAGTACACGACGATGTAGTGTTGCAGAATATCGACGTTGCTCACGAGTTGGGCTTCGCTGACGAGTTCGCAAAGATTGAGAGCATCGTCAAGAGTAAGCGTCCGGGAGAGCCTGAGCCACGTGAGTTGCTCAACATCAAGGGCTCGATTCGTCGTGCCGAGGCTCGTGCAGCAGTACGTTCATTCGGCTTGAACCCTGACACTAACGCTCACTTCCTGAATCTTCCATTCTACGAGACCGGCGGCATCCGCAAGAGTCCGTTCACCGAGGAGGATATCAACATCGTAGCTAAGTTGTTGCGCGAGGTTAAGCCTCACCAGATTTACGCTGCGGGCGACTTGTCCGACCCACACGGTACACACCGTACTTGTATCGAAATCGTCTTGGAGGCTATCGAGCTTGTGAAGGACGACGAGTGGTTCAAGGAGTGTCACTTGTGGCTCTATCGCGGTGCTTGGATGGAGTGGGATCTCGGATCGGTAGATATGGCAGTGCCTCTCTCGCCAACCGAGATGATTAAGAAGCGTCACGCCATCTATCGTCACCTCTCGCAGAAGGATATCGTACCATTCCCTGGCGACGACCCACGCGAGTTCTGGCAGCGTAGCGAGGAGCGCACACAGACCACAGCTAACCAATACAATGCCCTCGGTATGGCGGAGTATCAGGCTATCGAAGTATTTGTAAAGATGTTTTAATTAAAGATAAAGAAAATTATGAGACTTATCATTCAGCAGAATCAGCAGGACGCAGGTCGTTGGACCGCAGAGTACATTGTTAACCGCATCAACGAGAAGGAGGCAGCAGGTGGCCGTTTCGTTCTTGGTTTGCCTACAGGTTCTACCCCACTCACAACCTATGCACACCTCATCGAGTTGTACAAGGAGGGTAAGGTATCGTTCAAGAATGTTGTAACATTCAATATGGACGAGTATGTAGGTTTGCCTGAGGAGCACCCTGAGAGCTACCACTCTTTCATGTGGAACACCTTCTTCAAGCATGTTGACATCAACCCTGCAAACGTAAACATCCTCAACGGTAACGCTCCTGATTTGGCAAAGGAGTGCGAGGAGTACGAGGCTAAGATCGTAGCTGCAGGTGGTATCGACTTGTTCTTGGGCGGTATCGGTGAGGACGGTCACTTGGCATTCAACGAGCCATTCTCGTCACTCAGCTCACGCACACGTGTTAAGACTTTGACCTACGACACATTGCTCGTTAACTCTCGCTTCTTCGACAACGACGTTAACAAGGTGCCTAAGCAGGCTATGTCGGTAGGTGTTGCTACCGTATTGGCAGCTAAGGAGGTTATCATCCTCGCATTCGGCCACAAGAAGGCTATGGCTTTGCACCACTGCATCGAGGGCGCTTACTCGCACGTTTACACCGCATCGGCTATCCAGACTCACCCACGTGGTATCGTAGTTTGCGACGACCCTGCAACTGTAGAGTTGAAGGTTGGTACAGTACGCTACTTCATGGATATCGAGAAGGACAACTTGTAGTCTCAGACTACAAAATACCAAAAATCGGGCAAGGAAACTTGTCCGATTTTTTTGTCTTTTCGCGAAAGTTTTCTTAAATTTGCTATAACTAAGACAACCATAAAACGAAACTTTATGAAAACTTTAACAAAACTTTTCGTAGCAGTGGCAGTGTTGATAGCACCATTTGCGTGTACAACCGATGCGACTGAGGAGCTCGGCGTTCAAGGTAACGACCCTGCTCAGACCGAAATTGTCCTCTCATTGGAGGAGTCTCGTACTCAACTCGGAGAGAAGGCAGACGGCGTCTATCCTCTCTATTGGAGTGAGGGTGACAAGATTGCCGTGAATGGCGTAACTTCAAACGAGGTTAGCGCAGCCGAAGCAGGTTCAGCTGCGGCGACATTCGTTGTCAATGGAGCGCTTACCCACCCTTACAATATCATATATCCTGCACCTGCAGAGGGCATCACTTCGGCAACCGAGGGTTGCTATCCTGTGGTATTCCCGGCAACTCAGACCTACGTAGCTGGCAATATTGACGGCAGCGCTGTTGCAATGTACGGATACGCGGAGGAGGATGTAGCACCTACATTGACTCACCTGACCGGAGTTCTCCGTTTAGCAATTAAGGGCGCGGTTACTCTCTCATCTCTTACCATCACTTCGGAGAGCGGAGCTATCGCAGGTACTTACGACGTGAATTGCACAAATGGTACATTGAAGGCCCAGGAGGGTACGACCTCGAGCTCTATCACCGTATCATTCGGCGACGGTTTAGCTTTAGGCGCTGAGGCTACTCCTATCTACGTGGCAGTTCCTGCGGGTGATTATGGCACAATTCAGTGCTTGTTCACAACCACCGAGGGTAAGAAGATGATTGCGACAATCAACTCTTCGGCAAAGCCTATCACAGCAGGCAAGATGCGTGAGTTCGCAGAATTTGAATTTGCCGAGACCGTGGAGAAGATTACCGAAATTGATAGCAAGGAGGCTCTCATCGCATTTGCAGCAGCACCAACAACATCTGCTGTAGTGACAGCAACCATCGATATGAGCGGTTACGATTGGACTTCAATCGAGGGCTTCGAGTCATTCACATTCGATGGCGGTAAGGATAAGGGATTCGAGATTAAGGGCTTGTCGGCACCTCTGTTTGGTACCACATCGGCCACAATCAAGAACTTGAAACTCACAGGCGTGGCTATCACCGAGACGACATATGGTCGCACCGGTGCAATCGCTCGTATGGTGCACAATGGAACTTTGAGTGATTGCTACGCTGAGGGAACATTGTTGATGAACAACACCGTTTACAACGAGACACTCGCAGACGACTACTCGAACATCAACATCGGAGGTCTTGTAGGTCTCTCGATTGGCAGCACATTCAAGGATTGCTACAACAAGGTTGCCATCACCGTAACTTCGGTATGTTTGTCAAGCTCTACAAATAAGTACCCTACCAGCGTCGGCGGCATCGTAGGCCTTGCGCTGACATCGAGCGCATTCGAGAACTGTACAAACGATGCGAAGATTCTCTACAATGGCACATCGGGTCCTGCCGCTGCAACCTATCTCAGCGGTATTATCGGACGTATCAAGGTCAACCACGACACATCAATATTGAAGAACTTGACAAACACCGCAAATGGCGTTATCGAGTTCCCTAAGGATGCTGTTTGTGGCGGTTCGCTCTATATGCGCGGTTGCGTGGGCGTAATCTATGATGGTCAGGTAGCCGTTCAGGACATCACCAACAGAGCCGATTTGAAGTTCTACGGCACAGCCAAAGGCGACATCCTCAGTATGGCGGGCGTTGGCGGTAACCTCGGTGCAGGTCTTAACAACGAGGCATACCGACTCAACAACTACGGCAACATCTACGCTTGCGGTAACGTGCCTAATGCAGTAGATCCTATGCGAATTGGCGGTGTTGTAACGGAGACTGCGGGCACTGTTACCCACAAGATTCACGACTGCCACAACTATGGAGCTATCACCGTTAGCGTACAGCAAAAGGCAGATATAAGTGCATATATCGGCGGTTTTATGGCAAGCCATACAAACGGAGTGCTCGCCTTGGATAAGTGCTCAAACGAAGGTAGCATAACCGTGGAGACAACTGCAAGCAACTACAATGTGCCTCAGGTGGCCGGAATGGTTGGATACGTCACCAAATCGTACGATTGCACCGATTGCGAGAATAAGGGCGACGTCACATTCAAGGCAACCTCTAAGGGTAACACCTGTATCGCAGGATACTTTGCCACTACAGATATCGCAAGCGGCAACGACGATTCGAAGTTGACGGGCTGCGTTAACTCGGGTAATGTCACACACTCGGGAACGGTAGGAAACAACCTCTTTATGGGTGGATTCATCGGTTACATTCCTAACGATCCGCCTCTTCGCGAGTGGGTATATTGCGAGAATAAGGGACACATCAAAATCGAGGCTAACGTGCCTGGTAGCGCACGTGCGGGAGGCTTTGTCGGCGGAACTTACTCATCGTTGAAGTTCACCTCTTGTACAAACTCGGGCGCTGTAACCTGCGCTTCACTCGTCAAGGATGATAGCGACGCCAAGACCTTGGCTGCAGGCTTCGTGGGTGATAGCGAGAAGGGAACTCCAACTGCAACCTTCACCGCAGCAGACGAGTCGAAGGGCATCAAGCCTTGTAAGAATACCGGTACTATCACAATCACAGGAAACTTGAACCAGTACGCTCGTGTTTCCGGTATCGGAAACCTCGACCACACCGACGGTGGAATCAAAGGAAACGACCTTATCAACGAGGGCGAGATTGTTGCCAAGAATATGAGCGGTAAGGGCTACATCCAGATTGGCGGTGTTACAGCTTGCCACATCAAGGGTTCGAAGTGGGTAAATGCAATGAACAAGGGTAATATCCTCATCGAAAACGTCAATGCTGGCTACATCATTGCCGGCGGTATCTCGGGTCACTCGGCAAGCGGTTCGATTGCTGAGGGTAAGATCGTGAACATCGGTGATATCACCGTTCAAAATTGCACATTCACATCCCCTACAAGCGTAAGAGTTGGCGGTCTTGTAGCATCTCCATATGTCGCAATAGCAGACGCAGTATGTCACTGCAACATCAAGGCTGCGGGCTTAGCAGGTCACGTCGGAATGTTGTTTGGCGGAGCTCGCAGCGCAGACTACCCTGTTACAAATGCGAAGGTCGGAGGTTCATATGCAGTAGAGCTCGACCCTGCTGACGAGACATTCAAGGTTGTAACTCTCACCGGGGAGAACTATTTCAACTATCTCTACTCGACAGGTACTACAACCGACTGGGGCACAAGCACCAACTACGACGGATGTACATTCCTCTCGGAGAAGCCAAATTATTAATAACCCTATAAAACAGTTACGATTATGAAGAACTATTTGAGACCTGAATTTGAGATTTTCGAGGTAGCTGTCGAGGGTGGCTACGGCGATAGCGTACTCCTTCCTGGCTATGGAAGCGAGTCGGACGACTTGGTCTACTAGATTCAAACCATACAAAAAGAGAGGGGCATTCAAAAAAATGTCCCTCTCTTTTTTATTGTCTGCGAAACAGCAGCGATGCAACCCATTCGGCGCACTCACGGAGCATCCTGGTCACCTCGTATATCACTCCTATACGTTCGTGCAACTCGCGCATAGCCTCGCGCAGAGACACCTTATATAATATAAGAGCAAATATTGCCAACGCGATTCCTACGATAAGGCAAGGATAGAGCAGTGAGCCCATCAGCCCCGCAAGCCACACCACAAAGGCGGCGACCAGCAGCAATGCAGCCACCAGTGCCGCCAAAACAACGATGATGAGAGTAGCGAAGCAAGAACGATTCTCTCGCATAGTCTCTCCTCGCTACTTTTGCTCGCACTCGCAAGCACCCTCCTTGCAAGCGTGGTGCCATTTAGCGAATTCGTCACTCAAGAAATCACGTACAAAGCTGCGCATCTCCTCACCTGTCTTTGGTGTGAAGGCCAACGCCAAAGCCGAACCGAGTACCATACCGCCAAGCATCGAAGCCAGACATAAAGTTGTGTTTTTCATAGCTCTAAATTTTAGTGTTTATAACCTTAATACTTCACCCCCACAACAAGCAAATTACACGCCAAGCCCTCCGCCACAGCACAAAAAAAATACCCGATATCGCTATCGGGTATCTCTTAATACGGTGCACTCTAAGGTGTAACTTTTAGTTTAGAGAATACATTTATGTCACTCAAAATCGTAAGGCTGGATATATGATTCGTATGCATACCAATTATTTTGGTATGTAGGAGTAGATACATCTGTATTTGTAGTGTTCGTAAATTGCATATATGAATTATAAAAACTTCGAGGTACATAAATTCTCATTCCTGTATTGAAAGGAAATGAGCCACCATAAACTTCACCATTATCACGTCTAAATGCCAACCCAGGAGGTGTGGTGCACTCACAGTAGATATAGCGTAGCCATGGACAATACCAAAAAGAGTCTTGAATAGACTTTACCCCCTTGCCTATTATTATCGTTTCCAAATTTTCACAACCATTAAATGCGCCGCTACCAATAGTTGTAACACCATCAGAGATAACAACCTTCGTTAATGATTTACAGCAGTAAAATGCACAATCTTTAATTTTCGTAATATTTGTTGGAATAACCAATTCGGTAACAATTTTACCATCCATATATAAGTCAGCGCCATTGGTTAGAGGGTTTGCCGAGGTGCTATCAAAGTCAATGTGACACCAAGCTTCTAAATCTTCAATATAAACAGACTTTATCCAAGGAAAGTTGCTATTATTGTATGTTATACTTTTAACCTTCTTTGGAATATTGATGCTTGTCAAGTTTATGCACTCTCCAAAAGATCCACTATAAAGAGTCTCTACATTTTGAGGCAATACTATTTTCCATAGAGATGTACATTTATAAAACGCGTCTCCAGGTATTGCCGTAATCCCCGTAAAGTATTTAAACTCCGTAAAGGCTATAATATTAGTATTTCTTGAGAATGTGTCACCAATATCAGTTACCGCTGCCGCCTCAGCGTATGAGAGTTCTCCATCGTTGTTTGTATCCCAATTCTTGCAGCAGATTGCCTTTACTTGTAAATCTTCAAACTGGATATTCTCCTTATCGTGCTTTGGCAAAGTAATCATTGTTCCGTCTGACAAGTTGAAATATACATACTCGTCGTCTTGGGTTACACTCTTGAAGATACTGTCACCGTCTTCGCCGTCAATACCATCATTACCGTCGGTTCCGTCCTCGCCCGTTGCCTTGCCAAGTTGTTGCCAAGTTTCGCCGTTGTCATAGGATACAAACCAATAATCGTTCTCAATCTTTAAGCGAGGAGTAATGCCATCTACTCCGTTTGTACCATTAGTTCCATTGCTTCCATTTGTGCCATTTACACCATTTGCTTGAATCTTATTACCCTTACCATCAAGCAACCACTCGCCATCAAGAGTCCAATAGTAGATACCATCAACATCTTTCATCACGCCAATCTGCGGAGTGTAACCATCTTTACCGTTTGCTCCGTCTTTGCCATTTTGTCCGTGATAGATAGTAATGGTGTCGCTATAAGCAAATGAAATAGTATATCCTACAATCTTACCATCTTCCCGGATCTGAGAGATATTTGTGATGTAATCACGCTTTTCAAGAGCAGAAACAAGAGTCTGCAATGCCTCAATGTTGGTATTCATCTGCTTACACAACTCTTCGAGGGCAGAAATGCGCTGTTCGTGGTCACGGATAGACTCTTCCATCTCTCCAAATTTATCCCAAATGTCGGAATCATCAAATTTACACGATGGAAGCAGCAATGCACCAATGCAGATAACAGAAAGTAAAAACCTTTTCATAACAGTAAATTATTAAGTTTGTTTTATTTGAGCAGTTATTACAAAAAGAAAGTGTGAGGTTGATTTCGTTTATTTTGTGATAGGTATTTGGCGTAACCCGAAAACAAATAAACAATTCCCCCACACTTGAATAGTATGGGGTACGCTGAAATGCGTATAGCCACATAACTATACAAGAAATGAGTGTGATTGCCTCCTTGTTTTCTTAAAATCGCCAAATTTTATCACAAAGGTGTACAAAAACACTTTCTAATATGTCCGCAATCTTGCGACTGCACTACAAAATTAAGAAATTATTTTTGATTGAGCAAAAATCGTCGGCAGAAAGATGGCATTGAATGACATTGAATGGCAGTCGCTCCCGTTGGTCGCTGAATGGCATTTAATGACAAAAAGCCGACTTGCCATTAAGCGGTCGTTAGACTGCGCTGCCATTGTATGCCATTAAGGGCGCAGCCCGAATGCCATTTCAATCCGTCGGCAAAAATAAGCCCCCTTTACAGAACCGACGCCAAGCCGAGAGCAGAGGGTGCTTGCAGACTATGCCGAGGTGCGAAGGAGGAAGACCGAAGGTCAAAGGGGGTTTGGGGGATAGGTAACACACTGGGACTTATTTGCGTAGCAAAAATAAGTCCCCCTCACAGGACCGACGATGCGGAGCGAGAGCAGAGGGCAAACTTGTTTGCACTTTGCCGAGCCGCAAGGAGGAAGACGAAGTCAGGGGGGATTTAGGGGGTGGGTAACACAAAAGGTGGTGGAAAATTCCACCACTGTATTAAAAGCAACAAAGCCCTCCCAGAAGGGAAGGCTTTGTGATTACATAGAAAAAGTTTACTTTTTCATGTAGCTTTTAGAATGCTACCACTCTACCTTCTGAATATATGTTCTGCCGAAGTTGTCAGTCACACGTACCTCACCCGAGCGAACACCCGCTGTAGGCACTACACGGAACAAGTATGGTGACTTCGCAGGCTTCGAGTACTTACGCTCTGTAGCACCAAGCTTCTCGTTATTGAGCTGCGCGTAAATCTTCTGGTAACCAGGATCGTACTCCTTACCTGTGCATACCATATCGGCAACCTTCACGCCATTCTCCCACCACTCAGGGGTGCTCCAAGTATCAGGCGAGTGGTTCCAGATATTCACCTTCACATACTCGCTTGTAGTCTGAAGTGGCGAGTAGACGCGCATCTGGTAGTCGCGATCCTGACCTGCGGTCTTGTAGTACCACTCCATCTTGTCGCCATCAACCTCTGCTACCATATATCCGTTAGGTGTACCATCGTTGAACAACTCACGATTGAGGCGAATCTGACCGATACAACGACCAACGATTATAGTCTCGAGGTTCTGGAGAGCCGGATACTTAGTCGAATTTGCGAAGCTGTAGCTGTAGTTCTGGTGAGTATGACCTGCCCAAGTATAAACCTTATTGTACTGCGAAAGGATATCGCAATAGCGCTTGAAGTTCTGGTTCTTCTCACGCCATCTGTCACGCCACTTGATGAGAGGCACATGGCTGCAAAGCACGATTGTAGTCTCCTTTGGCACATACTTCAAGTCGTTAACCAACCACTCGCAAGTCTGATCATCGAGACCCTCCTTGTAGGTCGCCTTAACATTCTGGCGGCCATAGTCGATAGTGTTAACCACTACGAAGTGAATCTTACCGATATTGAACGAGTAGTTGAGCGGAGCGAGGTAGCTCTCGAAGAACTGCGAGCCCAAACGAGTCTCGAAGAGGTTCGACTGATCGAAGTCGTGGTTACCGATAACGCTAAACATCGGCACTGTCGACTGAGCCAACACATCTACATAGTCGTCATAGGTAGACATCCAATTATAAACGAGGTCACCAAGACAAATTGCATACATCTCCTTCTCCTCCTTCTCCTCCTTCTTCTGCAACTCTGCAATATCCGAGAGGATTACGTCACGGAAACGCTCGATAGACTTATCGCTCTTAAGGCCACGTGTCTGAGGGTCACCAATCATTGTGAGAACGAACTTATCGGTCGGATTCTCGCGCTTCTTGAGAACGAAGTCGGCACGTACAGCGGCAACATTACGCATCACTCGGCGGAAGAACTGCGGACGATTATCGCGCAACGGCATCTCGTAAGCAGCTGGAACAGAGAGAGTAACGAACTTAACATTCTGGATGTCGCTCTTCATATGATACTCACCGTTTACATTAGTCACAACGCTCTGCAAGCCATCGCTTACAACCGCATTCGGAACAGGCATACCGTTATTGTCGACCACGCGACCGAAGATATTCGAGCCATCAGCCAACGGCTTCACCGGTCTTGCACAATCCTCATAACGCTGACCAATAACATCGATATTCTTCTTGGTACCAACGATTGCATCTGTGCGCTTGTCTGCCGAAGCAATCTTACCGTAGCTGATACAATCCTGAATACGAGGCTTGACAGCTGGAGCATTCTTCGGCGTTACACCTGTGCAGTATCCAACAACGCCACCGGTAGTAGAGTTTCCGTAGGTAGACTTGTTGGTTACAGAACCGTAGTTTACGCAGTCACGCATAATAGCGCCCTTCTTCAAGCCCTTGCGTGAAGAGAGGATAACACCCGAGATTCCGCCTACCCAGCCCTGACGCTCGGTACCGCCACAGAGGATGCTACCAAAGTTGTAGCAGTTACTAATGTAGATATTAACCTCCGAGTTACCTGTGATACCACCTACAGCAGCTGACGACGATGTATTAGCCGATACATTACCGAAGTTGTAGCAGTTAACCAAGTTCAAGGTCATATTAGGACGAGCGACAACACCTGCAACGTATGCCGAGTGAGTACCCGACACTGCAATCGAACCGTAGTTCTCGCAGTTCGATACGTCGTTATTTGCCCAGCCCGAAATACCTGCGATACGGATTCCGCCGGTCACCTTAGGGGTGGTGATAGGCATACCTACGGCAACCACATTACCACGGTTTACGCAGTACTTAACCGGTACCTTCGATGACTCACCTACGATACCTGCCACATTGTTGCTTGGGTAGTCTCCCATAAATGAGATGATACCTGTATTCTCGCAGCACGAAATAACTGCGCCATTGAGCTGCTTGCCGTAGCAAGTACCAACGATACCTCCAACGCGAACGCCCATACCCTTGGTATGCTTGGTGAAGTTGAAGGTGGTAGAGATGCTACCTCCATTCTTACAGTTGTGAACTACGTTGTAGTTGATAGCGGCCATAGCACCGATGTAAATCGACTTGTAAGCCTCCTCACCAACGTGCTCGATAGCACCATAGTTCACGCAGTTAACGATGTAACCACGATTCACCTTCGAGATGAACGACACACACTCCGAAGCCTCATTCATAGCGGTCTTAACCGAGAGGCGGCACGATGCGTCGATGGTCAAGTTCTTAATTGCACCTGTAGGCTCCACCTTGTTCACGAGCGAGGTCTTGGTGTTCCAGTTGTAGAGCTTGTAGCCACAACCGTCGAAAGTAATCTTGAGCATCTCGATAGTCGGGAACTTCTTACCCTTCTTCATATCGATATCGGCCTTGAGGCACACCTCGCCCTTATCATTGAGCCAGGTCGACAAATCGGCCTCCTTGTTCACAGCCTTAGCAAAAGCAAGGAGCTCCTTGTAGTTGGAAATACCCTCCGCATAGGCCACGAAGACCATCAACGAAAGCACCAACGAAAGAAATAATTTTCTCATATTAGTATAGTTTTTAATGTTGTTTGCGGTTTTATCCACACAAAGATAGAAAACATTTATCAAACAAGCAACTTTTTACTGCGTAAAAAAAGGTCCGCAAAGCGAACTTTGCAGACCTGTTACAACTCTTGTCGAGTGGATTATTTCTCGATGAAAGCAGCGTACTCCTCAGCCGAAAGAAGCGACTCAACCTCCTCAGGAGCCGACATCTTAACCTTAATCATCCAACCCTCACCGTATGGATCCTTATTTACGAGCGCAGGATCAGCATCGATTGCAGGGTTTACCTCTACAACCTCGCCCGAAACCGGAGTAAATGCATCCGAAACGGTCTTTACAGCCTCGATAGTACCAAAGAGGTCACCGGCAGCCAAGTTCTCGCCCTCGCTCTGGATATCAACAAATACAATATCGCCCAACTCGCTCTGTGCGAAATCGGTGATACCAACGTAGGCGTACTCGCCCTCTACTCGACACCACTCGTGGTCGTTCGAATACTTCAATTCAGCAGGAATATTTGCCATAATTATAATAGTTTTAGTTGTTTAATCTTTTTTGCTTGAACAAAGATAGTTAAAAAATCACAAACTCCACCTCTTTGAACAAATAATCTTTTGTTTCGCCCTGCTTATTTTCCAAACAGAGCGCACCCGAAGGAGCTGTACCCACTATTTTTGCACTAAATCTCTCGCCACCAGGCAAGGCATAGGCGTGGTACTCCCCCTTGCGATAGAGCAGCGAGTTGTAACGCTCGTGCAAAGCCTCCTTCTCGCCTTGGCGCAGAAGCTCGTAGTTGCGTTGCAGATGTGTCAAGAAGCATTTTAAAACCTCCTCAGCATCGAGCTGTTTATCAAGGAGTTGAGCCATCGACACAGGATTTGGGATGGAGCTATCGAACTCTCGCTGGTTGACATTTATGCCCACGCCGACAATTGTACGACGCAGTGTGGTCGCCGCAAGCGAGTGTTCAATAAGTATGCCGACCAACTTTTTATCGCCTACATAGATATCATTCGTCCACTTAATCTTCGCCTCAATGCCATACTCGGCAAGCATATCGACGAGCGACAACGCCACAACCTCCGAGACCGAGAACTGCTCGGCAATGGCTACAAAAAGCGGCTCGAGCACCACCGAGAAGGTGAGGTTTTCACCCCTCTGGCTATGCCACACGTGGCCTCGCTGACCACGACCTGCAGTCTGGAAATCTGCCCACACAACATCCCCCTCGCGATACTTCTCGTCGCGAGCGTCATCGTTGGTCGAAGCGGTTATATCGAGATGACAAATCATACTAACCTAAGAATACGCCATTTTCGAGCAAGACCTTGCGGAGATGCAACGGATCGATATTGCGAGGTGTGGTCGAGCCCTTCACCGCAAGAGCCGCTGCAACGCCCGCAGCCTGGCCCATAGCCATACAAGGAGGCATCACTCGAACAGCACCTGCAGCATCGGATGTTGCCGAGAGTGCACGACCTGCAACAAGCAGATTCTCAACACCTTGCGGCACGAGCGTACGATATGGAACGCCATACCAGCGACCATTTTTCACTGTTATATACTCGGTCGAGCTGTCCGACAAGCGTCCGTGAACATCGACCGAATTCGATGCCACCAATATCGCATCATCCGAGACTACGCCATTGAGAAGGTCATCAACCTGGAGCACGTAGTCGCCCAAGACGTGGCGCGACTCTCGTATGCCGAGAGTTGAGCCCGTAGTCTTTATCGTCGCATTCTTGCAGCCGGGAACATACTTGTGGAAGAAGTCCATCACCATCTTAACCTGGCGACGACCCTCAATCTCACCGCGTGTGAGATCCTCCGAATTTGTGGCATCAACCTTGGCAATACGGGTAGTATTCACCGCCCACTCATCATCGCGAACACCCTTGTAGATATTCACCGAGCGACGTGCAATATCCCACTCGCCATTTTCGACCGCCTTCAAGACGTGCCAATGGAGAGCACGATGGCTGACTCCATCCTTCTTGTGGAAAGTGTGGAGTTTTGACTCTACATCACGCTCTACCAGACGCGAATCTACATTATTGATATGGAAGAAGAGTGTTGATGGCTGTACTCTGCCCGTTCTTGTATTTCCGAACTCCGTAGGAGCGCCCGCTCTTGCTGCGAAATCGCCATCTCCCGTACAGTCAATCACAACGTCAGCCTTGATGGCCTCGAGACCGATCTTTGTCAGAATCACCGCTCCAACAGCCTTATTACCAGCGAGTACCGAATTGACGAAGTTTGCATGGAAGAGAACTTTCACACCCGCCTCCGCACACATAGTGTCGAGCACGTACTTCATAGTCTCGGCATCGAACGGAGTCAAGTGATCGTGGCCATCGGTAATCCAAGCCGAATAGCAGGTTGTGTGGCGGATTCCGCTTGGGTGCAGAGCACCACCGAGAGCTACCATTCTATCAACAATTTCCTCGAAGAGGCCCTTGATAACCATCTGCTCTCCCGTGGTGTCGTAACAGGTCATAAATGGCGCAACCACGCCAAGTGTCGCCATTCCTCCAAGGGCTCCACCCTGCTCCACAATCATCACCTTGACGCCCTGACGAGCTGCCGCAATTGCCGCACAGACTCCTGCAGGGCCTCCTCCAAGCACCAAGACCTGTGTTTGGTACGACTCTTTAATGTTGCCAGCCTTCAATGACGACGGAGTGAACGGGTCGGTACAACCGCCCAAGAAATTCATCGCAACGCCACCCACAAGCAGACCGCCTGCCGCCGATAAGAAATCTCTTCTATCCATCAATTCGAGAGTTTTATAAAATTTGCTTTTCTCCTTATGCCTTTATGCTTGTACTCCGAAGTCGCGGAGTGCATCGTTCAAAGTGGTCTTCTTGTCGGTCGACTCCTTGCGCTTGCCGATGATAAGGGCACACGCAACATTGAACTCACCAGCAGGGAACTTCTTGGTGTAGGTACCAGGGATAACCACCGAGCGAGCCGGCACATAACCCTTATAGGTCACAGGCTCCTCGCCTGTAACATCGATGATGTGAGTCGAGCCGGTAATCACTGTGTTAGAGCCGATTACAGCCTCGCGGCAGATATGAGCACCCTCAACAATGATGGCACGCGAGCCGATGAAACAGTTATCCTCCACGATAACGGGAGCTGCCTGAACAGGCTCCAATACGCCACCGATGCCGACACCACCCGAGAGGTGAACGTGCTTACCAATCTGTGCGCACGAACCTACGGTTGCCCAAGTATCGACCATAGTGCCTGTATCGACGTAGGCACCGATATTCACGTATGACGGCATAAGCACTGCGCCAGGGGCGATATAGGCTCCATAGCGAGCCATTGCGTGAGGCACAACACGTACGCCGAGTGCCTCGTAGTCGTGCTTGAGGTCGATCTTATCGTACCACTCCAACTCGCCTGCGCGCATGGTGCGCATCTTCTGGATTGGGAAGTACATGATGATTGCCTTCTTAACCCACTCGTTCACCTGCCACTCGCTATTCTCGATATCGATTGGCTCGGCAGTGCGAAGCTCACCCTTGTCGACAGCCTCAACCACGGCACGAATAACAGCCTTTACCTCCTCCTGCTCGAGCATTGCGCGATTCTCCCACGCCTGCTCTACTACTACTTTAAGTTCTGCAAATTTGCTCATATAGTATTGTCTATTTGTTTTTCCTCTTGCAAATATACGAAATAATTAAGAATTGATCGACTATCGCTTGCGTTTTCGCTATAAATTTGATAACTTTGTCAAACGACTCAAAAAAATGAAGATATGCGATTATTGGGAATTATTGTAAATGTGGCTCTTCTGGCAGTCTATATCTATTATGGATACACCAAGAATGATGTCATCGCTGCACCTTGCATCTATGGTGCAGGAATGTTTATTTGGCTTTTGGTTGTTCACATTGGCATCTGCAATACACCAACAGAGAGCTCGGAGCACTACGAGACTTGGAAAAAGATGCTGCACTCTAACAAAAATGCGACGAAAATCAGATGGGCATCCATTGGCAGTATTGTTTACACATACGGCGTGGCTATGCTGTTCAACAACTGGATGATGGGCGACACCAAGTGGTGGCAATACATCGTTGTCGGAATCGTAGTCATAGTCCCTGCAGCGACAATGCACAGCTCTTTCGCCAAGGGCAACACATTGGCAAAAGCCAAGGAGCACTACGAGGATATAGTAAAGCACCTATCGAGCAACTATGCCGACCTGGTTAAAAATGTGGATAACAACATCACTCCTGACACTCCACTGATGAATGGTCTTGTGTGCTGCGACAGAGATATGTGGAGAATGGTATGGGTCATCAACGATTATGTCATCAAGCACAAAATCGGTCCGGGCACTTTGGAGAATAAAGCTTGGAATAACTTTGTCAAAAGATGCAACGATGGCGATCTAAAGACCGATAAACAGAGAGAGGTTGTGCTCGAAGGTATGAGGATTGCGAAAGCATTCTGCGAAAACCATAAGACGGTAGGTGGTATGGGAGTATGGATTGCCGAAGCTCTCGAAACCAAGAGTCGTGAGGAGGCTCAAAAAAATCTGGGATAAAACCCGCTACAAAGATTATTATATCGCGCTAAGGAGACGACATCCTCAGCGCGATTTTTTTCAGTGCTAAACAAGCACAAACAGTTTGAAAATCGTTTTAGGCAGACAGATGCAAACTTTAATTGCAAAGTAGCGAGGAAATTTTGTGCTAAACGAGGGCACAAACAGTTTGAAAATTGTTTTAGGCAGATAGATGCAAGGCCAACAAGGAGACGAATGCGCAGCATACTAAGCGTATGTGAGCAATTCGGCTACCGCAGTTTAACGCAGCAGATGCTGCATAAAACATTTTCAACAAAAAAAGGGTTGCTAAAAAAAATAGCAACCCTCCCACAAATTAACCCTCTTATGCCTTCGAATTGAGAACCGTCTGTAAGAACGAATCCAAATAGAGAAGTTCCGCATCTCCGCAAATTACTTGCGATAGAAACAGGTCCTCTTCGCAGACATGGTGTAATACTCGATTGTCGATCTGCTCCATAGGCAATTATTTTAAAGAACTTTGCCTATATAACGTTGACCGCGAGTATTTTATTGTCAATAAGTTCAACAAAGAACTAATTTTTTCTCTTTTATCATCTGACGCATATTGATAAGCGCGTATCTCATTCTGCCAAGTGCGGTATTGATACTCACGCCTGTATGCTCAGCTATCTCTTTGAAACTCAAGCCTTCGTAGTAGCGCATCTTGACAACTTCGCGCTGCTCCTCGGGAAGAAGTTCAATCAAAGTTCTAACCTCCTTGGCTTGCTGCTCCGATATGAGTTGATCCTCGATCGAAGGCTCTGCCAAGTTCTTACTGCCCAAAATATCGAAACCAGCACTCGACTCATTCACGGTCTTGACCTGCTTGTTTGCACGGAAATAGTCCAGCACGCGATTGTGTGCTATTCGCAACACCCAAGGCAAGAATCGTCCTTTGTCGGTATAGCGACCCTCGTCCAACACCTTTACAACTTTTATCAACACCTCTTGTGTCAAATCGTCAGCCACGTCGTTATCCTTCACCAACATACGAACATAGTCGCGTACTCGGCGTGTGTGGCGCTCCAAAAGTTGAGATACGGCTTCACGATTGCCTTGCTGATATTGGTCGAGCAAAGCCTGATCGCTTAACAATGTACTCTTCATACTCCTCTCCTTTCTAAAATGGTTCAAAGAGTAGATTTTTTTCGATAGGCAACAATTTTTTAGTTAAACTTCTCGTTATTATTTCAAAGCAAAATATCACAAAACGGATATCTTCCTAGTCCAAAGATAAGCAGTTTTTCCGAAACTGCCAAATCGGATATTTTTACTCTTTGACACTGTTTATCGTCGTCAAGTTCACAAAAACAGTGCCTTCAGAGCCCCACAAGGGCATATTTAGGATAAAAAAGACCAAATTAGTTATTGGTGAAACGACCAAACGAGGCGGTGAAATTACTCCTTTTCGGACATTTTTATACCTATTTTAACGGCTCAATATGTATCGCCACAGCGGTATTTTCGCCAAAACGCTCACGCAGTGAATGTTCGATTTCTCGCGAGATTTCGTGCGAGTCGTGAACCGTCATCGAACCATCAACGCGAACGTGAACCTCGATTGCGATATCCGATCCGATGCGTCGAGTTCGAAGATTGTGCGGCTTATGGACATTGGGCGTAGCCGAGATAATCGAGAGTATCTCCTCCTCAGTCGCACGTGGCAGACTCTTCTCGAGCAACTCAGCGAGGGATGTACGGCCAAGGTCGATGGCAACCTTCATAATAAGCGCCGCCACAACAATCGCTGCAATCGGGTCAGCTATGCGCCACTTCTCGCCGAGGAAGTAGGCAAAACCAATACCGAGCAACGTACCAATCGAAGAGAGGGCGTCACTGCGATGGTGCCACGCATTTGCCACTACCGACGGGCTGTTCAGCGACTTTCCCTTACGCTCGGTATATTGGAATAGGAGTTCCTTGGCAATAATCGAAACAACGGCTGCAATAATCGCAATAAAGCCCGGACGAGCCAACACCTCACCACGACAAACAGCTGCAACCTTCTCGCCGCTATCCATCAGGATTCTGACGCCTACAACAAAGAGCGCCACGCCGATAATCAGCGATGCGAGAGTCTCGTACTTTCCGTGACCCCACTTGTGGTCATCATCGCGCGGTTTAGCACTAATACGCACAAAGGTCAAAACAACGATATCGGTGGCGAAGTCGGAGGCCGAATGGACAGCATCGGCTATCATCGCTCCACTTCGACCCAAGATACCTGCTATGAGCTTAAAGATGAAGAGACCTATATTGACAAACATACCGAGCAATGTTACTCGGTATATCTGTTTTGTGCGATTCTCAGTAGTGCTATTTTGCATTATTACTCAAATTTTGCGGGGTAACCCAACAATTGGTATGCAAGGCAACGTGCCATTCGCAAGTGACCTGCGCTGTTAGGGTGCAATCTGTCGATTCTTCCCTTACCGGACTTCTCACTCTTCTCGAGCGATGGGCGACGCCAATACGGAGCGCTCGACTCGATAAGCGGATAGAGGCCACAAATAGAGTTCAAATCGATAACCGGCACCGCCCAAACATTACCTGCCTCCTTCACAACCTCGACATATGCGTCGATATACTCGCCTACGCCATTTGCGTGAAGCTCATCGGGCTGAATATTCCAGTCGCTGAGAAGCGCTGTGCCACGATGTATCGGAGTCAAGAGGATAATCTGCTTGGTCGGATAGAGCTCCTTCAACTTCGACATTGCAATGTTGATGCGTCCACGCACGGTATTATTATCCATAAGGATGGTGCGCTTAAGACGATTTCTAATAAGTCCTGCTCCCGTCTTCTTTGAGCCTGATACCTCGACAGTTACCGGCTCCTCCGAGTACCACTCTCCTAGAGGTACGTTGGCATTGTAGTCGTTTGTGCCGACAAAAATCATAATCGCATCGACATCCTGACCGTGCTCCTTAAAGAGCTTGTCGGTCTGACCCGGAATATGCTTCCACTGGTGGCCACTGATGCCGTAGACATACGACTCGATGCCGAGAATCGACTCGAGGTAGAGCCAATAGGTGTCGTTAACACCCTTCTCTATCTGACGCTTGTCGGTTATAGAGTCGCCGAGGTACGCAACGCGCGCACCTCGCCACTGACTCTTAATCTCTGCCTTCTGCTTTGCCGCAACTGGCAAAACGAGGCACAACATTGCGATAACAATCGCTATCTTTCTCATACTAGTAGCTCTTAGCGAACAATACACGGTATGGAGATGGCTTACCTGTGAAGATACACTTACCCTCCTCAGGCTCAACATCCAAAGGAATACAACGGATAGTTGCCTTGGTAGCCTCCTTGATAGCCTGCTCGGTCTCAGGAGTACCATCCCAGTGTGCCGAGATGAAACCACCCTTATTGTTCAATACCTCAACGAACTCCTCCCAAGTATCAACCTTAGTAATCATCGAGTTACGATAGTCGAGTGCCTTCTGGAAGATATTTTTCTGCTGCTCCTCGAGCAAGTTTACTACATAGTCGATGAGACCCTCCTGCGAAACAGTCTCCTTAGTCAAGGTGTCACGACGAGCCAACTCGATAGTGCCGTTTGCGAGGTCACGCTGACCGAGTGCAAGACGTACAGGTACACCCTTCAACTCATACTCAGCAAACTTGAAGCCAGCACGAACATTGTCACGATCATCAACCTTAACACGTACGCCCTTAGCCTTCAATGCATCAGCAATCTCGTTCATCTTAGCACGAGCTGCAGCCAACTGCTCCTCGCCCTTGTAGATAGGAACGATAACAACCTGTGTAGGGGCCAACTTCGGAGGCAACACCAAACCGTTATTATCCGAGTGAGCCATAATCAAGGCACCCATCAAGCGGGTCGAAACGCCCCATGATGTAGCCCATACATACTCCAACTTACCCTCGCGGTTAGCATACTTCACATCGAATGCCTTTGCGAAGTTCTGACCGAGGAAGTGCGAAGTACCACTCTGCAAAGCCTTACCATCCTGCATCAACGCCTCGATAGTGAGAGTATCCTCAGCACCTGCGAAACGCTCGTTTGGCGACTTGTGACCAACGATTACTGGCAAGCACAACCACTCCTCAGCAAACTTCTGGTAGACCTTAATCATCTTGAGTGTCTCCTCCATAGCCTCCTCACGAGTTTCGTGAGCGGTATGGCCCTCCTGCCACAAGAACTCTGCAGTACGCAAGAAGAGGCGG
>JAZLCQ010000031.1:0-51288 GCA_045614285.1 Alistipes sp.
AGGCAAACAAGAAAATCGCCCCGCAGCATAGTAGGCCTATGTGAGGAGCGATTTATCGCAGTTTAACGCAGCTATCGCTGCCTAAAATCACTTTTTACTCGATTTCCCAGTCATAACCGTCCTTACGATCCTTAACTCGAATACCGATAGCAATGAGTTTGTCGCGGATCTCGTCGGAGAGGGCCCAATTCTTGTCGGCCTTAGCCTGGAGACGCATATCTAGGAGCATGGTTACGAGTGGAGAGACCATATCCTTGCCACCTGTAGCCTCAGCCTTCTCATTCTCCAAACCGAGAATGTCGAATACCCAACGCTGTACTGTTGCCTCGGCCTTAGCCTTATCCTCTGCGGTGAGGGTCTGCTTGCCCTCAGCGAGCTGGTTGAAGAGACGAACATAGTCGAACATAGTCGAGATTACGATTGGCGAGTTCAGGTCGTCGGCCATAGCCTCAGCGCAGCGGCTCTCGATCTCGTTCACGTCGAACGACGATGTTGCTGCAGTAGGAGCCTTGTGCAACGCCTCGATACCCTTCATCAAGCGGTCGAGACCCTTCTCTGCTGCCTGCAATGCCTCATTCGAGAAGTCGAGTGTCGAGCGGTAGTGAGCCTGCAAGATGAAGAAGCGTACGGTCATTGGCGAGTAGGCCTGCTCCAATGCAGGGTGGTCACCGTTGAACATCTGCTCGAGGGTGATGAAGTTGTTATAAGACTTACCCATCTTCTTACCGTTGATGGTAATCATATTGTTGTGTACCCAGTAGCGAGCAGAGTCGCGTCCGAGTGCTGCAGTCGACTGTGCAATCTCGCACTCGTGGTGTGGGAACATCAAGTCCATACCGCCACCGTGGATATCGAACTGTTCACCGAGGTACTTGGTGCTCATAGCAGAACACTCCATATGCCATCCTGGGAAACCGTCGCTCCAAGGTGATGGCCAACGCATAATGTGCTCAGGTGCGGCCTTCTTCCACAATGCGAAGTCGAACGAGTGCTTCTTGTCGTCCTGACCGTCGAGCTTGCGGGTGTCGGTTACGATATCGTCGAGGTTACGACCCGAAAGGATACCGTAGCGGTGGTCGTGGTTGTACTTCTCAACGTCGAAGTAGATAGAACCATTCGACTCGTAGGCATAGCCCGCATCCATAATGCGCTTCACGAAGTCGATCTGCTCGATGATATGACCCGATGCGTGTGGCTCGATAGATGGGGTCTGCACGCCCAACTTAGCCATAAAGGTCTTGTAGCGCTCGGTGTAGTAGTGGGCAACCTCCATAGGCTCCAACTGCTCCAAGCGTGCCTTCTTTGCAATCTTATCCTCGCCCTCATCAGCGTCGTGCTCTAGGTGGCCTACATCGGTGATGTTGCGCACGTAGCGCACCTTGTAGCCCTCAGACTTCAAGTAACGGAAGAGGAGGTCGAATGTAATCGCAGGACGGGTGTGTCCGAGGTGTGGATCGCCATAAACGGTTGGGCCGCAGACATACATACCTACACGGCCTTCATTCAACGGCTTGAACACCTCCTTGCGACGAGTGAGTGTGTTGTAGAGATTCAATTTTACCTGTTCCATATCTTTTTCAATTATTTCGTTACGTTAGTGACGCCCTCGATGCCGAGCGAATCCTTCTCCGCAGGGGTGAGGATGAGATCCTTGTTGTCGGCTCCGAACGAGCGGTAGTAGTCGTTCATATCGCGTACGATGTGGTCGCGGTTGTAGAACGCTGCGAGGTAGTAGAGGCGCTGCAACTCGTCGAACTTGTCGAAGAGAATATCCTCTACGAGATCAGCCTTCTCGCCCTCGAACTGGTTGTAGTACTCGATGTACTCGATGATGTTGTTGCAGTATGCAACCATCAAGTGGTCGGCCTTGTCGTTGAGACCGAGGTCGTAGTAGCACTCGATGAACGGATAGGTGTTAGCCTCGGTGAAGCGAATCTGGTCGGTTGGTAACACCGCCATACCGCGGTCGAGCAACTCCTCGGCACGCTCCTTATTGCCCTGCTTGATATACTCACGAGCAACACGTGCGAAGGCCTCACGAGCACGCGACACCTTGATGTTGTACTGCGTGAACTCGTCGACATAGACACGCTTGTCGGCAAGGTTGCCGTAGCGCATTGTATTCATCAACTTATCGTATGCGTAGTCGGCATCGATGCGACCAATGTTCCACGAATCCTTGTAAGGGGTTACAATCGGTACGAATCGGTACGAGTAGCCGTCAAACTGCAAGTAGTTCAACAAGCCGAACTTCTGCAACACGTAGACCTGTGTGAAGTAGATCGGACGCTTCCAGTCGAAGTGTGTCAACATGTCGAGCAACATCAACTCCGAACGGGTGAGCGAGCTGGCGTTGAGGTTGATATAGACGGTATCTACCATCAAGTCGCGATCCTTCTCAGCCACGATGCCTGATGCGATGGCTGCCTCCTTGTCCACCGGCAATGCGATATGCTTGGTTGGGATGTAGTCGATGCGTTCGCCATTGTTCATCTCCACCTTGGTGTACTCCTTTTCGCTTGCTACCCACTCCATAACCTGCTTAGCCTCGATAACATCCTCGAACTGCTCGTAGATTGGAATCCAGTCGTTCACAAAGGTATACTTGCTGCTTGGCAATGAGAATGGAATGCCGTCGGCCTTGTTAGCCTTACACTTCATCTCGTCAACGTACCACTCGCCATCGAGGTAGCTCGAGTTCATAATGCGTACATCGGTGCGCACGCCATCAACCTCCTGGTTGAACCACAATGGGAAGGTGTCGTTGTCACCATAGTTCACGATGATTGGGCTCACACCCTCCTTCTCAACGATTGAGGTGAGGTAGTTGTAGCCGATATCGCGTGCCATAGTGCGGTGTGAGCGGTCGTGGTCGTCCCAGTTCTCGGCGCAGAGGATACCTGGTACCACCATTGCGATGACGGTAGCGGCAACAGCTGCGGCCTTATGGTTGCGACGGATAATCATCGCGAGGAACTCGTAGATGGCCAATACGCCCAATCCAATCCACATCGAGAAGGCGTAGAACGATCCTGCATATACGTAGTCACGCTCACGCACCTCGCCAGGTGATGAGTTGAAGTATACAACCAAGGCGATACCCATCATCACGAACAACCACATCACAACGGTGAAGTTGCGAGTGTCGCGGTTGAGCTGATAGATCAAGCCGATGAGACCCAACAAGAACGGCAAGAAGAAGTAGTAGTTGCGAGCCTTGTTGTTGGCCATCTCGGTTGGGAGGTTATCCTGTGGACCGAGGTACATCTCGTCGATGAACTTCACGCCCGACATCCAGTTTCCGTTGGTGATAGTCGAGCTTTCAGGCTGAATATCGTCCTGACGACCTACGAAGTTCCAAAGGAAGTAGCGCCAGTACATATAACGGAGCTGGTACGAGAAGAAGTAGTTGAGGTGCTCCAAGAAGGTAGGCTCGATAACGAGCTGAGTTCTCTCGCCATCGTAGTAGTTAACCTTCTTACCGAAGTCGTAGACCTCGCCACGCATTGGCTTGTTATTTTCATCGAAGAGAATTTGGCCATTCTCGTCGCGGATAAAGTCTGTCTTGGTGCGATATGCTGCCCACTGCTTGTACTCCTCCTCCGACTTCATATAGTTCCACATTCGTGGGAAGAAGTGCATAAACTGGTCAGGGTATACATAGTCGTCGACCTTGCTCTGCTTCACATACTCGCCCTTCTCGGCGTTGTAGTGGTAGAACTCCTTGGTGGTGTAGCTCTCCACAGGTGCTGCATAAGATGCACCATAGATGAGCGGACGGTTACCATATTGGTCGCGATTGAGCATTGAGAGCAATGCTGTCGGGTTGTCCGGATTATTCGAGTTCATCGGTGGGTTTACCGCAGCACGAATAGTCACCGAGGCGTACGACGAGAAGCCGAGCATAATCATCGTTACGCAAACCAACACCAAGTTTGCGAGGCGCTTACCGTTGCGGTGGGTGAGGTAGATAGCTGTTCCGAGAGCTCCAAAGAGAGCCAACGAAAAGACAACGATACCTGTATTCACCGGCAATCCCAACGAATTGACGAAGAAGACATCAATCATAGCACCGAAGTAGACGGTGTAAGGGATGATGATGCCGTTCAGGACGAGCAAGATTGCACACGCTACTAGTGTCACGAGGGCCATACCCTTCAAGGTAATCTTCTGGTACTTGCGGAAGTAGTAGATGAACACCAATGCCGGAATGGTCAACAAGTTGAGGATATGCACGCCAATCGACAATCCCATAAGGTAGGCGATGAGGATAATCCAACGTGCCGAGTGCGGCTCGTCAGCCTCCTCCTCCCAACGCAGCATAAGCCACACTACGAGGGCTGTAAACATCGACGACATAGCGTAGACCTCACCCTCGACAGCCGAGAACCAGAATGTGTCGGTGAAGGCGTAGGCCAGAGCACCCACAGCACCTGCGCCCAAGATGGCGATACCGTTAGCTGTTGAGAGCGCCTTGCCCTCGCGAGTTAAGAGTCGTCGTGCGATGTGCGTGATTGTCCAGAAGAGGAAGAGAATACAGAATGCGCTGATAAGGCCATTCATTGCATTCACCATATGTGGCACATAGTGGGTCGATGGCGCCAACATTGTTGCAATGCGGGCTATCAACATAAAGAGCGGTGCACCCGGCGGGTGACCCACCTCCAACTTGTAGGAGGTCGCTACAAACTCGCCACAATCCCATAGCGAGGATGATTGTTCGATGGTCAACAGATAGGCAACTGCGGCAATTGCAAAGACTGCCCAACCGATGATTCGATTCCAACGCTTAAATATATCTAACTTCATAATTTCTGCGCGTTTATATTTATAAACGCACAAAGTTACAAAAAGTTATTTGATTAGAGCGCCTTTTTTCTCGAATTATCGCGGAGTAATAAAATTTTTGTATGAAAAAGTTCGAAGTAAGGATTTATTTTTTAACTTTGCGTAATACAATTCTAATCCAATAAAAAATTTTAAAGCTATGAAAAGATTTTTTGTAATTGCAGTAGTTGCGTGTGCAGCTCTCTTCGTGTCGTGTGTTTCAGTTGAGGATAAGGCAGTAGAGTATGCCGAGAAGTTGGTCAATGCATCGTGGTCGGAGAAGGGCCAGGTGATGGATGAGATGGAGGCTTATGTTGTGACCCTCTCGCCTGAGAAGCAGGAGGCTTTCGAGGCAGCTTACAAGGCTGAACTCAAGCGCTTGCTCAAGTCTAAGATGAAGGGCGCAGCTGACGAGTTCGTAAGTGGTGCTGAGGCTCTTATCGAGGAGGCTGGTGCTGCAACTTCGGTTCTCGTAGACGAAGCTACAAAGGCTGTTGAGGATTTCTCGAACAAGCACGGCGAGGATGTTGAGAAGGCTGTAAACGATGCTGCAGAGGCTGCAGTTGAGGCTGCAGAGGCTGCTGCCGAGAAGCTTGTTGAGGAGGTTGAGAATATCTCTCCAGAGGATGTAGAGGCAGCTGCAAATGAGGCTGCAAAGGCTGTAGAGGCTGCTGCAAACGAGGCTGCAAAGGCTGTTGAGGACGCAGCTAAGGCAGTTAGCTCGTTGTTCGAGTAGTTCTGCGTTGTAAGAACGATATATACTGACCCAAACTTATTGATTATGAAAGTATTATCGATTTTGTGCTACATCTTCGCGGCGCTCGATTTCGGTCTCTTCTATCTTGCCGATATCGATCTCACAGGTGTATTCTGGTCGCCATATGTAGCTTGTGCATTGGGTTACTTCTTCTCGTGGTTGGGAGGCAAGAACTCGGGTGCAGCTGAGGAGGATGCCGAGCAGCCTGTTGCTAAAAATAGTGTAGCATCTGAGGATGCTGAAGTTCCTGATTGCCTTCCTGAAGGTTGTGAGGTTGAGTTGAAGGCTGAGCACGCCATCACCTCTACTTACGACCTCTCTCCGGAGTTGCAGTTGGGTTATTTCCTCGAGATTTTGCAGACCGAGTTCCCTGAGTATAAGATTAAGATGAATGTGCCTGTAACAAAGCTCGTTGGCGAGGTTGCAGAGCCTTTCAAGCTCTATCCTACTCGTCCATATCAGGTCTACAAGGCTGAGTGGGGTAAGCCTTATACCTATGCACTCTACAAAGAGGGTAAGTTGGCAGGTGTGTTGATGTTGAGCCCGGATAGTGAGTACAATAAGGTTGGATACCTCATCTCGCGTATGTATGCGAAGAAGCTCAATGTTCCTTACATTACCTTCTATCACGATCGACCAAACCACGTTAGATACGTAGTTTATCGCATCAAGCAGATGTTAGGATAATCTCTTTTAGAGAGGGGAGTGTAACTTCTAAAGTTACGCCTGTGGCAGATGCAGCATCGCTTTTTATAGACCTTGCAGGCGGTTTAGCGATGTACCATCCGGTGTATGCGGTATTACCGCATATCAAAATTTCTCCCCTCTCTTTTTCTTTTTTATATGTCGAGTTTAATTCAGCAACTTGCCTCTCAACAGGTTTGGGAGGAGTACCTCGCATATCGCCTTCAGAAGGGTCGTCTCAATTGGCACGAGTTTGACGACCTCGATGGCTATGTCGAGCGTCAAGAGTACCTCGATATTGCTGCGCACTTTGCCGCAGGGGGTCGTTTCAGCATCCCTTGTAAGAGTGTGATAAACAAGATGGGTACCAACAAGAAACGCGTCGTCTACTCCTACAACGACGAGGAGATGCAGCTGCTGAAGGTTCTCTCGCACCTCTTATATAAATATGACGACCACTTCGCCCCAAATTGCTATGCATTTAGGCGAGGTATGCACGCGCACGATGCTGTGAGAAGGGTCAATAGGCAGGTGCGTAACAAGCGCTACTGGGCATATAAACTCGATATTCACAACTATTTTAACTCCATCTCGGTACCCATTCTTCTGCGTCAACTCGACAAATTGTTCGGAGAGGATAGATTGTTATACAATCTATTCGAGCAGATGCTCAGTGAGGATAGGGTAGAGTTCGAAGGCGAGGTTGTGCGCGAGGAGCACGGTGCGATGGCGGGAGTGCCTACGGCGTCGTTCCTTGCAAATGTTTACCTCTCGGAGATGGATCACCACTTCGCGAAGCAGGGCGTTGTCTATGCGCGTTATTCGGACGATATAATCATCTTTGCCGAGAGCCTCGAGGAGTTAGAGAGCCACAAAGCGACAGCCTTGAAATTCATCGAGGAGTACAGACTCGAGGTCAACCCTACCAAGGAGCGAATCTATGGCCCCGATGAGGCGTATGAGTTCTTGGGCTTCAAGTGCAAGGATCACATTATCGACCTGTCCGACGCGGGTGTGACCAAGATGAAGGGCAAGATTTCGCGTAAAATGCGCTCTACGTTGCGTAAGAAGCAGAGATATGGTTTTTCGGATGAGAGGGCAATGGCGCGTATGATAGCGCACTTCAATCGCAAGTTTTTCGATGAGACGGGCGATTTCGAGTCGCTCAACTGGTCTAGATGGTACTTCCCACTGATAAATACAACCGAGGGACTGCAGACCATCGACCACTACCTCCAGCAGTCGATTCGAGTTCTTGTGACGGGTCACCACAACAAGTCGAATTATAGAACTACCTACGCCAAGTTACGCGCGCTGGGATATAAGAGTCTTGTGCGCGAGTACTACAGGTATCGCGAGCAGCGTGAGGCGAAGGAGTAGCATCGTTTATAGCTAAAAACAACAAAGGGATTGCCGATTGGCAATCCCTTCGTCTATATGGTTTGTTCGATTACTCGAGAACTGGACCTGCAGCAACCAAAGCCTTACCAGCCTCGTTGGTTGTGTACTTGCCGAAGTTCTTGATGAAACGACCAGCCAAATCCTCAGCCTTCTTCTCCCACTCAGCTGCGTCAGCGTAAGTGTCGCGTGGATCGAGGATTGCAGGATCTACACCTGGCAATGCAGTTGGAACCTCAAAGTCGAATACAGGGATCTTCTTTGTAGGAGCCTCCAAGATAGCACCGTCGAGGATAGCGTCGATGATACCACGTGTATCCTTGATAGAGATACGCTTGCCAGTACCATTCCAACCAGTGTTTACGAGGTATGCCTTAGCACCGCTCTTCTCCATACGCTTAACCAACTCCTCAGCGTACTTTGTAGGGTGCAACTCCAAGAATGCCTGACCGAAGCAAGCCGAGAATGTTGGAGTAGGCTCAGTGATACCACGCTCAGTACCTGCCAACTTAGCGGTGAAGCCCGAAAGGAAGTAGTACTTAGTCTGCTCTGGAGTCAAGATCGAAACTGGAGGCAATACACCGAATGCGTCAGCCGAAAGGAAGATAACGTTCTTAGCAGCTGGAGCAGCCGATACTGGAGTTACGATGTTGTCGATGTGGTAGATAGGGTACGAAACACGAGTGTTCTCGGTTACGCTCTTATCGTTGAAGTCGATCTTACCGTTCTCGTCTACAGTTACGTTCTCGAGGAGAGCGTCACGCTTGATAGCGTTGTAGATATCTGGCTCAGACTCCTTGTCCAACTTGATAACCTTAGCGTAGCAACCACCCTCGAAGTTGAAGATACCGTTGTCATCCCAACCGTGCTCGTCGTCACCGATAAGCTGACGCTTTGGATCAGTCGAGAGAGTAGTCTTACCAGTACCCGAAAGACCGAAGAAGATAGCGGTCTCACCCTTCTCGTTAGTGTTAGCCGAGCAGTGCATCGAAGCGATACCCTGCAATGGGAGGTAGTAGTTCATCATCGAGAACATACCCTTCTTCATCTCACCACCATACCAAGTGTTGAGGATAACCTGCTCACGTGAAGTGATGTTGAATACTACAGCAGTCTCAGAGTTGAGGCCGAGCTCAGCGTAGTTCTCAACCTTAGCCTTCGAAGCGTTGTAAACTACGAAGTTAGGCTCGAAGTCTACCAACTCCTCCTCTGTAGGACGGATGAACATGTTCTTTACGAAGTGAGCCTGCCAAGCAACCTCCATGATGAAACGAACCGACATACGAGTATCCTTGTTAGCACCGCAGAAACCGTCTACAACGTAGAGCTTCTTACCAGAGAGCTCCTTCTGAGCGATACCCTTCAATACTGCCCACGACTCCTCAGAGCAAGGCTTGTTGTCGTTCTTGTACTCCTCAGAAGTCCACCAGATAGTATCCTTCGAGTTCTCGTCCATAACGATGAACTTGTCCTTAGGCGAACGGCCGGTGTAAACACCAGTCATTACGTTAACAGCGCCAAGCTCAGTCTCCTGACCCTTGTCGAAGCCAGTCAACTCTGCCTTAGTCTCCTCCTCGAAAAGGAGCTCGTACGATGGGTTGTAGATTACCTCAGTTGTGTCGGTAATACCATACTTCAATAAATCTTCTTTCTTGAAAGCCATAGTTTTTTTGAATTATAAATTGTTTAACATCTTCATTTTCTGCTCATTAGCACCGACTTTCATCGGTGGGTGAATAGCCCTCTTCGCAAAAGTCCCTATTTCACCGCTGCAAAGATACGACTTTATTTTGAATTGTGAAAAAAATAACACTAAAATTTTACAAACTTTTTTCAATTCCTATATAAGTGAACTTATATGATCACTTTTTCGTTGCAAAAGGGGTGCCTGATTCTTCGCTTGCGGGCACAAAAAAACGACCTCGCAAAAGGTCGTTTTTCTATGGTTGTTACTTGCCGATGATGTAGTTGACTACAACCGGGTCGCCATATGCCTTGACGGCCTGATGCGAGATTGAGTCGATGGTGTGGAATGTAACCACCTCACGCCAACGCTCATCCTCCTCTACGACCTTGCGGAAGTTCTGGAAGCGAACATAGCGGTTGTGACCCTGCTTCATAGCGGTTGCGGTCTTGTCGAGGCTCTTCTCGAGGGTGTCGAGAGCTCCACAAGCGTGCAAGCAGCGACGTGAACGCAAGTTTTCGAGAATCTGCTCCTCGCTCATCTCACGACAGTAGCGCGGACGATTCTTGAGTCCGTAGTGCCAAGTGTCGTTTGGCTCGAGTCGAAGGAAGGTCGATGGTGCCATAGCTACATACTTGAGCTCGATGCCCTCGCCAACTTCTCCCTTACCTACAGCCACATAGCGGCCTACGAACTGACCACCTGCCGAATAACCCACCAAGGCGATACGCTTGATATTAGGGAAGAGCGACTTGTCCGAGAGGCGAGCAAAGATTGTATCGATGATATCGAATGAACTGAGCTCGGTGCCATTAGCATCGCCACCGCCACGCCAGTCGTCATCGGGTACACCCGGAATGGTGAGATCCAATGGCCACGAGTCGTTCCAAATTGCGCGACCATCAGGCTCGACATTGTACTTCTGGATCATCTCGGTACGAGGGTACATAGGCGAAACAACATAAACATCGTCGCCCAGCGACTCCTGCAATGCGAGCTGCTCCTTGAGCACCTGCACGCCACCGTGCCAGCCCTGAATCAATACGACTACGGTTTCACCCTTGTCACCATCGGTCAAAGGCTTGGTTGCAGCGTAGTATACTGCAGGCTCGATGCCCTCCAAACGGTAGATTGAGGTGATCTTCTCCTCCTTTGTGGTGCAACCCACCAAGAGGGTCAGCAACGCCAAGGTTGCCACGCGGAATAGGTTGGTAAGTTTCATACTTTTTACCTTTTAGTATAAGGGGCACTCCGAAAGAGCGCCCCTTTTGTTTGGGTTGATTGATTACTTCTCGAAAGACTTGTGTACGGTGAACGGAGCCTTAGCCTCGAGCTTCACCTGCTTCTTGATAGTCATCTTCACAGGTGCTACCGAAGGAGTCGATGCGAGCTTCTTAGCGATAGGCTGGAGCATCACGTTCTTGCCACCCAACTTCTTGAATGAGTCGAGGTTTGCGAGGCGGATGCCCTTACGATTCGAACCATTCGAGAGTTTCGAATAGGTCTCGACGCCCTCTTCCAACACACCGTTGTACGATGCTGTGATAGCAGCGCCATTATCATCTGTGCCGTTGAGAGTGATAACGTAGTTGTTGCCACTCTTGCTGATTGTTACGCTACCACCGGTAATCAATGCGTAGTCGGTTATGCCACCACTACTCTCCGAGATAGCTGCCCAGAATGAACCGTAGATGCTGCTATCTTTGATGAAGCCCGAGATAGCCGAACCTGCCTCGAATGTCAAGTTGAATGGATATGTACCTACGCACGAAGTTGCTGCAGCTGCAGATTGAACCTCGAGAATCAATACCTCAGAACCTGTAGCATTGTAGATCTCAATCAAGTAGTTGGTTGCACCCATCTCGTAGTAGTCACCATAGTTAGTGCAAGCGCCCTGAACGAGGTTAGTGATGTTCAAACCGCCTGTAGTTGTGCCGCCACCTGTTGAGCCGGAAGCCTCAGTTGTGAAGAGCTTCGATGCAACACCTGTAGTGATGGTACCGTCGCCATTAACACCGAATGCATACGCATAGTACTCTGTAGCAGGGGTGAGGCCGCCCTCGCCCTCGTAAGTCCACGAATCAGCACCTGAAGAGAGTGCATCAGCAAATGAGTAGCCATACGACTCGTACATCTCCTTGAGGTATTTCACCAAGTCGGTAGTCAACGCCTCCCAGTTACCATACTGGTCAACTGTAGACTTCTCGATAACGTCGAAGTAGTAGGTGTCGCTATTCGAAGGGGTTACGCTTACTGTAGCCGAGTTAGATGTCACACCCGAAACTGCGATTGAGAATGTGTTCTGCGAAGTAGAACCGCTGCCTGCACCGCTGCTCAAAGTTGTAAACTCGTTGATTGCGATGTCGGTAGTCACCTTACCCTCAGCCGAAACACCAACTGCGAATGCTACATAGTTGGTTGATGGGTCGAGTTCACCCTCGTAAGTCCACGAATCCTCACCCGATGATAGGAGCTCAGCTACGGTGTAGCCATACGACTCGAAGTACTCCTTGAGGTAAGCGATGTAATCTGTAGCAAACGTCTGACCATCAGGAAACTGAGTGTAAACCTCCTTCTCCACGATGTCGAAGTAGTAGGTGTCAGAGTTCGACGGAACTACGCTGATGGTTGCGCTGTTAGATGAGATGTTTGAGACGTTCACCTCGAAGGTGTTCTTCGATGTAGTGCTGCCGCCACCTGTGCCATTGCTCAAAGTGGTGAACGACTTGATAGTAACATCCGATGTAACTGTGCCATTAGCGTCAACACCCACTGCGAAAGCGTAGTAGTTGGTGCTGGCGTTGAGACCTGAGAATGTGTACTGGTCGTTACCCGATGAGAGGATGTCGGCGATGGTGTAGCCAGAATTTGCCGAATACTCCTTGAGGTAGTCGATGTAAGCCACTGCGAAGTCTGCCAAGTTATCGTAGTTGTTTACGCTAGCCTGCTCCAAAACATCAAAATAGTAGGTCTCCTGATTCGAAGGGGTTACCATTACGGTTGCACTTGTTGCAGTGATGTTCGAAACGTTGATTGAAAAGCTGGTCGAAAAAGCGCCGCCGTTACCGCCATTGTTCTCACCACCATTGCCTTCACCGCCAAAGATTCCTCCGAGGAGATCGCACGATGTAGCACTGAAGAGTACCACAACTGCAAGCATCAATTTAAAAAGCTTTTTCATAGTGAAAGTTAAATTATGAAAATTGTTACTGTAATTTAGCCGAGATGAGCGACATAAACTCCTCACGAGTACGAGGGTCGGAGAGGAAGATGCCCGTGAAGGCCGAAGTGGTGGTCTTCGAGCCTTGCTTCTCCACGCCACGCATCTGCATACACATATGCGAGGCCTCGATAACTACCGCCACACCGATAGGATTCAATGCCTCCTGGATGCAGTCACGAATCTGCACGGTCAGGCGCTCCTGCACCTGCAAGCGACGAGCAAAGCACTCCACAACGCGAGCGACCTTCGAGAGGCCGGTGATGGTGCCATTCGGGATATAAGCCACGTGGGCCTTACCCACAAATGGGAGCATATGGTGCTCGCATACCGAGAACAATTCGATATCTTTGACCACAACCATCTGCTTGTACTCCTCCTTGAACATCGCCGACTGAAGAATAGCCACGGGGTCCTGCTCGTAGCCCTTTGTGAGGTACGACCACGCCTTTGCTACGCGCTCAGGGGTTTTGATTAATCCCTCACGCTCGGGGTCTTCGCCGAGGAGGCGTAACACCTCGGTGTAGTGATACTTCAGTTGCTCAATCTTTTCGAGGTCATACTTATCCTCGCGTTCGTAGTTTGCCATATTTGCTTAGTTCTTCTGTAAAAATTCTACCAATTTTGCCACTGCGCGACCACGGTGCGAGATGGCGTTCTTCTCCTCGGCCGACATCTCGGCAAAGGTGCGTGTATCGCCCTCAGGCACAAACATCGGGTCATATCCAAAACCCTCCGAGCCCGACATATGGTCGATGATAGCGCCCTCGACAATGCCCTCGAAGAGGTACTCCTCACCTCCGAGAATCAGTGCGATAACGGTGCGGAAGCGAGCCTTGCGGTTGCTCTCGCCCTCGAGGTTGCGGAGAAGCAGAGCGTTGTTTGCATCGAAGTCGTGCTCATCGCCTGCGTAGCGAGCCGAGCGAACACCCGGAGCGCCACCCAAAGCCTCCACCTCCAAGCCTGTATCGTCGGCAAAGCAGTCGGCACCTGTGCGCTCGTGCACATAGCGTGCCTTCAACAAGGCGTTGCCTTCGAGGGTCTCGGCGGTCTCGGGGATATCCTCGGTGATGCCGCACTCGCGCAGTGTCTTGAGCGCAAACTTACCCTCCAAGAGTGCCTGTACCTCGCCAAGCTTGTGGGCGTTATTTGTGGAAAAAATCAGTTCTTTCATTAGCCTATTCTACTTTTGGAGTCGCAAAGGTAACAATTTTATTGGCAATTTTTACCGTCACCTCACGATTTGTCAATAAGACAAGGTCTTTATACTTTATATATATCTCGCCCGACTCGATCGAGGCGCGGATAACCAATGGCTCGACAGCCTCGAAATCCAAGGTGTAGTCCGGCTCCTTCCAGCTGTCGCTCGTTGCACCCTTGAAGGTGTTGTACTTCACACGACGGCACTCGTGAATGGCATCCCACTCCCACTCGATTTCGCTCTCGGCATTGTAGCAGTAATCATTGTAGTAGTTATGGCTCAATTCGTAGTCGTCAATCACGAGTTTGAACTTCGACGACTCGCCCTCGATACCGTAGGCCTGACCCAACTTCACATACTCCATATAGGTGCCTGTGCGGTAGTAGATAGTCCACACGCCACCCTGGTTGAGGAGCTTGCCGTCGGTCTGAATGCGATATGATTCTGTGTAGTAACCCGACGTGTAGGTCAAGGTGTAGATGTTCTCTCCAACCTCCAATTCGCGTTGTCGATATACTTGCTTCGGATAGCTCTTACCAATCAAGGTGTCGTTCAGCTGTGCAACAGCCTCGGCGTAGTTAGACTGCTGATATATAGCATCGTTCACTCTGCCCCAGAGGAGCTGATTTGCACGGTTTGCATTTGGCTCGGAGCCGTTTTCAAGCTGGCACGATGTTGCCATAAACATTGCCACGAGGGCAACCACTACTATCGAAATATACTTTCTCATAACTCTGCCCTCCTACTTTTTAATTGCATTAAAACGATAACCAATACCGCCACGCAACCAGCCGGCAGTACCCATTCCAAGTTCGGCAAAGCCGAAGAACTTGCGTCCAAACGAGCAACCGATAAGGGTCAAGTCGCCCCACGGGTATACCTCGTCGAAGTCGGTGACGATACCGACCGAAATGGTAGAGTAGAGTTGTACCTTCTCGCGATAGAACCAGTTGAATCGCACCGAAGGCATAATCGAGAGGCAGTAGTAGCTCAAGTTCTCGAGCTTCTCGCCTGTGTATATATCCTTGCGCCAACGTGTCGAGGCACCAAATACTGCCTTACCACCATACTGCAACCAGCGACGGTCTTGGTAGGTGTAGCTCAGCGTGTAGTTGCCGATGAACATTCGCGGTGTGAGGTAGGTCTCCGCATTCGCCATATCGTTGCGGAAGTTGAATGATGGCTCGTAGTCGCAGCCCCAATCATCAAGCGCGAAGCTCGTTACGAGACTCATAGTTCCGACGCCGACACGGATGTCGTGCTTCGGCACGAAGTCGCTGTACTGAGGCTTTGTCTTGACGATGGTGATAACCTTCGTGCTGTCTGTTTCAACCACAGACCTCTCTCGGGTCTGTGCCACCACGCTCTGCACTGCCGAGAGTGCCAGGAGCGCAATCAAAATTGCTTTGATTTGTTTCATAGGGAATTTTATTAAAGTTAAACATACTTTGGGTGGCATCCGCAAGGTGCAAATTACCCCCCCCTAAATTTTTTGCAAATGCTTGATTTGTTGGATGTTATCCAAATAAATTAAAAATGAGTTTTATAACAACTCTTTATATCTTCTCGGTCTCGAGCATCGATAGTTTGTAGTCGGCATCGCACTTGTCGATGATGGTCTTCACTACGGTGTCAATCTCCGAGCCATCGCTGTAGTCGGCAGGGCAGACATGGTTTACGCGGTTGTCGCGGATGAGGGTATTCATCTCGCCGCGCTTCGCCTCGTCCTTAGGGTTGTAGACCGCAATGGAGTGGCCGCCAAAGTTCTTCACGAGCTTCATACAAGGGATATCGGTCGTACCGTCGCCCACATAGATCATTCGCGAGAATGGCACAGGGCGCTCCTTCTCCTCCATATATTGGTTCACCTGCTTGGTATCGAATACCGACTCCACGCCCTTGTTAATCTTGAAGATAAACTGAGTCTTGTTGGTGTAGTTCACCGCCACGCCCGGCCAATAGGCTATGCCGTCGACATTGTAGAGGAACGAGCAGGCGTAGATCTTGCGGAACTTATCGGCAATAGGTGTACCCTCGATAATCTCCTTCATGCCCGACGAGTTGATGTAGTGCAACACGCGCACGCCACGCTCCTCGCCATACTTGTTGATGCGGTCAAACCACTCCATCACACCAGGATAGAGCTCGACCCTCTTGCCCGACTCTTGGAATGCCTCACGACGGAGTGAGAGGCCTTTGGCTTGTGCCGAGCGAATCATCAACGCCATATAGGTCAAAATCTGGTCGGCATCCTGCTCCTCGGCGAGGTGGTTAGCCTCGTCCCAGAACTCGAAGTTGCTCTTGCCCACAGCGGGTATAAAGTCGTACTCCTGCATATTTCCTGCAGCGAGCGTACCGTCGAAATCGTATATCAGTGCAATTGTAAACTTGTGGTTTGTCTGCTCCATAACCCAAACATTTATGTAAAGTTACTACAAATATACGTTTTTTTTCAAAAAGTAGCTCACATACGGCAAAAAAAGAATCGGGCGGAAGAGCCCGATTCTCTAAATTTAGCTTCTAAAAGCTAATTAGTATACCAACTCGTCGCTTTCGCCTCCGAAGCCTGGGAGGAGAACGCTATCGCCGTAACCCTTCTCGGCTACGACCTCATAAACCTCAAATTCCGGTTTTAGATAGTTTCTCATAATCGTAACGTGTTAAAGGTTAATTACTCGAGTGATGAAACGTAAGAGCACTCGTCAGCCACAGCTACGTCCATATCAATAGCTGAGCTGTAGAGATACTTGTAGAAGTTCGAGCCATCGATTGTTATATTCTTGTACTCCTCGTCCTCGATGTCGTATGCTCCAACGAAAGTACCGCCAACCTGGCTCTTTGTAGCCTTAGTAGCCTCAGCGTATGGGATACCCATAAGCATACCTACATTCTTGCTCTCGCCGCCATAAATCTCGCAGTGTACCACAGCATTTGTGAATGGCTGTGAGGTGTAACCTGCCCAGCCACCAACGTAAGCCTCACCCGAGAATGTACCACTACAAGCCACTTTACCCTTGTTGATTACCTGGCAGTTGTAGTAGATTGGATCGGTTACCTCCGAAGTTACATTTACATCATTTCCATCCACAGACTCGGTTACAGTAACTGTTGTACCCTTTTGGTAGATAGTGAACGCCTCGTTATTGTTGATAGGAGCCTCATTGTGGCCGAAAATACCACCGATATACAATGGAGCTGTGCTGCTGTGAGTACCACTGAATGTGATATTACCGCTATTGGTATAACCGTGCTGTACCGAACGGATGATTGTAGTGTGACCGAACATACCACCGAGGCACAATGTTGCAGTTGCAGCACCGTCAACACCGCTCTCTCCCTCGAACAAGATCTCTGCGCTATTCGAGCAGTCGTTGATAACCAAATACTGCGACTTCGCCTCACCGAAGAAACCTCCGATATATGTCTCGCCCTTGAACTTAGAGTTCTTGGTTGCGTGAATCTTACCAGCATTGTGAGCGTTGCCATATACCGAGCCATAAGAGCCACCGCCACAGATACCTCCAACGCGACAAGCTGCTGTAAACTCTGCATCGAGAGTAATTGTACAGTCGTTTGTAGTGTTTACACGGTTGTAGTTGTTAGGGTAACCTACAATACCGCTGACAAATGCACTAGCAGCTACAGTTCCCTTAATCTCCACATCACCGTAGTTGGTAAGTGGGTTACTGTGGTCAACCATACGACCTGCAACACCTCCGATAGCATAGATCTTACCCGCTACGGTCTTTGCCAACTCCATTGTAATCTTACCATTCTTGGTGTTTGTGAGCGTACGGTCGGTACTTCCATCAACATAACCTGTAACACCACCGACATATACATTGCCGCTAACGCTTGGTTTGAGTGTGATTGGAGCGTCATTCTCACAAGTGTTCAACGCGCCCGAGTTGTGCAAGTTGAGCATGGCCACACAACCACCAACATACAATCCACCCGGAGTCGAAGATTTCTCATCGATATAGATTGCACCCGAGTTCTTCAAATTTGTACCGCTACCACCTGTCTCATTGTAACGTCCAACATTACCCGCAGCCGATATAGTCCATTTGACAAGGAGGTCTTCGATTGTGATATCACCCGAGTTCTCCATATCGTCCATTGTGAGCTTTATATCAACCCATCCTACGTTACCGCCAAGATTGAGAAGCTTATCGTCGTTAGCAGCCGATGACAAAGCACCAACTGTACCGCCCTGAAGAGTGATGTCACCGCTGTTGCGGAGTGTAGTGAGCACCTTGTTTGTCCAACCGACATTACCGCCAAAATGGAGACATTTACCACAAGAGAGTCCCTTCTCAAAGATGATATTACCCGAGTTGGTGAGGTTTTTAGCACCAGACGCACCAACGCAGCCGATATTACCGCCAATCATCATAATATCGTTGACTGTAGTTGTTCCCTCCTTAATAGTGATATTTCCACTATTCTCGGAATTATTCACCAATCCACTTGCAGTCTGACTCATCGAGCCACCTACACGCAAGCAGCCTACTGTGTGAGCATAAACTGCGATATCGCCGGTGTTATTGATGGCTGTCATATCATCGCCATTAGCATTTGCATAACCGATTCCACCACCGATGTTGAGACGAACAGCGTTAAATGCAGTGTAGCTCTCAGTGGTTGTTACATTACAGTGGAGATCCATCGCTGCGTGGTTGGTAATGTTCGATGTTCCGTTTTGTGTCTGATAGCCAACACAACCACCAATCGAAAGGTTATATGCGTTTTTCTCCGCGTTAATCAAGTTCGACTTAACGGTTACGACACCCTCCTTGTTATTTACAATATCGTGGTCATTATTCTGAGACCAACCCACAGTGCCACCAACGTGGTAGTAGCCCGCAGTTGCAGCAGTCTCACTCATATCAGAGAGTACAGTCACAGGTGCGTTATTCGAAACATTCGAGAGGATAGAGAACTCGATATTTGTAGTACCAGTGTGGCGACCGATAGCACCACCGACAACAGTCTGATAGACTTCAACATCCTCAGCAACTGATACAGGACCGTAGTTGTGCAACTCGGCACCCGCGCAGTCGTTGAGATAGCCCGCAATACCTGCAGCATTGAGAGCTCCGAAGTAACCGCCCGAGATTGACAATGTGCCGTAGTTCTTCGAATTGTTGCAAGTCATTTGGGTAGCCCAACCGATTATACCACCGAAGTTATGAGTATGTGTCGAACCGAATGGACCCTTGATTGTCACATCACCATTGTTGGTAAGGCCCGTAGCCAAGGTGTTCATATGTATAGCACCTATCACACCACCGATACGAGCGCTGATAGTGAGGTTCTCAACTGCGTTTGTGTAGTTTACTGCACCTGTATTTGTACAGTTAGATACCGATGAGGTGTGTGGAGTGTCGTTTGCATTACGAACATAACCTACGATACCGCCACCACAGGTAATAACAACGAGTGAGGTCGAAGCCGAGTAAACCTGATGGATATCGAGCTCAGCCGAGCTGTGGCAGTTCGAAATATGTACGCCACCAACATAACCAATCAACGATCCAACAGCTGCATCTGTCAAAACCTCCGCTACTGCAGGAACAAAATCAGGAACATTTACATAGACTTTACCGCTAACCGAGCAGTTGTCCACTGTGAGTGGATCAGCACCTGGGGCCTGTACATAGCGGGCCAAAGCACCTACGTTAGGGTTTACGGTCTCGACGATATTTACATCAACCAACTTAACATTCTTGAACGAGCCGCTTGTGCCACCAAACAATGGAGCTGTCAAGCCCTTAATCTCGTAGTTGCCACCATCGAATGTGTGAGCAAAGCCCTCGATTGGAGTCCACTGAACGCCTGTGAGGTCGAGGTTTGCAGTTACACGTGCATCCTTAATAGGATTTGCAGCGAATGCGATAAGAGCATCAACGCTATCGATGATAAACTCATTGCCGAGAACGCCGTTGTACTCAAATGCACCGAACTCGCGCACCATACCTGCTACGATTGGCTTCTCGGCAGTATCGAACTGGAGTGTCATCTTCTCGCCCGAAGCTGCATAGAGATCAACTGTAACCTTGCCGTAAACACCGCCAGGAACAGCAATATAGATCGGCTGAGCCTCTGCTGTAAGCGCTACGCCCTCACCGATAGTGTAGATTACGCTCTTCGAGCCTGTACCCTCCACGAGTGTCAAAGCACCTGTAGCGCAATCCACTGCGTAAGTACCTGCAAGGTAGCCCGACTCAGCTGTGAGCTCAATGCGAGAGAGAACCTTATCGCCCGAAACTGCGATGCGGAGAACGCCCGCAAGGTTACGCAACTGAATAGTCTCATTCTCTGCTGCGTAGCCATACATCGGAGCTGCACCTACGCTGAAAGTACCCTCCTTGTAGATCTGAGAAGCAGGGAAGGTCACCTCGTTTGCGCTTGAAGCGGGGTAAACCACATTGTAAGGATACGACAAAATGCCGTCAAATGCAAACGTTGCAGTAGCACTACCCTCTGCCGATGCAGGGAGAGCTGCCGAAGCAATACCGTTTACTGAAAGCTGATCGCCCTCGCTCCAGTAGAGCGGATAGATGCCGTCTACCTTCTCGCCGAGCTGAGTACGCGACTCCTCCAACGAGATAGTCAATGTGGTCTGACCATCGACCGCTACGCCGAGGTCTTCGGTCACATCGGTTGTACACGAAAACGCAAGTAACGCGACAGCGACAGCCGAGAAAAATTTAGTAAAATGTCTCATTTTTGTAGTGTTTATAGTTTGTGATTTTTATGCATTCTTCCACAAAGATAGAAAAAATTCCACAATCTCAACTCTTTTTCATAGAAAAAAGGGTGAATTTTTATGCCTTGTTCCATAATATTGAATATGGAAACTCCTACGGATTCCTCGAAATTGGGGCGAAAATCGCTATTTAAGGGTGAAAAATATGCATAAATTTGATCTATAAGGTGGCGCGGTTTGAACTTTTTTCACTATTTTTGCAGTAGGAAAGAGAGATAAACCGTAAAACCGAAAAGATATGGATTTCAAAGAAGTTTTGAATAAGCGCCGCAGCGTGCGTAAGTTTTTGCCTGAGGTGCCATCGCACGAGGTGTTGCTCGATATCGTAAACGATGCCAATACAGCCCCTTCGTCACGCAATATGCACACCACACGTTTTATGATTGTGGAGGATAGAGAGACCCTCGACAAGATGTCGGTGATGCGCGACTATGGCTCGGGCTTTATGACAAGCGCTCCGGCAGCCATCGTGGTGATGGGCGATACCACAAAAACAGACCTTTGGCGTGAGAATTGCGCCATCTCGGCAACTATCTTGCAGCTCTCGATTGTGGAGCACGGCTTGGCTTCGTGCTGGGTGCACGTGGCAGATCGTCCCCGCATCCACGAGCAGCCTGATAGCGAGAGAGCAGAGACATACTTGCGCAGCTTCCTCGATATTCCTGAGGATTGGAAGGTTGAGTGCATCATTGCGCTCGGCTACTCCGACTTCGAGCCAAAGCCACTCCCTGAGTGGGATAAGGAGGCTACAATCTTGTGGCACAAGAAGTAGAACGGAAGAGTCAGATTGCTTAAAGTTGAGAGTGGAGGGTTCATTCTCAACTTTTTTGTGTATATTTGCACCGCAGATTCGGTTCATCGCTGCCTCGCAAGAGGGGGAGGAAAGTCCGAGCAACGCAGAGCACCGTGCAAGTTAACGGCTTGATGTTCGAGAGGGTATAGTAGCGTAACAGAGAATAACCGCCCTGGCAGTCAGCACCTTAGAGTGCGTCGGGGTAAGGGTGAAAAGGCGGGGTAAGAGCCCACCGCGAGGGCAGCAATGTCGCTCGGCAGTACGCCTCACGGGTTGCAAGGTTATGTATATCGGCAATTAAGGGTTGCTCGCCCAATGTCGAGGGGTAAACCGCACGAGGCGGCAAGTGATTGTCGCCCTAGATAAATGATGAACTAAAACAGAACTCGGCTTACGGAATCTGCTGCAATATCCCTACACTGCAAAGTGTGGGGATTTTTTTGTGTCTTATCAAAGATGGAATCTCGTGGAATGATTCCGTAAGCCGAGGAGTGTGTTACCCACCCCCTAAATCCCCCTCCTGTGAGGGGGACTTATTTTATAAATAAGTCCCAGTTTGTTACCTATCCCCCAAACCCCCTTTCTGTAAAGGGGGCTTACTTTGCATGTTTTGCATGCAAATAAGTCCTAGTGTGTTACCCACCCCCTAAATCCCCCTCCTGCGAGGGGGACTTATTGGGGAATCTGCTGCAATATCCTCATACCTTTAAGGTGTGGGGATTTTTTGTATTTTGTTGGTTGAGCAAACTCGTCGCTTGATTCCGTAAGCCGACCTATCAAAAAAACACCTATTCCCCGGCGGTGCTGCTGCGGGTGCCGATATTTAGCATTGCGATAAGCTCCGAGATGGAGGAGTTGTAGCTCATTGCTATGTAGGGCGGTTGTGCGAAGTGGGATCGACACTCCTTGATATAGTGGTTGAAGCGCTCGGGCATCACGCTCGACATATCCATCAGCAGATGGGCATAACGGGTTGAGAGTGGCACCTCGGCCATTGTTGGAAATATAAGCGGCTCCTGCAACGCAGTCGATGAGATGTGGATATTTACAAAGAGTGTATTTCCATCCCGCGTACCACTTCTCTGCAGACGAAGTGCAGCGCTGCGCAAGAGGTCATAGTCGCTATCCGAGGCCTCACCGTCGCTGATGTTGAATACAATCGGTGGAAAGCTCTCGCTGTTCTCCATCTTGGCGCACCACCCCTCGACGAGGTTGGTCACGCTGCTCAGCATCTTGTACATTGGCGTGTTGCCATATGCATAGGGCTCCACCCATAGCGAAATCTCCTCCTTGAATGGGATAAAACCGCAGTGTAGCGTCTTGTAGGGCAGATTATACTCTACGCGACGCACCTCACGCTCGGCGAGTTCGGTGATTGGGTGAAATGCGATGTGGTTGTCCAGGAGCGAATAGACCCTATCCTCCGAATAACCCAAAATTGCGATATCGTAGTAGTTGCGATAGCCTCCGTCGCGGTGGCAACGAAGTATCAGTTCGTCGATGAGTCGACCCGTAACAATCGAGACAACTTCTGCCTTTGCGACGCTTACGCCATTCAGCTCTATGCGACCTCCCATTGAACTTGATTGGTCGATGGCGATAACGATTGCTGTGCGATGAGCTCGTGTAATCTCTTGTGAATACATAACCTCCTATTCGAGTTTCTCTATCTTGCCATTACTATATATAACATACTCACCATCAGTGCGTTTGATGTGTGTCATACCGTTGCGGAATGGTTTTATCTGTTCGCCACGACCACATCGTATAACCACCTCGCCGTGCCTATTTATAAAGTGCCAAATATCGGCCACACGCACCAGGCCCAACCCCTCGCTAAAGTCGAACGCGAGGTCGTAGTATGGCGGTATCACGAACATACCTTTTGTGCTGTAGCCCCACCCTCCGTTGTAGTACTCGAGCGTGAGCTCCTCACCCTCGGTCGAAGGTGTCGGTTTTGCCTCCAAAAGTGCCTTGAGTTGTGGCAATGCGGGGTAGGAAGAGCGGAGCATCTTTGCGATGCGATAGTGGCGCACATCACCCACCTCGGCAAAGAGATTTTCGATGCGTTTGAGCACCTCGTCTTTGCCTGCAATAGCCAGCTGCGGGGTGATGAGCAGGGTGTCGCTATTGCGCACTCTCTTGCCGAGTTTAGGCTCTGCTGCGAGTGCGGCCAAAGCGGTCACAATCAGCGCTATAGGGTAGTCGTCGATGCTCTTGCTGAAGCTCGACTTATCGCGGTATGGATGTTGATATTGTCGTGTTCCGACCTCTACGCAGTCGGTCGATTTGAACTCCGGAAGATAGCACGCATCGAGGTCTATCAACTGCAACTTTTTGCTGCACAAAATGATGTTTTCGGGCTTTAAATCACCGTGTGCCCACGGCTCATTCAGGAGTGAGATGGCAAACTCCTCGAAGAGGTGTGAGAGGGCCTCCATCTTGGTGCGATTTTGGCAATATTCTTCGATTTTGCTCTGCAGGGTCGGGCCGTCGTACCACTCGCAGAGAACCACATCGGCAAGTGTCGATGTCGCCTCGGTGGAGCATACGAGGAGCTCCTTTGGGAGGTAGCGTTCGCCATAAATTGCACCCAGGTTGGGGTGGTTCTGCATATAGACTCTCAATGCCGAGTGGACACCCTCGCACATCACCTCGAAGATGATTGCCGAGTTGCCGACGTAGCATTTAAGTTCACCCTTCTCGTTGCGTAGCGGGTATATTTTTCGTTTGCACAGTGTGCGAGACATCATCTCGAGATGCTCCACAGCCAACATATATTGTGCGACCGAGAGAATCATAAGGTGACCAGATAGAGGGTATTTGTGACTAAATGGACTTTTATGTCTGTAGATAAAAGAGGCCGCCCTCGAAAGAGCGACCTCGATAGTGTTGTGGTGCGATTACTCAGCCAACTGCTTAGCTGCCTCGTTCAGGAGTTTGTTAGTCTCGGCGAGGAATGCCGGCCAGTTGTAGTTCGAATCGTTGATATTCAATGCCTTAACCTCGGCGAGTTTAGCCTCGAGTGGGGCGAGGATCTCAGCCTTATCGGCATACTTGGTACGGAGGGTGCGCACCTTTTCGGTCAACTCAACACCGTCGATCAAACGCTCGAAGCGAACCGATGAGCGAGCGTCAGGGTAGACAACATAGGTGTCACCCGAAGCCCAACGACGGAAGCGTGAGTCGTACTCAGGGCGAGCCGGCCAAGAGTTGTAAGCCCAACGCAACATACCGTCGTAGTCGTGAGCTACAGCGTAGAGGCAAAGAAGTTCAGCCTCATATGGTTGCGAGTTGGTGAATACGTTAGGGAAGAGTGTGCTGCAGCATACATAGAATGTCGAAATATCGCCCTTAGCGCGGCGTGCTGCAATCTCCTCAGGTGACATAAGCGAGTGTTTCTGACCTACGCAAACATCGCGCATGTTAGCGTAACGCTTGTAAGAGTCGTGGTTGTCGGCCATTGCGAAACCGAGCTCAGGTGCATACTTTGCAATGAGAGCAGCTGCAACATCCATATCCTCAGGGCTACGCTCGTCGATTGCCATATTGGTGATGTGCAACCAGCCCTTCTCTTTGAGGTGCTTCGCGAAGTCAACGAGGAATGGGCCCCAAACCTTCTCATACTCAGGCTCCTGCGGAGTGGTTTTGATTTGGCGGAGACGATTGTCCTTAGCGGTTGAACGCATATCCTGGTAGTCGATTACGCACTGACCCCAAGGCAACATCGAGTAGCAGTTGATTTGCTTGTTGATGCCGAGCGACATCATAAACTCAACCCACTTGTCGAAGTGTGTATAGTCATATTTCCACTCGTCGTTATCGTAGAGCGACCAGTAAATCATAGCCTCGTAGTCGTCGAAGCACTGGTAGCGCCAAGGGTCACGATTGAGGGTTGCGGTGATAACCTTCTGACCTGCGTCAGCCAACATCTGCATCTGTGGGCGCATAGCCTCGAAGTGCTCGTCGCTCCATACCTCCACGCCTGCAACACGTGCTACAGCCGATGGGTGCTGCCACAAATCGAGGTGGAATGACCACTCGCTTGGCTTTGCAAGCTCCTGATCTACAACCTCAAGCTCCAATGGGAGTGAGATTGCGCTCCAGCCGTGGCAAACCTTTACGGTAGCCTTGTAGGTACCAGCCTTAGCATCCTGTGGTACAGCAACAGTTACCCAAACAGGGCGTGTTGTGTTGGCCTCCACGTCCATAGCCTCGATGTTGTCGAGCATATCGGCCTGGAGAATTGCTGGGTGGCCGTTAGGACGACCACAGCGGCACGACTCGTCAACCTTGTCGGCGAGGGTGTAGCGTACGAAACGAGCCTCGGCAATCGAAGCAGGGAGTGTTGCACCCTTGGTCTTGAAGTCCGAAATCTCGCACTTCACACCCTTTACATCTGCCGAAGTCCAAATGAGTAGCTGAGCCGAAGCCTTCTCACCGCGCCAAGCGGTTACAGCATAGCTGTCGGTCAAATGTTGAGGTACCTCGCTGCGCGAATATACCAAGTCGGGAGTTCCCCAAGCAGCCTTCAAGCCGCCCTTCACACCGTTCCAAGCCGCCTGAGCCTCCTCGGTCAGCGGGGTAGGATCCTTCGCCTCCTTGAAAGTGGTTACAGTGGTTGTGTTACAGCTCATTGCCAATGCGGCGAGTGAGCCCATCAATAAAAATTTTACCTTCATTGTCTTATAATTTTAGTTTGGTTGATTCCTCTGCAAAGGTAACAAAGAAAAGTCAAATTAACAAAAAATGATTCTCAGATTGCACGAAAGTGCTCTATATCGGGATAATTTACTATATTTGCACCTTGGATATGTGTGCGCCTGTATGCATAATGCGTATGTGTGCGACGAAAACCAGCGAAAACAATGCTCGAAAAATTAGCAAAACAGACGGCAATATATGGTATCAGCACCATCCTCGGCAGAATGCTGAGCTACCTGCTGACACCCTTCTATACCCGTATCTTCGGAGTTGAGTCCTACGGAATCATCACCGATGTCTACGCCTTGATTCCGTTTGCTCTCGTGGTGCTCACGATGGGTATGGAGTCGAGCTACTTCCGCTTTGCCGCAAAGGCCGAGGCTGAGGGTGGCGCAATAGAGGAGCGCAAGCGCAAGCTCTTTGCCACAACCTGGGGCGTAACCTCATTGGCTGCGCTCATCTTCTTTGCTGTTGTGGTTCTCTTCCGCAATGGCGCATCGGCACTGATGGGTGAGGTCTACGCTGCCAATCCGATGTATGTCGTGACCGTAGCCGCCATCGTGATGATGGATGTGGTGGCCTGCATCCCATTCTCTCGTCTGCGTGAGCAGGATAAGGCGTTGACCTTCGTGCTGCTCAAGCTCTTTAATATCGTGCTGCAGGTCGGTTTGGCGGTGCTCTTCTGGGCTGTGGGCTTATTCGATACAGAGTTTGGTGTGGGCTGGGCATTTGTTGCAAACCTCGCTGCGAGCGTTATCACTGCCGTTGCGGTGGTTGTCGCCTCGGGAGGTATCAGCTTCCGCATCGACAGAAAGTTGTTGTTGATAATTTTTGCCTACTCGTTGCCGCTCCTCTTGTCGGGAATCGCGGGTACGGCAAACGAATTTATAGATCGTCAGCTTATCAAGTACCTCGTTCCTGAGGGATCGTTGGCGCAGTTGGGTATCTATGGCGCGATTACGAAGATTGCTGTGGTGATGACGCTCTTCACGCAGATGTACCGCTTGGCGGCCGAGCCGTTCTTCCTCTCGAACTTCCGCAAGGAGGAGTTCAAGGAGATGAATGCCGAGGCGTTGAAGTACTTTGTGATGGTCTCGATGTTCGTATTCCTCGGCATTGCGCTCTATCGCGACCTCTTTGCGTTGATCGTGGGTCGCAACTTCCGCGAGGGAATACACATCTTGCCGGTGGTACTCGGCGCAAATATCCTGAGTGGCGTATGGTTGAATCTCTCGTTCTGGTATAAGAGGGAGGAGAAGACCAAGTTTGCGCTCTGGATTACGCTGACGGGATTGGTCTGCTCGGTGGGCTTTGGCGTATTGCTGATTCCGCGATTGGGCTACTATGGCGCAGCGTGGAGCCGATTTGTGGCCGAGGCGGTGATGGTGGCGGTGAGCATCGTGCTCAATCGTATCTACTATCCTACGCCATACAAGTTTGGTCGTATGTTGGAGTATGTGGTGCTTGCCTTGGCGATATTCTTTGTGGCGGAGCAGCTCGAGTTGCAGAATGTATGGTTGCACTATACGGTTTCGACCCTCTTTATCGTTCTATACCTGGCCTATGCGGTATGGCGCGAGAAGATAGATGTGAGGGCGATGGTAAAACACTTTTTGAGGAGGGGTAAACGATGAGATTTTGTGATATCAAGGGACACGCCGATTTGAAGCGACGACTTGCGGCGGGTATCGATGGCGGACGTATCAGCCACGCACAGCTCTTTGTGGGTGCAGCGGGCTCGGGAACGCTCGCACTGGCATTGGCATATACACAATATCTGCACTGCACCAATCGTCACGATGGCGACTCGTGCGGTGAGTGTCCTTCGTGCCGTCAGATTGCAAAGCTGGCTCACCCCGACCTCCACTTGGTCTATCCTGTGAATAAGCAGGGCAAGAAGCCGACAAACGGACTTGTGGCCAACGACTTTATCGACGAGTTTAGAGCCTTGTATGAGCGTACGGGGGGTTACTTCTCGGCGCAACAATGGTACGACTCGCTCGATTTGGGCAAGACATTGAAGGGTGCAATCGCAGTGCGTGAGGCGGAGGAGATTATCCGCAAGCTCTCTTTCAAGTCTTTTGCCTCGAAGTATAAGACAATGCTTATTTGGTTGCCCGAGACTATGAACGAGAGGGCGGCAAATATGATTCTCAAGATTTTGGAGGAGCCGTGGGAGGATACAATCTTCATCCTTGTGGCGGAGCAACCCGACAAGATTTTGGGAACGATCCTTTCGCGTACGCAGGAGGTCACCGTACCTCGCCTTACTGCAGAGGATTTGATGGCGGAGATTCGCCAGCACGGCATAAGCGACGAGATGGAGGTGCGAAATATGGCTCGTTTGGCGTGTGGCGATTTGTTGCAACTGCGACAGATGCTCTCGGGCGAGGAGGATGAGATTCGCAACGAGAACTTCAACCTCTTCCGTACGATGATGCGCCACTGCTACCTCAATAAACACCTCGAGCTCTTGAATTGGGCTGACGAGGTGGCGGCATTGTCGCGTGAGCGTCAGATGGGATTGATGTCGGACTTCGCGCGCTTGCTGCGTGAGGCGTACATCACCCACGCGGGCGTTGCTCAGGCATCCTACCTATGGGGTGAGGAGGCCGACTTCTGCCAGAAGTTTGCGCCTTACATCGGTTCGGAGAATATCGAGCCTATCATCGAGTTGTTGGAGGAGGCGGTGCGACGCTTGCGACAGAATGGTGATTCGCGCATTGTGTTGTCGTGGTTTGCCCTCTCGACAAGTAAATATATAAACTTTGGAAAGTAATGGCGCACAGGGCTGTAATACTTGCGGGTGGAAATATCGGAGATACCGCAGCGCGCTTTCTCGAGGCGGAGCGACTGCTCGCCGAGCGAGGTGTGGAGGTTATGGCCAAGACGCAGAACTATACAAGTCGTGCGTGGGGTTTCGAGAGTGAGATGCTCTTTACAAACTGCGCGTGGGAGGTTGAGACCGAGCTGGAGGCGGAGCCGCTGTTGGATGTGTTGCAGGAGGTTGAAAACCTCTTGGGTCGTAACCGCGCGGAGGAGCTGAAGGTGAAGGCGGAGCGAGGCGAGCGATACTGCTCGAGAACGCTCGACTTGGACATCCTCTTCTACGACGAGGAGCATATCGAGAGCGAGCGCTTGAAGGTGCCCCATCCGTTGATTATGGAGCGAGAGTTTGTGATTACGCCACTCTGCGAGCTATTGCAGTGCGACAGCGAGGAGTTGGCAAAGAAGATAGAGAAGATAAATGAATAGAGTATTGCGAAATATAGCGATTGTGCTTCTTGTGGCGTTCATCGCTACGGGTTGCTTCAAGAAGGTGACTACCGACACCACCTTGCGCATCAAGGTGCTTGTGGAGGAGACTTCGGGTATGGGTGGTCTCCCTGCCGAGGGTTGCTATGCCTACATCTACTACACCGAGAAGGAGGATTGGACTGTGGCGTCGTACGAGGATGCGGCGGCTAAGATAATCACCAATTCGGAGAGTGGCGAGCAGCGCTCCGAGCCCGATGGTGAGAGTGAGCCGTACGAGATGGAGGGGTCGATAAACAACTACCTCTCGTTGTTCCAGGATAAGGCGCCGGCACTCGTTGTGGTGGTCTATCCCGAGGCGCAAATGTATGCCTATATATATCGCAAGGCGGAGGCCGAGAATCTCCCCTACACCTATCTGACTCTTATCTTCCACACCTGGAAGACGGGTGAGTACCCGGAGGGATCGAAGGAGGGTTACAAGTGGACGGTAGTGGCTCCTGCCAAGAGTGAAACAAGCGAATAAGGAGAAGTGATGACTAAAAATTGTAAAATAGTTCTGCGTGCGATGGTGTTGCTGCTCTTCGGAGGGGCATTCTTCTCACGTTGTGCCAATATTATGACTCCCGAGGGTGGTCCGAAGGATACTTTACCTCCGGTAATCGTCAAGATTGAGCCGGGCAACTTCGCCACCAACTTCAAGGAGAAGAAGATCTATATTGAGTTCAACGAGTTCGTTCAGCTCAAGGATCAAAACAAGGAGATGTTCGTCTCGCCGGCTATGAAGAAGCAGCCGATGCTTACCATCCGTGGTAAGGGCATCGTCATCACCATTCGTGATACCCTGCGTGAGAATACAACCTACGCCATCGACCTCGGCTCGGCCGTACGTGATAACAACGAGTCCAACCCACTCAACGCTATGCGTTACGTCTTCTCGACGGGCGATAAGGTCGACTCGATGATGTGTTCGGGCTATACTGCCGACTCCTACAAGGCTGATAGCGTGAGTCGTACATTCATCTGGTTCTATATTGCCGACTCGTTACCATCGACACCTGGTTACGACTCGACAATCTTCAACCGCAAGCCCGATGTGATTGCGCGAGCGCAGAACAACGGTATCTTCATTGCGCAGAACTTGAAGCCTGTCAACTATCGCATCTACGCCATCGGCGACAAGAACGATAACCAGCTCTACGAGCCGGGAACAGATATGGTGGGCTTGCTCGATACGGTCTACAATCCGGCTCATATGCCTGAGTTTGCCATTTGGTTCGACTCGCTGCGAATGTATCCGAGTGCCGAGCCGCAGCTCTACTTCCGTATGTTCACCGACAAGGCTTTCGTTAATCAGCGACTGGTCGATGCGCAGCGTCCCGAGCAGAAGAAGGCGATATTCTATTTCAACTCGGACTATCCGCAGATTGATTCGTTGATATTCGATAACATCCCGAGCGATAAGGTGTTATTAGACCCTCAGACCAATGGTCGCGATACGATGGCAGTGTGGTTCAATGTCCCTGCCGAGCAGCTGCCCGATACGATTAAGGGTAAGATTGTCTACTATCGTCACGACTCGTTGCGTCAGTTGTCGAAGACTACTGAGCCGTTGAAGCTCGCCTGGAAGTTGGTCGAGACCAAGGAGCAGCAGAAGGAGCGTGAGCGCCTCGAGAAGGAGAAGGAGCGTGCTTTAGCCGAGGGCAAGGAGTGGAAAGACCCGAATGCCAAAAGTAAGTTCACGATGAAGATTTCGGCCGGTAAGGAGATTAACCCTGAGCAGGGCTTCGATATTACCTTCGCTACACCGGCTATCAAGTTCGACACTACGGCTGTGGAGTTGGTTGCTGTGGCTGAGGATAAGTCGACGACCGTTGTTGAGAAGCACTTCGTGCGCGACTCGATGAATATGTGTCGTTGGCAGGTTAAGGCGCCGTGGAAGGAGAAGACCAACTACCGCCTCTACATCCCTAAGAAGTCGATAACCGACCTTATGGGCGAGGAGAACGACTCTACGGTGGTGGAGTTTGCGACCTACGACCCCGAGAAGTTTGCTACCGTGTCGCTCAATGTCGCAAGCACGAGCAACAGCCGCTACATCATTCTTTTGACCGATAGCTCGGGTAAGACTATCCAAGAGTTGAAGGATGTGACCTCGGGTGCATATCGTTTCAACTTCGTGAGTCCGGGTGATGTGCGTCTGCGAGTGATTGAGGATAGGAATGGCAATGGCAAGTGGGATGCGGGCGATGTTATCGCGGGATTGCAGCCGGAGCGTGCCGAGGGCTACTTCAACGATCGTGGCGAGGAGACCTTCACGACCAAGATGAATTGGGACTTCGAGATAAATATCGATATGGACAAGGTCTTCCAGCCGATGACGATGGAGAACCTGGTGAAGATGCTTGATGACAAGGAGGAGGCTCGCTTGCAGAAGCTCTACGAGGCTTGGCAGAAGAAGCAGAGCGAGGCGAAGAATAAGGATCAGAATCAGAATAGTAGCCAGCAGAGCAGTGGTGGTATGGGCTTCGGCGGTATGTCGGGAGGTATAAAGAGCGCTGCCAGCACATTGAAATAGGAGAGAGATGAGTAAGTTTTTGAAGATATTGACCCTTGTAGTGCTCTTCTCGGTGGCTTTTGCGACCGAGAGTAGGGCACAGCACACCATAGCCGTGACGGGAGGTTCGGGCTTTGCCACTATGCGACCATATCCCGCTCAGGAGACAAAACCTATCTGGGGTACCTACCAGGCGGGTATCTCGTGGCGTTACTACTCGATGCCGCGATTTATCGCCTGCTTCGGTATCGACGTCGAGTTGTTGCAGCGAGGCTACTCGTTTGCTCCATTCTCCTACTACTACCAGAACAAGAAGGACTACCGCTACTACACTCGTAAGCTCAACTCGATAATGGTGCCTATCGTTTGGCAGCCACACGCCTACCTCTTCAAGAAGCACTTGCGTATCTACTTGGAGGCGGCACCGACCTTCTCGTTCAACTTCGCATCGAAGTTTACAAACGAAGAGTTGCTTGTGCCTGTGGGCTACACTCCGTTGACAGGCCCTGTGAGTGGTAAGTATGAGTTCCGTCCCGAGCGTGACAACCGCTTCTCGTATGGTCTGCGAGGTGGTGCAGGTTTCGACCTTATATTCGGACAGGTCGAGGTCGGCTTCCGTGCAATATACGACTTTGGCTACTCGGATATCTTGCGAAACAGAAACAAGTACTATGATAATGCCCTCGATTGGCAGAATAAGCCGGGTGAGAACCCATTCTACATCTCACCGTTGCGTTCGCCACTGGACAACTTGACCATCTCGTTGAAGGTGGGATTCCGCATCGGTAAGGATGGCTTTGCCGAGTGGTATTGGAAGCGTCCAAACTTCCCGAAGAACAAAGAGGTTTTCAAATACACATTGTAGAGAAGAGAATTAATAACAAATAGAGATTATGGAAAATACACGTCAAGAGAAGATTGCAAAGCAGATTCAGCGCGATATCGCCGAGATTTTTCAGCGCGACATCGCCGAGTCGTTGCGTGGTGTGCTCGTAACCGTTACAGCAGTTCGCGTATCGCCTGATTTGGGTTATGCCAAGATTTATGTCAGTGTCTTCCCATTCGATAAGGCTCAGGCTACACTCGATGTTATCGAGCAGCAGAATCGCCTCATCCGCGGTGCGCTCGGTCGCCGTATGCGCCACCAGGTGAAGGTTATTCCTGAGTTGCAGTTCTTCGTGGACGACTCGCTCGAGTATATCGAGAATATCGATTCGTTGTTGAAGAAATAAGCTAAGGCACTCCCATAGGAAGATGCAGTGGAGATTTGCACTGAAATATCTCACCTCGCGTAAATCGCACTCGGTGATAAATATTATCGCTACGGTCAGTCTGTTGGCTGTGGTGGTGCCCGTTGCGGCTATGGTGATACTCCTCTCGGTCTTCAATGGATTCGAGTCGTTGGTGCGCGACCTCTACAAGGTCGTAGACGCCGATATCGAGATTACGGCGGAGCGTGGAGTTGACCCGTCGGATGGTGAATTTAGACGATGCGTCGAGGAGACAAAGGGCGTCGAAGCTCTGTCATTTGCGGTGGAGCGTCAGGCGATGCTCTCCTATCGTGATAATCGCGCGGTGGTGCTACTGCGAGGTGTGGACGAGAACTACAACAGAGTGGTGCCGATTGAGCAATATACGATGGCAGGAGATGCCGTGGTGCAGCTCGGCGATATCGACAGAGTTATGCTGGGCGAGGGTGTTGCCCGCACACTCAAGGTCTACTCGTTGATGGCGGGAGACATCGAACTTCTCTCGCTCGGTGGTGGCTCCATAGGCTCGATTATGCCAACCGTGGGTATCTCGCGTGAGCGACTCGACCTCTGCGGAGTCTTTATAATCGATCAGCAGAACTCCACCTCGTTGGCGGTGACTTCGTTGCGAGCTGCGAGTCGTCTCTTTGGTCGCGAGAGTGCGGACAAGTTGCTGGTGAAGGTGGCGGACGGAGTCTCTCATCGTGATGTTGAGCGCAGCTTGAACGAGCGTCTGGGCGAGGAGTACAAGGTGACGCTTCGCGAGGATAAGAACGAGGGCTTCTATGCCATTATGCGCTACGAGAAGTGGGCGATATTCTTCGTCTCGCTCCTGGTGTTGATGGTAGCGTCGTTGTCGATTATAGGCACCGTGGTGATTCTCATTATCGAGAAGCGTGACGAGCAAAAAACTCTACTCTCGATAGGTGCCGATAAGGCCTTTATCAGAGGTGTCTTTTTGCGCGAGGGATTGCTTATCTCGGGCATTGGAGGCGCCATAGGATTGGTACTCGGCGTGGCGGTGACGCTCTTGCAACAGCGCTTTGGCTTTGTGAAGTTGCCGAGCAGTAACTTCTTGGTCGAGAACTACCCTGTGGAGTTGCAGGCGACGGATTTGGTAGTGATATTTGTAGTATTTGTGGCGGTGGCGTTCTTAGTGTCGTCGGTAGCCACATTGACAATGATAAAAAGAGAGGATAGATGATAAAGAGAGCACTCTATGCGATAGTTGCAGTGGTGGCACTGACCCTTGTGGGTTGTGGCAAGAAGAAGATTATTCCCGACGATACACTTGCCGATATCTTTCACGACGCCTTTGTTGTGAATGCCTACATCGGTGAGGAGCGCATAAACCTCGACACGTTGCAGATTTATGAGCCTATTTTTAACCACTATGGCTACACTTCGGCCGATGTGATGCATACGGTCGGAAACTTCTCGCGCCGTAAGAGTGCACGACTCGGTACGGTGGTGGAGCAGGCCATCTCGCGCCTCGAGAAGGAGAGCAAGATGCACGCTGCTGAGGTTGTCATCCTCGATACGATTAAGAATGTGGCTGTGCGTACCTTCACAAGGGTCATCTATCAGGACTCGTTGATAAGGGTGCAGAAGCGTGCCGACTCGGTCAACCTGCAGGTGCTCATTATGCCTGTGACGAAGGGCGAGTACACGATCAACTACGCCTATAAGTGCGAGGGTGATATCGATAAGAATCCTCGTCGCGCCGAGTTCTATTTCGAGGATGCTGATGGCTATCGCCACAGTTATGCCTCGGTGGCATTGCGCTCGTTTGGTACCATCAATCGCACAATCATAGCCAACGATAGCGATGTCAGACTGGTGCTCAAGTTGGGCAATTTCGATAAGAAGGTGAAGCGCTATCCAAAGGATAACAGTATCTTCATCCGCAAGTTGAGGGTTACTCGCCGACTCAGAGAGGAGGAGGCTATTGACAGCCTCTTTAAGAAGTATGTAGATGTTAAAATTTTCGCCGATGGATTCCCGTATAAGACGGATAGCCTCACACTATCTGCTGACTCCACAAGGGTTTCAACCTCGACCCCTCATAACGATTAGGGAGTTTGCCGAGGGTGGCCACGAGATTGTTGCTGTAGAGGAGTACGACAAGGGTCTCGATGCTATGGCGGGCGTAGAGTTCCACTCGGGAATACTCTGCGCTGGCTTTGTCAATGCCCATTCACACCTCGAGCTCGCCTATCTGCGTGGTGCTATCGAGGCGGGTGGAGGCTTTGCTGCCTTCGCTTCGTCGATGGGTCGTGTGCGTGGCAACTTTTCGGAGGAGGAGCAGATGTCGGCTATTGCCGAGGCTGACCGTGCAATGTGGATGGAGGGTGTAGATGCTGTGGGCGATATCGTCAATGGTGCAACCTCGTTTGCGACAAAGGCAACAACCAAAATCCACTATCACAACTTCGCCGAGGTTTTTGGTCTGCGAGAGTGTAACATCGAGCGTCAGCGCGAATTATTGAAATATCCCAACACCTCGCTCACGCCTCACTCCGTGTATTCGGTGCAGGAGGCGCCATTCAGGGAGGTGTGCAGTGGCGATGTCGAGGCTCCGCTCTCGATTCACTTCCTCGAGACCGATGACGAGAATGCGCTCTATCGCGGTGCAGGGTCGTTGCACGAGTGGTACAAGGCGGTGGGCTTTGAGTGTGATTTCCTCCACTATGGCTCGCCCGCAAAGCGAATCGTGGAGTCTGTGCCGAAGGGTAGAAGTGTGATGTTTGTCCACAACTGCGCAGTTACGGCGGAGGATGTGGCGACGATGAAGGACCACTTCACGGCTCCAATCTATTGGGTGCTTTGTCCTCGTTCGAATAGTTATATTTCGGGTATTGAGCCTCAGGTTGCGGATTTGTTGCGCTCGATGGGCGACAATATAAATATATGTATAGGTACCGACTCGCTCGCCTCGAACTGGTCATTGTCGATGGTTGAGGAGCTGAAAATGTTCCGAGGTGTACCACTTGCCGAGTTGTTGCAGTGGGCGACCATCAATGGTGCACGAGCATTGGGTATCGACGATAAGTTTGGCTCGATTGAGGTGGGCAAACAGAGTGGAATAGTAAATTTAACAGGGGTAAATCTCGACGATTTTACCCTCACAGAGGCATCGAAGGCGGTGCGTATATTATAGGATGGATAATAGCGAGAGATGGAATAGGGCAGCGAAGAGTTTCGAGCAATATATACGCTTGGAGAGGGGACTTTCGAAGAGTTCCGTCGAGGCGTATATGCGTGATTTGATGACCTTTGCGGGCTTCATACTGCGCCAATACGATGTCGCACCTAACAAGGTCGAGCAGTATATGGTGGAGCGCTACCTGGGCTATCTCTACGAGGAGCGCAAGCACGCCAAGTCGTCGCAAGCGCGCGAGTTGAGCGGTGTGAAGAGTTTTTTCAACTATCTGCTTCTCAACGACAAGATTGAGCAGTCGCCAACCGAGAATATATCGGCTCCAAAGCGCACACGCCACCTTCCCGATGTGCTTACCGTCGATGAAGTAGAGACGATTATCAACTCGATTCCGTTCGATTCGCCAAAGGGAAGACGCGATAGGGCGATGTTGGAGTTGCTCTATTCGTGTGGTCTGCGTGTCTCGGAGCTGACCTCATTGCGACTCTCGGATTTGTTCTTTGGCGAGGGCTATATCCGCGTTTTGGGTAAGGGTAATAAACAGCGACTTGTGCCGATTGGCAATGTCGCACGCGAGCGTGTGATGCTCTATCTCGACTGTCGTGAGTCGAAGAGCGCGAAGGATAAGGATATCGTCTTTTTGAGCAATAGAGGCAAGGCCCTGACGCGTGTGATGGTCTTCTACGTCATTCGTGATGCGGTGGAGCGTGCCGGCATCGATAAGACGGTCAGCCCGCATATCTTCCGTCACTCGTTTGCTACGCACTTGTTGGCCGGTGGCGCCAGCATTCGTCAGGTGCAGGAGATGCTCGGTCACGAGAGCATCGAGACCACCGAGATATACACTCACCTCGACACATCACGTCTCCGCGATACCGTCGAGAAGATTTCACTATAGACTTTTTGCACTCTAAATTCCTCATTAAAAACTATGGGTCAGGCGATGAAGAGCTATAAGGCACGCGGCGTAGTGCTCTCTACCGTCAAGTATGGCGATAGCGGAATGGTCGTGCAGATGCTCACCAATCGCTATGGCCGCCAAAGCTATATGGTGCAGGGTGTGCGCTCCTCGCGTGGTCGAGGCTCGAAAATGGCTCTCTTCCAGCCGCTCTTTGTGCTGGAGTTCGAGGGCTTGGAGTCGCCACATAGCGACCTTCACAAGATGCGCGAGGCGCAGAATGATATCGTCTTCAAGAGTCTTCCTTACGATATCCGCAAGTCGACAATGGCGCTATTTATGGCGGAGGTATTGTATCGCCTTGTGGGCGAGAGCGAGGCAAATGAGCCTCTCTTCGACTTTGTCTATCACTCGGTGCGAGCGCTCGACGAGATTGATGAGGGCGTCTCGAATTTCCACCTCTGGTTCTTGGCAAATCTAAGTCGTTACCTCGGCTATTTCCCTGGAAATGAGCATCTCAAAGGCTCGATGTTCGATATGCGCGAGGGGCTTTATGTGCGCACAATGCCACTCCACGACCACATGATGAGTGTGGAGGAGGCGGAGCTTCTGCGCGACTTGACAGAGTGTGATTTGGAGTGCCTCGGTGAGATTCCGCTCAACCGCGAACAGCGCGTGACGATGCTATCGCGTCTGGTGGAGTACTACTCAATCCACCTCGACGCAATCCGCTCCGTCAGATCTATCGAGATTCTGCAGGAGGTCTTCTAAGAGACTAAAATTCGTAGAAATAAACCGTTGCCGACTTGATCTTGGTAGCATCTACACCGTGGATGGTTACCGAGCCCTTGGCGTTGATGAAACGCATACCAAAGCGGTCACGGTAGGTGCCATTGTTGTGGAGAGTGTAGATCTTGTCCTTGCCAAAAGCGATCTCCAAGGTACCCTCAAACTCGATATCGATAGCTACACCACCATCCTTAACCTTCTTCTCGGCATTGATGCGGATGGTCTGACCCTGCTCCACCTCCTGTGGATCGAGGGTGATGACCTGCGAAGGGTTGTTGTTTGGATCAGGCATAATAGCGAAGTCCGACAAGATGTAGTTCACGCCATCACGCAAAGCGTAGACCTCACGTGGGGTGACGTAGATTGATGACTGTACCTCGTAGCCAAGGTCACGAAGGCGCTTGATGCGTGAGCGTGTGAGAGCCTCGCGGTTCATCGACGATACACCAACCTTGCCTCCGAGCTGTGGTAACACCTCGAATGCACTCTCGGCATTCTTCTCCCTTATAGCGTAGAGAATCAAACACTTAGAGAATTTGCGACACTCCTTGATACCCTCGACATTATTGGTGAAACAAACCCAGTTGTTACCCATAATCTTCTGCGCCAAGCGGTACGACTCTACGAACTTGCTGTGGAGCATTGGGGTGAGGTTGTGGCGCTTGCACTCCTTCAAAATCTCCTCCAAAGTTGGGATTGGTGTGCGGTACTCAGGGTTTGGCGAAGCCAATACGAACTTCTCGCGCAACTCCTTGAGTGTGAAGTCGCCAACCGATAACTTCTCTGTGATTTTCGAGTAGTCGTCGGCATTGCGGCAGGTGCGGTTGATGGTCTTGTCGTGCATGATGACCATCTTGCCATCCTTAGTGAGCTTTACGTCGCACTCGATGCCCTTGTAGCCGTGTCGTGCGGCACGTGCAACAGCAGGAACAGAGTTCTCGGGAACAATCTTGCTCCAGCATCCGCGGTGGGCAAACATAGTTGGCAACTCCTGCGCTGTGAGGGTCGCTACAACTGCAAAAACGAGAGTGCAAAGGGCTAGTAATCTTTTCATAAGTATATGTTATTTAGTTGTTTCGTTGGTTGGGAATGAGATGCAGTAGACAAGGTGCTCGAGTGGGCGCAAGAAGTTGCGCTTGCCATACTTTGGCGAGTAGACGTAGCAGTCGAGTGTAATCAACTTGCCACTGCGTTTGTCGAGTGTGGTGTAGCTCACGAACGGGCCTCCCATAAAGTCCTTCGTTACATCCCAGAAACCTCGCAATTCAATCCAGTCACGACCGTTGATTCTTACCACTTTACGATCCGGCATAAATGGGTCGTAGCCGTCGTTCTCGATATTCGGTATGCTGGTTACGGTGGTCATATGCGAGCCGTCGACAGGCCCTGGAATACGCTTTACGAAGTTGCTGCGAGCCTTGACCAATGCCTCGGTTGTGAGGCTTGCCTCACCGTAGAAAGGGTGAGTGTAGATGAAAAATCCCTGACTCGCTGCAGGATATTCATTCGAAGCCCAGATGAAATCCGAGCCCTTGCCACGAAGAAGATAGCCTGCCGGAATCTTCATATCGATGTCGAAGATTCTCTTTACCTCAGCCTCTAATGGGTTGACATTCTTGCTGTTGGCCAATGCTATGGTGCGGTCGCGCTCGGCAATTTCGAGCACGCGCAAAAGGTTTGCGCCATTCTCCTTGAGGTAGGCAACCATCGCCTCGATTGATGGGCCCTGGAAGGTGAGAACAATCTGCGGTGAAGCCACCACATCGTACTGCGCCAAGATAGCGGGCTCCTTCACCTGTGATGAGCACAACACCTTGAGGATATTGCGATAGGATGGGAGGAGGTGCTTGAAGTCACGAGCCGTGATGCGCACGATGTCGAACATCGGCTCCTCCTGGTTAATCATCTCGACGTGAGTGCCCAACACTGAACGAATCTCCTCACCGAGTGGCGACTCCCACTCCTGACCATCGCATACGACTAAAACCTCGTATGGAGAGCCCTGTGCGGTCTTTTTGGTGCTCGAGAGAGCGTGGAAGCTGTCGCACGCTGCGAGGGCAACGAGTGCAACTATTGCGGTGACGAAGAGGTAGATGTGTCTCATAAACAATCGGTCTGATTTCCTTTTTCTACTACAAAGTTATGCATATTTTATGCAACAACAAAACTTTTCCTCCAAAAACAAAAAAATTCGGCATTGCACTCTGGTGCTCATGCTGAGCATCGAAGAGTGCAACCTCTTTGTCTCTCGCATTTTTATTTTACGCTTGTCTTTGGGATATCGCTCCAGCGGGTGGTGTAGTGGGGTGATTGGTTGTCGCTCGACGACTTTATCTGTCCACTGCCCTGCACGGCGAGTCGGATAGTTCCCTTGCCGAAGGTCGAGTTGATGCTATCGAGCGCTGTGGTTATCTTGCGCTCGCGCTCCGATGCTGCGTTATCCTCGAATAGGGAGAGCATAACCTCGCTCTCGGGGATAATCTTTGAGGCGATAACGCCCGCCTTCTTGTAGCCATAGCCGCGCTTGAAAATCTTGTGCACGGTGGCGACAGACTGGCTGATGATTGTACGCTGGTCGGCGGTTGGAGTTGTGAATGAGACGAGGCTGTTGGAGTATATCTGTGGGTCGGACTCCTTGAATCGGTTCGTATAGGCAAAGACCACCATCTCGCCCGCCACGCACCTCTGCTGTCGCAACTTCTCCGCCATCGATGATGCAAAGTTGGCTATCTGCTCCTGAAGTTCTGCAACATCATATATCTCCGATGAGAAACTGCGAGACACGCATATCGACTGCTTCGCCTTGAAGCCATCCTCAAACTCTATGCAAGGTATACCTTTTAACTCCTTCCAGGTTCTTACGCCCGTAATACCGAATAAGGCTTGGATGGTCGATTCGGCCATTTGTGTAAAATCGTAGGCGGTGTTTATGCCTCTGAGCTTGAGCTTCTGCACCGACTTGCGACCAATGCCCCACACGTCTTCAACGGGGAACTTGCGCAGTACCTTCTCGATGTCCTGCGGGCGGTGCATATAGCAGCCACCACGCAATTTCGGATACTGCTTACACAATTTAGAAGCTATCTTGGCTAAGGTTTTTGTTGGTGCGATACCGACCGATACGGGGATGGAAGTCTGCTTCCAACATTGAGCCGAAATCTCCTTTGCATAGGCATCGAAGTCGATGTTCTCCATACCTCGTAGGTCGAGAAAACACTCATCTATAGAGTAGACCTCGACAGAGGGCGCATACTCCTCCAAGACCCATCGCACACGCTGTGACATATCTCCGTAGAGTGCCATATTGCCTGAGAATACGGCTACATTATGCGCTTCTACAAGGTGACGAATCTTGAATAATGGGTCGCCCATCTTTATGCCGAGAGCCTTCGCTTCATTACTGCGTGCAATGGCACAACCGTCATTGTTCGAGAGGACAATAACTGGCTTCCCCTGCAAGTCGGGTCTAAAGACTCGCTCACACGAAGCAAAGAAGTTGTTGCAGTCGGCCAGGGCAAACATAGATTATTTTAACTTTTGAGTTAGACGATACTCCGTTGGGGTTATGCCGACCTCGCGCTTGAAGAAACGACAAAAATAGGGTGTTGTCGAGAAATTAAGTTCTTCGGTAATCCGTTCAATAGTAAGCCCTGAGCTGCGCAAAAGCAACTTTGCCTGCATTATAACAGCACGATTTATCCAATCACTCGCCGCAGTACCACTCGTCTCAAAAACCAAACGGCTGAGGTATTGAGGCGATATATTCATCCGCTCCGCATAGAAGGAGAGGTCGTGTTTACCGCGAAAAGTATTTAGTTGCTCGATAAATAAGTGAAACAACTCCTCTCGCCGCCCCTTTGGGTGGTGGCAGCTTACTGTGCTATCCACAATGTGATAGTGTAGCGACAACAACAGATGCTCAACACTTCGCCTATCGAATGGTTGCGTAGCCGAAATGGTATATATCAGTTGAAAATACTCCTCCATCCACGGCTCATTTGCTCTGCCAACGAGGTACTCCTCTTTGATATTTTCGTTTTCTGCCGATAGTGTAAATCCTAACAAATCCACAACCGAGTCGGCATCGTAATCGAGAATCTCCGCCACAGAGTTCTGTCCCACATAGAGAGCCTCGCCCTCCGAGATTCGATACTCACGCAGGTTGATAGAGAAACAAATAAACCCTCGCAACACCCTGACGATGCGATTCTCCATAAAGCGATAGGGCTCCCCCGTTTTCATTACACGCCCAATAGCCGCAGCGACCTCGACACCTCGGTTAATGGCAAAATCGGGGTGCGAGATAAGTGTCGCATCCTTAAACTCTGCAAGAGCATCTATTGCAATTTTGTTCATCTGTGCCATATCGCAAAGATAATACAAAACAGCGTAATTCGCCACAAAAATCACAAATAAGTATCAAAAAGATAATAAATAGCCTTTGCAAGATAATAACCAATCCCAAAGAAATTCCGAACTTTGCATAAACAAAAACTGTTCAGTTATGTTAAGAAGTTATATGCGTTATTGGCCCGCAGTCGGAGGTGTAATCTTCGCAGTCGTGGCAATCCTTGTGGGAATATTTGGCGACCTGCTCGCACCTACCCAACGACTTATGTCGGTATTCTTTATGTTGCTTCTGCTCCACGAATTTGAGGAGTATGTCTTGCCAGGAGGCTTCCCTGCGGCGATGAATATCGGATTGATGGGTGAGAAGAGGGATTTCGGCAAATATCCGCTTAATGAGTTGAGTGCCTTTATCGTAAATGTGGTATTGGCTTATCCGCTCTATATCTGCGGTATTATCTTCCACGATGTGCTGTGGCTCGGCATCTTTATCGCCTATTTCACTATGTGCCAAGTCTTTATCCACTGCATCGTGATAAATAGAAAGTTGCATACTTGGTACAGTCCGGGTTGCGCTTCGGCACTCTTTGCAATGGTGCCATTCGGTGCTTACTACCTATGCTACATCGCCGAGCATTTCGACTTCCCGACCTACTATTGGTGGGCACCTTTGGCGGTATTTCCATTGGTGGCTGTTGTGATGATTCTCTCGCCCGTGCTTATCTTCCGCAACCGAGATACTTGCTACGGCTTTGCCGAGTATGAAGCAACGGCATTTTCTGTTAAGAACGGCATTGCCAAACTTCGTCGATAACACCAAGAAATGTTAGATATGAAAAAGTTTATCAAAAACTACGCCCTTGAAATTTACACCGTGATTTCACTTGGGTTGCTTCTTGCAGGAGCATTAATGGATAATCTTTCGGTTATTCAGAAGTTTGTAATGGTATTTAATCTGCTCTTTATCCTGCATGAGTGGGAGGAGGGACACTATCCTGGTGGTTTTATTGACCTTATATCGGGTATGATTGGCAAGGATGTGCCTATCGAGACCAAGCGTGCAAGCCGCATCCCTACGGGCATTCTGCTCATAGCCTTTACCTTTGTTCCATTTTTCTGGGACAACTGTGTGATTTTCATATTGGCAACCGCAACTCTTGGCATATTTGAGGGTATTGTTCATATGATGGGAATACGCATATTCCGTCTACCAAAGTTCTATTCACCAGGAATGGTAACTGCCGAGTTGGAGCTTCTGGTGAGTGTGGTTTTGATCGTGTGGTTGGAGCAGAATAACCTTGCTTCAGCTACTGACTATATTTGGGGTGTTGTGATTATGTTTGCTTGCTTTATTGCAATGCAACGCACGCTTGTATGGATGGTTGGAATGAAGTATAGTGAGCTTCCCAAACGCTTTCGCAAGCAGTGGTCATCGCTGAAGAAATAAATCTACATATCAACACAAAAGCAGCATCTATGTTTTAGGTGCTGTTTTTTATTGATGGCATGCAGTTTACATCTTCTTGATTACATAGGTTACAACGCCCCAAATGATGAACTGATTCTCGGGGGTTATCTCGATAGGCTGATACTTTGTATTGAGTTCGTTGGCGGGCATCAGGCGCACCTTGCCGTTGAGTATCTCGACGCGCTTAACGGTGTATTCGCCATCGATGTAGCATACCGCCTTGCAGTTGTTGTAGGGGTCTATGGCGCGGTCAACGATGATGATGTCGCCATCGTCCATCGCAGCATCGACCATCGAGACGCCATCAATGCGGAAAAAGAAGGTCGAAGCCTTGTGCTTAACAAGTAACTTTATCAAATCGAGTTTCTCGCGTATATCCTCTGCAGGCGAAGGGAATCCCGCCTTCACCTCGCCGAGCATCTCGCTCTCAAACGATGACGTGTCGTCGATGCTATGTGGTACGAACTTATTCATAATTTGTAAGTAGTGCTAAATCAATGATGGGATTGACATCGTTACGCTCGTCTTTCCCCTCCGCTCGCCGCGGAGGCACTGCCGAACTTCCTCGCAAGGAGTTGTTGCACAACTTCTTTTGTTCTTATATCCCTACTCTCCACAAATAAATTTGTGTATCGTAGTGCTACAAAAACAAAAAGATGTCGATTGCTCGACATCTCCTTGCTTCGTTGTTCGGGTGGAAGATGGGATTCGAACCCACGACCTTCGGAACCACAATCCGTCACTCTAACCGACTGAGCTACATCCACCATATAGATTTCTCTCGAAATCGAGTGCAAAAGTAATACACTTTTTGACAATGTCCAAATTTTTTACCAAAAAAGTGACATAAAAGCGAATTTTACAATGCACGAAGCAGGTCGCAAGGAGCTACAGCTGCCTGCTCAGGTGATATTCCACGCTCCTCGAGGGCGCGTTGCATAGCCGGCAGACGCACCATAAAGTGCTCCTTAATCTTCACCGGCTCGCAGAGTTCGATGCCTTGATCCTTATAAATCAGCCACACCAACTCTGAGCAGTAGACCTCCTCGTTGTCGAAGCTGAACTTCAAATCGTACCAACGTCCCAGCCACTTCTCCTGGTCAATAGGCTGCGTGAGCGGCTGCGCAGGGCGCTTTACGATATACTTGTTACCTACCGACTTGGCGATAAATCGCTCCACAGGCAGTATGCGCACCGTAGTATCGGCTTCCATAATCTGCACGCCCTCGGGCGTGTTGACTGCGATGCCACAATGGCTCCAAATCGAGAACATTCCCCACTTTATATATTTCGACTGGAACGATTCGGTCTCGATAAAGAGGATGTCGCCCTCGCGTAATGCGGTCAGGTCGCCACCTTGACGGCACGACACACAGAGCAGGAGAAGGAGTATAAGTACTATCTTTTTCATTCGTCTTTAAAAATCTATTTCCATTCGTAGCGGTAGCCCTCCAAGCCCAACATCGCCGTTACACGCTCGGTAACTGTTTGACAGACAGCCTCGACATCCTTTGGCAACGAGTAGAACGATGGGGTAGCAGGGAGTATCACCGCACCCGCCTCGGTCAGGGTGGTCATATTGCGTAGGTGGATGAGCGAATATGGCGTCTCGCGCACCACGAAGATGAGGCGACGGCGCTCCTTCAGCATCACATCGGCAGCCCTCTCAATCAGTGTCTGCGATACGCCCGAGGCCACTCTGCCTACAGTGCCGACACTCGATGGCACAACCACCATTGCATCCCAACGTGCCGAGCCGCTTGCAGGGGCGGCGAAGAGGTTATTGTTGTCGTACTCCTCGATCTTGTCGGAAAGGGGCATCACCTCGCCTTCGTGCGCCACCACGGCGCGGGCATTTACACTATATATCACGGCGATACGCTCTACTTCTCGACTCGCCACCAGGGCTTCGAGGAGCTGTCGTGCATAAATCGCACCACTCGCTGCTGTTATTGCTACAACTACTTTCATTATAACTCTATCGCTTTACATTTTAAGCCTAATTCTGCTATGCGCTCCAGGGTCTTGGGCAGAGCATAGCTCATCTTTTCAAAGGTTCTTGCGCTATCGTGGAAGAGGATTATCGAGCCCGCCTTGATGTGCGGTAAAACCTCTTGCAAACATCGCTCCTTCGTGACGGAGCGTTTGTAATCGCGCGATATGATGCTCCACATCACAATCTTGTAGCGCTGCGTCAGTGCTCGCAATTGTGCTCGCGTAATGCGGGCATAGGGTGGGCGGAAGAGGTTGCTCTGCACCGTATCGGCCGCAAATTCGACATCCTCCAGGTAGCGCTCGAGCGACATCCGCACACCTCGCTGATGGGAGTAGGTGTGGTTGCCTACGGCGTGACCCTCGGCCAAAATCTTGGCGTAGAGGTCGGGGTAGAGCTCTACATTCTTGCCCAGGACGAAGAATGTCGCCTTGGCGTTGTAGCGCCTGAGCGTCGCCAAAATCCACTCGGTAACCTCGGGCGTAGGGCCATCGTCGAAAGTGAGATAGACACCATGCTCGTCCTCGATGTCCCAAACGAGTTCGGGAATCAACCTGCGTATAAACTTTGGCGGAGAGATCTTCATCCGAAACACATTAACCTTTCGGCAAAGATACAAATTTAAACGCAAAACGCAACCGTTTTCGCCGGTCTCTTTTTTGGTTACCCCGAGGTGGCTATTTCAAGAGGATGATATTCATTGTCTCGGTTATCACAATCTCTTCTCCGTTTGCTGAGACGTACGATACGCGGCATCGCAGACGCACGGGTTTGTCGCTACCCGTCATTGCCTTCACATACTCAGGCGTAACTCTAAACCCTCGGCTCGGACTTACTCGAATATCGCGCGAGTATTTGGTGTCGACCCTTCTCAGCTTAAAGTAGCACTCCTCATTCTGCACAAGGTCGGTTGCCACATAGATCTCCGCGAGGTTGCTGTCGCTGAGCGAGAGGTAGAAGGTCTGCGAGAGGTAGCTGTCCAATCCGCCAAAGAGCTCATTCTCGGCAGCACGCGAGGAGCAGTTCTTGACGCTGGTCAAGAAGTTTCTCAGCTTCGAAAGGTAGCTCTCGGATTTCTGTGCCGAGGTGGTTGACGGCTGTCGTATTACGCTTGTCACACCGGTAGCGACATCTTTGATGATATAGTAACCTTCGCTCTTCTGCCAGGTGGCATCGAACTTATCCTTCTCCGTGTCGAAGGTGTCGCCCTCTTTGACGATACTGCTGCCCAGGCGAATCTGAACATCTTTAATGGATTTTATCTGATATTCTTTCGCACTGCAGACCAGGCAGCCGAGGCATAGGATTATTGAAAATACTCTTCTCATAGATTATTCTTCATATAACGATATCTGACAATGGCCGATAGAATCGAGAAATATAGTGCAGGGAAGACGATGCTATAGAATCTATCCCCGAAAACATAGTAGCAGCACGCGATAGTCGAGAGTAGTGTCGAGTATCCCAACAAAGAGATTACAAAACGCAGTGTCGTCGACTTCGTGTCGCGTACGAACGAGATATAGTTAAATATTGTCGTTCTCTTGAAGATGGCCAGGCATATCGCAAAGTATACCAACCCGAGAAAAATAGCCCACCACCAATTAACAAGATGGTTGCCATTTACGAGTGCGAGATAGACATTTAGGTTTATGATGGCACCGGGGAGTCTACCCACATAGGTCTCGTGAACATCTTCGACAAAGTCGCCGATGACAATTATCTTATTGGTGAATTTCTCCTTGAAATCGATCTCGGAATTAAGTATGTCGTGGCCCAGATTCGAGTATAAAGGCAGATATCTGGTCTCCTCCTCGCTCTCGCCCGCAACAGCTTGTTGCCACTTGGTCACTCTCACCGGATATGTCAGGAATATCGAGCCATAGCAGAGGCGTCCATTGTCCGACCACCAGAGTCCGTGGCTCTTGATTTTGTGGCCACATTGCTCCTCATACATCCTGCCCGGTATGGTGCTGTTATTGTTGTTGACGGTAGGGTATTTAACCAGTGTCGAGACGAGGAAAGTGGTGTAGTAGTCGCCTAGTGCAGCCTTGTTATCGAGGTCTTCGTCGGCTATCTGATAGTTTGAGTGCTTGGCAATGACAATCCTATCCATCTGGCTTATTTTTCTAAATAGAGCCGATGAAACGGAGTCCTTTTCGAAGCCATTCTCGAATCGGATATCCATCATTATGTAGCGATAATCCACCGAATCCAACGCGTTGAGGAAGGTGAGCAACTTCGCTCTGTCGGTTACGGCAGCGTGGCCTACATCATCGCGGTACTCGAATGTCTCCAACCTATCGATCAAAGCCTCATACTTCATCAACGATTTGTCGTAGGCAACATTCACCAGGCAGATGGAGTCGGGCACAGCCTCGGTCTTGTCCTTTAGCGACTTTGCGCACTCAACCCACTGTCCGATGGTCAGGTCGTTGCCAAAAGTATATTTTATGGAGTTGAGCAGGTAGGATAACACCAACACTACTACCGCATTGACGATGGCGAGCATAATCACGCGTGAGTGACGACGCGAAAAGGCCTTCACAAATTCCCACGCAGCATTCATCTTTGCAAGAATTCGCTTGCAAAGGCGAGCCACGCCATCGGCCATCTCTCTATATTTTGTGAGTATCCACTTTTTCATAAGATTTCCTCATCTTTTGCCCTGCTAAAGAGCGTCTATAAGTATAAACGGAGAGTGGTAATAAGGTTGGTTGTACTTTTTCTTCGATGCCACACTCTTTTGTGCCTTCTCAAGAGCCTCGTGAGGGGTAAAGCCTCGCTTCAACTGGCCGTAAAACTCCTGCATAAAGAGCAGTGTAGCCTCATCATCTACCGACCATAATGTTGCCAAGATGGTCTTTACTCCCGCATTTTTCAATCCGCGAACAATGCCAGTCGTGCCATCATCGAGGATGTCGCCCTTGGCAGTTTGGCAAGCCGACAAGACCACAAACGATACCGATGAGAGGTCGAGATCGCACACCTCGCGTGCCGACAAAATGCCATCCTCGAGCTGTGGGTCGGTCGATACATTTGCGCCCGACAGAGCCAGTCCGCACGCCGAGAGTGAAATGTCGTATTTATCACCGCTATCGAGCAATAACTCCAGTTCGGTTGGTTTTGTGGTGTTGAGGCTGTAACCGTGGGTTGCGATGTGGATAAATCCATAATGTCCCAACGTCTTCTTTATTGCCGATTCCCCCATCTTGTGGCTCGGTGCGGTCTTGCAGATATCGGCAATAGCATCGGCCTCGGTGTGGGTGAATTTGAGATACTTGAAAAACTCCTTTTCGCCTCCTGCCCGGGTGCTTAACAGGGCTCTGGCCTCACGGTTTGGGGCGGTAGATGCAGGTGTCTCCGCCAACGCTGCGTTGTAGTCGAGACCTCCGATGACGAGCTTCTGCTCTGCTGTGAAGTCTGCCTTCTGCACATCTCGCTCCAAAAGTGACGGAATCGAACTGACGCGGTGCAACTCCAATCTCTTCTTGCCGCTGAAAGGCATATTCTCGATGCCCCACATATTGAAGATGCCCTCAGGCGCAAAGAATACCTTTCTCGCCTTTGGTGTGAGCGCCGAGATGATAGGAGACCAAATCTTATCGCCAAGTGCCTTATTGCTGTAGAGCAGATCTATCTCGTATTGAACCTCTCTTTTGATGATGTTGTAGATCGAATTGTTGCATACAACCTCAGGCTCGTAGAGCTCGTCAATTTTTATCAGTTTTAGGAACTTCGCACCACTCTGAGTGAGCACAATTGCGGCGTACCACTCCTCGCCCGATGTATCCTCGTATCGAATGAATTCAACAGCCGCCTCGTCGGGCTGTAGGGTTGCTTTGATTTGGTCGGTTGAGGTCGACAACACTCTCTTCAGGCCATCGGTGTCACGCTTGCCGAGGAGCGATATCTCTCTGCGGAACATCGCCACCTCGAACAAAAATTCGGGTGCGCTATCCTCGAGCATAAAGCACTTCGAGAGGAGCGGACGCTCCTTTGCCCAAAGATTCAGCTTCTGCTGACGGGTCATCTGCTGCAGATTCGCGATTAACATACCCTGCTCCTCGCGGAAATAGCGCTTGAAGTGCTGTAGAGCCCTATCTTGAAGTCCGGCACGGGTGAGAATCTCACCATATTTTCGGAGTGCGGTCTCCTTGTTCGAGTTGCGCTTGGAGAAGAATTCGACCACCTTTGCCATCTCATCTATCGCCTCGGTGTGGCGATTCTGATGAGATAAAACCATGGCGTGATTCTCGAGTATAATGTTGTACTCCTCGGTATCGCTCTTATGCTGCGCACTTTGCAGGGCTTGGTTGAGGTACTCCTCGGCACTCTTCAAATCGCCCATAGCCCAGTAGATAAAACCGATGTTTTGGGAGATGCTGGGCGAGAAATGCTCGTTACGATTTTGTTGCTGAGCACCCTTGAGGAGGTCGATAGCTTCATCGTATCGACCCAGACCGTAGAGCATTCGTGCGAGCTGAATGTCACGGCGTACGAACAACGAGTCGGTCTCGATTTTACACAACATCTCGTAGCCCTCCTTGTAATTACCCATCTGGCTGAAGAGCTCTCCGGCGACGAGTCGGATATTGTCAGCTTTGGCCTGGTCGGGTGCTAAATGTAGGGCCTTTTGATAGGCGCAGGCGGCATCGTTATATTTTCCGAGACTTACGAGCGAGGAGGATAGCACCATTTGGATGTTTGTTGCCGTCATACGGCCTATTCCCTCTACGTTGGCAGCCTCGTTGAGCAGCTGCACAGCCTTTTCCGACTCTCCGCGTTCCTCATGTTTGATAGCCTTCTTGAGTAGTTCATCGGCGTGTAGCCTCTGCTCAAAGTTATCGTTTGCCATGACGGATATATTGGAACAGAGGCACAATAACACTACTGTGAGCCCTCTTTGTAAAATCCTTCTAATCATAGAGATATACTATTTTTGATAATCGTCCAACAATATAAATGCAGCCCAGAATTTAGGATTTTTGAAACTCTTGGTATCGTCGCTGTATTCGCGAACGGTCTTCTGTGCAAAGGCGAATGCGTCGCGCTTGCTCTTACCGCCCAACCACGCCTTGTAGAAGCTCTGCATAAAGAGCGATGTCGCCTCGTCATCCACCTTCCACAAGCTCATAATCAGGGTCTTCACGCCCGCCTTCTTGAATGCTCGCTGCAAACCGAAGACTCCGTCGCTTGTAATCTCACCCAAGCCTGTCTCGCAAGCCGACAAAACCACGATATCGGTGCCCGATAGATCCATCGTCGAAATCTCCTCCGCAAGCAAGATTCCATCCTCCACATTTGCCGGTATCTCCTCGCCATTCCAGGCACGCTGAGCACCCGCCAAAATCAAGCCCGAGCGCTTCAACGAGTTGTCGTCCTTGCCGCCACGCTGCTGACCCGTCATATCGAACTGCACGAAGAAACTACGCTTCTTCGCCTCCTCGTTCTTATAGAAGAAGCCGTGGGTTGCAAGGTGCAGAATCGGAGTCTTCTTGCCCGACAACGCCTTGAATGACTCCTCGTTA
>JAZLCQ010000032.1:0-35529 GCA_045614285.1 Alistipes sp.
GTGCGACCTTTGGCTCGGCTCGATTTGCCGTCCCAGATTGCGGCAGGAACACGCATTTTATACTGAACGCAGTCTGTTCTCCATTAATTGATACACGGGCGGTAAGAGGTATTGTGCCGTCTTGACTTACGGCATTTGCTCGCCCGTAGAAAAGGATTCGAAAAGTGCTTTTCATCTGATAGTGGTTTTTTAATGTGTTTGACTAACTTTTTGACGCATTTGGCGTACAGGAAAAGTATAGGTAAACCACAGACAGAAAGTTTGTTAACCACCACAACCGTTACATAGATTCGTCGCAACCGTTACATAAAATCAAAAATAGGGTTATTTGTAACGGTGTGTAACACTATGTACATCAGAAATAGGTGATTTTCGGGTTTTGGACTATCGGACCAAAAATGAGAAAACCTCTCTGAAACAGCGTTTCAAAGAGGTTTTTCGTTACTTTGTCCCTTTTTATTTGGACTCTTGGAGCGGAAAACGAGACTCGAACTCGCGACCCCAACCTTGGCAAGGTTGTGCTCTACCAACTGAGCTATTTCCGCAATAATTTTTGAACGTTGCAACCATATTTCCTGATTGCGAGTGCAAATATAGAGCAAATATTTTTACTGTGCAAGAAAAATCGAAAAAAAATCGCATTTTTCTTAAAAATTCTGCGTTTTCGGCAAAAAATCTACCCATTTACCCCTCTTTTTGCATTGAATCGATGTCGAAGACTATAATCGTAGCGCAATGACTCCTCGATGAGATAACTCAACTTTTTTGTTCATCCTCCTCCTGTTCACTCGCTTTTTCGTGCTCGGTGAGGAAGGTGCGCTTGATGATGCGATAGATGACGTAGTTGGCGATGATGCTGAGTCCAAAGAGTACCACAAAGAAGATAATGTTGACCACTTCGTACGTTGTGCCGAGGAGATCGGCTGCAGCGTAGAGGTCGTCGACGCAACGGTCAAAGGCGGGAGCCAATGGTGGAGCATAGCGCCAACACAGCAGCATCAGGATAAGCCAATAAGCTGTACTGTAGAATATTGATACAAAGAGAGTTATGATGCGGCCGATTTCGCGTTTTTTGACTACAGCCACTACTGCAGCTATCAGCGGTAGCAGCGACGATGCCGCCCAAATCACACCTTGAAGGTAGACATTTCCGATGACGCAGACCTCACGGTAGGTCAAGCCGAGGATATTGCCAAGCAGTCTCATCACCCCGCAGCACACCATAAACAGTATGGGGATAAGAGGTGGCAGACAGCACAGCAGGAATGCTATGGTCACTCCGATAACAATCTTTTTTCGGTTGAGTTTCATAGGCATCTTTACTATATTTTAGATGTACTTTGATAATTTTTCGCCCCAGTAGCCGATGCGCTCATATGAGATCTTCTTGCAGAGCCAATCGGTGAAGCGGCCCCACTTACGATAGAAGAAGTTGAACATCAGATAGGCGGGTACCTGCCTGATTGAACGTGGCATACGGCGCATAATATTTTTGAAGCTGTAGACCTCGCGGTAGACCCACAAGTAGCCCTCGTAGAGCTCCTCGGGAGTCATATTCTTGGGTTGCATAACCACGTGAGCAGTGTCGTAGAGGCCCAAATCGGTCGACAGGATGCGACCCTCGGCCACGAATCTGTCGTAGACAACCGTACCGGGATAGGGTGTGAGGATGTGCGAAGTTACGGTCTCAATCTTATTGCGAACAATCCAATCGACCGTATCGGCAAAGGTCTGCTTAGTGTCGCTATCGAGACCAAAGACGAAGCTCGCATTTATCATTATGCCGCGCTTGTGAATCTCAGCTACAGCGTGTTCGTAGCTCTCGACCTTGTTTTGCACCTTGTGTACGCCATCCACCGACTCGGAGTTGATGCTCTCGAAGCCGATAAAGAGACCCTGGCAACCGCTCTCCTTCATCTCGTCGAGCAGTCCGGGGATATTGACGACATTAATCGATACCGCAGCGTTCCACTTAATTCCCTCCTTTTTCAGTTCGGCGAGGAGTTGGCGGGTGTAGGGCAGATTGCCGATGAAGTTGTCGTCGATGAACATTGCGTGCTTGCAGTGCGAGGCGCGTACTTCGCGCATCACATCCTCAACCGAACGAGTTATATATTTGCGCTCGGCTGAGCTGTTGTAGCAGAAGTCGCAGCGGAATGGACATCCGCGGCTCGTGTGGAAGATGTTGCAATAGAGGTACTTCGACCTATCCATAAGGTCGTAAGCGGGAGAAACTATCTCCTCACCCGAGAAGCCGTGACTGCAGCGATAGAGCTTTTGTAGCGTTCCCGCCTGCATATCGGCGATGATCTGTGGCCAGGTACCCTCGGCTGCACCTATGCAGAGTGCATCGAAGGCCTCTTCGGGGATGAAATCCTTGGCTGTGGTTATCAAGATACCTCCAGCGACAACGGGTATGCCACGACGTCGGAACTCAGCAGAAATCTCGATGGCGCGGGGGAGCGAGTCGACATTTACCGATATGCCCACGATGTCGGGGTTGTCGTCGAACTCTATCGAGCCGACATCCTCATTCTCGACCACGACACGGTGCTCGTCGCGAAACATATTCACAATAGTGAAGAGGCCCAACGGAGGCGACATCCTGTTCTTGATGTCGGTATCCATCGGGCGACGATGCATAAGTGGCTGTATCAGTTTTATATACATCTCTCGCTTCGCTTTTGTGGGCCTATTGTTTTGTTGCGCCGTCGATGCGGGCATCCTCTTGGCGGTCCATCTTTGATGGTAGGATAGTCACCTTCATACCCACCTTGACCATCTTCTTGAACTTGTCCAGGTCGCTATTCTTGAGGCGGATACAACCCTCGGTTGCACGTGTGCCGATAGACTCGGGGGCGTGTGTGCCGTGGATGCCGATGCCTCGGTGTGGTGGGGTGTAGAGGCGGATAAACCAGTTGCCATAGCAGCGCGGAATCCAACCCTTACCATCCTTGAAGTCGTGTCCCCAGGTCGATGCATCCTGGATCTCCTGAATTGTGAAGGTGCCCTCCGGGGTCTTCATATCGCCCGAGCGACGCTTGTTGCCGTAGTTCTTGCCAACAGCAACGGGGAATGTGCACTTCACCTCCTTGTTTGCGGAGTAGAGTGTGAGCGTGAAATTCTCCTTCGAGATGACGATGTAGTCGCTCGACTGCGCCACAGCTCGACCAACTGCGAAGGTCGATAGGAGTAGCGCTACAACCAACCAAATTTTTACACTTTTCATATTCTTGCTTTTAGTGGGTTTTACAAAGTTAGGAAAAATTTGTTAGAAAACACGGCGCGAGCTAATTTTCTTTGATGTATTTCCATAGCACGGATGGGCCTATCACGATATAGCTTGCGTGCATCTTGGTGAGACACCATAGTTGTTTGAATACGTTGCTGTTCTGTTTGCCCGCAGCCTTGCGGAAGATGGCGTAGCGAGCGCTGCGATACTCGCTTGCGACATAGAAACCGCGCTGTTTGAAGTCGGAGTACCACTTGCCGTTGTAATAGATAGCTATGTGGCCGAAAATATGGTTTTCGGTGGCGTCGAATACTACGATGTCGCCATTTTGATAGGGCTCATTCACCTCCTCGAAGCCGAGTATGGGGAGAAACTCGAAGTAGTCGCAAGCGCGCTGTGGCCATCCCACGAGATAGATGCCTCCGCCATTCTGCATCGCACGACGCACATATCCGGCACAACGCTTTATAGAGCGCTCTTGGGCGTGTTTACTCGCATATTCTGCAGCCTTCTCGGGGCTATAGTAGCTTCGACCTTTGAATGCTGTTATAGCCAGTGCCGCTACAATTGCCACCACTACCACCGCCAATGCGATTACGAGTATCGATCTCTTCTTTTTGCGAAGCATGGTTGTAAATTTGATAATGTAGTTACCTAGTTTTTAATTCACATTCTTAGGCGTTACAATCTCGGCTGGTTTTTCCTCAGTAGCCCAATTGGTTATCATGCCGACCTCCTTGTTGCGACACAATACCCACTCGATAAAGTGGTCAAGGTCGTTGTGCTCGGCCTCACCGTAGTTGAGGTGTTGATCCTTGGTGGCGCCGCAGTAGAACCATCTCTCTTCTACCGACATCTCCAGGGTGTAGTAGTCGGCTTGTAAGGTTTCGGTGTTTAGGAGTATAGCACCATACTTCGCCTCGGGAACAATCTTTGGCTCAGGGAACTCGTATACAATCAGCTTGTAGTTGCCATAGCGCTCTATGCGGTTGATTTTGAAATTGTTCCACTCCTCTCGGCAACTCGCATTCTGACAGCGTTTCTGGATGTTCGAGCGAATCCACTCCTCGTCGGTGAGAGCCTCGACTGCGTAGCTTCCCGATGCAATGGCATCAATTAACATCGGAATAGATTTGTAGACCGGGTTGTAGTGGTCTGGTCGCGCTTTCGTCTCAATCTCATCAAGACCCCTGTAGAGTCTATCAATGGCTATCTCCATATCGTGAAGGTTCTCCCAGAAACAGCTGTCGAAAGCCGCTTTTGTAGCGGTGTGGAATTGGCAGAGGATATCAACATACTGCATCTCTGAATTCTCCTCGTCCCGTCTGGCGAAGATTCTGATATTGAGTATCTCGCACGAAATTCTGTGTGCGAGATCAGCCAGTGCTTCCTCGTTGATATCGCTTCGGCAAGAGCAGGTACAGATGAGGAGAATTCGATTGTTGTTAAAGGCCAAGGTGTAGTTCAGACCGTGCGATGTGAAGTGGAGTCCACGTCCCTCCTCTATTGCCTCAACTTCGCAGTTGTGAATCTTCAACTGCTTCTCCATATAGTCGAGCGTCACGGGCATCTTCTCTAACGCACCATCGCCAAGCTCGGCAAGAGCACGCGCCTTCTCAATGTTGGTCTGCACCTCTTTGATGAAGCGATTGATGAAGTGGAGTATCAGCATACCGCCACCAAACCAGATGTAGCCACTTCCATTCTCTACGAAGATGCCCGTGAGAATAGTTGCAGCAATTATTATCAATGCCACGAGGTTCTCGCCTCTGCGCCACCATTTCTCCTGCGAATCTTGACCTGTTTTCATAATTTTCCCCTGATTAATAGAATTTTAATAGCATAACGCACAAGGTGTGCGACCATTGCTTTCTGCGGTTGATTTCTTCACTTTCGAAATGCAACTTTTGCAATTGCCAAGGCCTTTGCAGTTTTCGTAGCGGTGATACTTGGTTGCATACTTGCCCTCGCAGATGTAGACGTATGTTACCGCCTGAGCAATTGTGCTACTCTCGGTTTGAGTATGTGATGTTACAGTCTCCTTGTTGTCGCGATTTCCGCAAGCTGAGCATAATACGCAGCACGCAACCAAAATAGTAGTTAAAAATTTTTTCATAGCTCTTTTGTTTTTTTGACTTTTTCGAACTTTTTTAGAGAGGAGCCTTGTCTATCCAATTGCTCACAACCAAACCTAATCCACACTTATGGCAAACCTTTTGCGAATAAGACAAGGCTTTCGTTCCTCTCCTGCAACCCAACTAACCTCTTAACCGGGATTGAAGATTAAAATAACTCCTTCATTTTTTTGAAGAAGGATTTGTTATCCTCCTCCGCATCGGCTACGCCATCGTGGATTCTACCATACCAGAAATTACGGCTATTAATCTCCTTTTGTCTCATCTCCTTAACGCCTTCGTCCGATGCCTCGAAGACCATTGTGTTGGTAATCGAGATATTTGTTGCGGCAGCCTCGACATCGTGATTTGCACCTATGTAGGCAAATACCCACCCCTTCTGGCGCATCTCCTCGATAAGCTCCTTGACAGCCTTGCCGGTCCACTCACGCGAAGCATTCTCATAACCATCGGTAATGATTGTTACCAACACCTTGTCCTCCTTCTCGACCTTTTGGCGAAGGGCATTCACCGAGATTCCGATTGCGTCGTACAACGCGGTGCAGCAGTTAGGCTGGTAGGTCTCATCGTTGAGCTCCTGGATTTCAGCTACGGGAGCGCACTCGTTGATAACTTTCACATTGTCGTTGAACGATACGAGTGATACGAAGTGCTCTTGATCCTCGTACTGCTTCTGTGCGGCACGCACCGATTGAATAGTCTCGTTTACGCTGTCGATAGTCGGCTTCTTGATGCTCTGCATCGAACCGCTCTCATCAATAATGATAAGGTTAAAAATTCTTGTCTTCATAGTTTTTAGTTGTTTACTTTAAATCGGAGTACTTGGCAATGTTACTAATAATCTACTTGTCATTCTCAGAGATGCCGGCTAGGACAATTAATACAACAAACCCTATGATTGTACCAACTATGCCAGGGCCTTCTGTATGGTCACCATTGTAGCTATCGCTCCAATGTGCATTGGCGGTGGAGATTGACGCAGCAATCACAAACAATAAAGTCAATAATTTTTTCATAGTAACAAGCTTTGTTAATTACATTTTCGACTTGTAATTGTGGTAATAACCTTTAGCGCAACCACGATGAGTAGCTACTCGAGTTGGTGTTGCGTTTTGGTACGTAGGTCTTGTTGCCATAATCGTTGATATAGTATTGACCTCCTCTTTCGCCGGTGTGAATAGTTTTGCCGCTACCGTAGTTGTAAGCACCGCTACTATAGTCACGCGCTACAGAGCCATTGTTACCGGTGTATGGATTGACATTGCCAATTGTGCTGTAATTGTCATGATTGGTGTAGTTTCTGTCGCTACGGTAATGTCCCGATACATAAGTTCCATCCTTGCGGGTGTAGCCATTAACCCAAGTTTGTGCATTTGTACAGAATAATCCACCCATAAGGCAAGCAGCGAGAATGATAAATGTCTTTTTCATAATTTTTTGTTTTTTTAAGTTGTTTTAATTTTGTTTAATTTTTTTGTTCATTTTGATTTTAGGGTTGAGGCTTTATCCGAACAACCATCCAATGAGCCCCAAAAATAGCGCGAGGCCTATGGCTGCAAGGAATAGTCGAAAGATTAGATAGCCACAACCGAATGCAGCGACTCCGGCTCCTGCAGCAGCGCCCTCACCACGCTCTCCATCCTTTGAATTGAAAAAACCAATGATTCCTCCAATGATAGCAACTACAATAATTACAACTAACCACATAATCTTATATTTTATTAGTTCAACATTTTTGTTCGTTTGGGTGATTGCGGAGTTCTTTGTTTTCTAACCGCACTGCAAAGGTAGGGTAGGAAAGTGCCGAAATTCGCATAATACAACGTTGAATTGTTTATTTACAACGTTGTAAACAGCGACAAACCAGACATTTACGTAGTAAAGCGCAGAAAAGAATACAATGCATTTCTGTAAGTTTTTTGCGAGGGTTTACGACTCGGTTTTTTGTGTATTTTTTTTTGTTTTTTATAAAAAACAATCGTTTTGGAGTCTCTGCAAGTGATAAAAAATACCGGTCGATTTGTAGTTTGTATTGAAATAATCTCTATATTTGCAGTGCATAAGGAGCCGAACGTGATTGCAACATCACAATCGGTGAAAAGGGAATTCGGTGAGAATCCGAGACAATACCAGTTGCTGTAAGTCCCATCCTTGTCGGCGAATACGTTCGTAGTCGCACGCACACAGAAAGGATGAATGTTGGACGCACTCTTTGCCACTGATCTTCGAGATTGGGAAGGCGCGACAACGGACAAGTCAGAAGACCTGCCTTAGCTTTATGGATCTACTTCCTGCTGGAATATGGGTAGTGATCATGCTTATTTTTATTGCTAAATTGTTTTGTAGCGAATGTGTAGCGCAGGGGGCGTAGTCTCTTTGTTGCTATCGTGCAAGCGATCGTGCAATAGCCATATGTTTTACACTTTTTATGTTGAGAAATTGCCACATTCGTGTGTGCGGTTTGCTTTGGATAGAACTATGAATAGAATTATTACGGTTTTATTTATTGGTGCGTTTGCTACGCTTCTCTCTTCGTGCAACATCGACGAGGATATAACTACTGACGCACCCGAGCCATTGAAGGTTATTGAGTACGTGCCGGCGCCCGGACAATTTATAAATGATATGGTGGCGAGCGGCTTCGATGGCACGCAGACAACTTCCGAGAAGGCGCTTGAGTACGCCAAGGGTCGCCTCGCGAAGGGGCTCTATGTCTCGCTCGGAGGCTTTGGTGGCTATATCGTTGTGGGCTTCGACCATAATGTCGTAAACTATCCGCAGTACGACTTCGATATCTTGTGTAACGCCTTCGACGGCTCGTCGGAGCCTGGCATCGTGTGGGTTATGCAGGACGAGAATGGCGACGGAAAACCGAATGACACTTGGTACGAGTTGGCGGGTTCGGAGACAGGCAAAGTCGAGACAATCCAAAACTATGCTGTGACCTACTACCGCCCAGGCGGTGCGAAGGAGGCTGTGCAGTGGAGCGACAACTGCGGCAATAGTGGCGAGTTGGTCTACCTCGGCGGCAAGCATAGCGGTGAGAGTTACTACCCTCAATGGGTTGAGAGCGACAGCTATACACTTACGGGTACCTGCTTAAAGGCTCGCAACTACGATAAGTTGGGCGATGGCTCGTTGTGGGTGAATCCGTCGTACGACTGGGGCTATGCCGACAACCAGAGCACAGAGGATTTTTCGGCAAAGAGCAAGAGTAATCTCTTTGACATCTCGAATGCCATTGATGCCGAGGGAAGGCACGTCGAGTTGGAGCATATAAACTTCGTGAAGGTGCAGTGTGGTGTCAATGCCGTAAGCGGCTACCTCGGTGAGATCTCAACCGAGATTTGTGGAGTGAGAGATATAAACGCAATAGAACTATAGTCTAAAATGAGAGATTACATACAACCTACTATTGATCTCATTATGGTCGAGGTTGAGGCGGGCTTCGAACTCACCAATTTGCAACAGGAACCATCCCCTTGGGAGGATATGTAGCCAATAACCTTATTTATATAATGCTATTATGAGAAGGAGTCTATTTATTACATTGCTAGCAATGCTGTTTGTTGCTTGTCAAAAGGAGCGTTCGATGGATCTCGTCGACGAGATCTTCGTGGTAACCGGAAATTGCGATGTCGAGAGCCGCACCGCATTTGGAACACCGAGCAGCTCGGAGATTCCGTATCGTTGGTCGGCCGGAGATTATATCTGGTTGGGAAATAACAAGAGTTCTGCTATCGCAGAGGAGTGCACCTTGGCTCAGTTTGAGTTTAGGGGAGGTACAGCTATAGTTGGCACAGGTCACATATTCTACAATATGACGGGTCAGGCCAAGAGTGCCAAGGTGCTCTCCTCGCAGACAGCGGATGGTAACCTCGGTAACGATGGTGACTTCGGATATGCTGTGTTGGATGAGTACAACTCCTTCTACCTGGAGCACAAGACTGCGTATGTTTGGTTCGATACCAAGAGCAACGATAGCGATATGTCAAAGCTTCTCTCGATTAAGCTTGCAACCGAGGGGGCAGCAATTGCGGGTGAGCGCATCTACAACTTTACCGATGGCGAGTGGGATGGCGCAATCACAAACGGGACTTCGGAGATTACACTCAACTTCGAGGGTGGTCGCACCTTGCAGTCTGTGAATGAGGGTGTTATGGCGGCTATGGTAGTGCTCCCTGCCGAGGTTGGAGGCACAAAGCTTACTGTGACCTACAACTTCGAGGATGGCAGCTACTTTACCGAGGAGAAGAGTCCGTCGAAGGATTTTGTGAGTGGTGCAACACAGCGCATCGCTACCACAATCAATAAGAGCGACCTGAAGAAAAAGGAGCCTGAGCTCGGCTATGAGTTACGAGTGTTGACTTTCGAGGATAAGGATGTTAAATTTTCACCATTCTACTTGGATTATGCCGATGGGTGGTCGGGTCGCGAGATTTCGAAATGGAGTCAACTTGTTGACTCTCCGCAGTATAGCGGTCCGCTCTTGTATGGCAACGACGGTATGGATGCGATGTACTTTTGGTACGATGAGGGCAATACCGAGCTCTACCATATGTTCCCTGATAACTACGCATTCTGTTTCTGGGGCGGTGGTCACGCCATCTCGAACTACTGGGGTGCAGGCTATTCCGATGAGGATAGAAATGGTCACATCTTGAAGTACTATGGTCAGTCATATCTTGATCAGTGGGTGGGTAAGCCGGGTGCAGATGGTGCTCTTGGTTGGTTCTTGCTTCAGTTGATGACACCTGTTGCACCACACTCGGGCGAAAACTTCTGCGTGCACTACGGATATAAGGACTTCTTCTCGTATATCGAGAATATTCCTGAGATTTCGTTTGCCGACTGTGAGCCTCGAGTAATCGACCATATGTGGGTGACCAACACCAACTATACCCTCAATCAGCTGCACAATGGAGTGAAGAGCGAGGAGGGCAACAGCTTCGGTGGCAATTGGACAGGCCTAAAGGATGATGCCTGGTTGAAGATTGTGGCATACGGTTTCGAGTCTATCGACGACACCGATCCTACGACCGAGGCGGAGTTCTATCTGGTGCAGGGCTACAATGTTGTGGAGGAGTGGCAGAAGTGGGATTTGAGCTCACTCGGCAAGGTTGCCAAGGTGCAGTTCAACTTCCTCTATTCGGACGAGATGGGTGGTAAGTACGGATTTACAATCCCGGGCTACTTCGCCTACGACGATATTGCAGTACGATTTGATAAGTAAAATGGCTATGAGATTGAATAAGTCAGCTATAATAACTATTTTTGCAGCGGTAATATGCTCGTCGTGCAATATCGACGACTATATCACCGACGGTAACGACTACAGCCAGAGTCACTACCGTCCTGCAACACTCAGTAGCAGCCCTTACTGCAACAAGGTCTACGAGTACACCCCCGCTCCGGGTCAGTTTATCAACGAGACCAAGACGGGAGGCTTCGATGGCACGCAGACAACAGCCGAGGCAGCTTGTCGCTATGCCGAGGCACGCTTTGCGGATGAGATTTGGGTTTCGCTCGGTGGCTTCGGAGGCTACATTGTTGTGGGTTTCGACCATAGTATCAAGAACTCGGGCGACTACGATATCGCCATCCTCGGCAACTCGTTCAATGGCTCATCGGAGCCTGGCGTTGTCTGGGTTATGCAGGATGAGAATGGTGACGGCAAGCCGAACGACACTTGGTACGAGTTGGCGGGCTCGGAGACGGGCAAGGCAGAGACCATTCAGAACTATGAGGTGACCTACTATCGTCCAAGCGAGCCGCAGCAGCCGGTGCAATGGACAGATAACAAGGGCAATAGCGGCCAGGTTGATTACCTCAAGCAGTACCACCGACAGGATTTCTACTATCCGATGTGGGTGGAGGCCGACAGCTATACGCTTACGGGTACTTGTTTGAAGGAGCGCAACTACGACGCCTCGTCAAATGGAACATATTGGGTCAATCCGCACTACGATTGGGGTTATGCTGATAACTTCAGCTCAATCGACCGATTGACCGATGCGGATAATGCCAATGCTGAGGCCAATGCCAACCACTTCAAGATTTCGAATGCGGTGGATGCGTCGGGCAAGCATAAGCACCTGGAGTATATCGACTTCGTCAAGGTGCAGTGCGCCGTGAACACCAAGAGTGGCTGGCTCGGAGAGGTCTCGACCGAGGTGTGCGGTTTTTATGATTATAGATTGAAAAACGAACTTTAATAGATGATAAGAAGGATTGTCGAATTGGTAATGTTGTGCATACTCCTGCTCCCTACCTCGTGTATGGAGTGGGATTATGGCTATGTTGAGGAGTTCGACACATCGGGCGAAAAGGGACTGTTTATCTGTAACGAGGGTAACTTCCAGTATGGAAATGCCACGCTCTCGTACTACAATCCGACGACCAAAAAGGTTGAAAATGAGATTTTCTACCGTGCTAACGCTATGAAGTTGGGCGATGTGGCGCAGTCGATGATTATTCGCAACGGCATCGGTTGGGTGGTGGTGAACAACTCGCACGTGGTCTTCGCCATCGACATCAATACCTTCAAGGAGGTGGGACGTATCACCAATCTGACCTCGCCTCGCTATATTCACTTCCTCTCCGACGAGAAGGCCTATATCACGCAGATTTGGGACAACCGCATCTTCATCGTCAATCCCAAGAGATACGAGGTTACGGGCTATATAGAGGTGCCAAATATGACAATGGAGAGCGGCTCGACCGAGCAGATTGTGCAATATGGCAAATACCTATTTATAAATTGCTGGTCGTACCAAAATCGCATCCTCAAGATTGACACCGAGACCGACGAGATTGTCGACGAACTGGTTGTCGGCATCCAACCGACATCGCTTGCGTTGGATTGCAATAATAAGCTTTGGACAGTCACTGATGGCGGCTACGAGGGCTCGCCATATGGTTACGAAGCACCTTCGCTCTATCGCATCGATGCCGAGACCTTCACCATTGAGAAGGAGTTCAAGTTTGAGTTTGGCGATTGGCCGTCGGAGGTGCAGCTCAATGGCACAAAGGATAAGATCTATTGGCTCAACGACGATGTGTGGGAGATGGATGTTACGGCCGACTATCTGCCAGCATACCCATTCTTGCCATACAACGGCACACTCTACTATGGCTTGACCGTTTGCCCTAATTCGGGTGATGTATATATTGCCGATGCCATCGACTATGTGCAGCAGGGTAAGGTTTACCGTTACTCGAAAGATCGAGTTCCGTTAGATGAATTTTATGTTGGAATCATTCCGGGATCATTCTGCTGGAAGTAATTGAGTGAGAAGATGTTGAGACGATTATACATAGCGCTTTTGTTGCTCCTACCGCTCACACTCCTCGCTCAGGAGAACACCTATAAGGATTGGGCGAGTAAGGGTATCCATATCCCTGAGGTGACCGTCTATGGTCGTCGCCCTATGAAGGAGATTGGTACTCAGCAGACCAAGTTCGACTCGGTGATTCTCAAAGAGAATATCGCCCTCTCGATGGCCGATATCTTGACCTTCAACTCCTCGATTTTCGTCAAGAGCTATGGTCGTGCAACCCTCTCGACTGTTTCGTTCCGTGGAACTTCGCCCTCGCATACGCAGGTTACCTGGAATGGTATGCGCATCAACAACCCGATGCTCGGTATGACCGACTTTTCGATGATTCCATCCTACTTTATCGACGACGCCTCGTTGTTGCACGGCACCTCGTCGGTGAATGAGACGGGAGGAGGCTTGGGTGGCGCAGTCAAGATGTCTACCACGCCCGCCCAAAATCAGGGTTTCGGCCTTCAATTTGTTCAGGGTATCGGCTCATTCAAGACCTTCGACGAGTTCCTCCGTCTGACCTATGGCAACGACCATTGGCAGGTCTCGACGCGTGCGGTATTCTCAACATCTCCAAACGATTACAAGTATCGTAACCACGATAAGAAGGAGAATATCTACGACGAGGATATGAATATTATCGGTCAGTATTATCCCGTTGAGCGCAACCGCAGTGGCTCCTATCGTGATTTGCACCTCCTCCAAGAGGTCTACTACAATACGGGACGAGGCGATAGGTTCGGTTTGAATGCGTGGTACATCAACTCCAACCGTGAGTTGCAGATGCTTACGACCGACTATGGCGATGCGATGGATTTCGATAACCGCCAGCGTGAGCAGACCTTCCGCGGAATCCTCTCGTGGGATCACCTTCGCTCGAATTGGAAACTTGCAGCCAAGGCGGGATATATCTACACTTGGATGGCATACGACTATAAGCGCGATGTCGGCAATGGCATTATGGCCCATATGACCCGCTCACGCAGTAAGATAAATACCTTCTATGGCCAGGTGGAGGGCGAGTACTACATCGGCAAGAAGTGGCTCTTTACGGCTAACCTCTCGGCTCATCAGCACTTTGTCGAGAGCCGTGACAAGAATATCATCTTGCAGCAGGGCGATAAGGGTATTGTGGGCTACCGCAAGGCTCGTATCGAGTTGGCGGGCTCGGCTTCGGTGAAGTGGCGCCCAATTGAGCGCTTCGGAGTTTCGGCCGTGATCCGCGAGGAGATGTTCGGTACCGAGTGGACTCCGATAATCCCTGCATTCTTTGTAGATGGCGTAGTGTCGAAGGTGGGAAATATCACCGCCAAAGCCTCCATCTCGCGCAACTTCCGATTCCCGACACTCAATGACCTCTACTTCCTCCCTGGTGGTAATCCAAACCTTCGCAAGGAGAGCGGCTGGTCATACGACGCGGGTCTCTCGTTTGCCTTTGGCAAGAAGGGTATCTACTCGTTGACTGGTTCGGCATCGTGGTTCGACTCCTATATTCACGACTGGATCTTGTGGTTGCCGACAACTAAGGGCTTCTTCTCGCCAAGAAATATCAAGGATGTACACGCCTATGGCGTGGAGCTACAGGCGAATCTTAAGGTTGCTCTTGCGAAGGATTGGCAGCTCGACCTCGATGGCACCTACTCGTGGACACCTTCAATCAACCACGGAGAGCCGATTTCGGCGGCAGATCAGTCGGTTGGTAAGCAGCTTCCATATGTACCAAAGCACTCGTCGAGCGTAACGGGACGACTCTCGTGGCGCAGCTGGTCGTTCCTCTATAAGTGGTGCTACTATAGTGAGCGATTCACAATGTCGTCAAACGATATCTCGCTGACGGGCAAGCTCCCTGAGTACTTTATGAGCAATATCTCGCTCGAGAAACTCTTCTCGTTCCGTTGGGCAGACCTCTCCTTGAAGGGTACAATCAACAACCTCTTCAACGAGGAGTATCTCTCGGTGCTTTCGCGACCAATGCCGGGTATCAACTTCGAAGTCTTTGTCGGCATCACTCCAAAGTGGGGCTCGAAGAGTAAAAAATAATGAATGAACGCTACACTATTCCTTCTCACATTATCCTTACGACAGCTCTCCTTTACTCGTCGAGAGTAGAGAACTCGCGGTAAGCGGCATCAGCTGTTGCGGGAGCAAGGATGAAGTAGACCTTGATGGTGTCGCGCAGACGATTTGCAAGGGCGATGGCATCCTCCTCGTTCGATGCCATAAAGGCTGTGGCCAGGGCATCGGCTGTGGCGCAACGCGGAGCAATTACGGTCGCTGAAAGGAGCGACGTTGTCTGCGAATGACCCGTCTGCGGATTGATAGTGTGCGAAATGCGCTCTCCCTGCTCGTTGTAGTAGAATCGGCGGTAGTTGCCCGATGTGGCGAGTGCTGCGCCACTAATCTGCACTACGCGTTGCAGCGACTGACCGGGCGAATTGTTGTTGTCGAACGGAGTGTCGACGCCTACACGCCACGCAATGCCCCTCGCATTTACTCCCTTGGCGCGTATCTCGCCACCTACCTCGACAATATAGTTTTGACATCCCTGACACTCCAGCCACTCGGCAATCAAATCCACAACATAGCCTTTGGCTATGGAGTTGAGATCTATCTGTAATCTGCTGTCACTCTTGATGATGCGATTGCCCTCGAGCGAGAATTTCGAAAAACCAACGAACTCCACCAATGAGTCGATGTTGGGTTTTGCTTCACGATTTTTTGCGGCAAAACCATAGGCGTCCACCAATGGTTTTACGGTTATGTCGTAGCGAGGAGTGAGATGGTTTATCTTTGCTGCAATCTCGATATTTCGTGCGATGTGGAGATCTATCGAGTCGGTCTCGTTGCGGTTGATGCGGCTCAAGAGCGACGACTCGTTGAAGATTGACATCGAGGCAATGGCCTCGCCGTTGAGACGTACCATCTCCTCGAAGACCTGCTCGTTCGACAGCGTGGTTTGCGCTACGATATGGTAGGTCGTGCCGAGCATCGCGCCATCGATGGTGCGGTAGATGGCGGGTGTCGTACATCCCACCAAAAAGAGTGCAGCCGCAAGAATTATATTCCTCATTTTGAGCCATATTTACGTTCGAGCAACGCCTCCGAATCGCGTACTGCAAAGCGGTACCAATCGTAGAGTATGCGTGTGCGAACTTCGTCAGGGAGTTGCCAGTTGTCGCACTCGAGGCGCATTCGCTGCGAGAGCATATAGATAAGAATTGCGGCCGAGGCCGATACGTTGAGCGAGTCGACCATTCCGCACATCGGAATCTGCAAGTACTCATCTGCCTCGGCCAAAATCTCTTCCGAAACACCGGTCTTCTCGGTGCCGAAAACGAGTGCAAACTTACCCTTCTTCACATCGAAGGTCTCGGGTGTGCAGCTCTTGTGATGTGGCGTGGTGGCGATGATGCGATAGCCCTGCTCGCGGAGCGACTTTATCGCATCGGCAGTTGTGGCATGACGATTGATGTCAATCCACTTGTCGGTGCCGAGTGCGATATTGAGCGTCGGAAGGAATGGGCAGAGCTCCTCGACGGTATGGATATTCTGCACTCCAAAAGCCTCGCAGTGGCGCACGATGGCGCTGGCATTCTGGGCGTGGAACATATTTTCGGTCATCACAGTGATATACTCGGTGCGCATATCGAGGGCTCGTGTGAGTGTGTCGATGCGGCTCTCCAACAAGAACGAGGAGAGGTAGTCGATGCGCTCACGCAACTCTTCGAGCGAGAGATTATTTTCGGTATTTGTCATCTTCATCGAGTATTTTAAGGTAACTTTCGTAGCGCGAGAATGCTATCTCTTCGCGCTTAACCGCCTCAATCACAGCGCAGTGAGGCTCGTGGGTATGGGTGCAGTTGAAGAACTTGCACTCTCCTGCACGCGAAATCATCTCCGGGAAGTAGTGCCATAACTCCTTGTCGTCGATGTCAATCAATCCGAAGCCCTTGACTCCCGGAGTGTCGATGATAAATCCATCGGCTACGCGGTACATTGTCGAGAATGTGGTGGTGTGCTTACCCTTGTGGAACGAGTCCGAAATCTCGCCTGTGCGAATATCGATGGTCGGATCGATAGCTCCGATAAGGGTCGACTTTCCTACGCCCGAATTGCCCGAAAGTAGGGTGGTCTTGCCTTTGAGCATCTCTTTAATGCGCTCTACGCCAATACCTTCGGTGGCCGAAATATCGATAACCTCGTAGCCTGCACCCTCGTAGATGCGGTGGAACTGCTCGACCATCTCGGGAGTCTCGCGCAATAGGTCAATCTTGGCGAGGAGAATGGTTACGGGCACCTTGTAGGCCTCGCAGGTGACGAGGAAACGGTCTATAAATTCGACTGCAGTAACCGGCTCGACGAGCGTTACGACGAGCATTGCACGGTCGATATTGGCTGCTATGATATGTGACTCCTTCGAGAGGTTCGATGCACGACGAATGATGTAGTTGTGGCGTGGTGCGATATCGACAATCACCCATTCGCCATCCTCGCCCGCCTCGCAGTGGACTGTATCACCCACAACTACGGGGTTGGTCGAGCGGACACCGCGTAGGCGCAACTTTCCGCGCATACGGCATCGCAATACTTCGCCCTCGTGCAACACTTCGTACCAGCTGCCTGTGGCACGCATAACTAAACCTTCAACTCTCTGCATACGCTACGCCTCCTCACTTGGTGTTATATCTCGGGATGCTCCCCAATAGTTAAGCAGTGGTTGTGCAATCTTTCTCACAACATTGAACGAAGCCGAACTATCGAAACGCTCCGCCTCTACCACCCTGAATGTGTTGTTGAGCGAGAATATAGCCGTATAGAGGAGTCCAAGTACGACAAGACCCTTGAGCGAAGCGAAGAATGCTCCCGTGAGTCTGTTAGCCCATCCCAAACCCGCTTTGGTAAGGATTTTGGAGATGAGTTTGCCCACTATGAAGGTGATGATAATGACGGTGACGAATATGATAAGGAATCCCGAAACGGCTGCAAATCGTGGCGGAATGGAGAGTGCAAATCCCAAACTTTCGCCCGCAGCAATAGCAAGCGCAATACCGATGGCTATGCCCGCAATACTGAAGAGCTGCGCCACAAGTCCATTCTTTATGCCGCTGATTATCATCCAAACCAACACGGCCAATGTTATGATATCAAAAAAAATCATCCCTAAATTTCGTAATTAATCGCACGAAGTTAGCAATTTATTTGCGAATTTCCTATCTTTGCGCCTATAATAATAAGTCTATGAGAAGGTTTTTGATATATTTGATGTTGTTGGTGAGTGCGGTAGAGGTGGTTTCGGCTCGCGAAATCTACTCGCTCAACAACGATTGGAAGTTCTTCTATGCCGATGAAAATTCGAGCGACAATGCCCGCGAGGTGACCATTCCTCACACTTGGAATATCGACGCATTTGTGGGTGAGGGTCAATATCGTCAGACTATGGCCAACTATCAGCGTTCGTTCTTTGTGCCGAGCGAGTGGAAGGGTAAGCGACTCTTCTTGCGCTTTCACGGCGTGCAGAACGTAGCCGATGTCTTTGTTAATGGCCGTCACGCAGGTGAGCACTACGGAGGTTACACAGCCTTCGCGTTGGAGATTACCGATAAGGTGTCGTATGGCTACAACAATGCCATCCTCGTGGCTGTGAGCAACACCTCGCGCAGCGACGTTTTGCCTACTTCGGTGGAGGAGAATGTCTATGGCGGTATCTATCGCGATGTCGAGCTTCTCGTTACAGACAAGACCACTATTTCGCCTCTCTACTACGGTACAGAGGGTGTTGTTGTATACCAGACTGAGGTGGCGAACAACAAGGTTACAGGTCACGTAGATATTGCACTTCTTGGTCGTAAGGATGCCACTCACAACCTTACGGTCGACATCATCGCTCCGGATGGTTATGTCTCGCTGTCGAAGATGGTGAAGGCAAAGATTGATGGCAACCTCCTTTCGGTGCCATTCGTATTGGAGAATGCGGAGTTGTGGAGCTTGAGCTCACCGCGCCTCTACACCGTTCGTGTATCGTTGGGTGAGGAGGTCGTAGAGGTGAAGACCGGTTTCCGTCGCATCGAGGTCACTTCGGACAAGAAGTTCACCATCAATGGCCGTCGTGTACGTGTGCGTGGCGTTATGCTCGGTCACGACCGTATGCCTAAGGGCAATGCCGTATCGCAGAAGGATGTGGATGCCGACCTCGAGATTATTCGCGAGATGGGTGCTAACGCCCTCCGTTCGGTCACAGGCCCTCATATGCAGCACCTCTACAACGAGTGCGACCGCCTCGGTGTGGTTGCGTGGGTAGACTTCCCTCTCGTACGAGCTCCATTCTTGAGCGATGTTGCATACTACGCTAAGCCTCGCTTCGAGGAGAATGGTCTCTTGCAGCTTCAGGAGATTGTATTGCAGAATATCCACCACCCGTCGATTGCGATGTGGGGCGTATTCTCGATGATGCGTGGCAACTTGAAGCAGCAGATGGATTATATCCGCAAGCTCAATGCAACAGCCAAGAAGCTCGATGTTTCGCGTCCAACCGTGGCTATCAGCAACCAGGATGGCGACATCAACTTCATCACCGACTTGATTGTATGGCAGCAGGCCATTGGCTGGGAGAGTGGAGATATCTCCGATTTCGAGTTGTGGCAGAATGGCTTGCGCTCGAATTGGAATCACCTTCGTCAGGCGGTATGCTATGGCGAGAGTTCAAACCCTGCGATTGGCGTCGGCTCGAACAAGTGTGGCAGTGCTGCTGCAGCAACAGCGCGCCAGCAGCGTTTCCACGAGGGCTATGCCCGCTTGGTGGATGAGAATCTCTTCTGGGGTGTATGGCTCAACTCGATGTTCGATATGGGCTCAGCGCGCTATATGCGTGGCATGCGCAACTCGGGCGTTGTAGGTGGCGACCACAAGAGCCGCAAGAATATCTACTACCTCTACAAGTCGCTTTGGAATCGCAACAATCATACGCTCTACATCACCGATAAGGAGCGCGATATCCGTTCATGCGAGAGTCAGGTCTTCACAATCTACTCGTCGGCAGGTCGTCCAACAGTGACTGTCAATGGTGAGGCCGTGGCGTGTGAGAATGTTGCACGCAGCATCTATCGCACCGACACACTCAAGCTGAAAGGTGTCAATACGATTAGGGCTTCATTGGGTGATAAGGTCGATGATATGACTCTTATAATTGGCAACTATTTAAGAGCGAAATAGCCTCGCGCCCCTCGCACATCAGCACATCGAGCATCGATGCATTCTCGACAAAAGGGGTACGATCCATAAACATCTGAAAATATTGGGGGGAGCAGAATTGGCTCTCCCTTTTTTTGTCTCTGAGATCTACGATATCTTCGGTTGGGTCGATGTAAATATCTGATAATTGGTGCTTTGGCTCAAGTCCGAGGATGTCGAACTCGGCCTGCAGAATCTCGCGATTGAGGTCGGTCAAGAAGTTCCACTCACGCTCATAGATTGGCGCGATGCGGTCGGCAATATAGTCGAAGTAGGGCGATGAACGGTACGCAGAGAGAATCGCAACCCAATGCTGGTGCTGCCAACGCTTCGAGTTGTCGATTCGCATATCGCGCATAGGCGTGCGAGGTCGGTTAGCCTTGATTAATGGCACCGACAATACCATTCCACCTGTAGGTGTCACAATCTCTGTGCGGTTGCGCTCCGAACGCTTCACATAGTTCTCTCCGAGGTCAATAATCGCCTCTTTACCTCCCTGCAGAAGGTGTGCGAAATATTCGATATTGCCCCAATATGTCAATGGTAAAACTCTCTTCATTGTAAAAATTATTCTGATTGGTAAATTTTGTACCAATCGTCGGTTGCCCAACTCCTCACATACGTTTAAGTAGTGCAAAATTAAAATATTTCGAGGAGAATACCGCAACTATGCGAAATATTTTGTAAGTTTGTACGTAGATTGCAGGTTGTGCGATGCATAGGTTGCGACTATTTTTAAAAGAAATGAGTGTGCATTTAGCCTAAAAACAGATTGTTATGAAGAAGTTACTGCTCGCTCTTTGTGCTATGTTTTCTGTAGTGATGACACAGGCGCAGGAGCATATGGTTTTCAAGGGTATTTCTATGGGATGCAGTTTGACAACTTTTGTGTCTCAGTTGCAAGCAAAGGGTTATACAGCCGTATCGGTAAATGATGAAACTGCATTATTGTTAGGAAACTTTGCGGGAACAGATGGTTGCAAAATTGGTGTTGTTTGTACTGCAAATTCAAAACAGGTTTGTCAGGTTATGGTAATCTTCCCTACGAAGAACTCGTGGCATTCGTTGAAAAAAGAGTATCTATTCTTAAAGGAGTCTTATACTGCGAAGTACGGCGTGCCGGATTCTTGTGAGTACTTTTCGGCTCCATATGCAGATGGTGACGGATTCGAGATGGCTGCTGTCAGTGCCGGAAGATGTAACTATTATTCACTCTTTGAAATGACTCAAGGTCGTATTATGTTGGGAATAGCTGATGATATGAGCATTGGTGTCGTATACGAAGATAAAGTCAATTCCGAACTAATGCATAAGGAGAAGCAATCTGTCATATCAAACGATATTTAAAACAATAATCGCCGAGCATGCGCTCGGCGATTTGTTTAATTATCAACTGTCAATTCTATTTCCAATCTCCATTAGCTTTAATCAGCTCGATAAGGTGTTCGAGGGCTTCCTCCTGTGGGATATTGCGCTCGATGCACTCCTTGCCTTTGTAGAGCGAAATGCGACCTGCGCCTGCACCCACATATCCGTAGTCGGCATCTGCCATCTCGCCCGGGCCATTCACGATGCAGCCCATAACGCCAATCTTCAACCCTTTGAGGTGCGATGTGCGAGCCTTAATCTCGGCCAAGGCCTTTTCGATGTCGTAGAGCGTGCGACCGCACGATGGACAAGCGATATACTCGGTCTGCGAGAATCGAGCACGTGACGCCTGGAGAATTATCAGCTCAATCTCGTTGAGTTCCGCCTCCGAAATCTGCGGCGCATCAATCCATACGCCATCAGCCAAACCGTCGAGCAGAAGCTGTCCCATATCGGCAGCGGCACGGAGTGCAACCTCCTCCTTCGAGCCTTCGTAGCGACGACGAATAACGACGGGCTGTCCGCTCTCATCGTTGAGGATTGCGGCGCGCCACTCGGCAGTAGGATTCTCGCTTGTGGCCTCTACAACAGTGTATTTATCCGTGATTTCGCTGTGTGCAATGATTGGTGCCGAGGTGCGACGACGGTACTCGGTTGGCGAGTAGCGCTCGGGGTGCAAAACCTCGAACTCGCCCTTGCGCGAAGCGTAGTGGTCAACCAACATCTTCGCTACGGGAACCTCATTCTCGGGTGCCTCGGTGAGCGAAACTCGGATTGTGTCGCCAACGCCGTCGGCCAGGAGTGCGCCAATGCCTACAGCGCTCTTGATGCGACCCTCGATGCCGTTGCCCGCCTCGGTTACGCCAAGGTGGATAGGGAAGGTCATACCCTCACGCTCCATCGCCTCGACCAAGAGTCGGTAGGCGTGTACCATTACGCGAGTGTTGCTCGACTTCATAGATACGACCACCTGGTCAAACTTCTCTCTGACGCAGATGCGCAAAAACTCCATCGCCGACTCGACCATTCCGGCAGGCGTGTCGCCCAACTTATCAACGATGTGTTTAGCCAAAGAGCCGTGGTTTACACCTATGCGTAGCGCAACACCTCGCTTGCGACACTTCTCGATAAGTGCCTCCAACTCGCCACCGCTGGTGCGGTAGTTGCCGGGGTTGATGCGTACCTTGTCTACCGACTCGGCAGCTATAGATGCAATCTCAGGTACGAAGTGGATGTCGGCAACGATGGCTGTGTTGTAGCCCTCTTTGCGCACCTGCGCTACGATGTCTCGCAGTGCCTCGCCCTCGCGTTTACCCTGCGCAGTGAGGCGTACAATGGGTGCCCCGGCATCTGCTATGCGCTCAATTTGCGCCACGCTTGCCTCCACATCTGCTGTTGCGGTATTGGTCATCGACTGCACAGCGATAGGGTTCTTGCCTCCTATCACGGCCTCGCCAATGCGTACCTCGCAACTCTCTCTTCTGGTATATTTGCTCAAATTCATAACGCAAATATAGTAAAAATAATTCTGCATTTTGAATTCTGCATTTTGAATTTTCTTATCTTTGCACTATGGGAAGTATGCTCGATAGTTCGATAAAGTTTGTGCAGGGCGTAGGCGAGGTGCGTGCCAAGTTGCTCGAGAAGGAGCTTGGTGTGGTCACTATGCGCGATATGCTCTACCACTTCCCATTCCGATATATCGACCGCTCTCGCACTTACAAGGTGCGCGAAGTGACCGAAGACAACGCTGCGGCTTATATCCAGTTGCGAGTGCGTGTCATCGGCAAGGCCTTTGCGGGCGAGGGACGCAAACAGCGATTCTCGGTCTATGCAGCCGACGAAACGGGTCGCGTTGAGCTGATTTGGTTTCGTGGTATCAAGTGGATTGAGAAGATGATTGAGCCTAATCGCGAGTATATCGTCTTCGGTCGTCCGTCATTCTTCCGTGGTGAGTTCTCGATGGTGCATCCCGAGATTGAGGTTATCGAGAAGGCCCTCTCGCAGAAGCGTGAAAGTGGTTTACAAGGTATCTATTCGACTACCGAAAAGCTCTCATCGACACTCGGAGCCAAGGGTATGTATAACATCATCTGCTCGTTGTGGGGTGTTGTGCGAGGTCATATCGGAGAGTATCTGCCCGAGTATATCATTCGCAAATGTGGTTTGATGTCGCTCTCGGAGGCGCTCTACAATATTCACTTCCCGCAGTCGGCGGAGAAGTTGCGCCAGGCGCAATATCGTCTCAAATTCGACGAACTCTTTGGTATTCAGCTCAATATACAGGCGCGTCGCTCGGAGCGTACGGGCCGCCGAGATGGTTTTATGTTCCCGAAGGTGGGCGATAAGTTTAACACCTTCTATCACACGAAGCTCCCATTCGAACTGACCGAAGGTCAGAAGCAGGCGGTGCGCGATATCCGCAAGGATACGATTTCGGGCATACAGATGAATCGACTCCTGCAGGGTGATGTGGGTAGTGGAAAGACCGTTGTGGCGCTCTTGTCGATGTTGTTGGCAGCCGACAATGGCTTCCAGTCGTGCTTGATGGTGCCGACCGAAATTCTGGCACGTCAGCACTATGCCACCATCTCGAAGATGTGCGACGGAGTGCCGGTGCGTGTTGCGATTTTGACTGGTACAACCAAGGCAAAGGAGCGTCGTGAGGTGCTTGCAGCACTCGAGGCGGGCGAGATTGATATCTTGGTGGGTACACACGCGCTGATTGAGGATAGAGTAAAATTCTCGAATCTCGGACTTGTCATTATCGACGAGCAACACCGCTTTGGTGTCGAGCAGCGAGCCCGTTTGTGGACGAAGAATGCACAACCGCCACACATCCTTGTGATGACCGCTACGCCAATTCCGCGAACATTGGCGATGACCCTATATGGCGACTTGGATGTCTCGATTATCAAGGGCTTACCTCCTGGCCGTCAACCAATTAAGACCTACCACTACTACGAGTCGGGTCGTTTGACTCTGCAAAACTTTATGCGTAGTCAGATTGCACGTGGCCGTCAGGTCTATGTGGTATACCCGCTTATCAAGGAGTCCGAGAAGATGGACTACCTCTCATTGCAGGAGGGCTTTGATGCCATTGTGCGCGACTTCCCGTTGCCGAAATATCGTGTGGCAGTGTGTCACGGCAAGATGAAGCCTGAGGATAAGGAGCAGTCGATGGCTGAGTTCAAGAGCGGTCAGGCGCATATCCTTGTCGCAACCTCGGTTATCGAGGTGGGTGTTGATGTGCCAAATGCCACGGTTATCGTCATCGAGTCGGCGGAGCGATTCGGATTGGCGCAGTTGCACCAGTTGCGAGGTCGTGTTGGTCGAGGCTCGGAGCAGTCCTACTGCGTGTTGATGTCGGATGAGAAGTTGTCGAAGGAGTCGAGCAAACGCCTCGAGGCAATGTGCCAGACTACGGATGGCTTCGAGTTGGCGGAGTTGGATTTGAAACTCCGCGGTGCGGGCGACATAAACGGAACAATGCAGAGTGGTGAGGCATTCGATCTAAAGATTGCCAACCCTACCTATGATAACCAGATTTTGCAGTTGGCGCAGCAGCTTGCGATTGCGATATTGGAGATAGATGCCGATTTGTCGCACTCGGAGCACCTCTCGTTGCGCGAGCTGCGTGATAGATACGCTCCGGTGCAGAAGACCGACTTCTCGGAGATTTCATAAAGTGAATGATTTATGTTTAGAGTGCGATTTGTTCGAGGTGCAATGGTGGTATTGCTGCTTGTTGTCGGTGTTGTGACGGCATCGGCGCAGCGATACTTTGTCGGCGAGAAACTCTACTATCGTGCTGCATATCGTGCAATGCTGGTGCCCAATACAGAGGTTGGTGAGGTCTCGGTGGTCACAACATCGGAGATGCTCGACGGTCGTGAGGTCTATCGAGTTACAGGAAATGGTCGCACACTTCCATTCTATCGTTGGGCATTCGATATGAACGACACCTATAGAACTTGGGTCGATAAGCAAACCCTGCTCCCTCAGCGTTTTGAGAGCGACTTGAAGGAGGATGACTATACCTTCCGCAGCTGCTACACCTACGATTGGAAGGCGATGAAGGTCTATACCTGGGCACAGAGCCGCAAGGATGCTCCACGTGAAAGGGTGATGACTCTCACGCCGGGCAGTATGGATGCCGTGTCGCTCTACTTCAGCCTTCGCTCGGCCGATTTAAAGTCATTTCGTGAGGGTGAGGAGCTGCTGCTCGATATGATATTGGAGGATTCGATACGCCAATTGCGCTATCGCTACATCAAGCGTGAGACGATAAAGGTACCTAAGCTCGGCGAGTTCGATACTATGAAATTTGCCTGCACGATAGGCTCCTCCGAGGAGTTCTCCTTTACGGATGGCTCCGAGTTTTTCATCTGGATTACCAACGATGAGAATAAGATTCCGGTTATGTTGTCCTCTCCGGTGCGTGTCGGCGAGGTGCGACTCTATATTAATCGCTACGAGGGGTTGCACTACCCACTCACGAGCAAGGTGAAATAAAACTACTCAATCACTATCTATCACTATGAGAAGAGTTTCAATATTGGTTATAGCGTTGTGCGCTCTCTGCACATCGCTCACTGCCCAAATCAAGGAGGGAGACCGTGAATGGCTCAGCCATATCCGCCACGACCACCCGCGTCTGTTTATCACTGCGGAGGATATACCTGATGTCGTTCGAGCTGCAAATGGCTCCGAGAATCACACCTTCCGCACAATGAAGAAGCAGGTGGATAAACTCGTAGGTCAGGAGATTGTCTTCAAAAATAAGCTTGCTCGCACGGGCGAAAATACCCAGAATGACCGCTATGGCGAGCGTGCGGCCGAGGCGGCTATGTTGTGGCTGATAACTCGAGAGCAGAAGTATCTCGACTTGGCAAAAAAACTCGTAAGCGAACTCGCTGCATACTACCAATTCAGAGCATCGAACGACCTCAATGTCTGCTGGTATGGCTTCCCCGTAGTATCGACACTATGCGCCTACGATTGGATCTATAACGACCTCACCGAGGAGGAGCGAGAGAAGATGGGACGTGCACTATACAGCGCCACCTACAATGTTGCGTGGCACGGCCCGGGCTACCGCGAGAAGCGCTATCGCGAGAACCCCAGCGGTTATAACTCGGGTCTCTATGGCTCGTCGTTGCTGCCGTGGTATATCGGTTTGACCTTTATGCACGAGGGTATCAACGATAAGGTGTGCGAGCGTATGCTCTGCAGTGGCTATGACCTCCACCAAAAGATGACCGTTCATCGCGCAAAACTGCTCGGCAAAAATGGCGGCTGCAGCTCGGGCACTATCGGTTACGGACTTGGCTACTACCCATATGCCGAGTACAACCTCATCTACATCTTCCGTTCGGCTATGGGCATCGACATCACTCCGCAGATGGAGTATATGATTGGCTACCTGCGCTATATGGATTGGATTCGATTGCCCGATAATAAGGAGTTCGGCATTGGCGATGCCGGCCATACAACCGCTAAACTTCCGTGGGGAAATATCGTAATACACATCAAGGCCATCGCAAATATCTTTGGGCAGAATCGACCCGAGTTGATTGATTGGGCAAGCAGTTTGCTTGCACGCTACAATGCCAAGGAGCGTTCGGCACGACTCACATTCCTGCCTCTGCTCAACAAGTTCCATTTCTCGCTAAACGAGGATGCCGTAGTTGCTGAGGCAAACAAAAAATCGGTCTACTTCGACACTCTTGGTCAAATCTATATGCGCTCGGGCCAGGGCGATGACGATACCTATGCCGTATTCTCGACCGAGCGACTTACGGGCCATCATCAGCACTACGATCTCAACAACTTTATTATATATAAGCACGGCTTCCGCGCCCTCGACTCGGGTACGCGTCCACAGCCAGGCTTGCACCTCTCGCACTACTATGCTCGCACCGTTGCCCACAACTGCGTAACGATACGAATGCCGGGCGAGGAGTTGCCACATTACTGGGGTGCAGCGGCTGCAAATGAAGACCCTGAGACCCCTGTGCCAAACGATGGTGGTCAGTGCACCCAACTTAAGGCAAAGCTTTTGGCTTACGAGGATGGCGAAGGCTATGTCTACATCGCATCGGATGCGACAAAGTGCTACCACGAGGATAAGGCCGAGCTGGTTGTGCGCGAATTTGTTTGGTGCGCACCTGACATCTTCGTAATCTTCGACCGTGTAGTGTCTGCCAAGGCGAGCTATCCAAAGAGATGGCTCTATCACACCGCTGCCGAGCCTCAAATCAAGGGTAACGAGTTCGTCGAGGTGTCGCAGGGTGGAAAGTCTATCTGCCGCACCCTCCTTCCTCAGAAGGCTCTCGTCGAGAAGATTGGTGGCGAGGGTAAGCAATTCTGGTCGGATGGCAAGAACTGGCCGCTTCCAAACCCTGATGACGAGGATAGAAACGAGGTGCACGTGGCAAATCGCAAGATTGGCAACAATCACCCTCTCTTTGGCCAGTGGCGCATCGAGGTGTCACCGAAGAAGAGTGCCGAGAAGGATCTCTTCCTCAATATTGTGCAGGTGGGAGACGAGTCGTTGCAGGCCCTGCCGAAGACCAAGTTGAGCGAGTCGGCTGCCGAAGTGACCCTTTCGTTCGACTATAATGGTAAGCACTACACGCTTCACTTCGACAAAACTGCCACTTATGGCTGTAAAATTGAGGTTTCCAAATAATATTTACTCTTAAAAATACGTTCGAAGAGTACAATTATTGACTAAAATTGTTATATTTGCATTATCTTTGTAAAAATACCTTACACTATGGAAGAGAACAAATATGAATATGACCCTGAGGAGGGTTATGACTACGAGAATGAAGAGAAAGAGGCGAATGACGCGGTCAAGAAGTCACTCCGTGGCTATCGTGTCGTAATCATACTTCTTGCCATCATCTTGGCGGGAGTGTCAGCTCTCTACTTCAATATCAACCGTCAGCAGAGCAATGATATGAAGTTGTTGCAGCAGGATCGCGACTCTATTCAGAGCGACCTCTCGGGACTCATCGTCGAGTATGACAATATGAAGTTCAAGCACGACACCATTTCGATGCAGCTCGAAAAGGCTAACGAGATGATGGAGCAACTCAAGCGTGAGCGTCGTTGGAACTATGCTAAGATCAAGGAGTATCAGAAGGAGGTCGGTACACTTCGTGCCGTGATGAAGAACTATCTTCGTCAGATTGACTCGCTCAATACTCTCAATCAGAAACTCGCTAAGGAGAATGTAACCATCAAGAAGGAGGTGGAGACCGCAAATCTTCGTGCTAATGTTGCCGAGGAGAAGGCTGCCGAGTATCAGAACAAGATTAAGGAGGGTTCGGTGCTCGATGCTCGTGGTATCAAGATTGTTCCTCTCAATGCAAACGACAACGAGATTTCGCGTGTTAAGAAGGCTGCTGCACTCCGCGTAGACTTCGTCGTAGGTGCTAACCGTCTCGCACAGGCTGGTAACCAGATGATCTACCTCTGTATCTTCTCGCCTGACGGATACCCACTTTCACCTGAGTCATTGCCAACATTCACCTATCAGGGCAAGAAGAAGGGCTACTCGGCGTGTCGTGAGGTTGACTACCAGAACGAGGATCTCGAGGTTAGTATCTTCTACAAGGATAGCGGCTTTATCCCTGGTAACTACAAGGTTGAGCTCTATATGGGTGGCTACCTCATCGGCTCAGCAGAGATTTACGTGAAGTAAGACTTAAAACCTAAAAACTATAGCTATGAAAAAGTATGTATGTACCGTTTGTGCTTGGGTTTACGACCCTGCAGTAGGCGATCCCGATAGCGGTATCGCTCCTGGCACAGCCTTCGAGGATATTCCTGAAGATTGGACTTGTCCGGTGTGTGGAGTAGGTAAGGAGGATTTCAACGCCATCGGCTAAAAATTAAAAAATGGGCGGTAAATTTCGTACCGCTCTTCAGAAGCCGAGATGCTCACATAGGTTTACTATGCTGCGCTCTCGGCTCTTTGTTTGGCACGAAATTTCCTCACCCTTTTTTATTTTACAATCGTTCCGCTCAGAGTTAAGAAAGCGAGTCTCAGCAGAGACTCGCTTATATTATATATATAGGTCTAATTTGCGGCGATGGGGTAGGATGGGTATCTTTGCTTATCGTCGGATACAGTGAGCGCATATAGGCTCAAAAAGAAGCTGTCACGACATCGTCGTGACAGCTCTCCGTTTATTTGGTTGATTGAGATTACTTCTTCTCCATCTGAGCCTTCAACTCTGCAAGACCAGCGATGTCGCCCAAAGTGGTCTTCTCAACCGACTGCTGAATCTTCTTTACAGAAGACTTAGTAGCCTCAGCTGCTGCCTTACGCTCAGCCTTCTCAGCTGCAACAGCCTCACGCTTTGCCTCCTCGAAGATACGAGTGTGCGACAAAGTGATGCGCTTTGTAGCCTTAGAGAACTCGATAACCTTGAAATCAGCAGTCTCGCCCTTCTTGATAGTCGAGCCATCCTCCTTAACCAACTGACGAGCTGGTGCGAAGCCCTCGATGTTCTCGCCGAGCGATACGATAGCACCCTTCTCAGTCAACTCAACTACTGTACCAGCGTGAACTGACTCTACAGAGTACTGCTGCTCGAACTCGTTCCATGGGTTCTCCTCCAACTGCTTGTGGCCAAGGCTCAAGCGACGGTTATCCTTGTCGATCTCGAGAACTACTACCTCGATATCAGCACCTACCTGAGTGAACTCACCTGGGTGCTTAACCTTCTTAGTCCACGAAAGATCCGAGATGTGGATCAAACCATCGATACCCTCCTCGATCTCAACGAATACACCGAAGTTAGTGAAGTTGCGTACCTTAGCAGTGCACTTTGTGCCTACAGGATACTTCTCCTCGATCTTCTCCCATGGATCAGCCGAAAGCTGCTTGATACCGAGCGACATCTTGCGCTCCTCGCGGTCGAGTGTCAAAACTACTGCCTCAACCTCGTCACCAACCTTCATGAAGTCCTGTGCCGAACGCAAGTGCTGGCTCCAAGACATCTCCGATACGTGGATAAGACCCTCTACGCCTGGTGCGATCTCAACGAATGCACCGTAGTCAGCCATAACAACTACCTTACCCTTAACGGTGTCACCTACCTTCAACTCTGCGTCGAGTGACTCCCATGGGTGAGCTGTGAGCTGCTTCAAACCGAGAGCGATACGCTTCTTAGTCTCATCGAAGTCGATGATAACAACCTGCAACTTCTGGTCGAGTGCAACAACCTCCTCAGGGTGATTTACGCGACCCCACGAGAGATCTGTGATGTGGATAAGACCATCAACGCCACCGAGGTCGAGGAATGCACCGTAAGTAGTGATGTTCTTAACAACACCCTCCAAGATCTGGCCCTTCTCCAACTTCGACATGATAACCTGCTTCTGTGCCTCCAACTCAGCCTCGATGAGAGCCTTGTGAGAAACAACAACGTTGCGGTACTCCTGATTGATCTTAACAACCTTGAACTCCATTGTCTTGTCAACGTATACATCGTAGTCACGGATAGGCTTAACGTCGATCTGCGAACCTGGCAAGAATGCCTCGATGCCGAATACATCAACAATCATACCGCCCTTAGTGCGGCACTTAACATAACCCTTGATGATCTCGTCCTTCTCCAATGCCTCGTTAACACGATCCCAAGACTTGAGCTGACGAGCCTTCTTGTGAGAGAGAATGAGCTGACCACCCTTATCCTCAACCGACTCAACGTAAACCTCTACAGTCTCACCAACTGCGAGCTCAGTGTTGTAGCGGAACTCAGATGCAGGGATAACACCCTCGCTCTTGTAGCCGATGTTTACGATTACCTCGCGCTTGTTGATCTCAGTAACTGTACCATCTACGGTCTCACCTACTGCGATGTTAGACATAGAATCGCCATAAGCCTTCTCGATTGCCTCTACGCTCTGATCGTAAAGACCTGACTCATTCTCAAACGCTGCCCAATCGAAATTCTCGACTGATACTTTTGTATTCTCCATACAATAAATTTTTTGTGCGATACAATCGCTCGTTAAAAAGTTAATAATTAGTGAATTATGCCCACGTGTGCATTATGCGCACGCGAAATAGCCTGCAAAGGTAGTCATTTTTTTTGAAATGCAATACTTTTGCCGCGAAATATGACTCTAATTTTCAATCGTTTGGCCTATTTTGCCTCCGAACGAATCTTGTACATCTCGTAACCCACCTCGCGGATACCGTTGATAGTGCCGTAGTAAGGGTTGTCGCAAATATCGGTGAAGCCCACCTGCAAGTTCTCGCCATCGAAGCGACCTGTAGTCGACTGATCCGAGAACTGGTGCCAGTGTGTACCTACAATCTGTGGGTGCTCCAATGCCGAACGAACATATGCTGCATACGCCTCGCCACGCTCCTTCTGGTTCTCCACGCGAATCAACGAGTGGTGGAATACACCCTGATTCATTGTACCGAAGTGGAACTCGCCAATGATCATCGGCTTGTCGATACCCTCAGGCTGACGATAGTCTGCAAGGGTGAAGTTGTACATATTGTGGCTGATAGCGTCGCTATACTGCGAGCCGATAATCAATGCATTCGGATTCGACGAACGACCTGCATAGCGGCAACCGAGGTACAACACGCCCGGAGCATACTCATTGAATACCTCGCGGATATTGCGGAAGTAGCCGTGGATGATGAGGTTGTTGAACTCCACCAAGTCGGCACTTGCCAGCTTTGGCAAATCCTCAGTGTTTGCGAGCAATGCGTTCCACGATGCGAACGATGTGCCCCACGCTGCATTCAACTTCGCGATAGTACCATACTTAGCCTTGTAGTGCTTTACCAACTCGCGCTTAACAGCTGCGGTAGCAGGGTTCTTTGCTGCCTTCTCAGCGAGGTAGCTCACGCCGCCCCACTTCAACTCGTTATCCACGAAGAGACCTACCAAGTAAGGATCCTTCAACTCCTTCTCGCGAGCTGCGAGCTGTGCGATAAGCTCCTCTTTGAACGACTTGTCGAATGGATCCGAAATCTGCCACCAAAGACCGCCTGTGCCATCGATTGGCGCCGAGTGAATCTCCAAGCGCTCGATATATGGGGTCTTTGACATCAGGCAGATATCCTTATCCGAAGAGTTGGCGATGGTGTTCAAGCCCCAGCTGCGGAGACGACGGTGTGCCATCTCGCCATACTTCTCGAGGTAGTTCTCGCCATACTTGCGGTAGATGTTTGCAGACGAGAAGTCGTAAGTCTCCTTGTGGCCACGCTGAGTGTAGTATGGCTTGAGGAGTGCGTCGTTTGTGTGGTAGAACTTCTCGTACTCGTTGCCCTGCTCAGGCAAAGCCTCGTAGTAGAACTTGCGGTTATCGATTGGGGTCACAGCGCACGAAGGTGTTACGCGAACTACACCGTGTGACCACCAGAGGCAACCTTCAGGATCGACAAACCACCACTTGCCGTCAACCTTCTTAAAGTAGAAGCGGCCTGTAGCCTCCTGGCGAGGACCATCTGCCCAACCGCCATACTTGTTGAACGAAGCTGGTGCAGGGTGAGCTGCGAGGTCAGCCTCCTCCTTCTCCATAGCCTTCTTGAAGTCCTCGTCAGAGTGTACCTTACCCTCCCACTCGTGGTGCTTGTATTGGCCATACTGGTCGATGAATGGGAAGAACTCGTCGTGCGACATCTTCACAACATCGGGATTCTCCTTGCGCTTGCCCGGTACAATCTCGAAGTTAGAGATTTTCCAACCCTTCTTCTCCAATGTGCCGAAGCCCATAACTTTACCACGAACCAAGATCTGCTTCACCTTCGAGAGGTCACCTGCATACGATGCGATGCCAAAGGCGTGAGCATACGGTGTATAAAGCATATTCAAGGTGTTGTCGTAAATATTCAAATCCTTCTCTACATCCAGGTGCTCGAGTGGGCGTGGGAACGGAAGCTCGATATGGCGCTTCTCGCCCGGTTTGATGAAGTAGAGATGACCAACCGACATCGGACGAGTGGTGCGATAGCGGTAGTACTTGGTGTTCTCGTGCGAGAATGTCACATACACATTGAGCGGTGCCGGGTCCATGTTCTCGATGGTGAAACGAGCGCACTTATACTCCGAGAAGTCGAAGTCGCCCTGAATCTCAAATCCGGTGTTTGTATTACCCTCGTTGGGACACATATAAACGGAACCATTCTCTACGACAAAACCTGCTGTCGCATCAGATGTGCCCTTCAAATCCTGCTCATAACCGGCGAGGTCGCCAAATGGCTTAATCTGCTCTACGGGCAACTCCTCGAGGAGTTTAATTGTAGGCTTGCTGTTGCAACCAACGAGTGCGGTGGTTGCAACGGCAGCTACTATCCAAAATAATCTTTTCATATAGTTTTAGGTCTTTTGTTTGACTACTTTACCTTAGCGTTTGCGCGGATATTATACATATCGTAACCCACGCGACGGATACCGTTGATGGTCTCGTAGTAAGGGTTGTCGCAGATGTCGGTGAAACCTACATTGAAGTTCTCGCCATCGAAGCGACCTGTGGTAGCCTGGTCAGAGAACTGGTGCCAGTGAGTACCTACGATGTTCGGATGCTCCAAAGCCGAGCGAACATAAGCCTCGTAAGCCTTACCACGAGCCTCCTGGCTTGGTACCTCGAGGAGTGAGTGGTGGAAGAGGCCACGGTCACGAGTACCGAAGTGGAACTCGCCAACGATCATCGGCTTGTCGATACCCTCAGGCTGAACATAATCCTCGAGGGTGTAGAGGTAGAAGTTGTGGCTCACAGCGTCGCAATACTTTGCTCCGATTACGATAGCCTTGCGGTTTGAGCCCGAGAAGCGGCAACCGAGGTACAAGAGACCTGGTGCATACTCATCGAATACCTCGCGACATACGCGGAAGTACTGCTCGATAACCAAGTCGTTGAACTCTACGAGATCCTTCATCGCCTTCTTTGGAAGTGGCTTCTCGTTCAAGCTCAAAGCCTCCCACGATGCGAATGATGTGCCCCAAACAGCATTGAGAGCCTTGATATCCTCGTTGTACTTATTCTTGTAGTACTTGATCAACTCCTGCTTGCCGACGAGTGTCGATGGGTTCTGAGCCATCATCTTTGCGAGGTAGCTCTCGTCGCCCCATCTCAACTCGTTGTCCACGAAGAGACCTACCAAGTAAGGATCCTTCAACTCCTTCTCGCGAGCCTTCAACTGGTCGATGATGCTCTGGCGGAAGCTTGGATCAAATGGATCGCGGAATGGCCACCAGCCACCGATGCCATGGATAGGCACTCCACGTGCCTCCAAACGCTCGATGTAAGGGGTCTTCGACATAAGGCAGATATCTCTATCCGATGAGTTTGCGATGGTGTTCAAACCCCAGCTCCACAAACGACGGTGAGCCAACTCGGCGTATACATTTTTGTAATCCTTGCCATACTTGCGGTAGCAGTTTGCCGACGAGTAGTCGTAGGTGTCGCTGATGTTGCGCGCTGTGTAGTAAGGCTTGAGGAGCTCGTCGTGAGTGTAGTAGAACTGCTCGAACTCGTCGCCCTTCTTTGGCAAATTCTCGAAGTAGTGACGACGGTTGTCGAGTGGAGTAACAGCTGATGAAGGTGTTACGCGCACTACGCCGTGCGACCACCAGAGGCAGCCTTCTGGGTCAATAAACCACCACTTGCCGTCAATCTTCTTCAAGTAGAAACGACCTGTAGCCTCGTGCTTAGGACCATTAGCCCAGCCGCCATACTTGTTGCGATCGGTTGCGCCCTTGTGTGCTGCAAGGTCAGCCTCCTCAACCTCGCGTGCCTTCTGCAAGTCGGCATCCGAGAGTACCTTATTCTTCCACTCCTTGTACTTATACTGTCCGTACTGGTCGATGAATGGGAAGAACTCATCGTACGACATCTGCACAACCTTAGGATTCTTCACACGCTTGCCAGGGATAACCTTCAAATCGTGGATGCGCAAACCACCCTCAGCCTTTATTGAGTTTGCAGCAAGGTGACTAACGTGGAACGAGATGATGTTAATCTTCGACAAGTCAGCACTATAAGAGTGGAAACCGAACTCACGAGAGTATGGAGTATAGCGCATAAGTTTGAACGACTTAGCGATATCAAAATGCTGCAATGGCTCAGGGAAGTTCAACACAACCTCGCGCTTCTCGCCGGGCTGCAAGAAGTAGCAGTCTCCGGTGGTTTGCTGAACGGTGCGACGACGCTGGGTAACAAACTTACGGCCGGCGTGAGTGATGTAAAGTGA
>JAZLCQ010000033.1:0-65285 GCA_045614285.1 Alistipes sp.
TGCCCTTGAGATGGCATCTGGTGAGTATATTGGCTTACTAGATCATGACGATTTGTTAGAACCTGATGTTTTGTATGAAGTGATGCAGGCTGTGTTAGATGGAGCTGACATGGTGTATACTGATGAAGATAAAGTGTTAGAAGATTTATCGGAATATTATGCACCACACTTCAAACCAGATTTTAGTGTGGACTTACTTCGTTCCAATAATTACATGACACATTTTACCGTGGTAAGTAAGAACTTAATAGATGACGTAGGTGCATTTAATCCAGAATTTGATGGGGCACAGGATTATGATTTTATTTTACGCTGTTCAGAGAAGGCGAAGAAGATTGTTCACGTAACCGAGCCACAGCACTTTATGGCTCGTAAGTCGGCATACCTCACAGAACCCGTATTCAACCGCTACCGTTCAGAGAGCGAGTTGATGCGCTACATCAAGCAGCTCGAGTTGCGCGATATTTCGTTGGCGAACTCAATGATTTCGCTCGGCTCGTGCACAATGAAATTGAATGCCGCAGCGTTGATGCAACCGCTCTCGTTGTCGGGCTTCCAGAATATCCACCCATTTGCCCCTGCACATCAGCACGAGGGCTACACAGCTCTTATCGAGGAGTTGGAGAACGACTTGGCAACCATCACAGGCTTCTCGGCTTGCTCACTGCAGCCTAACTCGGGCGCAGCAGGTGAGTATGCGGGCTTGATGGTTATCCGCGCTTATCACCAGAGCCGCAATCAGGGCTACCGCAACGTGGTACTCATCCCGGCTTCGGCTCACGGCACAAACCCTGCATCGGCAGCTATGGCGGGTATGAAGATTGTCACCGTAGCGTGCGATGCTCAGGGCAACATCGACGTCGAGGACTTGAAGGCAAAGGCCGAGCAGTACTCATCGGAGTTGTGCGCCTTGATGGTAACCTACCCATCGACTCACGGCGTCTTCGAGAGCCGCATCCGTGAGATCGTAGATGCCGTACACGACGCAGGTGGCGAGGTCTATATGGATGGAGCAAATATGAATGCACAGGTAGGTTTGACAAACCCTGGCTTTATCGGAGCCGATGTCTGCCACCTCAATCTGCATAAGACCTTCGCAATGCCACACGGTGGTGGAGGTCCGGGCGTAGGCCCTATCTGCGTGGCTTCGCACCTCGCACCATTCCTCCCATCGCACTCGGTTGTCAGCACCGGAGGTGAGCAGGGCATCACAGCCGTATCGTCGTCGCCTTGGGGCTCGGCAATGCTCTTGCCTATCACCTACGGCTACATCAAGATGCTCGGAGCGGATGGTTTGCGCAAGGCTACCGAGATGGCTATCGTAAATGCAAACTATATGGCATCGGCCATCAAGCACGAGTTCCGCACCTACTACTCGGGCGAAACAGGCCGCGTAGGTCACGAGATGATTCTCGACTTGACCAACTTCAAGCGCGACTATGGCGTAGATTGTGGCGACGTGGCTCACCGCTTGATGGACTATGGTTTCCACGCCCCTACCCTCTCGTTCCCGGTACACGAGACCTTGATGGTTGAGCCTACCGAGTCGGAGCCGAAGGAGGAGATGGATCGCTTTATCGAGGCGTTGATTCAGATTAAGCGTGAGGCTGAGGCTATCAATGGTGAGGCAGATAATGTGGTTGCAAATGCTCCACACATTGCCGAGGAGTTGGCGGGTGAGTGGTCGCACCCATATTCTCGCTATGAGGCAGCCTTCCCATTGGCGTGGGTGGCACGTTCGAAGTTCTTCCCATACGTTTCGAAGATCGACAACGGCTATGGCGACAGAAACCTCGTTTGCAAGAACGAGGAGTAATCAAAACCAAAGATGAAAAAATTATTAATAGTACTCGCAGCGTTCCTCGCTCTTACGGGAGTGAGGAGCGCAAAGGCGTGGAGCGGATTTACCCACGCCTACTCTGTATATATTGCAGAGCAGAATCTCACACCCGAGGCGAAGCGAATGTGTCGCTACTACCTGCGCCACACACTCGCCTACTACGCATCGTGGATGGACTACTGGAAGGGAGCAGATGTCTTCAAGTCGGTGAATGCTCGTCACTCTGTGATGACCACAGCCGATGGTAAGGGTATCGACTTCGCATTTGACGAGTATGGCAAACCATACGGTGTAACTCCCGGCGAGTGTATGGGCTACCTCCGTGATGCTATAGCGGAGTTAGGCGAGGGCAAGTATAAGAGTCTGCCCGACTCGCTTGTGCGTCAGCGACTCATCAATATGGTGCACTATGTAGCAGATATGCACTGCCCTGCGCACGTCAACTTCCCGAAGGATATCTATCCAAGATTTGTGAACAACAAGCAGATAAAGATGCAGAATGGCAAGATGGACACCTTCCACACATTCTGGGACTGTCTGCCGCAGCAGGGTCGCAAAGATTGGCTGATAAGTGATTGCGCCAAGAATCTGAACAAGGTTTCACGCAAGCAGATTAAGGCTTGGCAGAGTGGCACGCTCGAGGATTGGGGACGAGATATCGCCGAGGCGGGTTATATCGCCTACGATATGTTCTTGGACAAGACCGACGTGGCTCAGTTCACGCCCGAAGAGATGGAGAAGGCCAATGCATTGGTCGAGAAGATGGCACTGATGTCGGCCTACCGTTTGGCACAGGTGTTAAATACCATATTTAAGTATTAGGAGGGGTGGCTATGAAGAGAATTTCAATTTTATTTATTCTACTCGCATCTGTGTTGGTTGCCAATGCGTGGCACAGAAGATGCGACGAGGCGATTGTCATCGTGGCAACCCAGCACCTCACACCCGATGCCAAAAAGATGATCAAGAAGTATCTCGGCAAGAGCTATGCCGACGATGTGCAGTACCTCTACGACTTGCAGCGTGAGCAGACCAAGCAGAAAAAACTTCCAAAGGGAGCACGCAATATCCACGACCTCCACCTCGATAAGAATTTCGAACCAAAGAGTGTAAAGTATGACTCATACAAGGGAATTTCCGAGGCATTGGAGGTTATCCGTAATCGCAAGTCGCACCCAAAGCAGGAGGTCACCACTGCTCTACGCGTGGTTATAAATCTGATGTGCGACATGCACAACATCTCAAAGGTGCGCCTCGATGGCTATCCGCACTCATACAAGAACTTTGAGTACACAATACCGATGCGAGAGTGGGGACCAAAGGCTGCGCTGACTAAGACTTACAAGTGGAGAAACATATGGAGGGAGTATGATGGCGGATTTAGATTCTTCACCACAGAGTATTGGGTTGAGGATTTACAAATCTACATCGGCGAGAGATACGAAGAGTACGCCAAGGGCTCACTCCTCAATTGGGCTGAGGAGTCGGGACGCAAGGCGGCATACTACCTAGATTTCTGCAAGCCTGGTGCCCGTATCCCGTATATGGAGCACAAGAGCATTGGCATAGTGAACTACGAGATGATGGCCAAGACAAGCTGTCGCCTGGCTGCGCTCCTAAACAAGATGGCAAGTAAGTAAAAACACAATCAATAGACCATTAACATTATGAGAAAGCTAACATTTTTAGCTGCAATCGTAGCGTTAATTTTTGTGCGTTCCACAGCTTTGCAAAAATGAAGAGTAAGAATATGAAAAGGATTCTATTGTTCGGTGCAATGATTTTTGCATCGGTAACTGCAATGGCGCAGTCATTGGATAAGATGCAATGGTTCAACGAACCTGAGAAGTGGGATATTAAAGGAAATACTCTCACTATGCAGGTTACTCCGCAAACCGATTATTGGCGCATATCACACTATGGCTTTACCGTGGATGATGCACCTTTTCTCTACACCTTGCGAGGTGGAGAGTTCGAGGTAAAGGTTAAGATTTCTGGCGACTATATTGCTCGCTTCGACCAAGCTGGGCTGATGTTGCGTATCGACCACAAAAATTACATTAAGGCAGGTATCGAGTTTGTTGATGGCAAGTATAATTTGAGTGCTGTGGTTACTCACAACACAAGCGATTGGAGCGTTATCACCCTCGAAAAGCCTATACCATATGTATGGATAAAGGCGGTACGCAGATTGGATGCAGTAGAGATTTTCTATTCATTCGACGATAAGGAATATACGATGATGCGTAACGCTTGGATGCAGGATAACTGCCCAATTATGGTGGGTGTTATGGCTGCTAGTCCAGACGGAAACGGCTTCAAGGCAAAGTTCGAAGAGTTTTCGATTAAGCATCTACCAGACCAGCGACGCTTGCAGTGGTTAGAGAAGAATAAATAGCTAGAAAAATTACAACTTTTATAGGACTTAAAAACACTTGATATGAGAAAAAGTGTAAAAATATATCTGTGGGCTTTGGGAGTTTCAATTTTGCCAACTATTGCATTATTTGCATATATGCTTTTATGTCCAAAACCAGACCTTACAAACCCTGATAATTTAGAGCAGATCCTTAATATGGACCTCCCAGAGGCCTATACTAATGATTGTCTTACCTATGAGCCAGCTAGTGGAGGTGACGATTGGATCCAAACAATCATATTTAAAACGCCTCTTTCAAATACGGGAATGAGAATGGTGCATAATAAAGGGCGATTAGGAACTATATTGTACAATGTTTTGGATCGAAAGTTGGGTATAGATGTAGGTATTCTTTTTCCTCATTGGTATACAGATTATGAGGGTGCACTTGATACACCTTATCGCGTCTATGTACACCCATTTTGCTTAATCGAAGGGCATTTTACCTCAGCATATTGTAGAGTATATAAAGGTGGGGCGACTATCAATTATAGTATCGCAGAAGCCATTGCTTTTTATACACTTTATGTATTGCTACCTTATATTGTGATATTTTTGATTTGGGGTATAGCTCTACTTGGTGTCAAAGTTTATAAAAAAATATAGATATTTAATCTAATATTTCTATCTTTGTCGGCGCAAAAGCAGAGGTTGCACCTTTCATTATTGGAGCGAAGTAGTCTATACTACGAAGCGACAAGCCTCCCTTTGCAAAGGGAGGTTTGGAGGGATTTTAGAAATGGAATAATTTACTTTCATAATTCCACCATTAAGCAAGGGTACAACAACGAAGAACGACAAGACATATAACAATAACATAAATTATAGGTAAATTATGAAAGTAGAAAACACAAAGTTCGTAGCGGTAAACTACACTCTTACCGTTGATGGTCAGATTGCAGACCAGAATCCAGAGGGTCAGCCACTCGAGTTCGTATGTGGCGCAGGTATGTTGCTCCCTAAGTTCGAGGGTGCACTCATCGGCAAGGAGCCGGGTGATAAGGTATCGTTCACATTGGAGCCAAAGGATGGCTACGGTGAGTTGATCGCTGAGGCTATCGTTGAGTTGCCAAAGACAATCTTTATGATTGACGGCAAGGTAGTTGAGGAGATGCTCTTCGTAGGTAACGTAGTGCCTATGAGCGACGCTGAGGGTCACCGTATGAACGGTATCATCAAGGAGGTTAAGGAGGAGACCATTATGATGGACTTCAACCACCCTATGGCTGGCAAGACCTTGAACTTCGATGTTGAGGTTGTTGAGGTACGCGATGTAACACCTGAGGACTTGGCTCCAAAGGGAGGTTGCTCGTGCGGTTGCGACCACGACCACTGCGGCGAGGGCTGCGAGGGTTGCGGTGAGGAGCACCACTGCGGTGAGGGCGAGTGCCACTGCCACTAATTTAGCCAAAAGATCAACAAAAGAGACGAGAATTTTAAAATTCTCGTCTCTTTTATTATCACCAATTAAAAAATCAGAGATGATTGAGGAAATTTTGTGCGTTGCAAGGCGACAAATCCGCAGCATAGTCGACCTATGTGAGGAATTTAGCGTCCGCAGTAAGGTGCAAAATTTACCAATCAGAATGATTTTAGTGTGTGAATACTTTGCCGTGCTGCTTCTCCTGCTTCTCATATTTGAGGCGGGAGGTTGTCGGATATTGCAACTTATCGAACTCTGCCACAGCATTGCGAATATCGGTCAAGAGCATATCGGCCATATCGCGTGTAAGACCCTGACGCACAACAACACGCATCACCACCAAATCCTCGATATTCTTCGGCATTGTGTAGGCCGGAATCATCCAACCGCTCTGCTGAAGTACCGCCTGAAGGTCGTAGAGAGTCCACTTTGCCGTCTTATCATACTCGGGATTCATATACCAGATAAAGAGCGGATTGTCGAGCTTGGCAGCGTAATTCTTGAAACACTTCATCTTACCAATCTGTTCGTGGCAGTAGCAAGCGATATCCATCGACTCCTGCTGAATGCGTTTGTAGCCCTCGAATCCGTAGCGGATAAAGTTGTAGTACTGACCCAATATCTGCGCTGCAGGGCGAGAGAAGTTCAAGCCGACCTGTGTAATATTGGCACCGAGGTAGTTTACGCTGAAGGCCATCTCCTCAGCCAAGCACCTCTTATCACGCCATACCACCCAACCCAAGCCTGGATATACAAGACCATACTTGTGGCCCGAAGTCGAGATTGAATAGACCCACTTCAAGCGGAAGTCCCACTTAAAATCAGGCTTCAAGAATGGCAAGATAAAGCCACCCGATGCGGCATCGACGTGGATGGCAACCTCGTAGCCGGTCTTTGCATTGAACGCCTCGAGTTCCTTATCGAGTGCCTCGATATCATCGTTCAAGCCCGTCCAGGTAACACCCGCGATAGGCACCACGCAGATGGTATTCTCGTCACACATCTCGACAGCCTTCTTCGGGTCGAGCGACGGGCACTCAAGCGAGAGAGGCACCTCGCGCATCTCCACGCTCCATAGCTGGGCAAACTTCTCCCATACCACCTGATATGCCGAGCTCAATACGATATTCGGCTTGTCACACGGCTTTCCCTCCTTCTTGCGGCGAGCCTTCCAGCGCAAGAGTGCCGCCACGCCTCCGAGCATACACGCCTCCGAAGAGCCGATACCGAGTGCTCCGGCCTTCCACTCCGTCTTCTCAGGGGTGTTCCAGAGGTTAGCAATAATGTTGATGCAGCGACCACACATCACCGCCACACGCGGATACTCCGTCTCGTCGATATAATTGACGTTGATAGCCTCGTTCATCAACTTCGTAGCGTAGTCATCCATGTAGGTTGTCACAAAGGTGGCGAGGTTGAGGCGAGGTTGTGTCTGCGGATAGGTCTCATCCTTGACCATCTTGTAGGCCACCTCGGGGCAGGTCGAGTGCTGAGGAATAACCTCGGTTGGAGCAGCCATAAGGCGGCCATCGGCAGTTGTAGCGCAGTGCGCATCGTGAGTTGTGCAAGTTGTCTCTTTTTTCATATTGTACAAATTTTAAGGTTTTAACAACATCGACCTCTCACGCATAAACCATACCACAACCACCCCACTTTGGCGCACAAAAAAAGAGGCGAAGAAAACTCCTCGCCCCCGTTATAATATATATAAGTATCGAACTACTCCACTGTGAAGATATAGCTACCCGAGCCAACGGAGTACTTCACATAGCCGTCCACCATACCTGCAGGTGCTACGCTTGCGTCGTTAACCTTCACTGCGCCCATACCGATAGCCGGAACATAGATCTCGGCAGTGGTATTGAACGGAATCTCAACCGCCAACTCCTTCAAGACATTCTCCTTAGCCTTCCAAGCCGCCGAAACCTTACCATAAGGTGTTACGGTCGAAGCCTCCATATTCTCGAAGTTGCCGCCTGTGTGAGGCTTGATAGCGATGCGCTTGTAGCCCGGAGCTGCCTCCTTGATACCTACAGCCTCACGATAGAGCCAGTCGCCAATCGAACCATAAGCGTAGTGGTTCAACGAGTTCATACCGTTATCAGGAATTGAGCCATCCTTGCGAATGCTATCCCAACGCTCCCATACGGTAGTTGCACCCATCTTCACCTGATACAACCAGCCTGGGCAACCCTCCTGCAAGAGCAAGGTGTAAGCCACATCGGTATAACCGAAACGGGTGAGCACCTCGCAGATGTAAGGTGTTCCGAGGAAGCCGGTAGTGATATGATTCTTATAGCGCTTGATATTGTCAACGAGACGCTTCGCTGCCTGAGCACGCATATTCTCAGGCAAGAGGTCGAAGTGGAGCGCCAAGACATAAGCGGTCTGAGTGTCGCTCGATACCAATCCGTTCGAGGTTACATACTCGTCCAAGTAGGCCTTGCGTGCCTTCTGCGCGACATCCTTGTAGTATGACACATCGGCAGCCTTACCCAACGCACCTGCAGCCTTTATAACATTATCCAACGAGTGGATAAAGAAGCACTGCGCGAGGAGTCGCTTGCTGGTCACAGCCGATACGCCATCACGGTCGTTGTCTACCGAATAGAACAACCAGTCGCCATAGTGATCTTTCTCGTGACCGGTCCAGAGGTAGTTCTGCTCTTTGCTGTTTGTGATAAGGAATCCCACCCAAGCGGTCATCGATGGATACTGAGCAGCCAAGATAGCCTTGTCGCCATAAGCCATATAGTGCTTCCAAGGCACGATAGTAGCCGCATCTGCCCAACCGCACGCTGCTGTACGACGGCGATTGCGGGTGCTCTCCATATAGGCGTTAGGAATAATGCGAGGCACAGTACCGTCATCGAACTGGTCGGTACGAAGGTCGGCCAACCACTTCTCGAAGAAGTTCTCCACACGACCCAAGAACGATGCGGTGCGGAAGAATACCTGAGCATCTCCTGTCCAACCGAGGCGCTCGTTGCGCTGAGGGCAGTCGGTAGGCACATCCAAGAAGTTATCGTGGAAGCCCCACCAGATATTGCTCTGCAACTGATTGACGAGTGCATTCGACGATGAGAACGATCCTACGTTCTCGAAGTCAGACCATACCGGAACAATCTCGTAGTCCTCCAAGTTTGGCTCGCCCTCGATACCCTCGATGCGGATATAACGGAAGCCGTAGAAGGTCATTGTAGGGGCAAACTCACGCTTCTCGCCATTCATCACATAGGTCGAAGTGGCCTTTGCAGTACGGAGGTTCACGGTGTAGAAGTTGCCCTTTTCATCGAGAGTCTCGGCGTGGTAGATACGGATGGTATCGCCCTCCTTGCCCTGCAACTTAACACGCTCCCAACCTACGATATTCTGACCGAAATCGAGCACCTTCTCGCCCTTCGGTGTGAGGATATACTTCACAGGCTTGATAGGCTTCTGCGCACGGCACAACTCATTCAAGGTTGTAACCAAAGCGCTCTTGTCGGTCGATACAACGCCGGCATTGCACCACTCGGCACCCTCGGTGTAGGCGGTGGTAGTCCAGCTCTCATCAATAAGGCGAGCATCGATAGTCTCACCGTGGTAGATATCGTTGTCAACCACACCTGTAGCCTTCGCTGTAGCTGACATCTTCCAATCCTTATTTGTAGAGATCACCTCGACAATACCGTTTGTGTACTCGACGTGCACCTGCATAATGAGTGCGATATCGTCGCCATAGCTCTTGCGTGCGCGGTAGCCCATACCCGAGTACCAACCCGGAGCAACCACTGCAGCCAAGACGTTATCGCCACGCTGCAACAACGAGGTTACATCGTATGCCTGGTACTGCATACGGGTGCGATATGATGTCCAACCCGGAGTCATATAGGCATCACCCACGCGCTGACCATTGATGAAGGCCTCGTACTGACCGTGCGACGAGATGTAGGCTGTCGCGCGCTTAACCTTCTTGTCGAGTGTAGCCTTATGGCGGAGGTGGATAGGGCGTCTCATATTGATCTCACCAATCCAATCTGCCTTCCAGTCCTCGACTCTGAGGCCTGTAGTCCACCACGACTTAACCTTTTCGCTCACACGACCCTTGTTATCCCACACGCGCACCGAGAAGGTGTAGTGAGAGTCAGGGAAGAGCTTCAAGTCGCAAGGTACAGAGATACTCTCGCTCGACTGCACAACGCCACTGAACCACGCCGGCATACCACAACGCATCACGCGTACCTCGTAGGCACTCTGCGAAGCGTTCTTATCGTCCGAGGTTACAATCCAGCTGAATGTCACCGGAGAGTTCGGGTCGATACCGGTAGGGGTATCGAGGCGATTGACCCTCAGCGACGAGAGCTGAAGCTGCGCCATTGCCACCATTGGCAACAGCACAAAGATTGAAACAAGTATTCTCTTCATTATTCTACTTGTTTACGGTTTGAGCCTGGAACACAGCCAAAATCTCGCCATTGCGCATCAACATCAACATATCGTAGTCGATGTCGTAGTGAGTGGTCTTTGCGAGAGTCTGTGCGAGCTTAGTCTCCAACGCCTCGTTATGAGGGCAGAGCATCTTGGTCGAGCCGAGAGCCGAGAAGCGCAACTCCATCTTCTCGCCTGTAGCGTACTGACCGAGCAAGCTGTTGCAAGCACCACGGCCACCCAAACCATTCTCATTCAAGATGATGTTGAACTCGTCAGCAGGGAGCGACATGCTCTCACCACCTAACTTCACGAGGTGCCATACGGTACCCTCCAACGGCTTTGCATTCTTAACACGTGAACGACAAGTCGAACAACAACCTACAGCTACGATAGCTGCCACCAAAATAACTAATAACTTCTTCATATCATTTAATTTTTTTGTTAGTTTTTTCTATTTCTGCACATTGAAGATGTATGCCCACGGAGCGAGTGTATACTTCGAGCCATCGGCGAGCTTCACCTTCACCTCCTTGTTCGAGAAGTTACCCACGAACAATACATCGTTGTAACCCTCGAGTGTACGCTTGAACGAGAGAACCTCAGCAGGCATATCGTTGTCAATCCACTCGGTAGCACCGTGTGTGAGTGCCTTCTGCTCCTTGCGCATCTTCACCCAAGCCTTAATCTTCTCGGTTCTATCCTTTGCAACCTCGGTTGCACCGTCAGTCTCCCAATCAATCCAGCAACCCTTGTGGCCAAACAACGACACACGCTTTGCGTGAGCAATCTCCTGACCATTGAAGAGGAATGGCACGCCATCGATGGCGAATGAGAAGGCCAACTGCGCCTCGCAACAAGCTGTACCCCAATTCTTCTCCATTCTATTATCGAACTCGTCTGTCGCAAAGTCGTGGTTATCAGTCATATTCCAATGCAACGCACCCTTTGGTCGTACCGACGCATTCTTCACGTGCTGAGCACGGACATAGGCCATTCCGCCCTTGCCCTCAACCTCTGGTCGCTTATAAAGAAGGTAGCGCATAGCCTTTCTACCAATGCTCCAGTTGTACTCTGCATCGAATGCGTAGCGCATATCGTAAGGCTTGCTCGACTCGGCAACCATCACCAAATCCGGCTTGAGTGCCTCCAACTCGGCACGAGCCTCCTCCCAGAATGAGATAGGAATATGGTGTGCCACATCGCAACGGAAACCGTCTACGTTGTAGTGTGCCAAGTAGTAGCTCATAATGCTCTTGAAGTAGCGACGAGTACCGATATAGTTGGTATCGAACTTAGGGAACTTCCAGCGTGTGAGCTCCATCTCGCCCGCCTCGTTGTAGAGGAAGTACTCAGGATGGTTCTTCACAACATCAGCACCAGGGCCGCAGTGTGCAAACACAAGGTCAAGGAACACCTTCATACCAAGTGAGTGTGCCTTCTCGACAAAATCCTTCAAGTCCTGGTCGGTACCATACTCAGGGTCTACGGTAAAGTAGTCGCCCGCACGGTATGGGTTACGAGGATCATTGAATCCCGATGCGTGCTGACGTGGGCTCCACTTTGTCTGATCCATATCGGTATCAGCCACGTTGAGAGGCGTAAAGTAGATAACACCAACACCCAACTCCTTGAGTCGCTCGAGGTGCTTCTCTGCTGCCTTGATTGTTCCCTCCTCGGTGAAGCAGCGAGGCATAAGCTGATAGGTTATACCCTCACGGAACCAATCGGGTGTGTGTCGTGCGTTGAAGTGACTACAATTCTCCTGTGCCATCAACGATGTGCTCAACATTAAGAGCGAAAGTGCTAAAAAGAGTCTTTTCATATCTATTTATGGTTTTAGTTTGTTTATAGCTTGGTTACCTCACGACGATTCAACATCGCCTGGGTTATGGTCAATTCGTCTACATACTCCAACTCGTCGCCAAAGCCTATACCTCGAGCGATGGTTGTAATCTTGAGGTGCGGGAAGCGCTTGAGGCAGTTCATCAGGTAGAACATCGTGGTCTCACCCTCGACCGAAGCCGAGATGGCTATGATAACCTCCTTCACCTCGCCCATAGCGATGCGGTCGAGCAACAAGTCGATACGCAAATCCGAAGGCGCTACGCCCTGCATCGGCGAGATAACACCGCCCAAGACGCTATAGACGCCACGGTACTGGTGAGTCTTCTCGATTGAGAGCAAATCCGACACCTGCTCCACCACGCAGACCGTACTTTTGTCACGCGAGGCATCGGCGCAGACATCGCAAATTTCGGTATCGGAGAGGTTGTTACACTTGGCGCAGCGGCAAATCTTGGTGCGGAAGTCGATCATACTCTCGCCCATCGAGACCACATCCTCCTCATCCATACGGAGTATGTGCATTGCCAGACGCAACGCTGTACGACGTCCGATACCCGGCAATCGCGACAACTCTCCAACGACATTATCCAACAACTTCGACATCGCCTAAATCTCCTCTATGTTTTTAGCCTCGGTCCATCCCTTCTTGCCATCGGCAATCGAGATCTCGCACCACTCATCCATCTCGGTCAAGATGCGCACCTTTGTACCCTCGTGCAACACGAACAAATCGGTAGCCGAGCGGTCAGGCGAACTCTTAATTGAGATGGCGGACGACATCACTACAGCCTCATCGTGAGTTAACAACTCCTTACGTGAGGAGAGTGCGAAGAGTGTTGTTACAATAAACAGCAACACCATCGACAAGGCGCAGTAGAAACCCGCCTTGCGCACTCTGATATTCGATGCGAGCAAGAACAATATTCCGAAGGCCAAGAGAAGAGCAAATGTCACAAGCGACAAGATGCTCCACGCGGTGCAACTCATCGAGCTACGCACGGTACGTACCCAGCGGCTCAAGAAAAACTCCGGAATGGCATTGATTCTATCCTTGGTCTGCGCCTCGGCCATAGCGAGGTTGTGACGCACATCCTCCGATGACGGAGCGATACGGAGCGCCTTATTGTAGTAGAGGATAGCCTTCCCCATCTCGCCCAACTTGAAGTAGGCATTAGCAAGGTTGTAGTAGAGTTCCATCGAGTACTCTCCCCCATCAAGGATGAGATTGTACTCCTCGGCAGCCTCCTTGTAGTTGCCATCGATATAGAATCTGTTGCCTCTATCCCAATGCTCGGTCGATGTCACATCGGCAGCCTTAGCACCCACCGACACAGCAAGCAAAATGATGTATATGATAAATCTCTTCATAACTCTTACCTCTTAATCGCAGACTCAATCTTCGAGACCGCATCCACACCCTCTTCGTAAATATCCTTCATATCGGCCGATGCCGCAGGCGAGTATTGTGCCTCCTCGCAACGTGCAATCACAGCAATGATGGTCTCAGCCTCCACCTCAGCATTGCGACGAGACAACTCCACACGCACAACGTCACGGGTCAGGTCTGCCACAGGGATATTGAACTTATCGCTCAAGTAGCCCCACATAGCGCGCAACATCTCCTCGTAGAAGGCGCGACGATCCTGCTCTCGCATATACTTCTCGGCTATGCGGAAGCGCTTCACCGCCATCTTATTGGCACGCTTACCCTTCACAAGCACCACGTTGCTATTGTCACGGATATGTTTGCGAATCACCGCATAAGCAACTACAGCGAATAGCACCAACACCATCATAATTATAAAATAGCTTGGCGAGAGGATAAACGGCACCACGACGGTACGAAGATTGGCATTGCCAAGCTTGATGAAGTGGATATCCTCGCTCAAGAGGCGCACATCCTCACGCTTCACGCCAGGTACTACCACTTGCGAAGCCGACTCGGCTGCGCTGTCAGGTGTAACCTCGATGCTCAACGGCGGTGTCGCGAGTGTGACATACTGCTCCTTCTCGACATCGAAGTATGAGAACTCGACCGGGCCGAAGTCGTAGAGTCCCTCGGCACGCACGATGAACGGATAGTCGAAGCGACGATAGCCGCTGCTACCCGATGCCTTATTCTGAATCTTCTCCTCACTCTTCACCTCGTAGAGATCAAACGATGCCGGCAACGAGAGTTGTGGCGCAGTAATGAACTTGAGGTTTCCGGTACCCGAGATTGTAAGCTGGAGTGTCACAGCCGAGTTGGCTACCACCTTATCGGCTGAGAGTTTGTGCGACATTGTGTATCGACCCACCGCACCCGAGAAGGATGACGGAGCACCTGCAGGGAGCGGCTTCACGTTGATGGTAACCTTTGGAGCCTTGAGCTCACGACGCACACTGTAGACCTCGTGACCACCACCGAAGAATGGGTCATAAGGCTGATTGGTCTGCACAGGGATACGCGCCACGACGGTAAGCTCGGCAGGATCGATAACCAACTCGCCATCCTGCTGAGGATAGAGCAGATACTCGGCAATGTTGTACGCCTCGTAGATCTTATCATTGTATGTCTCGCGGAATGGACCCTGTTGAATATCTACCGACTGACTCCAGAAACCGTTGAACGATGGCATCTTCGAGTTCTCCGCACCCGAAATAGGAACACGACTATAGAGCTTTAAGATTGCTCGTATAGACTCGCCCTTGTAGACCGATTTCTTGGATACGACGAGTCGCAAGAGGATATCATCCTTTGCCACGGCACCATTTGCGCGGCTTTCCGACGACTCATTCTGTTTGTTCTGCTTGTTCGACTGACCCTGCTGCACCGCTGCGCCACTCTGAGAATCATCGCGCACCTCCACCTTGGTAGTGTCCGAAGTGTACTTCTTGCCATCAACCGAAATGGTCGCAGCTCCGATGGTGAATGTACCTGCAGATTGCGGGAGCAAGACATAGGTGATAGCGTAGGATACGCTCTTGGTCATACTGCCATTGACAATCGAGACCGATGAGCCCTGCGATACCGAAGGACCCGCTACAACATCGAAGTTGGTGAATGTAGGCGGAGTGAAGGAGTCGCTATCGGGTTTAGCATTGAGCTCGAATACAACCTGAAGGTAGTTACCCACGGTGGCAAGCATCGGGGCATTCACCTTGAACGACACCGCCTCGGCACCATGCGCCGAGATGATGAAGAGTAGTGCTACAATCGTAGCCAGAAGTGCTTTGAGTCTTGTTTTCAACATATAAAACAAACGCAAAAATTGTAGTTTTATTTTGCCAGAGTAGAGGGTAATCAGCCCTCCACTCCGTAATCCAATTGACAATTGAGAATAAACAATTGACAATTTTTATTTGTTTGATGAGAGAATTCACCCCCCCACCATTCAAAATCGTCGATGGTTAGGCTTTCCTAACCGAAAGCTTAAAATTGTTTATGAGTGAGGAAATTTTGTGCGTTACAAGGTGCTGAGCGCGCAGCATACTAGAGTGTATGTAAGCAACTCAGCATCTGAAGTAAGGTGCAAAATTCACCGCTCAGAGCTATTTTAGTGTGCAAACTCTGCGAAGAAGTCGTTACCCTTATCATCTACGATGATGAATGCAGGGAAGTTCTCAACATAGATCTTGCGAACAGCCTCCATACCGAGCTCAGGGAAGTCAACAACCTCAACACTCTTGATAGAGTTCTTAGCGAGGATTGCAGCAGGACCACCGATAGAGCCGAGGTAGAAACCACCGTTTGCCTGACAAGCGTCGGTAACAGCCTTAGAGCGGTTACCCTTAGCAACCATTACCATAGAGCCACCTGCCTTCTGGAAGAGGTCTACGTAAGAGTCCATACGACCTGCGGTAGTAGGGCCGAATGAGCCCGAAGCGTAACCTGCAGGGGTCTTAGCAGGACCTGCGTAGTATACAGGGTGATTCTTGAAATACTCAGGCATAGGCTCGCCATTGTCGAGCATCTGCTTGATGCGTGCGTGAGCGATATCGCGAGCTACAATGAGTGTACCCTTGAGGTTGAGACGAGTCTTGATAGGATACTTAGAGAGTGTCTCACGAACCTTATCCATACCCTCGTCGAGGTCGATATCTACAGCAGGAGACATTGCAGGTGCCTCAGCAGGGAGGAAGCGTGCAGGATTCTTCTCCAACTGCTCTACGAAGATACCCTCAGGAGTGATCTTAGCCTTGATGTTACGGTCTGCAGAGCAGCTTACGCCGATAGCTACAGGGCAAGAAGCAGCGTGACGAGGTGCGCGAATTACGCGAACATCGTGTACGAGGTACTTACCACCGAACTGTGCGCCGATACCCATCTCCTGGCAAATCTTCTGGATGCGCTCCTCCCACTCCAAATCGCGGAAGCAACGACCACCCTCATTACCCGATGTTGGGAGCTCGTCGAGATAACCTGCCGAAGCCTTCTTTACAGTTGCAAGACACATCTCAGCCGATGTACCACCGATACATACTGCGAGGTGGTAAGGAGGACAAGCCGAAGTACCGAGATCCTTGATGTGCTCCTTGAAGAACGCCTCGAGCGAAGCCTCGTTGAGCAACGCCTTAGTCTGCTGATAGAGGAAAGTCTTGTTAGCCGAGCCACCACCCTTGGTGAGGAAGAGGAAGTCGTACTCCATACCCGAGTGACCGGCATAGATATCGATCTGTGCAGGGAGGTTAGTACCGCTGTTATGCTCATCGGTCATTGTGATAGGCACAACCTGCGAGTAGCGAAGGTTACGCTCCTTGTATGTCTCGTAAACACCACGCGAGATGTACTCAGCGTCGTTAGCACCTGTCCATACATCCTCGCCCTTGTGAGCTACGCAGATTGCAGTACCTGTATCCTGGCAAGTTGGCAACTCGCCCTCAGCAGCTACGCACGAGTTGAGAAGCATTGTATAAGCTACGAACTTGTCGTTGTCGGTAGCCTCTACATCCTCCAAGATGTTGCGCAACTTCTGCAAGTGTGCAGCACGAAGATAGAACGAAACATCGGTGTAAGCCTCCTTTGCGAGGAGCTCAATACCCTTTGGATCAACCTTGAGGACCTTGCGGCCATCGCACTCAATCACCTTTACATAATCCTTCGTCACGAGACGATACTCAGTGTTGTCACGCTCGATTGGGAGCGGCTCCTGATAGATAAATTCTGCCATAGTTGTTTAATTATTTGAAAGTTTGTTGTTTTTTTTATTTTCTCTTCCCATTCAGTTCAAAATCGGACGTGATTTCAGAACGATTTTTTATTTCATTACGCGTTCAAGCAAAGATTTCTTTGCTGTGCCGACCACAAAATCCTTGAGGTAGAAAGGCTCGAAGTATGCCACATCCTCGGTCTTGCCATCGACAAATGCCCGCTCGGCCAAGCGAGCCATACCGCGCGCAGATGGCACGACATTGATGAGGATTGCGCCTTGCAACACCTCGGCACACTTAGCTGCTCCACTGCCAAAAATCACAAATGGCTTGCCCGATGCGCGCTCTGCGACGAAGCTCTCCTCGTCGATAATCTTCGCCTCGACCTCGTTCTGTGCTGCGCCCTCGGCATTGAAGAGCTGTGTATAGACCTCCATACGGCGTGCATCAATCATTGGGCAAAGGATAGCCTCATTCCAATTCTCGATATCGACGATACCCGCCTCGTAATCCTCACGTGCCACCTCGCTCAGCGAGTCGAGCGAGCCCACCGCCACAAGCGGAATATTCAAACCGTAGCAGAGTCCCTTTGCGAAGGATACTCCGATGCGCAGACCTGTGTAGGAGCCCGGGCCCTTGCTTACAGCCACCGCATCCAACTCATCTGCAGCAACGCCACTCTCGCGGAGCAACTCATCCACAAATACGCCAATCTTTTTGGCGTGGTTGCGCTCCTCGTCGCTCTCACGCAGTGCCAAAAGTTCGCCGTCGCGCACCAGCGCAACCGAACAAATATCTGTTCCTGTCTCTATTGCTAAAATTAGTGCCATTTTTATTTTTAGCCATTTGCCTTTAGCTATTAGCCATTGGCTTTTTCAAATTCAAAATTCAGAATGCAGAATGCAAAATTTCTTTACTCTTTCCACGCCCCAAAATCGGAGATGATTAGATTATTTTTGTGTGAGGCAAGGTAGCGAAAGCGGAGCATACTTTGGCGTATGTGAGCATTTTGCTATCCGCCGACTCGTGCAAAAAGAACTAATCATAACGATTTTTACTTATATGTTTTGAGCGCCTTATCCATCTCGCGCTTTGCATCATTCGCTTTGAGATACTCGCGCTTGTCGTACGACTTACGACCTCGAGCAAGACCGATTGCAATCTTTGCAAATCCCTTCTCGTTGAGGAAGAGTCGAAGTCCGACAACGGTCAATCCCTTATCCTGGAGTGAGCGAGAGAGTTTGTTCAGCTCCTTACGATTGAGGAGGAGCTTACGGTCACGCTTGGGGATATGGTTGTTGCAAGTACCCCACGCATATTCCGAGATATTGACGCCACGAATCCAGAGCTCATTCTTCTCGAAGTAGCAGTAACAATCGACCATCGAGGCCTTGCCGAGGCGGATAGACTTGATCTCGGTACCCACCAATACAACACCTGCGACATACTCCTCGAGTATCTCGTAGTCGAAAGTTGCGCGTTTGTTACGGATATTTATCTTCTTAAAATCTGCCATATACTATATACATCGCGCAAAGATAACAAAATAAACGGAAAGCGAGAAGCGTAAAACGGAAAACTTTTAATTAAAAATTAAAAAATAATTCCATTTTTAACCTTTTAGCATATCAAGTCTCTTATATGGCGTATGTTTCTAAAACACTATTATAAATTTTCAAACACAAAACAGATGAACAAAGTATTCAGATTTTTTATCCCAGCCTTTTCGGCACTACTGACTATTATCGCAACGGCTTGCAACAACGACAGCTCAACAGATGATTTCGGCGACAAAAATGGTGCTACAACCGAAGAGGAAAAAACAGAAGAAAATGGAGATAGCACGGAGGAACAGCCCTCTTCTTTGACTATTTTAGCAAAGCAAAACAGCAATCAGGCGAACCCCGGCAGTATCTGCGGAGGTTTGCGCCTGACTTTCGAGATGAGTGGTATTTCACGCATTGAGCTGGAGAGCGTAGATGGTTATAACATTGCCGGAACAGCAGCTTTGACTTACACCGACGGCATGGCTCAAATAGGCGAAATTACCAGAGGTAACTCTATCATATCGTTCAAGGCGATGGAAGAGGGAGGTTTAACCCCAGGCGTGGAATACTGTATCTACACTCTGCCTTGTGATTTATACGGAGGATACCGACTCTCAATCTACAAAGATGGGTTGGTAGCGCACTATTTTGGCGTACATCAAGTTGTTGAAGCTTATTCATTTATCACTCCTCTCGATTTGATAGAGAGCGAGCTAGCGTTCGATGACCCTGATGCTCCGTTAGTAGAAGAAGATAGGCCTGAATTGGATGACAAAACAAAGGCTCTTGCCGCAGCATACAGAAAGAATCCAACCGAGGAGAATAAGCAGGCTCTTATGGAGCAAATGGGCATACGTTACGACAAAGTCGTAGCGCGTAAAAAGGCAAAATTGAGAGAGTTGGAGCGTGAGGCCAAGCATCAAGCGCTCGTTGAGGAGATGCAGGCCATTGTAGATGAGATGGTCGAGAACAGAGAGATACGATTGGAGCAGCAGTTCTTACGACTAATCGATCCTCGTACCGATGACAACCCGAACGATGAGTGGATGGTGCTTCGTGGTGCTAATGCCAAAAATGCTTACATCGGCTATGCACCCGTTACGAATGCCGAGTATGCACAGTTCAACACCTCGTTCACATACAACCCAGGCGAAGATAACTACCCTGTGGTTAGCATCTCTATTACCGAAGCGACGGCTTATTGCAAGTGGTTGAGCAGCAATGACACCTCCCATTTATACAGATTACCGAACGAAAATGAGTGGGTATTGGGAGCCGGTCATATGCCAAAGGATATTGCGATGAATAGTAACCATATCGAATCGGGTCTTACAGCCGTGGATGCCTATAAAGAAAGTACGGGAGCCTGTGGCGGTATCGACTTCTGGGGGAATTGCTGGGAGTGGACAACAACCCAAAGCGAGAATGGAGAGTATATCGTAAAGGGTGGCAGCTGGGATTGCGACCGCGACGAGTGTCGAAGCGAGTATTCGGGCGCTACACGCAATGGCGATAACGGCTATTCGAATGTAGGATTCAGAGTCGTGAGAGTGGATAGATAAACAATAAAAAAACGGAGATTCTCCGTTTTTTTATTGTCTGTTTTCCGTTGTCAGTTTTCCGTTAAAAAAGGAGGGCCGGGGTGTGTGCAAACAGAAAATAACAGAAAGATGTGTAAACATATCAAAGATAAAGAAAAATTACCTTTTCCGACCTCTCCCTTTGCCCCAAAACAGGACAAAAAGAGTGCCAAAATTAAAGTGAAGAGTGAAAATCGTCGATGATAGTGCTATTTTTGTGCAAGGCAAAGTAGCGAGAGCGGAGCATAGTAGACCTATGTGAGCATCTCGCCATCTGACGACTTGTGCGAAAAGAGCCGACAACTCCCCTCAAAAAAATCGTCGATGATAGAGGAAATTTTGTGCGTTGCAAGGCGCTCCCCACCAAAAAATCGTCGATGATAGTGCTATTTTTGTGCAAGGCAAAGTAGCGAGAGCGGAGCATAGTAGACCTATGTGAGCATCTCGCTATCTGACGACTTGTGCGAAAAGAGCCTATCAGAACGATTTTTCCGCGATTGATTCGGCTATACGCTCACCGTCCAACGCTGCTGAAATAATACCTCCGGCAAAACCTGCTCCTTCACCGGCAGGATAGAGGCCGAGAATATCGGGGTGCTGGAGGGTTTCGCGGTCACGAGGAATGCGAACGGGTGTAGAGGTGCGCGACTCGACACCTACGACGAGCGCCTCATTGGTAAGATAGCCACGCATACGCTTATCGAAGACGGAGATAGCCTCACGGAGTCGCGTGGAGATAAATTGAGGCATCCACTCGTCAAGACGAGACGGAACGACGCCGGGAACATAGGAGCATTTTGGCAAAGAGGCAGAGCGCTTACCTGCGACAAAATCGGCTACACGCTGTGCCGGAGCAGTCTGATTCTCAGGGGCTTGCTCGCGAGCCATCTGCTCGAGTTGCTGCTGAAAAACAAGACCCGCCAAAGGGCCATATTTTGCAGTTAGGTGAGCAAAATCCTCCTCTCGAATTTCGGTTACAAAGCCCGAATTTGCATATGGAGAGTTACGATGCGACGGCGACATACCATTCACCACCGACTCGCTCTGATCGGTCAGTGCGGGCACGATAAATCCACCCGGACACATACAGAAGGAGTAGACTCCTCGACCACCAACCTGCGCCACCAATGAGTATGATGCCGAAGGCAAGTACTCCATATCGGGCGAGCGGTGATACTGGATATTGTTGATGAGCTGCTGAGGATGCTCGATACGCACTCCCATAGCATAAGGTTTAGCCTCGAGGCGGATACCGCTATTATGCAAGGTGTGGTATACATCACGCGCAGAGTGTCCCGTTGCAACCACAACAGCCTGAGCATCAACTCTATCGCCACCGGCTACGACGCCCTCGACACGTCCATTTTTTACTATGAGTTGCTCCACTCTCTTCTCGAAGTGAACCTCACCACCCGCAGCGCGGATGGCATCACGCATATTTGCGATAATTCGCGGCAATCTATCCGAGCCGATATGGGGGTGTGCCTCATACAAAATCTCGGGCGAAGCACCGTGAAAAACAAGTCTCTGCAGAGCGCGATTATAGTCACCTCGTTTCTTGCTTCGGGTGAACAATTTTCCGTCCGAGAATGTGCCTGCACCACCCTCGCCAAAGGCGTAATTCGAGTCAGGATTAACACCCTGATTTCTCTGAATCTTTGCGATATCCTTACCGCGTTCAACAACCTCCTTGCCTCGCTCGAAGAGGATTGGCTTCAAGCCTAACTCGATGAGTCTCAGCGCACAATATAAGCCGGCAGGACCCGCACCGATAATCACAACCTCGGGCTTTCCGACAACCGAAGGATAGTCGAAATGGAGCGGAGCCGGCTGCTCCTCCTTGTCGATATAGGCCTCAAGCGAGAGGTTTACCTTCAGCGCTCCACGCCTTGCATCCACCGAGCGCTTAACAATGCGCAGCAGTGCAATATCGCTCTCCTTGACACGCAGTTCGCGCGCCACCAACGGAGTGTATATTTTAGCATCAGAAGCCTGCTTGGGCGAGAGGGTAAGGTTTACAATCTTCGGCATATAATCGCATAAATAGTGTGCAAAAATAGCACTTTTCCACGAATTTATCTCAAAAAAAATTACTCAAGGTTGCGAATTGCGAAAAAATAGTTACCTTTGCACTCGCACTAAGGCGGATATGGTGTAATTGGTAGCCACGCCAGACTTAGGATCTGGTGCCGAGAGGCGTGGGGGTTCGAGTCCCTTTATCCGCACAAGCGATTGTCATTCGGCAGTCGCTTTTTTTTGTGCGGCTAAAGCGCCTCAGTCAGCCTGTGGCGGTGTGGCAGTGTAACCTGCGCTTGTCGAATGTGCAGAGTTGCTGTGCAACCTTGGAATATCGTTTGAGAAATATCTGCTCAAACGAGTTTGGCATCTACTCTCAACCAATTTTCCAAACCTTCGGCTTCCCTGCACATTCTCTCTGCTTGCACTGTTCAAACCTTCAGCGACCGTTCGAGTCCTATTTTGGGTTTGATAATCTGGCACGATGTGGGCACAGGCGACTGTCATTCGCTCAAATAAATTTGGCTAATGACATTTAATTCATTCTCTAAAACCGTTGGTTTTAATGTCTATCTTAATCACCGCTTGGTCTCCTCTCGGCTGCTGAAGCCGTGCGAGTCCCGACAGAATATTAGGAGGGGGCAAAAAAAAGCGAGAACCGTCGGCTCTCGCTTAACTTCTTTTATGATTTTTTTTGTTAGAAGGCGGTGACTGCACGAACCTGGAGAGGCTTCGAAACTGCAGCATAATTAGCCGACAAATCGACCATATTTATAGCCCAGGCAAAGCCCTTCTTCTCGACCTCGGCAACCCAGTACCACGTGCGCACAAGCGGCTTATAACCAGCCTTTTCGAGCGATTCATTCACCTCCTCGAGATTCATATAGACAGCCATCATCTCGGTCAACTCCGGCAAGCGCCACTGAGCACCAACCTTACCGCACCAATTCAAGGCCTCACCCCAATTGCACTCGGCAGCTTCAATCGTCATCAACAAGCCGTGATTTCCCGACTTGTCACAATCGACAACGACGCACTTCACGCCCTTCTCGCTGACAATATCTCCAATCTTCTTTGTCTTGTTCGATTGCGCCGATGCGCCAAGAGTCGAAACCAACGCCAACAAGAGCGCCACAAGGGTAAATTTCAAAGTTTTCATAACCGTTTTTAGTCTCTAAATTATCAAAAAAATCGACCTTCAAAAAGTTTCGCATCACAGCGCGACAAACGACTCCGCCACGCCACTTTGTTCGAAACGCTACTACAAATATAACAACTTATTTTCATTTGAGCAAAAAAATCTTCAATCCCGCCACCTCACCACCGCTATACACGCCTTCAGCCCTGCCATATCGCTTTTATTACCATTGCTATGCAATTTTTTCCCATTTTCATTTTTTATTTCCAATTTTTATTACTATTTTTGCACCAATAGGAATAATGACTTAATAAAAAAATGCCGAAGTTGTATGGTTGTAAAGCACCAGCGAGAAAGCCTGAATGGCTAAAAATACGCCTCCACAGAAGTGATACTTTTGCTGAGGTTGCTCGCATAGTGCGCGAACACTCTCTCCATACGATTTGCAGCAGCGGACGATGCCCAAATAAGGCAGAATGTTGGAGCAAACGAACTGCCACGTTTATGATTTTGGGTGATGTTTGTACCCGAGGTTGTCGTTTTTGCGCAACCAAAACTGGCAAGCCGTTGCCGCCAAATCCGGTAGAGCCACAGCAGGTGGCAGAGAGTGTAAACCTTATGGGACTGAAGCACGTTGTGGTAACTTCTGTTACTCGCGATGATTTAGCTGATGGTGGTGCAGCGCATTGGGCGCAGACCGTAGAGGCCATTAAAGCTAAAAATCCAAACGCAACAATTGAGCTCCTTATTCCTGATTTCGACGCCGTAGCCGCATCGTTGGAGGTGGTGATGGCATCGAAACCCGATATTATCGGGCACAACATCGAGACCGTGGAGCGTCTTACACCCGTTGTACGCGCCAAAGCGACCTATCGCACATCGTTGGCAGCGTTGCGCTATATGAGCGAGAAGGGGGTAACGACCAAAAGCGGTTTGATGGTAGGACTTGGCGAGAGCGAAGAGGAGGTATTGCAGACCTTGCGCGACTTGCGTGATGCAGGCGTGAAGATTGTAACCCTCGGACAGTATCTTCGACCATCGGAGGAGCAGGTTCCCGTTGCGGAATATATCACCCCCGAAACATTCGAACGATACCGCCAATTAGCTCTCGAAATGGGCTTCGACTACTGCGCAAGTGGGCCATTGGTGCGTTCATCGTACCTCGCTGACGAGGCTATCTCCTCCATCAAGGCGGCACGATAAGTGCCCCACTCTCGACACGGAAACTTACTGCACGCCATTAACAGCGGGCATTGGAGATAGATTATTATGCATGTAGATTGCAAATGGGTTGGGCGAATGCCCTACAAGGAGTGCTGGGAGTATCAGCAGACGCTCTTCAACGAACTGCTCGCAAAGCAGGGCGATGGAAGTGAGCACGCCGGTACCATAATTTTTGTGGAGCACCCCGCAGTCTACACACTCGGCAAGAGTGGCAATATGAGCAACATGCTCATCGACGAGGCACGCCTGAAGGCGCTCGGAGCAGAGTTCTACCACATCGACCGCGGAGGTGACATCACCTTCCACGGCGAGGGACAGGTGGTCTGCTATCCGATTCTCGACCTCGACAAGTTGGGCATTGGTTTGCGCCGATACATTGAAATTTTGGAGCAGAGCATCATCGAGACCGTTGCCGAGTATGGCATCAATGGTCGTCGTCTTGAGGGCGCTACAGGAGTGTGGCTCTGCGACGAGGTGGAGTTGCCAAATGGCGAGAAGGTGGAGCGCAACTGGCGAAAGATTTGCGCTATAGGTGTCAAGGCATCGCGTTTTGTTACGATGCACGGCTTGGCGCTCAACGCCGCAACCGACCTCAAGTGGTTTACTATGATTAATCCGTGCGGATTCATCGACAAGGGTGTAACCTCCATCACCAAGGAGCTCGGCCGTGAGGTCAGCTTCGAGGAGGCGAGCCAGGTATTATGCAAAAAGTTGTTGGCCAACTTTAAGCTCGAGCGCGAGCAATAAAAGTGAGTAACAGCGAGTTGTATTATTAAACTGAGAAAAAAATTGAAAAAAATATATATAATAAAAATTAACGAGTATGCCTATTCAGAAAAGGTGGGTAGTCAAACCACAGGGCAACTCTTTGACGGTAGATCACATTGCTACCTCACTGAGAATCCCTACGGTATTGGCGAACCTGTTGGTACAAAGAGGCATAGACACAGTAGACAAAGCGAAGAGATTTTTCAATCCTCGACTCGAAGATCTGCACAATCCGTTCCTGATGAAGGATATGGAGGAAGCGGTGGCACGAATGGAGGAGGCGGTTGCCAAAAACCAGAAGATTATGGTCTATGGCGACTACGACGTAGATGGCACAACTGCCGTAGCGCTCGTATATAAATTTCTGCGCCACATCGGTCACAACAACCTGATGTTCTACATCCCGGATCGTTATACCGAGGGATATGGTATTTCGAAGAGGGGTATCGACATTGCCGCAAAGAAGGGAGTGAAATTGGTCATTGCCCTCGATTGCGGTATTAAGGCGGTCGAAAAGGTGGACTATGCCAAGCAAAAAGGGGTGGATTTCATTATCTGCGACCATCATCTTCCGGCTGAGGAGATTCCTCGTGCCGTAGCTGTTCTCGACCCAAAGCGCAACGACTGCAACTATCCATTCGATGAGTTGTCGGGCTGTGGCGTGGGCTTTAAGTTGGTGCAGGCTTATGCACAGAAGCACAACATTCCATTCAGCGAAATCGAGCAGTTCCTCGACCTCTTGGTCGTAAGTATTGCCTCGGATATCGTAGCCTTGACCGATGAAAATCGCATCTTGGCGCACTATGGATTGAAGCGATTGAACACTCAACCGTCGGAGGGTCTCTCCTCGATTATCCGCATCTGCGGCTTGGAGGAGCAGAACATCACCATCGACGACATCGTATTTAAGATTGGCCCTCGCATCAATGCGGCAGGACGTATGCGTATGGACGAGTACCCTGAGGACTCGGTACCATCAGGCGGATATGCAGCCGTGAAGTTGCTTGTCGAGGGTAACGAGGATGCCGCACGCGAATTGGGTGAGGGCATCGACAACTACAACCAGGATCGCAAGAAGGAGGATCGTTCGGTGACTCTCGAGGCGCACGAGATTGTGGAGAATAACGCACAGTTGAAGGCGCAGAAGAGCATCGTCATCTACAACCCAAGCTGGATGAAGGGTATCGTGGGTATCGTGGCATCGCGCCTTATCGAGACCTACTACCGCCCTACTGTCGTGCTCACACAGAGCAACGGCTTCGTAACTGGCTCGGCTCGTTCGATTGCGGGCTTCGACCTCTACCAGGCGGTGGAGTCGTGCTCGGATTTGCTCGAGAACTTCGGTGGACATATGTACGCTGCAGGTTTGACTATGCGTCCTGAGAATGTAGAGGAGTTCAAGCGTCGCTTCAACCAGTATGTGGAGGAGAATATCGACCCTAAGAGTTTAGTTCCGCAGGTCGAGGTTGATAGTATGCTCTCGTTTGCAGACATCACTCCGAACTTCTTCCGCGAGTTGAATCGTTTCCAGCCATTTGGCCCGGGCAACAACCTTCCGATTTTCGCCTCGGAGCAGTGTGTAAACAATGGCGATGCGAAGTTGGTTGGTGCCGATGCCGAGCACTTGAGAATGGACTTGACACAGCGTTCGGCTCCATCTGCACGCATGCAGACCATCGCCTTCCAGCAGCCTTCTCACTACGAGTGGGTACGTGCGGGACGTCCTATCAACATCTGCTACCAGATTGTTGAGAACAACTACCGCGGCAAGGCGTCGTTGCAGTTGCGCATCAAGGATATCAAGAGTTGTCAGTAGAGGTTTGCCTCACTACAATAAAGAAAAAGTTACCACCGCAATGGTGGTAACTTTTTTATTAGGTTTGTGGGAAGGTTATACAATACCCTGCTCGAGCATCGCCTGAGCAACCTTGAGGAAACCGGCGATATTTGCACCCTTGACGTAGTTGATGTAGTCACCCTCGGTACCTGCCTTAACGCAAGCCTCGTGAATTGACTGCATGATATAGTGCAACTTCTCGTCCACCTCAGCTGCAGACCACGAGATATGCATAGCATTCTGTGTCATCTCCAAGCCCGAAGTAGCCACGCCACCTGCATTCACAGCCTTACCCGGAGCGAAGAGGATGCGAGCCTCCTGGAACGCAGCAATAGCCTCAGGGGTACAACCCATATTCGACACCTCGGCAACGCACCAGGTGCCATTTGCGAGCAGCTCGGCAGCGTCGTCGCCGGTGAGCTCATTCTGGAATGCGCAAGGGAGAGCAATGTCGCACTTCACGCTCCACGCCTTCTTGCCCGGAACAAATGTTGCATCAGGGAACTTCTCGGCAAATGGAGCTACGATATTCTGGTTCGACGCACGCAGCTGCAACATATAAGCAATCTTCTCGTCGTTCATACCGTTCGGATTGTGAATTACGCCGTCAGGACCCGAGATAGCGATAACCTTCGCACCCAACTCGGTAGCCTTCTTCGCTGCACCCCAAGCCACATTTCCGAAGCCAGAGATAGCGATTGTAGCACCCTTGAGCTGCTTACCTGCACGGTTGAGCATATGCTCTACGAAGTACAAAGCTCCGAAGCCTGTAGCCTCAGGACGAATCAACGAACCACCCCAAGTGAGACCCTTACCGGTCAATACACCTGTATTATACTCGCGTGCCAACTTCTTGTACATACCGTACATATAGCCAATCTCGCGACCACCTACACCCACATCGCCTGCAGGAACATCGGTATCAGGGCCGATATTGTTCCACAACTCGAGCATAAAGGCCTGGCAGAAACGCATAATCTCGGCGTCGCTCTTGCCTACAGGATCGAAGTCCGAGCCACCCTTTGCGCCACCCATAGGGAGGGTTGTGAGGGCATTCTTGAATGTCTGCTCAAAGCCGAGGAACTTCAACATCGAAGGGTTCACCGCCTTGTGGAAACGGATACCACCCTTGTATGGGCCGATTGCGCTGTTGAACTGAATGCGATAGCCGAGGTTGGTCTGAATCTCACCACGGTCATCTACCCAGGTTACACGGAAAGTGAAGATGCGATCAGGTTCAACGATACGCTCCACAATCTTTGCCTTCTCAAATTCGGGATGCTGATTGTAGACCTCCTCGATTGATTCCAATACCTCGTGTACCGCTTGCAAATACTCATTCTCGCCGGGGTGCTTGCGCTCCAAGTCGAGCATAATTTTTTTAACATCCATAATATATATAGTTTTAAGGTTGTGTTCTTTTTTATTGGTTTATACCTCCACAAGGCCATGCTTGATGGCGTAGACCACCAGGCTTGCCGTATTGTTCGAGCCGGTCTTCTCGAGGATATTGGCACGATGGGTATCGACCGTACGCTTCGAGATAAAGAGTTTATCGGCAATCTCCTGTGTCGACAATCCGCGACATATGCCGAGCAAGACATCTATTTCACGCTCCGAGAGCATCTTGGTCTCATCGTTGCGACGCATAGCCTCCGAGAGCATCTTCATCACATCGTTGCAGATATACCCCTCGCCATTCACTATCGCCTCAATAGCCGCAAAGACCTCCTCAATAGAGGAATCCTTCAACAAGAACCCCTTCGCTCCTGCCTCGACCATACGCGAGTAGTAGCGCTCGTCACCAAACATCGAGAGGCAGATAACCTTCAACTCGGGGTTGCGCTCCAATGCCGCAACCGTAGCCTTGTCGCCCGAGAGCGTCGGCATAGCTATATCCATAAAGACCACATCAGCCGCCATAGCCTCCGCGTTTTCGAGGAACTCGGCGCCATCACTAGCCTCCGCCACAACGCGGCAATTACGCTTGCCGTCAATCAAGCCTCGCAAGCCATTGCGAAAGAGCGCGTGGTCATCCACCAATGCTATTTTGATCTCTCTATCCATCTCTTATTACTCTTTCTTGGCGCTTCGGCATTTGGCGAGGTCTCAATCTTCGCCACTGCTCGCATACCCTCACCCACCTTGCTATAGATTGCTATCGCGCCATTTATCGAGTCGATACGCGAGGTGATGTTCGAGAGTCCCATACCCTTCGACTTCGAATTATTGAAGTCGAATCCGCAACCATTATCTCTATAATCCAACGACAATACCGTGCCGTCAATCATCAGCGAAATCTCGATCTCGGTACAACCCGAGTGTTTCAACGAGTTATTAATCAACTCGCACACCACGCGGTAGAGGACAATCTCGGCATTGCTATCAAATCGCTCCTTATCGAGGTTGGTATTGAACCTCATCTCCACAACATTCAGCGGAGAGATTCTCGACAGGAAGTTGCGGATACCGTGCGCCACACCAAAGTCGGTAAGCACCTGCGGCGAGACATTGTTCGAGATCTCGCGCACCGAGCGAATCGACTCGTCAATCAAGAAACGTGTATTCTGCAAGATTTGTTGTTGCTCCTCGCTCATATTTTCGGTTGAGATGGCCGACAGCGACATCTTGGCCGACGAGAGCAACGGCCCCATACCGTCGTGCAACTCCTTCGAGAAGGTGGTGCGTGAACGCTCCTCGGCACGAAGAACGGCCGAAAGAATCTGCTTACTAAAGAGGGAGCGCTGCTGATTGAGTCGCTCGACGTGATTTACCAATCTGTGAGCAAACATCACCGCCACAACCACGCAGAGCGAGACGAGAACGTCGAGCGTGGTGTAGAGCTCACTGCTCATACCATAGCCATGTCCCGAGCAGATGAACATAATGTGCTGACCAATCGAGACAAAGAATCCGACTATGCAGAGCCACCAGATGATGCTATACTTGGTACGGCGAATGAGATAGGCGGCATATATGGCAGCACACGCTTGGACTACCATAATCAGGATCAGCACTACCGTTAAGCCGACACCTATCTTCATACTATATTATATATTAAAAGTGTTTTTTCAACTGTTCCATCTGCGTATATGCAGTCAGGTCAACCTGTATAGGCACCACCGAGACATATCCGTTGGCCAATGCCCATTCGTCGGTATCCTCCGATTCCGGCTCGGCATTCGAGAATGCACCTGTGAGCCAGAAGTAGTCACGTCCGTGCGGATCGGTACGTTTATAAAACTCCTCACGCCAATATCCCTTGGTCTGGCGGCAGAGTCGTATGCCCTTCAACTCGGAACAAGGGAGCTTCGGCACATTGACATTCAAGCACAACGGACGAGGCATATCGCCATTGAGTACGCTCTCCACAATCTTCGAGCCATACTTCATTGCACCCTCGAAGTCGGCATCGAGGTCGTGGTCTGTGAGCGAAAGACCGACGCTCGGAATATTATAGAATGCCGCCTCGATAGCTGCACCCATAGTACCCGAATAGAGCACATTCACCGCAGCGTTCGAACCGTGATTGATACCCGAGATTACCAGATCTACCTTCTCATCACGGAAGAGGTGGTCAAATGCCATCTTCACGCAGTCAACCGGAGTACCATTGAGCGAATAGACCAAGACACCCTCCTCCTCGCGCACCTTACGCAAGTAGAGAGGATTGTAGATGGTAATAGCCTGACTCATTCCGCTCTGCGGAGCATCGGGCGCAATGGCAATAACACGGCCAAACTGGCGTGCAATCTCGATAGCCGCAGCAAATCCCTTGCTACGATAGCTATCGTCATTTGTCAAAAATATCAATCTTTCCTTGTTCATACTTCTACAAAGATAGTAAAACTATCTGAAATTATAACAAAGAAGGCGAAAAACTTATCAGTCTTTCGCCCTTAATTTTGGATTTATCTCTGTTAGAGTCGCTTACAACCAGCCACCATTCGATGTTACGCCCTCACGAACCATAACAACAAAGCTCTTGGTCACCTCCACAGGATATGGGTGTTTGTTATCGCTCATCGAGCCGCCACCCACCAAGAGGGTAATCTTAACTGTCGCTACGCCACTCTTCGAGCAGTTGAAAGTGAGCTTTCCGTTGCTGTAGGTGCAATCACCCAAGCCTACGTTAGCCTTATCCTCATCCGATAGCTCAATCTTCTGCAACTTGGCATTGTAGACGCCATCGCCGAAGTATGGTGCAAGGTCAATCTCGTCGCTACCCGTCTTAACCATGGTGTATGGTGTACCATCAATCTGCAAAAGGAGCTTGTAGGCATCGACATATCCCGCACCCAACTTAGCCTTATAAGATGGGTAGTTGATATTCAATACACCACCGGTTGTAGGGATTGAAATTGAGCCTGTAAGATATGTCTCGATATCGTTTGTAGCCGAGAGAATCATCGAGCGGAACTCGGTTGCAGTGTATCGCTTGCCCAACTTCTTGGCATACGAGAGACCGAGCGCTGCTACACCCGATACGTGCGGACAAGCCTGTGAAGTACCCTGCATCTCGCAGTAGTTAGGGGTCGCCGCATCTTGGAACATCGCCGGTACGCACGAGAGGATTGAGCCCTTATTGTACAACATCTCACCACCAGGAGCTGCAATGTCGGTACCTGTGCCATAGTCGGTATAGTATGCCGGACGGAGCGCAGGATTAATCGACGCCACCGCGATACAAGGCTGGTATGCTGCCGGATAGGCAGTCAACGCCTTGCCATCGTTACCTGCAGCGAAAATCACCAAACCACCCTCGAGCGGACCGTTATCATCGCCTCCATTTGCCACGAAGTAGTCGAGAGCCTCAGCCTCGAGTCTGCAATTCTTCTTATAAGCAGTATCGTTTGCAGGATTCGAAGTAGATACCAATGCAGACTCATAACCCCAGCTGCACTGCAAGATATGAGCGCCATTGTCGGCTGCGTACTGAATACCCTTAGCGGTATTGGCATTCGACGCTGTGCCCGTACCGTAGAAAATCTGCACCGACATAATACGAACACCGCCATTTGTGCCGTCGCCACCCGCGATACCACAGATACCGATGCCGTTATTGTTCACCGCCGAGATAATACCCGCCACGTGTGTGCCGTGACCAGAATCGTTTGTGCTTGTCCACTTCAAATTGCTATCAAGGCGTACGAAGTTGAATCCGTAGACATCATCCTTGTAGCCATTACCATCGTTGTCGATATCATCACCGGCTATCTCACCGCTGTTGACCCACATATTGCTGGCCAAGTCCTCGTGGTCGTACATCACAGCCTCGTCAACCACCGCCACAACAATCGAAGGATCACCCTTGCACAAGTTCCACGCAGGGATAATATTGATATCGGCACCAACCTCAACCTTCGGGAGGTTTTGCACATAACCCGCATCCGAAACCTCCGAGCCGCTACCCAAGTTCTTCAATGACCACTGAGCAGTACGATAGATATCGTTAAACGGAATCGGATTTTTGATTGCACGTGTCTCGGCCGATGACTGCGACTGATTCGCCTCGGCCTTGATGCGTGTCGGACGCGCGGTACGACATACTCGGTGGAGGAACTGCACACGCTCAACCTCAGCTACCTTAGCCAACTCGGTCGCCACGTTATCCAAGTTACTCTCCTCGTTGAAGCGAAGCTCATACCAGAGGTGAAGACCCCTTTCGTAGACCTTCTCACGATTCTTATCGTTAACCACAAAGACCTGCTCTACGGCGCTACCACCAACAACATCGAGCAGAGCATCTACGCCCTCTACGCCTGTGCGAGTAGCACCGCTACGGGTTGCACACTCAGCCAAACGGCTCTCGGCCATAGGATTGAAACGCACCAAGATCGCGCCCTGAATTGCACTCTCCGAGCTATTCAAAATCTTCTCGGTGGTCACATCACCACCCGACACCATCTGATCCTTCAAATCGGCCGTACAACCTATAAAAAGGAGGGCTCCGAAAACTATATATACGAACTTTTTCATCTCTTCTGTTTCATTACAAAGGTTTAACAACTCCTACGCGGCTAAAGGTCTGCACCGAAGCACCCTTTGGCATCTCCGACGGCTCGTAAACCGACACCTCTGCACTCGAAGCTGCATTTGTCAAGACAAGGTTGAGATTCTCATCGAGGCTATACTTGTAGCTGTTGCTCCAAGGCTCACCGTCGCTATATACGCCCGACAAAGTCGAAGTCGCCTTGTCAATGCTGTAGGTACCTGTGAACTTGGTATAACCCGCCGACTCACTACGCTGCAAGATTGTGAACTTGTTGTTCGAAGTGAACTCAATATAGAGATCTACCGGAGCTGCCGAGCCGCAGTAGCTCTTAATGCGCCAGCTACCAACAACAACCGGCACATCAACATACGACGAAGATGGGATATCGGTCACACAACCACGCACCACCTGCACCTCCTCTGCGGTATAGAGACTCTTCTTGCCGCTCTCGCCATCAGTCACCAGGATTGACACGCTATCGTAGCCCCTACTAGCAACCGGAAGTGCCACATAGATAGCCTGTGAAGCTGAGATATCGACCGCCTCCTTGTAGTTGCACATCAACTCGTAGTGAGACTCCAAGCTGACAATCATCTCATTCTTGAAGTAGTAGGCAAATGTGCCATACAAGCTATGCTCACGACCGGGAATAGAGACCTGCACCGACGATACAGTGTTGATATTCTCGACATTGAACTTCAACGCTCCGAAGCAGCTCTTGAAGGTGAGGTCACGCTTCTTGCCCTCGCCGATCTGAGGCACCACAACCGAGCTGTTATCCTCTGCAAAGAAGATGTTGTTAGGCTCGACGCTGAGTACCACCGAGCCATTGAGGCGCATCTCACCCGCAGCCGAGCGAGGTCGCACAGCATAGTAGCCATAACGAGTATTGGTCATATCACCGATGAAGGTAGCCTCCTTTGAGCCCGCACCCGAAACCAACGACATCGGACCGCCAGTCCAATCGTCGGCACGGAAGAGATGAATCTTCTCGCCCTCATTCCACGAAGCAGATGTCTCGACGCCACCACCCACAAAACCTGTAGTTTTGCAGTTGAGCGAGATCTGCTTCACACTCTCCAAATCTCCATAACACGACACCGCTCCGAGTGCAATGACCGCACACATCAACAGTGCTATTACTCTGTTTCTCATAATTTATAAATAAATATTGGGCGCAAATATAACTATTTTACCTCGATATGGAGCTAAAATAGGAGAAAAAACTATTGTTTTTTCGCCAAAATATCCGTACCTTCGCAGAGAAGATAACTCAAAAAGACAAAATAATGATCAAGAAAGTAACACTTGTAGCGGTTGCTCTCCTCTCATTTTTTGGAGCAACTGCGCAATCTAAAAGCGGCGGTATCGACGCCCAGATGTTGGAGCAAATCCGCAAAGGCTACACCGCTTCGCCCGAGCAGAAGGCCATCAAAAATGCCCTCTCAACAACCTCTATCTCTATTCTCGCCATCAATAGCGAGAATGCAGCTATGTGCGACACCCACTTCTCGCACCGCGTTAAGACCAATGGCATCACCGACCAGAAGTCGTCGGGTCGCTGCTGGCTCTTCACCGGCTTGAATGTCTTGCGTGCAAGAATGATCTCGCAGCACAAGCTCGCAAGTATGGAGTTCTCACAGAACTACTGCTCATTCTACGACCTGCTCGAGAAGTCGAACCTCTTCCTTCAGGCTATTATCGACACCCGTGCCCTCCCTTTGGAGGATCGTAAGGTCGACTGGTTGCTCCTCCACCCTATCAGCGATGGCGGACAGTTCACAGGCGTGTCGAACATCGTGATGAAGTATGGCGTAGTGCCTAAGGAGGCTATGCCTGAGACCTTCCAGAGCGACAATACCCGCAATATGCGTACTATCCTCTCGCTCAAGCTCCGCGAGTATGCTCTCGCACTCCGCAATGCAAAGAGCGAGCAGGAGGCATCGGCATTGAAGGTTGAGCAGTTGACCGAGGTTTACCGCATCTTGGTCGAGTGCTTGGGCGTGCCACCAACCGAGTTCGAGTGGACTCATCGCACCCGCAGTGGCGAGGTTATCTCGACCAAGAAGTATACTCCAAAATCTTTCTACGAGAAGTTTATCGGCGAGGATCTCGAGGGCAACTACATTATGGTGATGAACGACCCATCTCGCGAGTATGGTAAGGTCTACGAAATCGAGTACGACCGCCACGTCTACGACGGTCATAACTGGCTCTATATCAACCTCCCAATCGAGCGCATCAAGGAGATGGCCATCGCATCAATCAAGGACAATACTGCGATGTATTTCTCGTGCGACGTGGGTAAGTTCTTCGACCGCACGAAGGGTACTCTCGACCTTGCAAACTTCGACTACGAGTCGTTGTTCCGCACCTCATTCTCGATGAACAAGCGCGAGCGCATTCAGACCTACGCAAGTGGCTCATCTCACGCGATGACCCTTATCGCTGTAGACCTCGACGAGAAGGGCGCACCTCGCAAGTGGATGGTGGAGAACAGTTGGGGCAAGAAGTCGGGCTACAATGGCAACCTCATTATGACCGACGAGTGGTTCAACGAGTATATGTTCCGCCTCGTAGTGGAGCGCAAGTATGTTCCGCAGGATATCCTCGAGATGCTCAACCAAAAACCTATTCTCCTTCCGGCTTGGGACCCTATGTTCGCCCCTGAGGAGTAATAACCACAAAAAAACTGACCAATATGAGACGACTAACCCTGCTTCTGACTCTGCTTGTTGCACTGACCATCGAGTCGTTGGCGTGCACCTCGGCGATTGTCACAGCACAGCGTTCGAGCGAAGGAGCGCCACTTTTGTGGAAGCATCGCGACTTTAAGACCAATGCAACCTGCATAAAGCACTTCGAGGGTGGCAAGTACTGCTACACCGCTGTTGCATCTAACAAGGAGGGTACGAAGGCACTATATGCCGGCATCAACGAGACCGGCTTCGGCATCATCAACACCGCAACAAGGAATCTCCCGGCCTCGCCTATCGAGGAGCACAGTGCTTGCACTCTCAGGGAGGTGAGCTGGAGCGCAATGTGGCACTATGCACTCCGCAACTGCGCCACCGTAGATGAGTTCGAGGAGTTCGTTCGCAACACCAAGCGCAAGCATAAGTTTGAGACCAACTTCGCTGTTGGCGACGCCACAGGAGCTGTAGCCTACTTCGAGATTGGCGATCTATACTATCACCGCTACGACGCTACCAACCGCAAGGAGGGATTTGATGTTCGTTCAAACTACTCGGTGGCAGGAATCGAAGAGAAGAGAGGAACAAGCACACGTCGCTACGATATTATTATGCGAGAGATGTCGGCTCACGAGGGCAACTTCACACCTAAGCAGTTCTACACCTACTCTCGTTCGTACAACAGCTGCGACTTGGGCGATATTCTCGCCAGCAACGACGAGTATATCTGCGAAAATTACGCAGTGCCTCGCGCCACAACCACCGGCGTATTCGTCTTGGTTTGTGATGCGAAGTGCCCACGAATGTTGGTTACAATCGGCCACTCGGTATCGGGTACAGCGGTGCCTATCTACGTTCAGGCCAAGCACAACATCCCCGAGTGCGTAAAGGGTGATGCAATGCTTAACCTTTCGAAAGATTTCAAGGCCAAGGCCTACCTCAAAGAGGAGGGAAAAGGCCTTGTGCTTCAGAAGGAGCTGGTGCGAAAGGTGCTCAAAATCAAGCTACCTGAGATTGTCTTGCCTCAGCAGATGCCAACCGACATCGAGGCCTTCAACGCCAATATTGACAAGCTCTATGCCAAGCACGAAAAGAGGGTTCGCAAGGTTCTAAAAAAGTTTTAACCATTTTTACTTTTTTTAATTACTAAGATTATCACGCGATGAAGCGTTTTTTGTTTTCCATTATTTCGATAGCTCTACTCCACGGAGTTTCGCTCGCTTGCACCTCAGCAATAGTCTCGGCGCAGCGTTCAAGTGAGGGAGTACCCCTCTTATGGAAGCACCGTGACAATGGGAAGTCCCCGAACACCCGCATCGAGTACGTCTCCAACGGCACATATGCCTACAGCGCCATTGTGCCGAACAACGAGAAGTATGCCGATGGCGTCTACGCGGGCATCAACGAGAAGGGTTTTGGTGTTATCAGCACAGCGACAAGAAATCTCCCCGAGTCTACACCCGAGGAGTATATGGCGTGTCCGCTTCGTCGTATGCGTGGCGGAGCGATGTGGAATGGATTGCAAGAGTGTGCCACCGTCGACGAGTTTGAGGAGTTACTCAAAACTACCAAGCGCAGTCGTCGCTCCCACTCGAACTTCGGCGTTGGCGATGCTACGGGCGTAGTGGCCTATTTCGAGGTTTGGGATGTGGGATATCGCCGCTACGACATCAGCGAAAGTGGCAATGACGGATTCGATGTTCGCTCGAACTTCTCACACTCGGGCGACCCCAAGAAGATTGAGACGAGTGCACGTCGTTATAAGCTTATAATGAACGAGATGGGCAAGCACGAAGGTAACTTCTCGCCCTACGATTTTATCGGCTACTCACGCTCATACAACAGCATCAGATATGGCGACCTTCTCACATCAAACGAGTATAGTCGCTGCAGCAACCACACCGTACCACGAGCTACCTCGGTCGGTTCGTTTGTGATGGTCTGCGACGGAAAGAATCCTCGAATGTTGGTGATGAATGGCCACCCCGTATCGAGCCTCGCAGTACCTGTATATGTGAAGGCTGAAGGTGCAATTCCAAAGTGCGTACACGGCGATGCGATGCGACTTCTCTCGAACGATTTCCGCCAAAAAGCCTACATCAAAAAGGGCTCAAAAAGCTACTATCTTAACAAGGCTTTAATTAGTAAAGTGTTGGAAATCAAGCATCCAAAGATTGAGATGCCGAGCGAAATGCCGGCCGATATCCGCAAGTTCAACGCCAAGATTGATAAGCTCTATGCCAAGCACGAAAAGCGTGTTCGCAAGGTCTTATCCAAGTTTTAACAGATACCCCTCTTCGCTATGAAACGTATTCTACTCACTCTGCTATCAATTGCTCTACTGCACGGTGCATCACTCGCCTGCACATCGGCAATAGTCTCTGCACAGCGCTCAAGCGAGGGTGTGCCACTCCTATGGAAGCATCGTGACAACACCCAATTTACCAACACTCGTGTAGACTATGTCACCGGAGGCAAGTATGCCTACACAGCAATTGTGCCCAATAACGAAAACTACCATAAGGGCGTCTATGCAGGCATCAACGAGGCAGGTTTGGCGGTCATAACAACCGCCACAGGCCATCTTCCCGTCGCAACACCCGAGGAGTACAAGGCGAGTGACCTCAAGCGCACAAGAGTTGGCCTTTCGAGAATGGCACTTCGCGAATGCGCTACGGTAGATGAGTTCGAGGAGATACTCCGCAACACAAAACGCAGACGCGATTTTGACTCCAACCTCGGCATCGCAGATGCTACGGGAGCAGTGGCATACTTCGAAATTTGGGACTTGGGATATCGTCGCTTCGATGCGACCGACTCTCCCGAAGGATTCGATGTCCGCACAAACTTCTCGCACGAAGGCAACCCAAGAAAGAAGGGCGCAAGCAAGCGCCGCTACGACCTCATTATGAAGGAGATGAGAGAGCACAAGGGTAACTTCACGCCTCAACAGCTCATCGACTACTCACGCTCGTACAACACCCTTCGTTACGGCAATGTTCTCGCCAACGACGACCGCTATATCTGCGCCAACCACACCGTACCTCGCTACTCGACCGTGGCTGCGATTGTGCTTGTTTGCGACGGCAAAAACCCACGAATGTTGGTAATGAACGGCCACTCGGTATCGAGCCTCGCAGTGCCCGTATATGTCAAGGCAAAACACAACATTCCGCAGTGCGTAAAGGGTGATGCAATGCGACTCCTATCGAACGATTTTAGAGCAAAAGCATACTACGACATCGCTGACAATATGCATATCCTCAACAAGGATGTTGTGCGCAAGGTATTGGCCATCAAGCAGCCTAAGATTGTGATGCCAAAGGAGATGCCGCACGATATCGTGGCCTTCAATGAGCGCATAGACAAGCTCTTCGCTCAGCACGAAAAACGAGTGCGAAAGGTGTTATCGAAATTCTAAACAGAGCACTACAACAATTACTCAAAAAGAGTATTTTTCAGTAGAAAAGGGCGGAAAAAGTGATTTTCTCGCCCTTTTTCGGCAAAACATATCAACAATCGTGCAGAGTTTTGAGCGAAAACTTATAGTTTTCCGTTTTTTATTCTTAACTTTGCGCAATTATAACATGATTTATTAGTTGAATTTATTTGTCGTATGAAATTCAAAGAGTATAAGAATCTCGATTTATCGGGTCTCGCCAACGATGTTTTGGCAGAGTGGGACCAGAAAGATACTTTCGCTAAGAGTATCGAAACACGTGAGGGAGCACCAGCATTTATCTTCTTCGAGGGCCCGCCTTCGGCGAACGGTATGCCGGGTATTCACCACGTTATGGCACGTACCATCAAAGATGTTTTCTGTCGTTATAAGACTCAGCAGGGCTACCGCGTAAACCGCAAGGCCGGCTGGGATACACACGGATTGCCTGTGGAGTTGGGAGTTGAGAAGACTCTCGGCATCACCAAGGAGGATATCGGTAAGAAGATTACCGTCGAGGAGTACAACCGTCGCTGCCGCGAGGATGTGATGAAGTACACCGACGTATGGAGCGATCTTACCCGCCAGATGGGTTATTGGGTAAACCTCGACGATCCATACATTACATACGACAACAAATATATCGAGACTTTGTGGTATCTCCTCAAGCGCCTCTACGATAAGGGGTTGCTCTACAAGGGTTATACCATTCAGCCATATTCGCCGGCAGCAGGTACAGGTCTCTCGACTCACGAGTTGAATCAGCCTGGTTGCTACCGCGACGTTAAGGACACCACTTGTACCGCTCAGTTCCGCATCGTACGCGACGAGAAGAGCGAGCACCTCTTCGAGGGTGCCGAGGGAGAGCTCTTCTTCCTCGCTTGGACCACCACACCGTGGACCTTGCCTTCGAACACCGCACTCTGCGTTGGCCCGTCGATTGAGTACGTTCGCGTGAAGTGCCAGAACCCTTACACCGAGGCTCGCCAGACCATCATCATGGCGAAGGATCTCGTAGGCTCTTACTTCGGCAAGAAGCAGGAGGGCACCTTCGAGGTTGAGGAGCAGACATTCAAGGGTAAGGAGTTGGAGGGCATCCGCTACGAGCAGCTCATCCCTTGGGTGAAGCCTATGGGCGATGCATTCCGCGTAATCGTAGGTGACTACGTAACCACTTCGGACGGTACAGGTATCGTACACATCGCACCTACCTTTGGTGCTGATGATGACCGTGTAGCTCGCGCTGCAGGTATCTCGCCGCTCTTTATGGTCGACACTGCAGGCAAGAACTGCCCTATGGTTGACCGCTCGGGTCGTTTCTTCCGCTTGGAGGATCTCGATGCAGAGTTCACCGCAAACTATGTTGATGTCGAGCTCTACAAGGAGTGGGCTGGTCGCTATGTTAAGAACGCCTACGATGCTGCGTTGGCTGATAGCGACACTACACTCGATATCGACATCTGTGTAATGCTCAAGGGCGAGAGCAAGGTCTTCAAGATTGAGAAGCATACCCACTCATACCCACACTGCTGGCGTACCGATAAGCCGGTATTGTACTACCCACTCGACTCGTGGTTTATCCGCACCACAGCGCTCCGTGAGCGTATGATGGAGTTGAACAACACCATCAAGTGGCAGCCTGAGTACACCGGATCGGGTCGTTTCGGCAAGTGGTTGGAGGGATTGGTTGACTGGAATCTCTCGCGTTCGCGCTTCTGGGGTACGCCACTCCCAATCTGGGCTACCGAGGACTACTCGGAGATGAAGTGTATCGGCTCGGTTGAGGAGCTTATGGGCGAGATTGAGAAATCAATCGCTGCAGGCTTTATGACCGAGAATCCATACGCATCGTTCAAGGTGGGCGATATGTCGGCCGAGAACTACTCTACCGACCACCTCGACCTCCACAAGCCATACGTTGACAGCATCATCCTCGTATCGTCGAAGGGTGAGCCTATGCGTCGTGAGCGCGACTTTATCGACGTTTGGTTCGACTCGGGTGCTATGCCTTACGCACAGCGCCACTACCCATTCGAGAATGCCGAGAACTTCGACAAGTTGTTCCCTGCAGACTTCATCGCCGAGGGTGTGGATCAGACCCGTGGTTGGTTCTTCACATTGCACGCAATCGCTACAATGTTGTTCGACAGCGTAGCGTTCAAGAATATTATTTCGAACGGTCTTGTGCTCGACAAGAATGGTAACAAGATGTCGAAGCGCTTGGGCAACGCCGTAGATCCATTCGAGGTGTTGAACAAGTATGGCGCAGATGCCACTCGTTGGTATATGATTGCCAACTCGGATCCTTGGGATAACCTCAAGTTCGATGTTGAGGGCGTTGATGAGGTGCGTCGTAAGTTCTTCGGCACACTCTATAACACCTACTCATTCTTCGCACTCTACGCAAACATCGACGGCTTCACAGGCCAGGAGGCAGAGGTACCAATGGAGAAGCGTCCTGAGATTGACCGTTGGATTATCTCGTTGTTGAACACCTTGGTTAAGGATGTTACAACATCGTTGGAGGATTATGACCCAACCCCTGCAGCACGTGCTATTCAGGAGTTTGTGGGCGAGAACCTCTCGAACTGGTACGTACGACTCAACCGTAAGCGTTTCTGGGGCGGTGAGATGAACGAGGATAAGCTCTCAGCTTATCAGACTCTCTACACCTGTCTCGAGACCATAGCTAAGTTGGCAGCACCATTCGCACCATTCATCTCGGATCGCATCTTCTGCGATTTGAACGCATTGAGCGGTCGCCACTCGGAGGATTCGGTACACCTCGCATCGTTCCCTAAGTGCGACGAGTCGCTTATCGACGCTCGCTTGGAGGATATGATGGCTATGGCACAGCAGGTATCTTCGATGGTACTCGCATTGCGCCGCAAGGTAAACATCAAGGTTCGTCAGCCACTTGCAAAGGTATTGATTCCTGTTCTCGACGATGCTACCGAGGAGCACTTATCAGCTGTTAAGTCGCTCATCCTCAACGAGGTGAACATCAAGGATATGGAGCTTATCCGCGAGACTACAGGTCTTATCACAAAGCGTATCAAGCCTAACTTCAAGACCTTGGGCCCTCGCTATGGTAAGTATATGAAGCAGATTGCGGCAATGACAGCAGAGTTCTCGCAGGAGAAGATTGCCGAGATCGAGGCTTCGACCGAGATTGTACTCGATATGGGCGCCGAGCAGATTACCGTAACCCCTGCAGACTTCGAGATTATGTCGGAGGATATGCCAGGTTGGTTGGTAACCAGCGAGGGCAAGCTCACCGTAGCACTCGACATAACCCTCACCGATGAATTGCAGAAGGAGGGTGTAGCTCGAGAGTTGGTTAACCGCATCCAGAACATCCGTAAGGATTCGGGCTTGGAGGTTACCGACAAGATCGAGGTTGAGATTGAGGATATCGAGGCTGTACGCGCTGCTGTAGCCGACTTCGCACAGTACATCGGTCAGCAGACCTTGGCTGTAAGCGTCAAGACTGCGGCTGAGCCACAGGGCGAGTTCGTAGTTGAGAGCGACGTGAACGAGATTCCTCTAAAGATTGCTATTAAACGAGCATAAGTGAGAAAGATTCTCATAACAATATTTGCGGTAGTTGCGCTGTGTGGAACCTCATTCGCTTGGGGTTCCCGCGGGCACGCTGCCACAGTGCAAATCGCAGAGAATCACCTCACACCAAAGGCCAAGAAGTTACTAAACAAGTATCTTCACGGCAAATCTATCGTCGACTACGCATCGTGGGCCGACGAATACAAGAAGGAGCTGAAGTTCGAACTGGACTTCGAACCTACGAATGCTCCACGCATTCTAAGATACCCTCACACCTTCTCGGTTAATGAAGATTACTCGGTCTTCGAGGGCGACCGCAGAGGTAACGAGTGGGTCAAGAACTGCGTCTATATGGCCGACGGCTACATCAGGGCGTTGATGGAGGGTCACGCCAAGATGGATGACGATGAGCGCCTCCACAAAATTGCGATGCTGATACACTGGCTTGCCGATATGCACTGCCCTGTACATATCCGCTACCACGATGAGTGGGAGTCGCGCGGATACGCCGTAATGATAAACGATCGTGAGGTCGGATATCACCGATTTTGGGATGGCCTGCTCTTTAATTGGGTGCACCCCACAAGTCAGGGTGACCCGGCAAGTGCCATCGACACCTGCTCTCCGAAGGAGATTGCCAAGATTCAGGAGGGAGACATCTACGATTGGGGCAAAGATGCGGCTACTGCGTCGCGCATAACACGCAAGTACCAAGATGGCGCACAATTAGATCGACGAGAGTTGGTAGAGGAGTTTTCGGAACTTCTCGACTCGCAGATTCGCAACGGTGGCTACCGCCTTGCAAAGTTATTCAACGACATTTTCAAGTAAAACCTTAAAACAGAGATAGTATGAAGAGAGTTATTGTATCCATTATTGCTATAGTGGCATTGTGTGGCACATCATTCGCTTGGGACCGTCGTGCTCACGCTACAGTTGCAAAGATTGCCGAGAATCACCTCACGCCAACTGCGAAGGCCTACCTCGACAAGTACCTCAACAACAAGTCAATTGTCTACTACGCATCGTATGCCGACGACCACAAGAATGAGCTTTTGGTCGACTTGGGCTACAAACCTGAGAATGCAAATCAGAAGGTTACTTTCCCACACACCTTCGAGGCAAACGACGACTGCACCGTATTCCGCGGTATGCGCAAAGGCGACAAGTTCGTGAAGAACTGCGTATATATGGCAGATCAGTATGCTGCCAACTTGAAGGCTAACCACGCTACAATGAGCGATTCGTTGCGCGTATTGCACGTAGCGATGTTGGTGCACTGGTTGGGAGATATGCACTGCCCTCAGCACATCCGTTACCCTGAGGATCAGACCATTGGCTACTATATGGTTAAGTGGGGAGACCGCGATGTACGCTACCACACCTTGTGGGATGGTGTACTCTTTGGCGAGATTCATCCGTGGGGTTTCAGCGACTGCGCCTTGATGCTCGACACCTGCTCGAAGGAGGTGATTGCCGAGATTTGCAAGGGCGACATCTATGACTGGGGCAAGGATACAGCTACCGCTTCACGACCTGTTCACGACTACAAGGAGGGCGCTGTAATCAACCACTTGGAGTATCGCAACACGTTTGGCTTGCTCGCCGAGTGGCAGGTACGCAAGGCCGGTTACCGCCTCGCCAAAATCCTCAACGACATCTTCGAGTAAGAGGTTTACCAAGACGTTTCACCTATTATAATATATAGTGTATGAAGAGGGCTATCTTTATACTCACGCTTGCCATTTTGGCATCTGCGTGCTTATCGCGCACATCCAAGAACAGTGCATCGACCGACATTACAACTGAGGCTCAAGAGGTTACGTCAAAACCAGCAATAGTACCATTAACGGAAGAGGAGTTGGCCGCAGCAAAGGAGATGTCAGCAGCAGCGGCGTTGGCAGCAGAGAAGATAGCAGAGGAGGCAAGAAAGAAACTCTCCGACACAACGGTTACTGTACTCTATCCGAAAAAAGCTAGAGCCCCAAAACGCCAATTTTGGGAGAGCCACAACATATACGAATTATATAGTTGGGAGTGCCAATGCGCATTTGGCTTCGATATTCCACTCTACGGAAAAGTATCAAGCATCAGCACCAAAGTCCCGGAGGATTCGGATACCGGAATGGAGATAAGCTTCAATGAGAGAGGTGACATCGATCATATCTCTTACTCGAGCGAGTTCGTCAGCGACTCGACAGACGAGCATGGAAGAGCCTATACCTACAACAGCAAAGGCAAAGTCATAAAACAGACTAGTTGGTGCTATAATGGCGAGGTCAATCAACCATTGAATGCTAAGTATGACTCTGCAGGACGAGTTCTCGAGCGAGATTTATGGAATAGTATGTGGCATATAGGCAGAGAAACCTGCAAATATGATTCAAAGGGCAATCTGATCGAGAAAGAGTCTCCTTATTTGGGCAAAGAGATATACACATACGACTCGCACTCTAATCTCATTATGAGGATTCGCCTCACAGAAAATCACATATGTGAGGATGGTAACTGTAATGCCATTGCTATGACCAAAATTAAACGAGAGAAGTGGACCTACAAATATGACAAAAACGACAATCTAATTATACGTATAGAATATAATGAAGAGGATATTGTAGTCAGCAAGAAGATCTACCACTACGACAACAAGGGAAACATCGTTAAAATTGTTGATGTAGATATCAATGGTGACGAGTGTGAAACCTCCGGATTTAAGTACGATTCGAAAGGTAATATGATTGAGGATAACAAAGGTAGAAAATACTATATTACATACTACAAATAGAGAATTTCGAAGCCATTTTTGGCCATTTTTCCATAAAAAATCAAAAAAATAGAGTTTTTTTACCCAAAAAGTTTGCAGGTATCAAAATTTTGCGTACCTTTGCCACGCTGATTGGGAAAATCAGTTCCTCAAAGCCCAGGTGGTGGAATTGGTAGACACGCTACTTTGAGGGGGTAGTGGGCGTTAGCCCGTGTGAGTTCGAGTCTCGTCCTGGGCACTGAAAACCGCTGAGAATTATCTCGGCGGTTTTTTCATTTTTCTCTCACAAATCTCAAACAATCGCTATCAATAAAATCTTGTGATTTGCAAAATGAATATCAAAAATGGATATGCAGTGATTACAAAAATAAACTTTTTGAGCAATTTTAATTACACAATATAAGTAAAACGGTAAAATACACTAAAATATTGCAATAAATTTTGGAGTTAACAAAAATTGCCGTATATTTGCACTACAAACATGGGGTTCTCCCATGTGCTCATTAACCTAACTAACCTAACATCCGATACCCGAAAGTTTCCCAGACTTTCGGGTATCATCTTTTTCGCCCCACCCCTCTTTTTTTCGAAAAATATAGGCGTAAAAAATCGAGCCAAACTATTTCACTTTACAACTAAAATAACTAACTTTGTGGCAATATTTATATTGCCAAAGAACTATGTCGTCATATCACACCCCTGTCTTGCTCGAAGAGTCTATCGAACTGCTTGATATCAAGAGCAACGGAACATACGCAGACCTCACCTTCGGAGGTGGTGGTCATACCCGCAGAATCCTTGCCGACCTCGGTGAGGGCGGTGCACTCTACTCGTTCGATCAGGATAGAGACACGTTGGCAAATGCGCCCGATGACGAGCACTTCCACTTCGTTGAGAGCAACTTCCGCTTTCTTCGTTCGGCACTTCGTCTGCGTGGCGTAACCGAGGTGGATGGCATCTTGGCCGACTTGGGCGTGTCGTCACACCACTTCGACGCCAAGGAGCGCGGCTTCTCGTTCCGTGGTGATGCTCCGCTCGATATGCGTATGAATCAGCGTGGCGGCAGAACGGCGGCAGATGTGGTAAACAACTACTCGGAGGAGGAGTTGGCGACAATATTCTCGCAGTATGGCGAATTGGAGACGACGTGGAAGATCGCCTCGTGTATAGCTCGTGCCAGAGCCAACGAGGAGATTAAGACCACGGCGCAGCTTGTGAAGGCGGTAGCCCCTTGCACACCAAAGAAGGATGAGTCGAAATTCCTCACAAAACTCTTCCAGGCACTTCGCATCGAGGTGAATGGCGAGATGGAAGCCTTGAAGATGGCACTCGAGCAGGCATTGAAGGTCTTGCGCCCAGGTGGTCGTCTGGTGGTTATCTCGTACCACTCTTTGGAGGATAGACTCGTGAAGAACTTTATGCGTAGCGGCAACTTTGAAGGAAAGGTCGAGAAGGACTTCTTCGGACGTGCCACTACCCCATTCGAGATTGTTACACGTAAACCCGTAGTGCCAACCCCTGAGGAGTTGGAGAACAACCCACGCTCACGCTCTGCTAAGTTGCGTGCAGCGATAAAATTGTAGAAGTTATGGCAGAGTACGACGAGAGCGAATACTTCACAGACTCGAAGGAGGAGATTGCCGAGCGCGAAGCCCAAGAGGCTATGCGTCGCTTGGTGCGCACGGAGATACGCCGTGTGCAGTCGGGTGCTGCCGATGAGGATATCGCCAACGACATTGCTCTCGAGGAGCAGGAGGCTGAGCTTGCAACAAAGAAGCATTCACGCGTAGTGACCGTTATCAAAAACTTCATCTCGGGCGACATTCTCCTGGCCGACCAGGCGAAGAGAGTCTACAACCTCGTCACCTTTTTGGGAGCCGTATTCTTCATCAGCATTATGGTGCTCTTCGGTGCACTGCAGCGCGAAATAAAGTGTCGAGCTCTTCAGAAGGAGGTGGCACTGCTCAAAGAGCGTGCTATCCGCGCATCGGAGATTCGCTTTCAGAGCACCTCGCACTCGGCTATATTGCGTCAATTGACCGAGCGCAACATCAACATTAACGATCCAAAAGATACCCCAATAATCCTAAAGTAGGGAAGGTATGGAAGAAGAGAGATACAAAATAAAGCAGGCTATTAAGGTTCGTATCCGAATACTCCACGTGTGCTTCACACTTGGAGTGGTATTCTTTTTGGGTTGGGTAATCTTCGCAATCTACTGCAGTGGCAGCGTCAAGAGGGGATTCGTTGCCATTCGCGACAACTACATCATCGACACAACCCTCGTGGAGGCACAGCGAGGCTCCATCTATGCACGAAACGGAGAGCCGTTGGCGAAGTCTATCAAGCGCAAGTCGCTATACATCGACTTCGGAAATGAGAAGTTCGACAACTACGAGAAGTATTGCGAAGATGCCGACTCGTTGTCGAAGGCTCTTGCCGCATTCTTCGGTGACAAGAGTGCAAAGGAGTACTACAGCATACTTACGAAGTATCGTGAAAAAGCTATCAAAACGAAGATAAAGATCGACACTATTAAACCCGCTTGGTGGAAGTTCTGGGAAGATGTAAAGTACAGAAAGAGACAAGTGGTAACACACAGGTACCACATCACCAAGCAGATTTTCCGCGATGTGGACTTGAACGAGTGGGAGTACCTTCGCAAGCTACCTCTTCTGCACAACGGCTTGGATGTAACCTACTCAACCCAAGATAGGCATATTCGTGTCTATCCGCAGGGCGACATCGCTCTCCGCACAATCGGTCGCATCGACAAGGAGAAACTCTTTGGCGTGGAGTACGCAATGCGTAAGGAGCTCGCAGGCAGCAATGGTGTGCAGTTGACCCAGGTTATCACACCTGGCTTCAACACCCGCATCAACGACAAGGAGAATGTCAAGGTGGTTGATGGCTACGATGTGGTGACAACGCTCGACGTCGATGTTCAGGACGTGGTGGATGCAGCACTGAGAAAGCAGATTCTCGACCAGAATGCAATGTGGGGCACCGCCATCGTGATGGAGTGCGAGACGGGCGATATCTTGGCGATGTCGAACCTCAAGAATGCAGGTGGAAAGTGCGTCGAGGTGCAGAACTACGCAATCGGAATCCCCGTAAACCCGGGCTCTACATTCAAGCTCGTATCGGCTATGGCGCTGCTCGAGAATGGTGTTCCTGCTTCGCAGAAATATTACTCAGGACTCGGTCAAACCATAGCGGTGGGAAATGGCAAAGGTGCAAACGTCACAGACTCGCACCCTATTGGCGAAGATACAGGTGGTGTAATTGATATGTACAAGGCCTTCACAGAGTCGGCGAATGTCTACTTCACGACAGCCGTATACGAGGCATTCAAGGATAACCCCGACAAGTATGCCCAATTCTGCCGTGACCTCTTCCTCAACCAGAGGGTCGGCTTGAAGGAGTTTGGAGCAACTTACAAGTCTATCGATACACTCTCGAGAAAGCACGGTTCGCGATTCAATGCACTCGTGAATATGGCATACGGATATGGCATCGAGATTACGCCTCTCCACACCATAACCCTCTACAACGCCATCGCAAACGGAGGTAAGATGGTTGCTCCGCGACTTATTCTCCGCACCGAGCACAACGGCAAGGTGGAGAAGAAGTTCCCTGTAAAGGTACTTCGTGATAAGGTCTGCTCGTCGGAGACCGTAAAGACACTCCGCACCTTTATGGAGGGTGTGTCGCAGGAGGGTACGGGAGCCAAGTTCTTCGGCAGCAAGGTCTGCTCATTCACCTCGGGTTCTAAGACAGGTACTTCGCAGGTAGATACCGAGATTAACAAGGTGAGATATTTCCGTTATATGGGCTACTACTATGGTTCTATGGTGACCTACCTTCCGGCCGATAACCCTCGCTATACGGTGATGACAGCAATCCTCACCAAGCGTCAGAGCGGCAAGGCCTACTATGGCGCCGACCTCGCAGGACCTGTGCAGAAGGCTGTAGCGACATTCCTCTACAACCGTGACCAGGAGCACGCCAAGAGGTTAAACTCGAAGCCAACATTCAAGGCCGAGGAGATTAAGAGCGGAAACATCGAGAAGATTAACGAGGTGGCTGACAGCTATGGTGGCGACGTAAAATCGGATGCCAACAAGGGCTGGGGCAAGTACAATAATGATGAGAGCAGCAGACCGAGCGTCACTGCTTACGAAATCGACGAGACACGCGTACCCGATGTTGTGGGTATGGGTCTCAACGACGCACTCTACCTCCTCGAGAACTGCGGTTTGAAAGTCGAGGTGGAGGGTCACGGAAAGGTTAAAAAGCAGAGCCTTTCGGCCGGTAGCTTGGTAAGCGCCACAAGTAAACGAATTAAAATTGAACTAAAATGATAGTATCAGAGCTGATTAAAGGGGTTGATTATCTCTCTATTTCGGGAGATGCCAATATCGAGATAACCTCGCTGACCTACGATTCGCGTTCGGCAAACGACGGATGTTGCTTCTTTGCGGTTGTGGGTACGGTGGTCGATGGTCACAACTATATCGCAGGCGCCATCGAGCGCGGTGCGAAGTGCGTTGTCTGCCAACATATCCCCGAGGCGGTTGAGAAGAGCGACTGCACCTTTGTGGTGGTGGAGGATACCAACATCGCGATGGGCGATATCGCATCGAACTTCTACGGCAACCCTTCGAAGGATTTGAAGGTAGTGGGCGTAACGGGCACAAATGGTAAGACTACCATTGCCACACTCCTCTACGACCTCGTGCAGTCGATGGGTTACAAGGCGGGACTTATCTCAACGGTAGTCTACCGCATAGGTCAGCGCGAGATCGTCTCGACCCACACGACCCCCGACTCAATTCGTCTCAACGCTATGATGCGCGAGATGGTGGATGAGGGTTGTGAGTATTGCTTTATGGAGTGTTCGTCGCACTCTATCGTGCAGCAGCGCATTCGTGGCTTGCACTTTACGGGAGCACTCTTCACGAATATCACCCACGAGCACCTCGACTACCACAAGACCTTTGTCGAGTATATCCGTGCTAAGAAGGCGCTCTTCGATAATCTGCCAAAGTCGGCATTTGCACTGGTAAACGTGGACGACAGAAATGGCGAGGTGATGTTGCAGAACACGAAGGCTGAACGCCACACACTCTCGTTGCAGAAGATGGCCGATTTCCGTGCCAAGGTTATCGAGATGATGGTCGAGGGTATGGAGTTACGCATCGACGACAAGGAGGTCTGGGTGCAGTTCCTCGGACGATTCAATGCCTACAACCTCTTGACCGTATATGGTGCGGCACGATTGCTCGGCTTCGAGCGCGAGGAGGTATTGGCTCACTTGAGTATGTTGCAGCCTGTGAATGGTCGCTTCGAGACCGTTTTGGCTAAGGATGGCACTACCGCTATCGTAGACTTCGCCCATACGCCTGACGCACTCGAGAATATCATCAATACCATCGACGAGTTGCGCACCGATGGCCAGCGCCTCATCATCGTATGTGGCTGCGGTGGCGACCGCGACAAGACCAAGCGTCCGATTATGGGAGGTATGGCATCGAAGAGGGCCGACATCGCAATCTTCACCTCGGATAACCCTCGTACGGAGGATCCTGAGGAGATTTTGCGCGAGATGGAGGGCGGCGTAGAGGCAGGTGACCGCTACCTCAAGATTAGCGACCGTAACGAGGCCATCAAGACCGCTGTGATGCTCGCCGAGCCGCGCGACATCATCCTCCTGGCAGGTAAGGGACACGAGGATTACCAGATCATCGGCACCGAGAAGTTGCCATTCAACGACAAGGCCATCGTGAAGGAGTATTTTGAGAAGTTTAACCGATAAATCAATAGAAGAACTATGTTATATCACCTTTTTGACTTTCTGGACAAGCAGTACGATCTGCCGGGTGCAGGTGTAATGCAGTATTTGAGTTTCCGTTCTGCCGTCGCTATTGTGTTGGCTTTGCTTATTGTCATCTATTGTGGCAAGGGCGTTATCCGCGCCTTGCAGCGTCACCAAATTGGCGAGAGCATCCGCGACCTCGGTTTGCAGGGTCAGCTGGAGAAGAAGGGAACACCTACAATGGGTGGAATCGTCATCCTGCTCGCAATCATCGTTCCTGTATTGCTCTTTGCACGCCTGGACAACATCTATACAATTTTGCTTCTCGTAGCTACCGTATGGTGTGGTATGATTGGATTCTTGGATGACTACATCAAGGTTTTCCGCCACAACAAGGAGGGCTTGAATGGTAAGTTTAAGGTTGTAGGTCAGGTCGGCTTGGGATTGATTGTCGGCACCGTGATGTGCTTCTCGCAGGATATCGTAATCCGCGAGCACGCATCGGCTCCGGTGGCTCAGCAGATCGTAGACGAGGAGATGGGCGAGACCGTTATCACCACCACCCGTGAGATTCACTTGGATGAGGATTCCATCAAGACCACAAAGACCACTATCCCATTCATCAAGGACAACGAGTTCGACTATAGTTGGTTGGTTGGTGGCAACAAGATTTTGGCGTGGATTATCTACGTGATTATCGCCATCTGCGTCATCACAGCCGTATCGAACGGTGCAAATCTCACCGACGGATTGGATGGCTTATTGACGGGAGTGTCGATACCGGTTGTTGCCGTGTTGGCAATCTTGGCATACCTCTCGGGTAACATCATCTACGCTGACTACCTCAACATTATGTATATCCCGAATAGCGGTGAGTTGGTGATATTTGGCGCAGCTATGTTGGGTGCGCTAATTGGCTTCTTGTGGTACAACTCATTCCCTGCGCAGGTCTTTATGGGCGACACAGGTTCGCTCGCCATCGGTGGTATCATCGCTGTGTTTGCACTCTGCATTCGTAAGGAGTTGTTGCTCCCATTGCTCTGCGGTGTATTCCTCGTAGAGGCTCTCTCGGTAGTTATTCAGGTGAGCTACTTCAAATATACAAAGCGTAAGTATGGCGAGGGTCGTCGTCTCTTGAAGATGTCGCCTCTGCACCACCACTACCAGAAGCAGGGCATCTTCGAGACCAAGATTATGATGCGATTTATGATTGTCTCGATTATCCTTGCGGCACTTACACTTGTAACCCTCAAAATTCGATAGTCACTATGGCAAAGTTTATAGCAGTTCTCGGAGGAGGCATCAGCGGCTACGGCTCGGCAATCCTCGCAAAGAAGCAGGGTTTCGAGGTGTTGCTCTCGGATATGGGACAGATCTCGCCACTCTATCGTGAGCGTCTCGATGAGTGGGGCGTAGAGTATGAGGAGGGCGGTCACTCGGTGGAGCGCATCCTCACCGCATCGGAGGTTATCAAGTCGCCGGGTATTCCCGACAAGGCACCTATCGTAAAGGCCTTGCACGAGAAGGGTGTGCCAGTAATCTCGGAGATGGAGTTTGCGTGCCGCTATATGGGCAAGGCTCGCACCATCTGCATTACCGGCTCGAACGGAAAGACCACTACCACATCGCTCATCTACAAGATTATGCACGACAGCGGTGCAAATGTGGCACTCGGCGGAAATATCGGTGAGTCGTTTGCCTACTCGGTGGCTACCGGTGAGTACGACTGGTATGTCTTGGAGTTGAGTTCGTTCCAGCTCGATGGAATGTTCAAGTTCAAGGCCGATATCGGCGTGTTGATGAATATCACTCCCGACCACCTCGACCGCTATGACTACTCGTTCGACAAGTACGCACAGTCGAAGATGCGCATCACGCAGAATCAAAATTCGCGCGACTACTTTGTCTACTGCGCCGACGATGAGACCATCTTGCGCCAGTTGGAGGAGCACGAGATTAAGGCTCGCAAGTTGCCTTTTATGGTACACGCAGCTATCGCCAGCGGCGCGGGTGACGCCTACCCTACCGAGGCTGAGGCGTTCGTGACAACCGTAGGTAAGCAGTCGTTGAAGGTCGATATCTCGCGCCTTCAGATTAAGGGCAAGCACAACACCTACAACGCAATGGCGGCTACATTGGCGACCCTTGCAGCAGGTCTCGACCCTGCACAGATTGAGAAGTCTTTGTACGAATTTGCCGCTATCGAGCACCGTCTCGAGCCTGTAGGCAAGAAGAATGATATCGAATATATCAACGACTCGAAGGCCACCAACGTCGATTCGGCTTGGTACGCACTCGAGAGTATGACACGTCCAACCGTATGGATTGTGGGCGGAACAGACAAGGGCAGCAGCTATGCACCGCTCTTTGATTTGGCACAGAAGAAGGTGCACACTCTCATCTGTATGGGATTGGACAACGAGCGCCTCGAGCAGTCGTTTACGGGCGTCGTGCCGAATATCGTCTCGTGCCACTCATTCGAGGAGGCAATGGAGGCTGTCGTACGCGTAGCGAAGGAGGGTGATACTGTATTGCTCTCGCCGGCGTGTGCAAGCTTCGACCTCTTCAAGAACTACAACCACCGCGGTGAGATGTTCAAGAATTGGGTAAGAGAGAATATACTTAACAAATAGACCAAGCTATGAAAGAGCGCGAAGAGGAGAAGAGTATGATGAGCGAGCAGGAGGTGCCATCGATACTCACCAAACATAAAATATTCCCGGGCGACAGAGTTCTGGGTATTATCGTGATATTATTCTTCGCGATATCTATGATTGTGGTCTATTCGGCCTCATCGAAACTCGGTTTCCAGGAGTCGGGCTCGATGAATCGTCAGCTCTCCAAGCATATCCTCACACTCTGCTTCTCGGGTGGAATTGTACTTGCATTCTACTTTATGAGTGCATCATTTCTGCGCAGATTTACCCGCATTGGATACTTCATAGCGCTGATATTGACGATTATACCCTACTTCCAGCCTGAGATAAACAATGCGCACCGATGGATAAACCTCGGATTTGTTATGTTCCAGCCGTCGGAGTTGCTCAAGATTACTACCGTGATGTTGTTAGCATCCCGCCTTTCGTCGTTGAATCATATCATAAACAAAGTGCACCTTCTGCCAACCACATTCAACCCTCGCAAATGGGGCAATGAGCAGGAGCGCAACATCATATTCAATGAGATGTTGCCATTGGTTACGCCAATCGCACTCACCTGTATGGTAATTCTTCCCGATGCTACATCGTCGGCAATTCACATCTTCCTCATATCGATAACTATGCTCATCATAGGTGGTATTCGATGGAAGGAGGTTGGCAAGTTTATACTTGTGAGTCTGATAGCCGGAATGATCGTATTCGTCATATTCGGACGAGTAGAGACGGTCGTTAGTCGATTGAAGAAGAGGTTTTGTACTGAGGCGAGCGCTGAAACAAATAAGAAGAAACCTCTGCTCGAGCGCTATACCGATTCGCAGCGTTCGCAGATGGCCATCCTCAACGGAGGTCTCTTTGGCGTGGGCGCGGGTCGAAGCGTTATGCGTGCACGACTAACACACCCCGAGAGTGACTACCTCTTTGCCATTATGTGCGAGGAGTTCGGACTCATACTCTCGTTCTTCATCATCCTACTCTATCTGTGGCTCTTCTTCCGAGCCCTACGAATCTTCGAGAAGAGCGAATGGCTCTATGCCGGAATGCTCGCCGTGGGTTTGGCGCTGCTCATAACGAGTCAGGCCTTCCTGCATGTGGGCGTAGCTATAGGTTTTCTCCCCGAGACGGGACAGAACCTGCCATTCCTCACGCAGGGTCGTACGGGTATGTTCTGCGCATCGATAGCGGTGGGTATAATCTTAAGTATAAGTCGTCAAGCCGAGCAAGGTACACTTCTTCCACCTTCGCTCCAGAAGAGAAACAGACACATCTAAAAAATGGAGGTAAGACTCGATAAATACCTATGGGCAGTGCGCATCTTCAAGACTCGAAGCGATGCGGCTGACGCCATTCGCAATAACCGTGTGCTCGTAAACGATGCCTACGCCAAGCCTTCACGCGAGGTGAAGGTTGGCGACAAGATCTCGGTAAAGCGCACGCTTGTAACCTACTCATACCTTGTGAAGGATCTTGTCATCAACCGCCAGCCTGCAGCCAAGGTGCCCGACTACTGCATCGACACCACGCCGCAGAGTGAGCTCGACAAGTTGAATAAGCCTCGCGAGACAATCTTTGTATTCCGTGAGCGAGGTACAGGACGTCCAACAAAGAAGGAGCGTCGCGAGATTGACGCTCTGATGGATGGTTTCTACTTTGACGAGGAGGAGGACGATACACTCTAGCACGACGGCAGCTCACGCGAGGTCTGCGCATCGAACGCAAAGGCGATAAATATCATCGTCGAAAAGGCCAGCAACGAGGAGCCTCCGTAGGAAATCAACGGAAGCGGAATACCCATAACCGGCACAATACCTATGGTCATACCCACATTGATGAGGGTATGGAAGAGCATAATCGAGGCTACGATATAGCAATAGACTCGACCAAAGGTCTCGCGTTGATTATCGCCCATACGCATCAGGCGGAAGATAAAGAGCATCATTATTCCCAGCACCACCATTGCACCCAAGAATCCGAACTCCTCACCTACGGTGCAGAAGATAAAGTCGGTGTGCTTCTCGGGCACGAGACCATAGCGGATATGTGAGCCCTGCAGATAACCCTGACCAAAGAGACCGCCCGAGCCAATGGCAATCTTCGACTGGTTGACGTTATAGTTCAACGAGAGGTCGTTCGTGATGCCGAGGAAGGTCTTGATACGGTTCTGCTGGTGAGGCTTCAAGACGTTGAAGAGGGCATTCGACGTTGGGGTAATCATAACCGACACCACAAACATCAATACCATTATATATATATTACGCAGGTGCGTGCGATAAGCATAGATGCAGACTCCCGCCATCGAGAGGAGGGTGAGCGTAAGCAAAATCGAGTAATACGAAATCGAGGCCGAGGTAATCGCATTGAGGAGGAGGTAGAAAAGGATGCTACCGCCAAACAGCGACGCGAGATAGAGAACTCCGTGCAGCCATATGCGATTGGCGAATGATGCCGAGATTGTAAAGACAAGTATCAGCGCCACGAGCAATATCACCGGCGAATAGAGGAACGAGAGCAAGAAGAGCGCCGCAATAAAGAGGATTGGGATGCAGAGCCACTTGTTCAATCCCTCACGATAGAGCATAAATACAAACGAGCAGAGCACCAAGCCCGAGCCGGTATCGTTCTGCAGATAGGTTATCAGCAGCGGGAAGAATATCATCGCTGCAATCTTGACCAAGCTCTTCGGACGCGAGATATTGAAGTTGTACTCACTCATCAGACGCGCCACGGCCAGAGCAATGGCAATCTTGGCGAACTCCATCGTCTGAAGACGCACAGGGCCAAACTCAAACCACGCCTTCGCACCATTGACCGTGCGACCAAACAGGAGCGTGGCGATGAGCGCAAGGAGCGATGCGGCATAGAGGAAGTAGGCAATCTTGTGCCACAAGCTTCTATCGAGCAGCATTATGACCACACCCACAACCAGCGAGATGCCGAGCCAGACAATCTGCTTGACATAGTTGTGAGAGAAGGAGAAGAAACCACCCTCGGCACCCTCGCTCCACGAAGCTGAGAACACCGACACTACACCTATGGTTACGAGCAATAGGTATAGCAGCAGTGCGATGCGGTCGACACTGCCAAAAAGCGAATCTCTACTTTGCGGACTATACTCCATTACTTTTTCTTTTTGTACATCGGATAGTCAATCCTAAATCTCTTCACATAATCCACGATGTGTGGACGCATAATGGTATCGGTCAGATACTTCTCCTCGATGAGCGATGCGATAGGCACCGCAATCTCCGAACCGAATCCTCCGTGCTCGACATATACGGCAATCGCAATCTTCGGATTCTTGCGCGGAGCAAACGAGATGAAGGTTGAGTGATCCTTACCCTTCGGGTTCTGCGCCGTACCGGTCTTACCGCAGACGTCATAACCCTTGAGGTAGGCACCCTGACACGTTCCATCCTTATTTACACCTCGCCACATACCATCGACAATATGCTCGAAGTGGCGAGTATCAATCTTCGTATATTGGCGCTGATAGAATCGTCTATCGAGCGAGTCCTGCCCCTCAATCTTACGAACGATATGAGGAATATAGTAAAAACCACGGTTTGCCACAATCGCAGCGAGGTTTGCCATCTGCAACGGGGTACATCCGAGCTCACCCTGACCAATCGAGAGCGAGAGGATAGTAAGTGCATTCCACGACTTGTGGAAGTTCTTGTCGTAGTAGGCTCGCGTAGGGACATTTCCAGTGCCCTCGCCCAAGAAGTCGGAGTCGAGCTTACGACCAAAGCCGAACGAAACTACATAGTCTCGCCACGCCTCGAAGCCCTCCTTCGCAATCTCATATCGATGCTTATTCTCGAGGATATTTCTAAAGACGTGACAGAAGTATGCGTTACACGAAGTCGCAATTGCGTAGTTGAGTGCAAGCGGAGACTTATGCTCGTGGCAAGCGATATGCTCACCACCAAGGTGATATCCATTGTGGCACGAGTAGGTGTAGTGCGGACGAAGCACGCCCTCCTGCATACCAATCAGACCCGTCACGAGCTTAAACGTAGAGCCCGGAGGATAGCGAGACTTTACCGCACGATTCCACAACGGCATACGAGGGTTATTAATCTCCTTCATATAGTTGTTACCACGCTCCTTACCAATTACGAGCTCGTCAGGGTTGAAGGTTGGCGACGAGACCATAGTCAAAATCTCGCCCGTCGAAGGCTCGATAGCCACCACGGCACCCACCTTGCCTTTCATCAACTCCTCGGCCAGCTGCTGCAACTCGGCATCGATGGTACATACAATCGACTTTCCGGCAACCGGGTCTTTCAACACCGTATTTCGTTCCGACTGCGAAGCGTAGATATCCTGCAAAACCAAGCCCTTCTCACCACGCAACACCGCCTCATAGGCGAGCTCCAAGCCCTCCATACCGATGTAGTCGCCAATCGAGTAGGATGGATCCTTCTCGACCTTCGCCTTGCTCACCTCGTTGATACTACCAAGAAGGTTACCGCCAATCTTTCGAGGATATTGTCGTACCGTACGCTGCGAGGTGTAGAAGCCTCCGATATTCATCTCGTCGAGCAAGAGCTTATTCTCCACCGTAATCGGATATTTGGTCAGTCGGCTCTCACGACGATATGGCGACTGCTTGAGTTTCGAGACGAGTGCCTCACGCGACATACCAATCAGCTCGCTGACACGCGTAGTATCGAAGCCGTGCTTAGGCATATCCTTTCGCACAATCGAGACATCGTAGCACAAGCGATTCTGCGCCAATAGCTCTCCATTACGGTCATAAATCTCACCTCGAGGCGGATATACGACAACATTACGGAGATAGTTATTCTCGCCCATCTGCTTGTATCTATCATCGATGATTTGGATATAGAACAGGCGCAAGGCAAGCACAATGAATATGCCTACAACAATAGCGCGAGCTATACGAGCACGTTGAGTAGAGTCTCCTTTCATATAACCTATGCCGAGAGGCGCTTCATAAACAAGATTATGAGGATATAGTCGAGGAGCAACGAGAGGAGTGTGCTACAGAAGATGCGCAGCAACAACATTCCGAAGTTATCGAACGAGAGCCACTCCACAAGGTAGAACAACACCGAGTGGATGACAATCATAATTATAGCGTAGCGATGGAATCGCATACCGTGTCTCTTTGGGAGAGGGACACCCTCCTCCTTCGACATCGGAGAGAATCCCGCCAAGGTGTAGAGGATTTGGCGACGGAAGAAGGCTACCGGAAGTGTCACGAGGGTATTCAATCCCGGAGTACCCATCGTAATATCCATCACCAAGCCCAATGCCGCAGCCACGCCCAACATCGTCCACTGCGACGAGTCGAGTGGCATCATCACCAACAACACGATGTAGACCATAGGGGCAATGATGGGCGTCACCGAGAGGTTGTTCAACACGAACACCTGCACGAACAGCACCACAAATGCAAACATTATGATTCCCCTAATCTTCATCGTACCTTTCTCTGTTATCTTACACTCTGTTCAAGCGACTGCGCCTCGCCCGCACCATTGTTGCGTATCAAGACGACATTGCGCAATCTATCCATATCGGCAGCAAGGCGCACCTTACAGTTGTAGGAAGCACCGCTGTTCGCCAAGTCAATCTTCTCGACATTGCCGATAACCACCTCCTTCGGGAAGTAGTGCGAGAATCCCGCTGCGAGGACCTTATCTCCAAGCTGCACATCGGCATACTTCGAGAGCTCGACAAAGTCGATTAACTGGATATCGCCGCCACTCCATCCCACCGAGCCGTGACGACCGTCGCGAGTCAGCACTCCACTGATGCGGAAGTCGACATTGAGGAGCGTCTTCGCCACAGCGAAGTTCTCCGAACACTCCACCACAACACCCACGGCATAGCCCTCAGGTGTCACCACCGCCATATCGGTCGAGAGACCATCGCGAAAACCCTTATTCAGGGTGATGAAGTTGCGACTGCGATTTGTGGTCGAGGAGATAACCCTGGCCGAGATATACTCATATCTCTGCAATACCGCATCGAGCTGCACCTTCTCCTCGGGAACAATCTCCTTGAGAACGTCGATTTCGTTCTGAAGATCCGAGATTCGCGCAGTCAAGCGTTCATTCTCCTCACGCAGAGCGAGATAGTCCGATGCACCCGAGAAGAGAGAGTGGATATACCCCACGACATTATTGCTCCACACGAGCAGGCGAGCCTGCGTGTATGGCGTCGAGTAGGCATAACAACGGATGGCGATAATCTCTAAAATCACAAAGACTATCGCCACCGATGATTTGCGTATGAAGTATATCAGCTTATACATTCTCCTCCTGGCTACCCTATCGGTTTACGGGTTAAGCGGCTTTTTATTAAATCTTAGCCTCTATCCTTAATCAAGAATGAGAAGTGGTCGATATTCTTCAACGCGATATTTGTTCCGCGAGCGATTGCACGAAGTGGATCGTCTGCAATGTGGAACGGAATACCTGTCTTCTTCGACAAACGCTTATCCAAGCCCTTGATCAATGCACCACCACCTGCGAGGTAGATACCGTTGCGAACAACGTCGGTATACAACTCAGCCGGGATAGCCTGCAACACCTTCATCAAGGCGTCGTCGAGCTTAGCGAGTGAGCTCTCCAAAGCGTATGCAATCTCGTTGTACGAGAGAGTGATTGTCTGTGGGAGACCTGTGAGCATGCTTGGACCTGTAACCTCATAGTTATCCGGAGCATCCTCCAACTCAGGTACTGCAGCACCAATCATACACTTAATCTTCTCGGCAGTGCGCTCACCGATACGCATTCTATGCTGCTGGCGAACGTACTCGATGATATCGTTGGTGAAGACATCACCCGCAACATCGATCGACTCCGAGTATACGATACCACCCAACGAGATACAAGCGATCTCCGAAGTACCACCACCGATATCGATAATCATATTACCCTCCGGAGCAACAACATCGATACCAGCACCGAGCGCAGCAGCCATAGGCTCGTGAATCATCGCAACCTCGCGGGCACCTGCGTGCTCAGCCGAGTCGCGGATAGCACGGATAGCCACGTTAGTAGCACCCGATGGAATACAGATAACCATCTTGATTGATGGAGCGAAGAGAGTATTCTTCGGCTTGATCATACGAATCATACCGCGCAACATCAACTCGGTTGCGTTGAAGTCGGCAATAACACCATCCTTCAAAGGACGGATTGTACGCAATGTAGGGTTTACACGACCTACATACTCGCTAGCCTTGCGACCGAGAGCCTCCAACTGGCCGGTTCGCACATTTACCGCAACAACAGATGGCTCATCGACTACCACCTCGTCGTTATAAACAATCAGAGTGTTGGCTGTACCAAGGTCGATTGCCAACTCCTGAGTTAATGAAAAAAGTCCCATAATTTTATCCTAATTTTTATATTTCTCTCAATAAATCTACTATTGCGGACAAAGATAGCGAAAAGTTATATAACTTTTCTCATTTTTCTCATTTTTTTTACTACCTTTGACAATCATTTTAAGCAAAGTATAATTTTAACTAGCAAAACAGATAAAAAACAATGGAACTTTTGAAATTGAATACTTCGAAAAGCGGTATCGCTTTTTCGGAGGAGTTGAAGCAGTCGGCTATGGCTGCTAACTCGTTGCTCCACTCGGGCAAGGGCGCAGGAAACGATTTCCTCGGCTGGGTAAACCTCCCATCTTCGATCGATAAGGCACAGCTCGACGCCATCAATACTTGCGCTGCAACATTGCGCGAGAAGGCTGACGTCGTAATCTGCATCGGTATCGGTGGCTCATACCTCGGCGCTAAGGCTGTTCTCGACGCTATGAGCAACCCATTCGAGTTGCTCCACACCGAGCACAAGAACCCAACCGTTCTCTTCGCAGGTCAGAACATCTCGGAGGATTATATGGCTGAGTTGTTGGCTGCAGTTGAGCACCACTCTATCGCTACAATCGTAATCTCGAAGTCGGGTACCACAACCGAGCCTGCTATCGCCTTCCGTATCATCAAGGAGGAGATTGAGAAGCGCTATGGTAAGGAGGAGGCTAAGTCGCGTATCGTGGCTATCACCGACAAGGCTCGCGGCGCACTCAAGACTCTCGCAACCGATGAGGGTTACACAACTTTCGTTATTCCTGACAACGTAGGTGGTCGTTTCTCGGTACTCACTCCGGTAGGTTTGCTCCCACTCGCAGTAGGTGGCGTAGATATCGAGGCTTTGGTTGCAGGTGCAGCAGCTATGGAGCAGGCAACTGCTGAGGGCGTAGCATTCGAGGATAACCTCGCAGCTCAGTATGCAGCAACACGTTTCGCACTCTACACTTCGGGCAAGAAGATTGAGATCCTCGGTTCGTACGAGCCTAAGTTGCAGAACATCAACGAGTGGTGGAAGCAGCTCTACGGCGAGAGCGAGGGTAAGGATGGCAAGGGTATCTTCCCTGCAAGCGTAACTTTGACCGCAGACCTCCACTCTATGGGTCAGTACATCCAGGAGGGTGAGCGCTCGATGTTCGAGACTATCATCTCAGTTCAGAAGCCTGCACACGAGATTAAGGTTGAGGCAGACGAGGCTAACCTCGACGGCTTAAACTTCTTGGCTGGCAAGCGCCTCCACGAGATCAACAAGATGGCTGAGTTGGGCGTACAGCTCGCACACATCGACGGTGGTGTGCCTAACCTCTTGATCGAGATTCCTTCAATCGAGGAGAAGGCTATCGGTGCATTGCTCTACTTCTTCGAGAAGGCTTGCGGTATCAGCGGCTACCTCATCGAGGTTAACCCATTCAACCAGCCTGGTGTTGAGGCTTACAAGAAGAATATGTTCGCATTGCTCGACAAGCCTGGTTACGAGGAGGAGAGCAAGGCTATCAAGGCACGTCTCTAAGAACCTTAGCCTTTGGCTAAATATGAAAAGAGCTTCCCGAAGAGGAGGCTCTTTTTTTGTTGGACGCAACCATAAAAAAAACAGAAAAGTCGCAGCCTAAACTGCGACTTATTCTATAGTGGACCCAGAGGGGCATGATCCCACGACCTTCGGATTATGAGTCCGCTGCTCTAACCAACTGAGCTATGGGTCCGACTTTGCGAGTGCAAAGATACAAAAATTTTCATTTATCCAAAAAAGTTGAAGATTTTTTATCCTCATTCAACTATTTTGCCATAAGCTCCTCAATAAGGGCGTGATAGTGCGCTGCACTCACCTCTGGCGAGAATCTCTTGGCGCTCTCGGCACCTTTGCGTTGTATCGAACGGCGCAATTCGTCGTCACTCATCAGGCGTGACAGGGCGTCGGCATAGGCTTGAATGTCGCCATTCTCTACGCAGACTCCGCTCTCCCAATTTGGCGAGAGAATCTCACGCACACCACTACTGCAGTCGAAGGCCATCGTGGCACATCCGCACATCTGCGCCTCGAGCAGTACCATCGGGCAACCCTCGATTGTCGACGTGAGACAGAGAATCTCCGAGCTCGCATATATATCCTTCGGATTTGGCTCAAAACCCAAAAACTCAACCCTTTGCAAGCCATTTACGCGGACTATGGTCTCGAGCGCAACGCGCTCACTACCCTCGCCCACAATCGATAATCGCCACTCAGGGAAGCTCTTTTCGACAAGCTTCCACGCCGCCAACAGACGGTCAATGCGCTTATCCCAATAGGAGAGGCGACCGACATAGATTACACGCTTTTCACGTGGAGCGTCACTCTTCACCTCACCCGAAATCTTTATCGGATTTTGGAGCACCACACACTTCGACTTCTCGTACGGCACGCCCAGCTCCGTCGCCACCATACGGCCATACTCCTCGAAGAGTACGCCATAGGCATCCACGGCGTTATAGATTGAGTGATAGCGTTTTCGGGTCTTTCTATCGTAGTAGCCAAGTCGATACTTCGGATAGTTTACCAGCCACCTGTTGAGATTACTAAGAAATGTATTCTTCTTGGGATGGGCTATAGCACCCCACTTCTCCAACTTCTCGTAGAACGGGCAACCGTGCAGCACATAGACCAGCTTGCACAGCCCCGAAGCATTCAACTTAGGAAGATATTTCGGGAAGCGACCCGGAGCGAAGAATATATCTATATGGTGTTGCTTGACAGCCTCCACGACAAAGTCGCTATTTCTCGAGCTTCGAGCCGGATAGGGCAACTCGATATACTCTATCGCATAATCCTCGGAGAGTTGCTCTCGGTGAAGATGATGAACAAAGAGGTATATCTTATGACCCATATCGGCAAGAGGTTGAGCGAGATTCATAAGCACTCGCTCGACTCCTCCTCCCGGAAACCAATCGACTAAAAATGAGATATTTGCCATATCTCTTGAAGGCTATACGAACGGCAACTTCACCACCTCGGCCTTCAAGAGACGATCACGAATAATCACACACACCTGTGTGCCCACCTTCGCAAACTCGCTCTTCACGTATGCCATACCGATACCCACCTTCAAGCAAGGCGACATAGTACCCGATGTGATATGGCCAATCTCGTTGCCATCAAGGTCGGCAACCTTATATTCGTGACGTGGAATACCACGGTCAATCATCTTCAAACCTACCAACTTGCGCTCTACGCCGTTAGCCTTCTGCGCTGCGAGGAACTCCTTGTCGATGAACTCCTTGCCATCAACGAACTTGGTAATCCAGCCCAAGCCCGCCTCGATTGGCGAGGTAGTATCGTCAATCTCGTCGCCATACAAGCAGAAGCCCTTCTCCAAGCGGAGAGTATCGCGAGCACCGAGACCGATATTCTTGAGGCCATACTCCTCACCCGCCTTCCAAAGCTCCTCCCAGATGTGGTCGGCATCCTCGTTGTGCATATAGATTTCGCAACCACCCGAGCCTGTGTAGCCTGTCATCGAGAGGATAACCTCGCAACCTGCCAACTTGAGTTGCTTGAATGTGTAGTACTCCATATTCTCAACCTCCTCCTCGCACATCTTCTGCACGATTTTCATAGCGAGAGGTCCCTGCACCGCCAACTGCGAGATGCGGTCCGAAGCGTTCTCCAACTCCACGCCCTCACGCATACCGAATGCCTTGCCCTGCTCCAAGATGTGAGCCCAATCCTTCTCGATATTGGCAGCATTCACACAGATGAGGTACTTCTGCTCCGAGTAGCGGTAGATGATGATGTCATCGACAATACCGCCCTTGCTGTTAGGCATACACGAATACTGCGCCTTGCCGTCATA
>JAZLCQ010000034.1:0-52874 GCA_045614285.1 Alistipes sp.
GTATATGGCTATGAACTACTTGCTCGTTAGCGCAGACAAGGCTCTCGTTGACGTGGAGTTCACTTACACTAACGGTACTGCTGAGAAGGTTCGCACTGTAGGTTCTGTACCTGTACAGCGCAACTACCGCACTAACATCTATGGTCAGTTGCTCACCAGCGACGTTGATATCAACGTAACTATCGAGCCTGGTTTCGATGGCAATGAGGATATTAAGGTTTTATCGGTAGCTAATACTGCAGAGTTCCAGGCAGCTCTTGATGCAGCTACTCCTGGTACTATTGTTAATCTCACAGCGGGAGTGAACTATGGTGTTGTATATTTGCGTCCAGTGGCTGGCAATGCAAATACTGTAACTGGTTGTGACTATCTTGTTTACCGTAATGAGATGCTCCGTAAGGTAGAGAATCTTACTATTGTTGGTGCGGCAGGAGCAACCGTTGAGGCTATTGAGGTTGTTGCTGGTCATATTGAAGGCAGCACTGGTTATGTTGTTGACATTAAGAATCTCGTAGTTGATTCTGTAGAGTTCACAGATAGCCATGTTAACCCACCACATTCTTATTCAGCTCCGTTGTTCATTGACTTGACCTATATCAATGTCGATGGTCTTACAGTTAAGAACTGCGTGTTGAACGGTAATAATGACAAGGTAAACTTCGTATATTTCTATGGTAGTGGTAACCCTAGCAACTCAACATTTGCAACTGCTGCTAAGAATATTACTCTTACTGGTAATGCTGTTGATGGCATCGCAAGACTTTGTGAGCTTCGTCAGACTGAGAATGTAACTATTACCAACAACACTATCAAGAATACTGCATTGCATGGTATGCTCCTTACAGTTGATGGCGGTGTTTATAGTGGAAATGTAACTATTACAGACAACCAGGCGGAGGGCCTCCAAGAACGTTTCGTAAGAATGACAGGTGGTGGCGATGCTGTTGTTGTAATTAAGGATAATACTATTCTCAACCACAAGGGTGAGGATGTAGACTATATCAAGGTTACCAATAGTAACAACGTTACTGTTGAAGATAACCTCTTTGCTACAAGCGTTACAAACTCGACTGAGCTTAGTGCAGCTATCGTTAATAATGCAACTATTGTTTTGACTGAGGGCACATATGTATTGCCAAATAGCGCACAGGGCAAGACTTTGACATTTATCGGTAGCGGAAACCCTGAGGATGTAAGAATCGCTACTAACAATACTACTGGTAGCTATGAGGGTTGCAACTATGCATTGGATGGCTCGACTGTAACCTTCGAGAATATCAGCATTAACACTCCATCGACTGTTTATATCGGTTATGCACGTTGCAAGGCAACTTACAAGAACTGCGTAATCAACGGTACCTTCACATTGTATGATAATAGCGTATTCGAGGGTTGTACATTCAATGTTTCGGGTGATGTTTACAATATTTGGACTTGGGGTGCTCCTGTAGCAACTTTCACAAATTGTGTATTCAACTGTGACGGTAAGGCTATGCTCCTCTATGGTCAGGCTAATACTCACTTGACTATCAACGACTGTATTTTCAACGACAATGGCGGTTTGGCAGATTTGAAGGCTGCTATCGAGATTGGTAACGACTACAACGCAAGCTACAACTTGGTTGTAAACAATACCGTTGTTAATGGCTTCGAGATTAACGATAAGGGTATCAACACAGGCACAACTCTTTGGGCAAACAAGAACTCTATGGGTCAGGATAAGCTCAATGTTGTTGTTGATGGTGTAGATGTTTACTAAGAACATTTGATACTAGTCGGATTCAGATTTTGAATGACTACGCTCCTCGAAAGAGGGGCGTAGTTCTTTTTGAGAAGCTGATTGTTTATGCGATTTTTGTCATTTTTTGCACGAAAAGTTTGCAGAGTCAAAAAAAAGTTGTACTTTTGCTCCCGCTTTAGAAGCGCAATGCTGTTGTAGCTCAGTGGTAGAGCACTTCCTTGGTAAGGAAGAGGTCACGAGTTCAAGCCTCGTCAACAGCTCTGAAGAGCAAAAGAGGCTACGATGATGCCACCATAAAAGGTGGCATCTTTTATTTTGTATATAGGGTGTAGAATGCTTGCATAATACGCCTTATACAAAGTGAAAGGTAGTGCGTTTTGAACGCACCATCGGAGACTCTTTTATTCTCATAGCGCCACGAGGCAAGGCGAACGCCCCACCGATAGTGTGCGGCGATGTCGAGCGCCTCTGTCGGCTTGACGAAGAGTCGGCAGAAGAAGTCGCCGCTGCGGTTGGTGTTGCGGGTGAAGGCGCCTACGTTGTTGAAGAATCCGATGTTGTAGTTGAGGATGCTGAAATTCTCGCGGTGGAAGAATCCTCCGTAGAGGCGGAATAGAGGCGGACAATAAATTGTTATAATTATCGTTATCTTTGTAAACATCTAATCAGAACATCTATGAAACCGATTTTTAGAACAGACCTTTGTATGGTCATTTTATTTGTAGCATCACTTCTTACGGGTATAAAGACTCATTATGCCAATGACTTTCAAACGCACGATGTTTGGCATACTTGGTCTGTGATACATTTCTTCGTAAACATTGCTCTTTTGGTAACTGCAATCGTTCACATTAAACAGCATTGGGGGTGGTACAAGACCTTATTTAAGGCAAGTAGTTATACTCTTAAAAGCAAGATAACGATGCTTGTAACCATACTCTTCTTGGCGGTATCAATAACAGGAGTTCTGTTGTTGGCGTTTGTAGAAGGTCAAGGCTCTTCTATGGGAATGGCGCATTATATAATCGGTTTGATATTTGGTGCTATTGGATTGGGACATTTCATTAAGAGGTGGAAGGTATTCAAGAAGGGTATCACCAAATAACCCTTTGCGTTGTATGGTAACAGTAACAGCGGTCATTTTCGATGGTCGCTGTTATTATTTGATCACACCGAAAAGTTGACCACACTTTTTCTTCGGAACTCTTGACTTTTTCGTAGGGTGTAGAATGTTTGCATAATATACTTGGTGGCTGCTTGCATAATACACCTTGAGGCTGCGGCACACTCTTTGTCGGTAAATAGCCATTAATCGATAGGGTATATGGCAATTTCGAAGAGTGCATTGGCGCAGTTGTCGCTGGTGCTGTGCAATATAGTGTGGGCGTGCAACTATCCGCTCTACAGCCTCGTCCTCGGTCGCTACGTCGCACCTTTGGCTATGGTTGCGGGGGCGCTGGCCATTGCGGCGGCGTGGTCGCTGGTGCCACTCATTTGGGAGAAGAGCGAGAGGGTAGAGCCGAGTGATCGCATCAAAATCGTAGGTGCTGGACTCTTGATGGGTGCTGTCAAAAAGCTATGTATGATGTACGGCTTGGCGCACACCTCGCCCATCGATGGCTCGATAATCGGCACCACGACACCTCTTCTCGTCCTCCTGCTCTCGGTCTTTGTCGGCGTCGAGCGATTCACAAAACTGAAGGTTATAGGTCTGCTCTTTGGTATGGCGGGAGCGATCGCTGTAATCATCTCGAGCCGAGAGCAACCGCACGAACAGTCGGGTATCGAGGGCAACCTCCTAATCTTTGCTTCGGCCTGCTCCTCGGCGTTGTATATGGTCTACTTCAAGGGGCTTGTGTCGAAGTACCGCATCACGACGTTGCTGCGATGGATATATTGCAGCTCGGCGCTTGTGATGTTACCCATTGGTGCACACGATATCGTCACGACCGACCTCTCGGCAATGAGCGTGGAGGTGGTGCTGGCGACGCTCTTTCTCCTTATTGTGCCGACCTATCTGCCAAATCTTCTGCTCAACTACTCGTTGCGATGGGTGGCGCCAACCCTCACGAGCATCTATGCCTATATCCAACCCGTCGTGGCGATAGCTCTTGCTGTGGCGATGGGACTTGATAGGTTGCACCTCGACACGGTGCTCTATGCTTTGGCTATTTTCGTGGGCGTAGGAGTGGTCGTCTATGGCTATAGGGTAGAGGGCATAAAAAATCCCGCAAAGTGATTTTGCGGGATTATAAAGTGTGAAAAATAGGTGCTAGAACGATGCAGTGACCAAGACCTTTACGCCATTGCCAAAAGTTCGGTTATTGGCGAAGGTGTAGTGCAGACGCTGCTCAAGCGAGTAGGCCAACTGAATGCGGTAGTAGGCCGAGAGCTCCCAGCCGAAGCTGAGGGTGTAGCGCATATCGATATTGGCATTTCGAGTGTCGCGCTTGATGAGGTCGAACGTGTCACGGCAGTAGTAGTCAATCATCGTACCTGCCCATGCGAAGCCCAGCTGTCGTGGCAGATGGAGCTTGTAACCGCCCTCGAGGTAGCAACTCTCCGACGGAAGTGCTCCTGTCAAGCCACAGATGTACTCGCCACGAGCGAAAATTGAGTTGGTGATGTAGGAAAAACCTGCTCCCATACGGTGCATTGCGAGGTACTCGGGGTTGCCATTCCAGCGGTATGTAGCGTAGATGTCGGGGTTGTTGAGCTTCACGCTCGAGAAGTTACCCTCGCCCCATTGGTAGTGTATGGCAAAGTCGAGTGCCTTTGTAGGCTTTATGAAGATACGGCCGAAGAAGTCTCCACTGCGGTTGGTATTGCGTGTGAAGGCGCCCACATTGTTGAGAAATCCGATGTTGTAGTTGATGATGCTGTAGCCGTTGCGCTGGATGAATCCTCCGTAGATGGCGAATCCTGTCTCACGAAGTGGTACGTCTTGGGTTGTGACATCGCCACCTCCCATCTTTGCGAGGTTGCAGGCGGCGTATGAGAAGTCAATGAACTCAAACTTTGACGGGCGGAATTGCTCCTCGAAGTGAATCGGATTTTGGAATTGTCCCACTATAATGTTGAGCTCCTTCGAGTGCTTATAGCCGAATCGCAGGTCGAGAACTGGACTCTTGGGCATAAGCATAAAGTCGAGGTATGACCAGAAATCGAGCACTCGACCCTTCTTGCTCTTGTAGAACTCACTTGCCACGATAAGTCGTGCACGGTGCACGCCAAATGACGATTTTCCAGTCGTGCCGTCACCCGTGCGGTCGTCCGACCACTCGTACAATCCCTGTACGAATCCGTTGATTTTTACGAGCTTATTGATCTTCTCCCATCGCTCAATCTGCTTCTCGTTCTTGTCGAGTCGCGTAGCTATAGCTGCGAGAACGCCCTCCTCGGTCGAGGTGGAAAAACCATCAGCCATTGCTGACGTAAAGACGCAAGCAATGGCTGATAGGATAGCTAAAACTCTTCTCATTGATGGGAGTCAGGGTTGATGTTAGAATGATGCTGTAGCCATCAACTTCAAGCTGTTCTGCAATGGAAGAACGGTAGCCGAGGCGTTGATGTTGTGCTTCAACGAGTATGCCAACTGGAAGCGGAAGTGCTTGAGTGGCTGGTAGCCGAAGCAGATCGAATAACGCATATTGACAGCAGCATTCTGAGTGTCGCGGTGGATGTAGTCGAAGGTGTTGCGGCAGAAGTAGTCCACCATACCGCCCAACCACATCATACCCAAATCCTTAGGCAAGTGGTGACGATATCCACCCTCTACATAGAGACCCTCCGATGCAAGATTTCCGGTCAAACCACCGAGGTACTCACCACGAGCAAATGCGCGCTTGCCATCGTAGTTGAAACCACCTCCCCAACGGTGTGTGGTCACATACTGAGCATTGCCACTCCAGCCGTACTCAGCCCACTTAGCGCTGTCGCTATTCTTGATACTCGAGAGGTTTGCCTCGCCCCACTGGTAGTAGGCTGCCAAGGCAAAGTCGTGAGTCGGCTTGATGGTCAACTTCGCGAATACATCCTTACTCTTGTTGTCATCCTTGACATTGATACCGCTACCATTCAATACACCCACGTTGTAGTTGATGATGCTGTAGCCGTCGCGGTGAACAAAGCCTCCGAAGAACTGGAAACCAGCGTCACGTGCTGTTACATTGTATCCTGCAACGTCGTCAGCGCCCATCTTTGCGAGGTTGCACACTGCATACGAGAAGTCAATGAAGTCGTACTTCGAAGGTGAGATACTTGCCTCGAAGGTGATTGGGTTCTTGAACTGACCGAACTGTACTCCGAACTCCTTCACTGGCTGGAAACGAATCCACATATCGAGGAGCGGATTAGGGTTTGGCAACTTCACGCGAGCGAGGTCGAAGTATACGCGGTAGTCAAGCTTCGAGCCCTTAGCACCGCGGTACAAATCGCCCGCAATGGTGAAACGTACACGACGGAGGTAGAACGACGATGTGCCGGTCTTCTCCTTGCTGTCTGTTTGCGAGAGCCACTCGTAGTCGTACTCACCCTGCATAAATGCCGAGAGCTTCGCATACTGACGTACCTTCTCGAGTGCAGCGAGACGCTTCTCGCTCTTCGCAACACGAGCCTCGATAGTCTCTGTTGTAGCTGTCTTGGTCTCCTGCGCCGATACGCAAAGGCTTGCCACGATAGCTGCGCAGATAATTAAAAATCTTCTCATCTTCACTATTTCTTATTTTTTGCTTTCCACTCTTTGAGGTAATCGATGCAGAATGCACCCTTCTGAGCTCTATACTTTGTGATGTTCGAGCCTGAGTGCCAAGTGGTGTAACCGCCTGTCAAACCTGCATCGTAGAGACCACGAATCTCCTTCTCAACATCCTCAGCATCGTAGAGCAAACCATTCTTATCTACGTGCTTCATTACCGGATAAGCCTGAATCCAAGTACGCACTGCAGCAGGCGTAGGAGTTACAGCCTGACGAGCCTGTACGCGCTCACCCCACGCCTTGAGAATCTCGTATGGGTGATTCCACGGCTGACGAATGCCATAGTAGCCATTCGAGAAGTGGTCTGGGTAAGGCATACCGCAGATAGCATCGCAGATATTCGAGATAGCCGGCCAGTACTGACCATAGGCTGTGGTATAGCCTGGATTTGCAGCCTCGCCGAATACGTCAACCGAGACATATGCACCTACGGCGTGAATCTCGTCGCAAGCGTACTGCACGAAGCGCTGAATAGCCTGAACCTTCGACTCGTTGTAGAGGTTGTGGTAGTCTACCAACTCCTCGACTCTGGTCATACGGTCAGGGAAACGAACGTAGTCGAAGTTGATCTCGTTGAAGCCGAACTTACGCACTGCCTCCTTCGCCAACTCGACGTTGAACTGCCATACATAGCGGTTGTAAGGGCTTGGCCAGTATGCCTTGTTATGCTTGAACGGATTGCCTGTAGCAAGCTCGGTGATAGCTACCTCAGGGTGATCCTTCACGAGGTGAGAATCCTTGAAGCAGGTGATACGACCAACAACGTAGAAGCCCTCCTCGTGGAGACGCTCTACAGCCTTCTTGTACATCGCCTCCTTCTTCGAGCCGGCATACTTGTGGTTTGTTGGCGAGAACTTAGCCATCGCCTCAGCCTTGTAACCTGGGCACTCGTTATCCTTGATATCGATTACAAAGGTGTTGATCTTGGTCTCCTTTGCAAAGTTGATGTATGTGTCGATGTTGCCGATAGCCAATGGCGAGATGTTGATATACAACGAGTAGCAAGCCTCAGGCATCTTGTTGTTCTCGAACTGCACACGCTCACTTGGGTAGAAGTCGCACTCGATAGCCTTACCTCCGCCAAATGGGTTCTTGATAGCCGAGTGAATAGGGTCGTAGACCTCAGCCTTATAGTTCTTGAGAGCCTCCTCCTTGTTGTTCACGAGGTACTTTCCGTATACCCATCCCTCGAGCTTATTCTGGCGAACCAAGTAGCGGTGTACCGAACCATCCTTGCGTAACGAGTCGTAGTCCACGATTGCAAGCTCCTCGCCTTTTGCGGTCTGACCGCCGATAAGCGAAGTCTCACGCTCGGTGATGATTGAAGCAGGGGTGCGCACCCACAAGCTCTTCTCCAACACTACAGCCTTGCGAGTCTCGACGAGCGACTGCTCCTTTGCGTAGAGAAACTCCTTTGGAGCAACCTCCACCTTGATGTAGTCCTGATCGTCGACCTCGATGCTCTGACCGTAGTATGCGTTTACCTTGCGACCACGAGTCAAGCTCATAGCTTGGGTTACGTTCTCTTTCTCATCGATAGAGTAGAGTCGAACGGTTTTTGTGTTGGATGCGAGGAAACGCTCCACTGATAATTCTTTGTCTGCGCACGCTGCCAAAACAAGGGCTAAGATGGCGATAAAGGCTCTTTTTTTCATAAATAATTGACTTTCTTTGAATGAACGGCGCAAAGGTAGTCAAAAAAATTGTATATTTGCACGATGAAAGAGGTAAAACTTTCGCCTATTTTTCATTTTTTACATAGTAAGCCCCTGTAGTTCAACGGATAGAACGAAGGTTTCCTAAACCTTAGATAGCAGTTCGATTCTGCTCGGGGGTACCAAGGTGGAATTTTCTGAAAAATTGGAAATTTCACCTTTTTTATTTTCTTCTAACAAACTGTCTGTCTGATAGATGAGAGTGAGTACCCTATTAAACTCCTCTGTTCGAAAAAATTCTCCATCGAACTCCACTTTCCCTGAAAAAATCGAACACAATATCTTAATTTTTGCCTCAGTTGGTGCCATTGAAAAGAATGTATCTATATTGTCTATCAATGATATAGCATATTTCAACTGTGGTTCGATTTTAGTACAGTTAGGGGTTCTCAAAATATCAATTCTATCTTGAATTTTCTGTTTCTTTGTCTTTTGTCTATTTAACATTCTATGGTAGTCCTCATCACACATACGACCATCAAGATACTTATCGTCTATTTGGTCAATCTTTCGTTCTATTTCTGTCAATTCGTTTCTTAGTTTCTTTATCTCATTATTAACCTCTTGAAGTTCATCTTTACGAAGGTCATTCACTATATTCATATATAAATCGATTGTTGAATCTTTTGGCCGCAATGAATGGATATACTCGATAAATTTACTATTAACCTTGTCCGCTGACATTCTTAGATGTTTGCCCGACTCAGGACAGAAGTAGTAAGGATACTTTTGACCACTACCGCCCGTGCTGAACGCTCCTGTTATAGACCTTCCACAAATTGGACAAACTAAGTGTTTTCGGAGGTAGAATTCAGGTTTGATAGGTTTCGTTAGTTTTGGTTTGTGCTTTCGTTTTCCATCTAAAATATCTTGGACTCTGTCAAATAGTTCTTCGGTAACAAGCGGAGTGTGAATACCATTTACAATAATCTCAGGTTCGTCTTTTGTCGCAGGAACTCTGACTTTACCCTTGTAAAATATATTTCTGAGTATTAAGAAAAATGAACTAACAGGTATCTGCGGGGCAATTCGTCGTCTGATATTAGCGGGTGCCTCAATCCCTTTCCCTACCTCATTAAATATCCGTTTAATGAGCGGAGCGACTTCTTCATTAATTTCAACTCGCTTCTCAATTGGCATTCCATTTTCATCAACGGCGTGCACATTTTTGTAACCTCTTGGGGCAACGCCTGGCCATCTACCCGATAATAGTGTCTCTCGGATACCATCTTTGGTTCGGCGACTAATTTTGTTGTTCTCGCTTTGTGCTTGGGAACAGTTTACCGATAAAAAACTCGGCCACTCCGTACTATTAAAATCAATAGGACTTTCTATTGAGTTGAATTCAATACCCCAACCATCAAGAAAAATTCGTTTGAAAGCAAGGGCAAATTCCGTATTGCGACTAAACCTATCCCAACGGAGGAATAGTATCAAATCGATTTCGTGTTTGTGCTTCTTGCAGTAATCTCTAATTTTCCTCATTTCAGGTCTTTGAAAATCGTGGTGTTTTGCCGAGAAATCTTCGTGGTAACAGGCGATAACATTGTACCCTTTTTCGTTACAATACTTCCTCAACTTCTTTTCTTGAAAATCGAGACTGGTATTTGTCTTTTGCTCATCGCTACTAACTCTACAATATAGTATAACATTCTTCATTCTCAGCAAGTTGTTTTTCTACCATTATTTGAATTTCGGCAAGAGTGTATAAAAAGTCTCTTACATCTTTTATCTCGTCATCTGTTAAATTACAGTTGTGTTTTCTTAAAATTTCTTTGCATCTTCCTATGCTTAACATTATGTATTTAGAATATCGTGCTCTCGCACCCCTCCGCTCGTTTCTCCTTTTTTTGAGCATTGGGTTTATTCGTTTTTGACCTCTTACGCACTCCCTATGGTGTCACTAAGACTTCTGTTCGGCAGGGGAAAACTTCAAACCCTCGTACCTTATCGGCACAGCAATCCCTATCTATGGACTCATATTTTCTTAAATTTTGTGATTTTATATTACAGAATCACCTAACAATTTCCCATATTAGGCCTACTGTTGTGCAAATATACAATTTTTTTTGAAAAATCAAAATTTGGACAGGATTATTTTTATAAATTTTTCAATTTTCGTAGTGTATTTACGGAAGTTGAGGTGATAATACTCACATTTCGGAGAGATAAACCCTTTTTCAGCAATTGAATCTCCTTTTGGTAGTCTGTCTTCATTTGTTCGACTGATTTACGGTATCCCTCCTTTCTACCAACTTTTCCACCGCCCTCTCTAAAATGGTTGTAACCGCTCTCCATTCTACAACGGATTAGACTTCTTTCCATACTGTTGAACTGCGCAAGGATACCCATCACCAACTGTGCAATTGGATTGGGCTGTCCACTTGGTAGCAATGTTTCAAGTCCGTTCTGATGAATGTAAACGGAGATTTTGCGATTTGTAAGATAATCTATCACACTCAGGAAGTCCACCGCTCGTCTTGAAAGGCGTGAACACTCATATATAAGCACCTTATCCACCCTGTTCTGTTCGGTGTAGGCAAGTAGTTCTGTGAGTGCTTGACGCTCCTCCACCTTCTTCGCTCCGCTTATCTTTTCCGTAAACTCTGCTACGACTTCATACTCCATCTTACGGGCATATTCCCTCAACTCCGCAAGTTGTCTATTGTAGTCCTGAACTTTGGTACTCACTCGTGCGTATATCACCACCTTTGTCATACTATTGTGTTTTATGGGAGGGTTTCCCCTCCCGTTAATTACTCCCAAGAAATCAACTTCTCGTATCGAAATGAACGCCACTTGTTGCCTATGGCATCTACATCTATAAATGACACCACATTACGAGTGTCCGAGCAATAACCATTACCATTGACGAATTGTCCTGCATAACTTGGAGTAGTTGTTGCGTGACGAGTGGTAATAGTGCCGTCTTTCTTCAAGAAGGTAATCTTAACGATACGCTTTGCAAGTTCTGCCTTCAATGCCTTGATTGAAGCGGTGAGCATACCTGTTGCAAATGCATCATTTGTTCTGTGTGCGATAACCATTGCTCGGTGAGCATCAAAATTGTTCATTGCGATAATTGCTGTTGTTCCCATAGTCTGTAAGATTTTTTATTACACTATATCGTTTTGTTATCTCTTTTTGTTGATACAAAGGTAATAATAAATTATTACAAATGCAAATTATTTTACTAAAATTTTATTACTAATGTAAAAATAATTTATTACTATTAGTAGTTTTTATGGATTTTTGTAATAACTTTGCATTTATAATCAAGAAAACAGGTAATATGATTAAATTACGCATTGAAGAGATACTCCGAGAACGAGGTATTTCAAAGACTCAGTTCGCAGAGATGATGGGGATTGCCAAGCAGAATGTAAATTTACTCCTCAACACTACCAATACTACCAAGATGGAGAAGATAGCGGAGGTGTTGGGTGTAAAATTCACCGACTTGTTCGTTTATGACGGTGAACCGCAAGAGGAGTTGAATGGATTCGTTGAATATAAAGGAGAAGTCTATCGTATCAAGACAAAGACAGACTTAGAGAATCTTCTGCTGTCGATTAAGTAGGGTGAGGCCGGATCTATAACACCAATTAGTAACCGCAAATTGCGGTTGCTTTTTTGTATCTCAACATATCATATCCTCAACAAAAAAGCGACCTCACAATATGTGAAGTCGCCAATAGTAAACCTTCTATTTACTAATGGAAATCATCTATGTTGCAAATGTCCACAACTTCATATTCCCCCTCGAACAAACCTTCTTTCTCAATTGGTTTTTCGTCGGGATTCCAATATGCTTCCATAGTAAAGTAATCAGCATAAGTCCAAAAAAGAGTTCCTTTCAGTTTTAATTTACATACAACCGCAACACACATTCCATTCGCTCTCTTCTTGCAAATATAGTTATACCAATAACGAACTTCTTGGGAATTACATACGAACAAACATTTCTGACGAGAAGGCAGTTTATATCCTCTAACAGTTTCAACTAATTCTTCTGCTTTCTGCTTTTCTGCACCACAGTGTGAGAAATCTCTATTGATTGTATTTGTGTTATACACATCCCCTTTATTTAACTTATATTTGGGTGTGGGTATATAAATGTGGTAAGCAATATATTCCTCTACGGTTTTGGGATTACTCATTTTTGCAGAATGCTGTGGTTGGTGGCGATTAAACCACCAACCAATTAAACAATTATTCAAAGTTATAACCCACAATCATTGACTTATACGAAGACCAATAATTTGCAGATACATAAGTATCGTAAGAGGTAGCAGGTACATATATCTTTGCTCCGCTTGCAATTCCTGCAAATGGCGAATAAGGAGTTGCAGAACCCAAATTATATCCTTCAGTTTTTATAGCAGGAGGGATTATAGCGCTACAATATATAGAACTTAGATTTGTGCAACCATAAAAAGTGTGAGTGCCTATTTCATTGAGATTTGATGGTAAAACAATGCTTGTAAGATTCGTACAATGGGCAAAGGCGCCAATATACCCCAATACATTATGTTTGTAGTAAGCACCCTTGATTGTTTCCAATTTACTACCTTTTTCAAACTCTACAACAGAAAGATTGGAACAACCATAAAATGCTGCATGTTTTATGAGTTTACAATTTGCAGGAATAGTGATAGATAACAATGAAGTGCAATTTTGGAATGCTCCATGTGGGTAATAATAACAATATGATTCTCCATTTACCCAACCACCGCCTATTTCTGTCAACTGAGACTCACCATCAAAGATTACATTTTTAAGGTTTTTACAATTTTTGAAAGATGCCGCTCCAATTACTTTCAAATTTACAGGGAATGTTATACTTTCTAATGCTCCACAATCAGCAAATGCTCCATAATGATAAGAGTTATAAAACCCTCCTTGTATTTCAGTCAACAAACTCTCATTCTCAAATTTTACAGAATCTAATTTAGAACATCCTTTGAATGCAGCAGATTCAATTATTGTAACGCTTTTCGGTATAACTATACTGCGAAGTTCAGAACAATTAGCAAAAGCGCCATAGCAAACATCCTCATCAAAACCTCCACTGATTCGCTCAATTTTTGTTGTGTCAAAAATTATGGTCGTAAGTGATGTACAATTCATAAATGATGATGAAGCGATATTAGAAACCTCACATGGAATCACAATTTTCCATAAAGAAGAACAGTCCTTAAAAGCGGAATTTGGTATTTCAACAATGCTTGTAAAATACTTTAATTCCGTAAATGCTACGATGTTAGTATTCCCTTTGAATTTTGTTCCAATAGTTTCCACCGCTGCTGCCTCTGCATAGGAGAGTTCCCCATCGTAATTGGTATCCCAATTCTTACAGCAGATTGCCTTTACTTGCAAGTCCTCAAATTGGATATTCTCCTTGTCGTGCTTCGGCAAAGTAATCATTGTACCGTCTGCCAAGTTGAAATAGACATATTCGTCATCTTGGGTTACGCTCTTGAAGATGCTATCTCCGTCCTCGCCATCAGCACCGTCACTACCGTCTGCACCATCGTTACCATCTTGACCATCTTTTCCATCTTCGCCCGTTGCCTTGCCAAGTTGTTCCCAAGTTGCACCATTGTCGTAAGATACATACCAATAGTCATTCTCTATCTTCAAGCGTGGAGTGATACCATCTGCTCCGTCCTTACCATTAGTGCCGTTGGTTCCATCTTCTCCGTCAGTACCATTTGAACCGTTACTGCCATTAGTTCCGTCCTGTCCGTCTTTTCCATCAACTCCAACTGCCTTAATCTTGTTACCCTTTGCATCGAGCAACCACTCACCATCGAGAGTCCAATAGTAGATACCATCAACATCTTTCATTACACCAATCTGTGGAGTGTAACCATCTTTGCCATTTGCTCCATCTTGTCCGTCTGCGCCATTCTTACCGTGATAGATGGTAATAGTATCGCTGTAAGCAAATGAAATGGTGTAACCTATCTCCTCTCCGTCCTTACGAATAGGTGAGATATTGGTGATGTAGTCACGCTTTTCAAGTGCATTAACGAGAGTTTGCAAAGCAGAAATGTTGGTGTTCATCTGCTTGCACAGCTCTTCAAGGGCCGAAATACGCTCTTCGTGGTCTTTGATAGACTCACCATACTCATCGAGTTTGCCCCAAATGTCCGAATCATCGAACTGACACGATGTAAGTGCCAAACTTGTCACAAGGACAAGCGAAAGTAAAATCTTTTTCATAGTAATTTGTTTTTTATAGTTATTTTAGTTCAAATATGTACGGTTTGTGCTGGGTATCTACGCTTACATAGTCATTTGCCTGTTTGCCGTTCTTTATACAGTTTATGATATTGTGTTCTTTGACAGTGTAAGGCAAAGCGCATCGCTCATTAATAAACTTTGCAATTTGCTTAGCAGTCATTGGTATCCCCTCTTCCAAAAGCGCAAGAATAATCTCGTTTAATAGTGGTGTTTTGCGAGGCATATCATACTTCGCTAATCCCATTAACTCCTAAATGGATTGTTCACAAAAAGAAAGTGTGGAGTTTTTCCCGTTTATCTCTAAGAAGGTTCTGACAAAACCCAAGCAAAAACAAACGATACAATGCCCCACACTTGAATAGTATGAGGTATATGCCGAGAAAGGCATAGTCGCACATAACTATACAAGAAATAGGTGTTGTTCGTATATCCTTTTGCTTTTGAAAACTGTCAGATTCTCTTAGAAGGACTGCGAAAACACTTTCTATATGTCTGCTGTTTCGGTTCATAATAAACCGTTCAGCGTTACAAAATTAGAAAACTTTTCACAAACAAACAACACCCAATGGGACATTGTATCAGAAAAAATACAATTATCTATTTCTAAAATAGAAGATATTAAGAACTTTAATAATGTTATAAATTAATGTTGTATCACTCATTTTTTGATACTTTACTGGTATCAAATTTTGAAGTACTTCGTATTAAATTCGGATACAATAAAAGTATCCAATTTTGATACAATGTATTCATATTGTAATAGTCACATACCTGTTCATAAAATAGTATTTTAATCTTTTAAGTTAATCTGATACAATCTATGGGAGGTTTTCACGCTTCCCATAAGATTATAAAGTAACATAATTAAATTGATACAATATCTAATAGTATTAATCTTACTATATCTATTAATTTTATTAAATGCAATATATTTCAATATCTATCTTCTTAATTGTTAATTGAATAGTATCAAAATATATGCAGTGGTAGGGTTTATTAATATATAGTCCTGTCATTTCAACTTTAATACCTCTCTCCAATCTATTTTACATCTCCCTTTTGTAAACCTCAGCAGACTACTCAGATGATTAAAAAACATCTCCGAAAGTATATTGTTATCAAATATCAAATCCTCCGAAACCTCAACACCAGACTTTTTACAGAAGTCTATTATTTTATCTCTGTTTTGATGAACCTCCAATCTATGTAGTGTTTGTGGGTTATTGTAAAAGTTGAGGATATACTCTTTGTCTGAATGTTCTTCAATTTCTGATTTCTTATTATAACATTTCATGTGTAACCCCTTAGACTTATTCTTCATCGCCTTTTGTTGTGCTATGTACAATGAAGGTTCTTTGATTCTGTCAATAGATGCTTTATATATGTAGAACATATCTTTTATAACCTTCTTTCTATCCTTGATTGCTTTTCCATTAATGATTGTTGTTACGGCTGGATCTTTCATGTATTTTCTGATAGCGTAGGCAATGTTGAATTTTAAGTCTAAGGATAAATCAATGACAGTTATATTATTAAATTGAAGATTAAAAGTGGTTTTAATAACATTAATAATGGATTGTAGTCTATCAGAATACAATATACTATTCTCTATTTTCAACCATATTAATCCATATTCATTGTCATCTTGAATATGAAGTCCAAAATATAGGTAGGCAATAGTCTTATTGTTTGTGTCTGCTACATTGAAAGAGTATTTTATGTGTGGAGATGTAATTCTAACAAGAGAGAATTCATCAAAATCCACCTTCTCTCCAACGGGAACCCCCTGTAAGGAGGACAGAACCTCCGGCTCTGCACAATAGCAGAGCCGAAGTTCATCAATAACAATGTTCCCAAACCTTCCATTACTCATCTATGTTTGATGATTTGACACTATTATTATCAATGCTCTTGTTTGAAGGTACAGTTTTCCAATAGTCTTGGAGAGCTTGGGATAAATGCTGACGGTGAGAGAAACTCTTTCTCTTGCCTCGTGAACTTTGACTAATCTTCTTTTTTACTTCGTCATCAAGTTCTCTGTATTTTCTTTTGTATTCCATATATAAACTTAGTAGGTGTTTTTGTTTCCTACTCTATTAATAAATATGAGAACATAGGGAAAAAAGTCAAGAATAGTAAAACTTTTTTTTGTTTTTTTATCTATTACAACTATCAGAACAGACAACGGCATACCTACTTAACCTCCTATTAGGGGACTAATTTAGAGGCGGAATACGGCATTGTAAACCGCTAATAGGGAGTCCTATATAACAATAGAACTTTCCCTATTTTTTAGAATAGACTTTTTCGATTAAGGGGGGACTTTCTGGATCAGGTATAATGGATTTTAACGCCCAAAGTCTAGCTAAGTCTCGTAGAAACTCGTTCGAAAATAGAACATCGTAGTGTACGAGAGAAGTTCGCGAGAACTTCTCTTTTTTCGTACCCACCGAGCATAAGAGTGTGTTACCCACCCCCTAAATCCCCCTCCTGTGAGGGGGACTTTCTTTATTAGCAATATGGGAGTTGGTGGAACTTCTCTTTTTTCGTACCCACCGAGCAGAATCGTTCAGCTTGTTGCACCTCGGGAGAGTTGTCTGCGAGTTATGTAATTGTCATTATTGCTGCGCAACTACGATAATAAATCAAATAGCAGTAGCTCAAATAAACTTGGCTACCGCTATTTAATTTATCCTCTAAACCTTTGGTTTAATGCCCATTCCATTACTTCTTGCTCTCCTCTCGGTTTCTGCCGCCGTTCGATTTTGTAGGATTATAATCTCTCTCAATGCCCAAATCCTTTATCGTGCGTTTTTGAGGACGGTGATAGGGATATAGTTTTTCGAGACGGTTTCGGGAACGAGAGGACAGTCGACTGCGTGGATCATCTCCTTGTCGTCGGTCTGCTGCGCATTTACGCTCTTCATGTCGATTTTAGCCACGTTGTGGATGCCGATTGGGGTGCGGTGTTCCTCGCCGGTGAAGGTGAAGTTCAAGTTCTCCAATGTGAGGTGCTTGATATTGCGAACAAACATTGCCCAATAAGGTACGGTGCGAGACTCGCGGGTAGGAGCGATAAGGCCGCGCTTAGCCTTCTCGTCGTTGCGGCCGAGGTAGTGAATGTCAATATCACGGAGTGTAACATCCTCGTAGACGCCTCCCTTCCAGCTCTCAATCTGGAGTGCGGCATAGTTTACGTTTGTTGCCTTAATGCGCTCAATAACAAGGTTTTTCGACCAGGTGTTAGCCTTCAAATCCGACGCAAAGACGCAGCGTACATTGTCGATTTCGATATCGTGGATATGCATATCCTCGACGCCACCCACTGCAGGCCACCAAGCGCCCGGCTGTACAATCATCGCAGCCAACATCTTGCCACTCAACTTTGGCAAGTGAGGCTGTGGGTAGTGACCCGGGCCCTCGAACTTACAACGTGCAATCTCGATGTCGTAGACCGGATAGATGATGCGAATGCCATTACAAGTGCTGTTGAGGTAGCAATCCTTAATCGAGGTGTTAGTCCAGAAGCCTCCCGCGATGCAGTCGTCACCCGTCTCGAATGAGCAGTTGCGGATGATAAGGTTCTTTGCACCACGAAGGTGAATGCCGTCGTGACCCTTTGTGAACTGCAAATTCTCGAATACGGCATTCTCGACCTCATAGCCCATCACGCCATAGTTCGATGCCTCGGTGATGTGAATACCGCGGATGGTTACACCATCAACCTCGCCCAACATTACGCAGTGAGGGCCACGGTGATGTCCCTCGCCATTAGGGTCTACGAGGTGGTTGCTGTTGATGACGCCCTCGCCCGTGATGGCGATATTCTTCACTCGCTGAGCAAGGATGAATGCGCGATTCCAATACTCGGTATAGGCCACCTTGTACTTCATAAAATCGTCGCGAAGGCAGACATAATTTTTGTAGTCCTTCAAGTCGAGTGAAGCAATCAGCTCTGCGTCTTTGTCGAGGTTAAGCTCCACATTATCAAGCATCTCGATAGTGCCCGATACATACTTTCCGGCAGGTACAAATACGATACCGCCACCGGCCTCGTTACACGCCTTGATAGCCTTGTTTATAGCCTCCGTATTCGAGGTTTTGCCATTGCCCTTTGCCCCGTAATCCTTGATGTTGAAGGTGGTGCGAGCCGATGCGAATGCCACGCCGATGAGTGCAAGTGCAACGATGAGTGCGATTTTTTTCATTGTTCTATAGGTTTATTTACACAAAGGTAGTGAAATTTATCGTTTAACGCTTTTGGTTAGAGCAAAAAAAATTTAACTTTGCGTAATAAATTACAACTTAAAGTTAAGCTATGAAAGCACTCCATTTTGGCGCTGGAAAAATCGGTCGTGGATTTATCGGTGCGCTTCTTTGTCAGTCGGGTTACGAGGTTACTTTTGCCGATGCACAACCTTTGGTTGTGGAGGCGATGAATCGTGATGGCGGCTACGATATTCACCTTGTGGGCGATGAGCCGTCGGTGCAGCACATCGGTGGCATTTCGGCTATTCTAGCCTCTTCGGATGAGGCGGTGGCGCAGGTCGCATCGGCCGACGTTATCACCACTGCGGTGAGTATGACCTATCTGCCCGATGTGGCGAAGGTTGTGGCGCAAGGCTTGGAGCGTCGCCACGCTGCGGGCGAGACTAAGCCTCTCAATATCCTCTGTTGCGAGAATGGCATCCGTGCAACGAGCCAGTTCCGTGCACTTGTTGCGGAACTCGTCGACCTGGATGTAGTGGGTGAGGGCGTAGGATTTGTGGATTGTTGCGTTGACCGCATCGTACCTATTATCACGATGGCGAATCCTCTCGATGTGGCTGTTGAACCCGACTTTGAGTGGTGCATCGACAATACTGCGGTGGTGGGAGAGTTGCCAAATTTGAGTGCTGCCCACTTCGTAAATGATATCGATGCCTACATCTCTCGCAAGCTCTTTACGCTCAATACCGCCCACTGCTTAACGGGATATTTGGGCACTCTCAAGGGTTACAAGTATGTTCACGAGGCTGTGTGCGACGAGCAGATAAGAGATATCGTTGCGGGTGCGATGCAGGAGAGTGGTACGGCGTTGGTGCGCAAGTTTGGACTCTCGATGGAGGAGCAGGAGTCATATGCCAAGAAGATATTGAAGCGCTTTGCGAATGCATACCTCGGCGACACCACGGGACGTGTGGCGCACGATCCTAAGCGCAAGCTTTCGCCTCAGCTCTATTTCAGCCATCCGATATCTATGGCTTTGGAGCACGGTGTTGAGGTGAACCACCTCGCTACGGCGGTTGCGGCAGCACTTTCGTATCGTTCCGACGATGATGCTCAGAGTGCGGAGTTGGCTGCGATGATTGAAAAGCAGGGTGTAGCCGATACGGTTAGAGAGGTTTGCAAGATTGAAGATGTCGATGTGTTAAACCTTATCGTCGAGAGATACAACAGCGGAATTTTCTAATCGCTATAAGTCATAAAAGAGAAGGAGAATCGAATTGCTCGATTCTCCTTCTCTTATGCTGATATTCAAATTAGTATACCAACTCATCGTTCTCGCTTCCGAAACCAGGAAGGAGGATGCTATCACCGTAGCCGCCCTCGACAGCTACCTCGTAAATATTGAATTCAGGTTTTACGTAATTTTTCATAGATGTAACTGCTTTTAAGGGTTTACAAATTGATTACAGGCTTCTCGGTGAGAACTGTGCAACCGTCGTAGTTGTCGGTGTCGCTCCAGTCGGTATTGATGCCGTTACCATAGATGTAGTTGAAGTAGTCGGCCTCAGTGATGTACTGGATAGACTCACTCTCATCCTCCTCGTCAATTACTCGGATGTAACCTCCAACTTTGCAGTTTACAGCCTTAGAGTTCGCACTACGAGCAGCACCCATAATCCAACCTACATTTGTGTAGCCCTTAGCTCTGATCTCAGCGTAGCACTGAGCGTTCGATACATTAACATTCAATCTACCGATGATACCACCGATATATGAGCCCTCGACATTTGCGTTCGTTACGTTTGTAACGGTGATGTTACCTGTGTTGGTTGGGTTAACCATAACTACTGCAGGTGCTTCCTTTGTTGACTCACCCCAGAGACCACCTACGAAGAGCTGCTTTACGCTGGTTGTAACGCCCTCAGCACCAACGGTGATGTTACCGGTGTTAGCCATACCCTCATTGAAGTTGAGGTCAGAGATGGTGTAACCTACGATACCGCCAACGCGCAATGGCACTGCAGCGCTCTTATACTCTCCTTCATAGTTACCGGTTACGGTGATGTTGCCACTGTTTACGCACTTTGTATACTGAGTCTTCTGACCGTCATAAGCGATAATACCGCCAATCGAAGTCCAGTTTGTGAGTGTACCGTCAACTGCATTGTTTACGGTAATATTACCCTTGTTCTGAATGTTTGTCAAGTTTACATAGGTAGCACTGTTGTAACCAATGAAACCGCCGATACAAGGACGGTAGCAGCACTTGCCGGTTACGGTGATGTTACCCTTGTTGGTACTGTCGGTGATTGTCAATGCGTGCTTGCTGTTGCTCTTAGTTCTCCAATAACCAATCATCGAAGCGAGTGCCAAATAAGATGTTGACTGACCCTCGAAGAGGATGTTTCCTGAGTTTGTATAGTTGGTGATGTTCAAAGCGGTGTTCGCATCAGAGTCATTCTCTGCAGAGCCAAAAGTGAGGTAGCACGAATCCGTAGCCGAGAAGTCCGATGTGAGGTGCATATCCATCGAGTTTGTACAATTTACGATAGCGTGGTTGTACAAAGTCTTCGAGCTTGTCGGGAATCGACCGACCAAACCTACGTAGATATTTACACAATCGCAAGCGAGTGTGATACCCTTGCCCTCTGCGTTGTTTGTCGATACGCAGTTGGTGAGTGTTGTACCCTTAGAGTTGCTACCTGCGAAGATGCCGAGATTCATCTCATCGCCCAAAGTTACGTCTGCACCGATGGTGATTGCACCGCAGCTCTTGCAGTTTGTGAAGTCTGTAGCGGTATTTGGACGAGCAACAACGCCACCGATGTACTGGTCGGCAGTAGTCGACACATTGCTTGTGAGGTCACCGTAATTCTCGAGTCTATCACCGCTTGCCAATGCCGGACAGTAGCCAAATATACCGCCCATACGGAGTTTATTTGTACCCTGATTCGGAACAAATGTTACATCTCCGTAGTTGTAGCACTCGTTAATGGTTGCTGTTCCTGCTGCGTGGCCGCAAACGCCAGCGATGCTTGTGTAGAACTGGCTGCTCTCCATAGCGCCGAACAACGAAGTGATTGTTATATCAACGTGGTTTGTAAGCTTTGTGATAGTTGTCAAATCACGGAGAAGACCAACAACACCGCCAATACTTATAGCGTAGGTGTTGCTTGACTCCATAGTTGTATCGGCATTTGTGAAGACCATATCGATCTCGATCTTACCCGAAGTCGAGCAGTTCATAATCTCGCCCTTCCAAATATAATATGCGAGCGCGCCCGCGTATACACGCTGAGTGGTCTCGCCCTTATAGGTGTAAGCGTAAGACTTTGTAATCTTGATATTCGAATCAACGATGCATACGTTCTTAACAATTACGTTTGTTGCAGCGCCAAACAAAGGGGCATTCAAACCCTTAATCTCGAAGTTGCCACCATCGAATGTGAGATTCTCGAAGCCCTCGATTGGAGTCCAGTCGTAACCGCTCATATCGATATCGGCAGTTACGATAGCCGACTTGGTTGGGTTTGCAGCGAATGCGATAAGAGCCTCCTTGCTATCGATTACGAAGTCCGAAGTGTCGAGCTTACCGTTGTAGGTGATAGGTGCGAACTCACGTACCATACCTACCGAAACAGGCTTCGAAGTGGTGTCGAACTGAGTAGCCATAACCTCACCCGCAGTCGAGTAGATGTCTACCGAAACCTTGCCATAGCTACCTGCTGGAACTGCGAGGTAGATTGGGGTAGGGGTAGAAGTGAGCGCCAAGCCTGCACCGAAGTGGAGTGATGCAGTGTTCGAAGTCTTGCCCTCTACTGCAACCAACTCGCCACTTGCACAGTCAACTGCGAAAGTACCTGCGAGGCTACCGCTCTCAGCAGTTACAACCACCTTCGAGAGGGTTGCCGTACCCGAGATATCGAAACGGAGAGCACCTGCGAGGTGACGCATCTGAATAGCGCTGTTTGCGCTCTCTGCGTAACCATACATCGGAGCTGCGCCCTGAGCGAATGAGCCCTCGGTGTAGCTCTGCTTCTCGAGGAATACTACCTCATTTGCCGAAGCAGCAGGGTAAACCACATTGTAAGGGTAGCTGAGCACACCGTCGATGGTGAACTTTGCAGCTGCCGCACCTGCATCCTCTGCAGCGATAGGGCTTGATGCGATTCCGTTAATCGAAATCTGGTCGCCCTCGCTCCAGTAGAGAGGATAGATGCCGTCGGCCTTCTCGCCAAGCTGAGTACGCGAAGCCTCAAGCGAGAGTACGACCTCGGTCTGACCTCCGACTACGACGCCGAGGTCCTCAGTTACATCGGTGGTACACGATACTACAGCGATCGATGCTGCCACCAAAAAGAGTTTGGATAAAAATTTCATAAAGTCTCTATTGTTTAGTTGTTTGATTGTATTGTAGTCGTTATGTAGTTTTGTTTAGTTGCTAAAGTGTTGATAAACAATAAATTACCCCCCCCCCGACGTTTCCGGGGGAGAGGGGTAGAACCGTTTTACTAGCCTACAAAAATAGTGAATGTTTATTAAAAAAACAAAAATATGAGAATAAATATTCTCAATTTTATGCTACTTCACGCCGCGACTGAGAAGTGACTCGGTATCACGGAGGAAGAGTTCGTACTTGGCACGTTGCTCTGCGTTTAGCTCCACCTCGCTGTCGTATGCCGACGATACGATTTCGTGACCCGGAGTCTTGACCCAAATAGGGATGGTCTTCAACGAGTAGCTGCAGACGCCCTCGGGGCTCTTTACCACCTCGATTTCAGCCAAGATGCTGCCATCGGTGTAGCGCTTGCGCTGATTCGATACGAAGTTGCCCAACGAGTAGACGGTGATAAGGCTGTCGGTAGCAACGTATGGCTGCACGACGTGTGGGTGCGAGCCGATGACGAGGTCTACACCATTGCGGTGGAGGAACTCGGCGAGCTTGCGCTGTTCGCGTGATGGCTGACGCTGATACTCGATGCCCCAGTGCATACAGGCGATTACGCAGTCGACATCCTCGTTTGCGCGGAGCAAATCCTCCTTAATTTGGAGCGTGTCGATGCGGTTTACGAAGCAACCCTTCGGTGTCGGGAGTCCGTTGGTGCCGTAGGTGTAGTTTACGAGCGAGAACTTGATGCCCTGCGACTCGAAACGAAGGATGGCATTCTGGTTGCGCTCCTCCTCGTTTGCGAAGGCTCCCGTGTGGGCAATTCCGAGCGTGTCGAGCGTCGCAACGGTCGAGCGAATACCCTTGCCGCTACGGTCGCAACAGTGGTTGTTGGCGAGTAGTGCAATGTCAGTACCGAGCCAATCCAAAGCCTCGGCGTAAGCCTTTGGTGATGAGAATGTTGGATAGCCCGTATAGCGAGTGTCGGGCGCAATCGTAGTCTCGAGATTTACGATTGTTACATCGACGCTGTCGAAATGAGGCTTTACCGCTGTGAACGACTTTTTGAAGTCGTACGAGCCGTCGCTGCAACGTGCACTCTCGAGCTGTGGTCCGTGGCACATAGCATCGCCCGCAAAGAGGAGTCGTGTGCGCTTCTCACGGGGTAGGGTGTCGACTACGATAGCCTCCTCTGCCACAGATGTGTGACGAGCGCCACTCTGGCACGATACGAAAATAAGAAGAGCGCTGATAAATAGTATAATACGTTGCATAATGGTGCGGTTTCTTCGTTTAGTTGTGAAATTTCGCGCAAAGGTACGAAACTTTTCCGTTTTCCGCTTTCGCTTTTCAGTTTTTATTTCTATCTTTGCACCCGCAAATGTGGAGGGATTTGGACTGATTGCAACCACAATAAAAAAGTGCTAAACCGGCAACTATCTTTTTTGGCGCGTCTGCCTGCGAAATCCCAACTTTGCAAAAAGCTGAAAATTAACTAATAAAAAGTATATTACTATGGGATTTTTGTTTACTTCGGAGTCGGTATCAGAGGGACATCCTGATAAGGTTTCCGATCAGATTTCAGACGCTATTCTCGACGAGTTCTTGCGTCGTGATGCAAGCGCAAAGGTTGCTTGCGAGACACTCTGCACAACAGGTTTGGTGGTAATTTCGGGCGAGGTTTGCTCGGATTCGTACGTTGACATCCAGGGCACTGCACGCCGTGTAATCGACCGTATCGGCTACAATCGTAGCGAGTTGCAGTTCGACGCTAAGTCGTGCGGCATTCTCTCGGCTATCCACGAGCAGTCGTCGGATATCAACCAGGGCGTTGTGCGTGCTTCTGAGGAGGAGCAGGGTGCAGGTGATCAGGGTATTATGTTCGGTTATGCTGTGAACGAGTCACGCGAGTTTATGCCGGCGACTTTGATTCTTTCGCATGTTATTTTGAAGGAGTTGGCAGTTATCCGTCGCGAGGGTGAGGTGATGATCTATCTCCGTCCGGATTCGAAGAGCCAGGTGACTATCGAGTATGGTGACGACCGCAAGGCTCAGCGTGTTCACACAATTGTTGTCTCGACACAGCACGACGAGGATGTTGATGTAGCACAGATTAAGGAGGATGTTCGCACAATCCTTATCCCACGTGTTAAGGCTCGCTTGGAGCGTGCTAACGACCCGTTGGCTGAGCTCATTGGCGAGGAGTATATCCTCCACGTAAACCCAACAGGTAAGTTTGTTATCGGTGGCCCTCACGGCGATACAGGTTTGACTGGCCGTAAGATTATCGTTGATACCTATGGTGGTCGTGGTGCTCACGGTGGCGGTGCATTCTCGGGTAAGGACTCTTCGAAGGTTGACCGTTCGGCTGCTTACGCTGCTCGCCACATCGCTAAGAATATGGTTGCCGCAGGTGTTGCAGATGAGTGCTTGGTGCAGTTGAGCTACGCTATCGGTATCGCTCAGCCACTCTCAATCTATGTTGATACATACGGCACAAACAAGCTCTCGATTAGCGAGGGTGAGATTGCTGAGCGCATCGGTAAGTTGTTCGATCTCCGTCCTGCATCTATCGTTAAGCGCTACGGTTTGAAGAATCCTATTTTCGAGCCTACAGCATCGTATGGCCACTTTGGTAATCGCCCTTACACTCAGGCTGTTAAGTTTATCGAGAACGGCGTTGAGGTAGAGCGTGAGGTGGAGTTCTTCGGTTGGGAGAAGCTCGATGCAGTTGAGACTATCAAGGCTGAGTTCGCTCTTTAATTGATACGATTATGAGATTCGTGAAATGCGTTTTGGGTGTTGCCTTCTCGCTCTTTGCGATGATGGCAGTTTCGGCGCAGGCCAAGTCGTATAGGTTCCACGGCAAGCCTGACTACTATCTCCAGGTGCAGAGTGAGTATACCTTCAAGTTGGTGGATGAGGCTTTGGATGCCTTTCCTCCTGTGGTAGGTGCTCCTATCGAGCGAAAGATGGCGCTCTATAATCTGGATGCCTTGTTGCACGATACGCGAAATGACAATTCGGAGGCTTTCCGTGAGTTTGTCAATTCGCGTGTAACGAAGCTTATTGCCGACTTGGATAAGCCGCTCAAGCGCGGTATGCGTGTCTACAAAATCTATAACGAGGCGTTCGTTGTTCGTACCAAGAGTGTGACCCTCGCATTCGATATCTCGCGCTGTCGCTGCCGCGGTCATAAAGACCCGATTCTCCCGATGGAGTTGGTGCAGAAGATTGTCGAGAAGTGCGATGTGATGTTTCTCACGCATAACCACGGCGACCACGTTGATGGCGAAGTTGCAGACCTCTTTATTGCGGCAGGTAAGCCCGTTATCGCTACGCCTAATATCCTCGTTGATAAGGTGGGTGTAACCCATCGTCGCGATGATGAGTCGACCGAGAAGTTCGGATTGAAACTGCTTAGTGGTAAGACCATTGATGTCGCAATCCTTCCGGGCTTCCAGGGTAAGCTCTTGAATAATATTTATGTGGTCACTACGCCTGAGAAGTACACCGTATGCCATACGGGCGATATGAGTGGAAAGGGCAAGGATAAGTATCTTGCTGATGTCAAGAGTGCGCTGCCTCAGATTGATGCTCTGATTATCAATTGCTGGACTGGTGGTATCGCTAAGGTGTTGCCATATTTCAACCCACGTTATATCGTTACCGGTCACGAGAACGAGATGGGTCATACGATCGATCACCGTGAGGCTTTTTGGCTCACGTTTGCCAAGATGGCAGAGGTCCCATTCGACTATGTCGTAACTGCGTGGGGCGAGTGGTTCACCGTCAAATAGTACTCTGCGTTTAGAATTGCTGAAAAACCTTAAAACAATATAACTTATGAAACGATTTTATTTACTTCTGGCATTGGTATGTTTTACCTTTGCTAATGTCGTAGCACAGAAGAATCCCGATACGTTTGCATTGGGTAAAAACACCACTAAGCGTGTTGAAATGATTCTGCCGCAGGTGAATGGTTATAATATCTATAAGGCTGATCTTCACTCTCATACAGCATTCTCGGATGGCTCGTTGATGCCGAAGGCTCGAGTGCTGGAGGCTTATAACGATGGCTTGGATATCCTCGCGATAACCGACCACCTCGAGTATCGTACAAACGAGCAGACATTTTTGGACTATATGAAGGGCTATCACAAAGGTGGAACTCCGAAGGCGAAGAATAACCTCATCCACCGTGAGGCTGCCGACAAGGATGGTATTTTGGTCGATTTGAATGTTCCGAATATCTCGGCTCAGCATTATGGCAAGCGATATGGAGTATTGGTTATTCCGGGTGTGGAGATTTCTCGTCACCCCGACCAGTATGGTCACTTCAATGCTCTCTTTATCAAGGATGCAAACAAAATATACGATCCTGTTGTCGAGAAGTCTTTCCGCAAGGCTAAGGCTCAAGGGGCGCTTATAATGCATAATCATCCGGGTTGGCGCAGAAGCACTACCGATAGAAACGAGTGGCATCAGATGGTCTACCAGGAGGGTTTGATTGATGGTATCGAGATTATTAATGGTCGTGGTTCGTGGCCGAAGTTGCTCAATCGTTGTGCCGAGGAGAATTTGTTTGTTGGAGCAGGTACAGATTCGCACACCACAACATTCTATCGCGACCACTTCCGCACTTGTACCCTTATTTTTGCAAAGGAGTGTACCGAGGAGGCTATCAAAGAGGCTATTGTTGAAAGACGTACACTCGCCTACGGCGTGGATAATGTGATGGGAGATGCAAAGTTGTTGGCAGACTTGTTTAACGCATCTGTTATCGCTAAGGTTATTAGCGTGTCAGAATCGGGCGAAAAGACAATCTCTGTGACAAATATATCTTCGATACCTTACCATATCCGCAAGGGTAAGAAAAATGGCGCGGGATTGGTATTGCAGCCATTCTCGACGGGTACTATTAAGGTTGCAGCAGATAAATTACCATACTATTATGTCTTGAATATGTGGTGTGCTGATAAGGCTACATCTGCGGCTTGCAATCCACGTGTATTGATTGAGATGGATTAACGCGCTGTAGCAGGCAAAGCTTAAAAATAAGGGTAACTCCTATCGCTGTCGACCTTTTGGTGGGCAGGGTAGGAGTTACTCTCTTTTTGTTCCAATTCGTTTAATTCTGCATAAATCTTTGATTTGTACTTTGTAATTTGCTTTTTTTTACTATCTTTGCGAAGAATTTGCGCGCGTGTACGTAAACGTGTATGCAATACATTGAACAGAGAAAACATAAATATACAAAATCAATCAATAATAAAACTATGGAAAATAAGCTTAAAGAGTTGACCGATCGCCTCTATGGCGAGGGTTTGGAGAAGGGCCGCATCGAGGCGGACCGCTTGGTTGCTGAGGCTAAGGAGAAGGCTGCCAAAATTTTGGCTGATGCTGCTGCCGAGGCTGAGCAGATCGTGAAGAAGGCTGAGGCTAAGGCTGCCGATACCGAGAAGAACTCGATGACCGAGATTCAGTTGGCAGGCCGTCAGGCTGTAGCTAAGATTAAGAGCGAGTTGGCAGGTGCTATCATCGCTAAGACATCAACCGAGGCTGTTAAGGCTGCCAGCGTTGATGCAGAGTTTGTGAAGAAGCTCCTCTTGGAGGTTGCTAAGAACTGGTCGGGTGCCGCTGAGCAGGTTTCGCTCAAGGCGTTGCTCCCTGCAGCTCTCGAGACCGAGTTTGCTGCTGCATTCGAGACTTCGGCTAAGGAGTTGCTCGCCGCAGGTGTTGAGGTTGGCTACTCGAAGGAGGTTAAGAATGGCTTCAAGGTAGGCGAGAAGGATGGTGGTTACTACATCTCGTTCACCGATGAGTCGTTCGAGGCATTGCTCAATGAGTACTTGCGTGAGAAGGTTTCACAATTACTCTTCGCTTAAGCTATGTTCTCATCTTCGTATTATGCATTAGTAGCAGGCTTCCGCGAGTATGCTCTCGATGCCGAGACCAAAGGTTTCGATGTTGAGGCTATCTTGGCGGAGGTGATGGAGGTGCTCTCATCGTCGGATAAGAAGGCGGTGGAGTTGCTCTACGCCTACTACGATTGCGAGAACTTGATCAGCCGTCGCAATGGCTCTTCGAAGTACAACACACTCGGTCGCTTGTCGAGCGAGGAGTTGGACGAGGAGTTGCGTCAGCCATCACGCCTTGCCGAGCCAATCGCTAAGGTGGTGCGCGCCTATGCCTCACCCGAGAGCGAGGATGCCGAGGATATGGACTTGACACAGCCATTCGCGAAGTCGCTGATGACTGCCTACTACAAGGCTTGCGAAGCGTCAAAGTCGCGTCTTTTGCGTGAGTGGTCGAAGATGGACCGCACTATCCGCAATATCGTGGCTGCGACCGTAGCTCGTCAGCAGGGTATCGCAGTAGAGCAGGTTATTGTGGGCGAGGACTCTGTAGTGGAGTCGTTGTCGCGTAGTTCGGCTGCAGACTTCGGTTTGCGTGCCGAGTTGCCATTTGTTGAGCAGTTGGTTGCTGCGGTAGCCGACGAGCGCAACATGGTTGAGAAGGAGCGTAAGATTGATAATATCCGTTGGGCTGAGCTCTCGGAGTTGACAACCTTCGATTACTTCGACTTGAACGCCGTTATCGCGTACTTGGTAAAGGTGAATATGGTGGCACGTTGGGCGGCACTCGATGCTAAGGTAGGTCGTGAGATGTTCGACCGCCTCGTATCGGAGCTCGATGGCAAGGAAAAGATTAATAAATTATAACAAACATAATGAAAACAACAGGAAAAGTAAACGGTATCATCTCGAACATCGTTATCGTTAAGGCTGACGGAGCGGTTGGTCAGAACGAGATCTGTTATGTTTATGCAGGTGAGACCAAGATGATGGCTGAGGTCATCAAGGTTATAGGCGATGATGCCTATGTGCAGGTTTTCGATAGCACCCGTGGTTTGAAAATCGGCGACAAGGTGGAGTTTGAGGGTCATATGCTCGAGGCTACATTGGCTCCGGGTATGCTTTCGCGTAACTACGACGGTTTGCAGAACGACCTCGAGAAGATGGATGGTTTGTTCATCGCTCGCGGTTCGATCACAGATCCAGTAGACTTCGAGAAGACTTGGGAGTTCACTCCGCTTGCTAAGGAGGGCGACAAGGTGACTGCAGGAGCTTGGCTCGGTGAGGTTAAGGAGCAGTGGGTTGCTCACAAGATTATGCTTCCATTCGTAATGACCGGTAACTACACCGTTAAGAGCGTAGTTGCAGCAGGCGAGTACAAGGTTACCGATACTATCGCAGTAGTAACCGATGTTGATGGCAACGAGTACAACATCACAATGGTGCAGAAGTGGCCGGTTAAGCAGGCTATCCGTTGCTATACCGAGAAGCCACGTCCATCGCGTGTAATGGAGACCGGTGTTCGTGCAATCGATACATTCAACCCATTGGCTGAGGGTGGTACAGGCTTTATCCCTGGTCCGTTCGGTGCAGGTAAGACTGTGCTTCAGCACGCAATCTCTAAGCAGGCCGAGGCTGATATCATCATCATCGTGGCTTGCGGTGAGCGTGCAAACGAGGTAGTGGAGATCTTCAAGGAGTTCCCTGAGTTGATTGACCCACACACTGGCCACAAGCTTATGGAGCGTACCATCATCATCTGTAACACTTCGAACATGCCGGTTGCAGCACGTGAGGCTTCGGTTTACACAGGTATGACAATCGGTGAGTACTACCGTTCGATGGGCTTGAAGGTTCTCGTAATGGCTGACTCGACTTCGCGTTGGGCTCAGGCATTGCGTGAGATGTCGAACCGTTTGGAGGAGCTTCCTGGTCAGGATGCCTTCCCTATGGATCTCTCGGCAATCATCTCGAGCTTCTATGCTCGCGCAGGTTTGGTTAAGTTGAACAATGGAGAGACAGGTTCGGTAACATTCTTGGGTACCGTATCTCCTGCGGGTGGTAACTTGAAGGAGCCTGTAACCGAGTCTACTAAGAAGGCAGCGCGTTGCTTCTATGCACTCTCGCAGGGTCGTGCAGACTCGAAGCGTTATCCTGCTATCGATCCACTCGATTCGTACTCTAAGTATTTGGAGTATCCTGAGGTTGAGGCTTACCTCGGTGAGAAGATTGAGAAGGAGTGGGTATCGTTGGTACAGCGCGGTAAGACTATCGTACAGCGTGGTAAGGAGGCTAACGACCAGATTAACATCCTCGGTGACGACGGTGTACCTGTAGACTACCACGAGCGCTTCTGGAAGAGCGAGTTGATCGACTTCGTTATCTTGCAGCAGGATGCATTCGATGATGTCGATGCAAACTGTCCTATGGAGCGTCAGCAGGTGATGTACAAGAAGGTTCTTGCAATCTGCGAGTACGACTTCGACTTCGTTGACTTCGACGAGTGCTCTAAGTTCTTCAAGGGCTTGATCAACCTCTTCCGTCAGATGAACTATGCAGAGTGGCAGAGCGAGAAGTTCTACGACTACGAGAAACAAATTGATGCTTATATCGCTAACCACGTAAATCGATAAAGAAAAGTTATGACACGAGCATTTCAGAAAATATATACAAAGATTGACAATATCACCAAGGCGACAGTATCGCTCCGCGCAACAGGCGTAGGTAACGATGAGTTGGCAACCGTAGGCGGTCGCCTCGCACAGGTGGTAAAGATTATGGGCGACAATGTTACCTTGCAGGTGTTTGCAGGTACCGAGGGCTTGGCTACCAACTCGGAGGTTATCTTCCAGGGTGAGCCACCAAAGTTGCGCGTTTCGGACAACTTGGCAGGTCGCTTCTTCAACGCATACGGTGAACCACTCGAGGGCGGTGAGCCTATCGAGGGTGAGGCACGCGAGATTGGTGGTCCTACCGTAAACCCATTCCGTCGTTTGCAGCCATCGGAGCTCATCGCTACTGGTATCGCAGGTATCGACTTGAACAACACCATCGTAACAGGTCAGAAGATTCCGTTCTTCGCCGATTCGGATCAGCCATACAACGCCGTGATGGCAAATGTGGCACTCTCGGCTAAAGCTGACAAGATTATCCTCGGTGGTATGGGTCTTACAAACGACGACTTCCTCTACTTTAAGCAGGTGTTCGAGAATGCAGGTGCATTGGACCGTATCGTATCGTTCGTAAATACAACCGAGAACCCACCGGTGGAGCGACTCCTCGTTCCTGATATGGCTTTGACCGCAGCGGAGTACTTCGCAGTGGATAAGGGTGAGAAGGTGTTGGTGCTCTTGACCGATATGACCTTGTACGCCGATGCTTTGGCTATCGTATCGAACCGTATGGACCAGATCCCTTCGAAGGACTCTATGCCTGGTTCGCTCTACTCGGATTTGGCAAAGATCTACGAGAAGGCTGTGCAGTTGCCTAACGGTGGTTCGATTACCATCATCGCCGTTACAACTCTCTCGGGTGGCGATATTACCCACGCGATTCCGGATAACACCGGTTATATCACCGAGGGTCAGCTCTTCCTCCGTAACGACTCTGATACAGGTAAGGTTATCATCGACCCATTCCGTTCGTTGTCTCGTTTGAAGCAGCTCGTTATCGGTAAGAAGACTCGCGAGGATCACCCTCAGGTGATGAATGCCTGCGTACGTCTCTATGCTGATGCTGCCAACGCAAAGACTAAGTTGGAGAATGGTTTCGACTTGTCGGAGTACGATGAGCGTGCATTGAAGTTTGCTAAGGCATACTCGGAGAAGTTGCTTGCTATCGATGTTAACATCGACATCACCGAGATGCTTGATACAGCTTGGGGCCTCTTCGCAGAGAACTTCTCGAAGGAGGAGGTTGCTATCAAGGCAGAACTTATCGAGAAATACTGGAAAGCATAATTAAACGATGGCAATCAAATTTCAATATAATAAGACTTCGCTCGGCGAGCTCGGCAAACAGCTGAAAATGCGCCAGAAGGCCCTCCCTACCATCAAGAGTAAGGAGTCGGCTTTGCGCTCCGAGGTTAAGCGTGCGAAGGACTCCGCAGCGGAGTATCGTGAGCGTCTCGACGCCTTGATGGCCGAGTACGACTACATGGTGGCTCTGTGGGGAGAGTTTGATTGTACCCTTGTTCGCGTTGCAGAAGTTGATTTGTCAACCCAGAAGATTGCGGGTGTCCGCATCCCTGTACTTAATGAGGTGCAGTTCGAGGTTAAGCCATTTGACCTCTTCACCTCACCAGCGTGGTACAGCGATGGTGTGGAGCTCTTGCGCAAGATTGCTACCTTGGGCATCGAGTTCGAGGTCTACAACCGCAAAACCGCACTTTTGGACTATGCGCGTCGAAAGACTACTCAAAAGGTGAACCTCTATGAGAAGGTGCAGATACCTGGCTATGAGGACGCCATACGTAAGATTAAACGATTTATGGAGGATGAAGAGAACCTCTCTAAGTCGGCACAGAAAATCGTCAAAACTCGCCAGCAGGCTGCCGCAAAGGAGGGCGGAGAGAGATGATTGTAAAGATGATGAAATACAATATCGTGCTGTTCTCGGCGGAGCGCGAGCGTTTTATCGAGCGTTTGCGTGAGCTTGGTATGGTCGATATTACCACCTCAGGTTGGGAGCCAACCGAGGGTGATAGAGAGCTCGTAACCGCTATCGAGAGCCGAAACAAGGCACTTGCTGCACTCGAGCAGTTCGCTGCAGGCGACGATTATGTTGCAGGTGGCGCACAGATCGAGAAGGGTGAGGCATTCAGCTCTTACCTTGCTGCTCAGTCGGCTATTGCTGCTGCAAAGTCGGAGAGCGCACGCTTGGAGAAGTTGCTCGATGAGTGGATTGCTTGGGGCGATTTCGACTGCGCGACACTCGCTAAGTTGGCTGAGAACGGCGTGGTGCTTCGCTACTTTACAGCACAGCGCGCAACCTTCGAGAAGAGCGTCGAGGAGTGGGGTGCAAACCTCAATATCGCCGTTGTGGGTGAGGATGACTCGACCGTTCGCTTTGTCGTTATCGGCAATGGTAAGGAGGAGATTGCAATCGATGCTCAGGAGCAGAAGGCTCCAACTATGAACAATGCGGAGATTAAGTCTCAGATTGAGGCAAACAACGCAGTTGTAGCTGAGCAGAACGCTGTGATTAGCGCAGTGGCTGATGCTCGTGCCGAGATCGAGAAGGAGCTCGCAACCTTGAAGTGCCAGATGCAGGATGTCCGTATCGAGGCTACAGCCGATAAGGCTGCTGAGGGCTTATTGCTCGTTATGGAGGGCTGGGCTGAGAAGGAGACTTCGGCTCAGGTTGACGCTCTCTTGGATGAGTATCCGAATGTTGTCTATATCATGGAGAATCCTACCGAGGAGGACGAGACACCTGTTAAGTTGAAGAACAACCGCTTTGCTCGTTTGTTCGAGATGATTGGTGGCTTGTACGCATTGCCAAAGTACGGAACTCTCGATATGACTCCATTCTTCGCTCCGTTCTATATGCTCTTCTTCGCTATCTGTTTGAACGATGCAGGCTATGGTGCAATTATCTTCGCACTCGGTCTCGTGTTGGCGTTGAAGGCTCCAAAGATGCGTCAGGCTGCATACCTCACAATGGTATGCGGTGGTGCTACAACTCTCTTTGGTTTGTATACCGGATCGTTGTTCGGAATGAGCATTCCGCAGTTGATGGGATATGAGGATATGGCTACTTGCCCTATTCCGTTCCTCGACTTCCAGGGTAAGTTCTTCACTTGGGCATTGGCTCTCGGAGTATTCCAGATTTTGTTGGGTATGTTGCTCGATATCGTCTTCAAGGCGCGCCACTTCGGTATTACCACCGTCTTTGCAAAGCTCGGTTGGTTTATCGTGTTGTTGTCGGGCTGCCTTGCAGGAGGCTTGCAGATGCTCGATGAGAGCTGGGTTATCCCGGGCTTCACCACATCGTCGTTGGCGTTCTACATCGCTATGGGCGTGGGTGCAGCGTTGATGCTCCTCTTGAACAATGTGAAGCGTAACCCTATTATGAATGTCGCTTCGGGATTGTGGGATACCTATAATAATATAACAGGCTTGTTGAGCGATGTGCTCTCGTATATCCGACTCTTCGCTATCGGCTTGTCGGGTGGTGTGTTGGCACAGGTATTCAACTCGCTCGCTATGGGTCTCACAGGCCTTGATTCGGGCATCGAGCAGTTTGGCGTAGGTACAATCTTCCAGATTCTTGGAGCTACAGCCATCTTGCTTGTGGGTCACGGTATCAACCTCTTTATGTCTGCGATTTCGTCATTCGTACACCCAATGCGTTTGACCTTCGTGGAGTTCTACAAAAATGCCGGCTTCGAGATGACTACTCGTTCATTCGAGCCACTTAGAAAAGAATAACAATAAACAAAATTTAATAACTAATTAAAACACATTAAAATTATGAATTCAGCTTTGATTTTGGCCTATGTAGGTGTAGCACTTATGGTAGGTTTGGCAGGTATCGCTTCGGCAGTAGGTACAGCAATTTGCGGTCAGACCGCAGTTGGTGCAATGAAGAAGAATGGTGGCGCTTTCGGTAGCTACATGATTCTCTCGGCGCTCCCAGGTTCGCAGGGTCTCTATGGCTTCGTATGTTTCTTTATGGTACAGGGCCTTCTTACAGCAGAGATTTCGATGTTCCAGGCAGCTGCAGTATTTGGTGCAGGTCTCCTCGTAGGTATCGTAAACCTCGCTGCTGCAATCTACCAGGGTAAGGTTTGTGCTAACGGTATCGCAGCTATCGGTAACGGTCACGATGTAATGGGTAAGACCCTCATCCTCGCAGCGTTCCCTGAGTTGTATGCGATCCTCACAGTTGCTGCAACATTCCTTATCTCTAACGCAGTAGCTTAATAAAATTGTTTTAAGGGGCAACTACTTCGTTGCTCTGCGATAATCCGCTTGCTCACATACGCTTTAGTATGCTGCGCAAGCGGATTTCTTGTGCGCCTTGTATTTGCCTCCTTAAAAGCAATTTTTTGGTGGTGGGATGTACTCGGCTCCTTGTTTGCCTTGCTCTCATCTGCTTAAGACCAATTTTAAAAACAAAAAAAGACAGGCCTGAACCTGTCTTTAATTTTGCATTCTGCATTCCCTGCTATCGTCTTGTCACCTGCAAGGCGCGCTCCTCTTCGGCATCCTTCTCGAGGATGTCGTCGCCCTCCCAGTTGAACATCGGGAACGAGGTGCGCTCGCCGAGCTGGAAACGGGTATAGGTGATTGGGAGTCCGCGGTCGAGATACATCTGCTCGTAGGCAGTCTTCACCGACAACACCTCGTCTGCATAGCCCGAGCCGTAGATATCGTTATTTGCCACCTCGCACTCGAGACCAAATTGCTCGATTACGGCCGAAGTGTAGGCGAAGAGGTGCTGCGAATCGGTCTTGAGGTTAATCCAGCCATCCTTCTTGAGGAGCTTTGCGTAGTGCTCGAGGAATACGGGAGCGGTCAAACGCTTCTTGGCGCGCTTGGTGCGGAGCTGAGGATCGGGGAAGGTGATCCAAATCTCATCCACCTCGCCCTCGGCAAAGAGAGATGTGATAAACTCGATGCGGGCACGGAGGAAGCCTACGTTGCCCATCTTGCGCTCGGTTGCAGTCTTGGCACCACGCCAGATGCGGGCACCCTTGATGTCGACGCCGATAAAGTTCTTGTCGGGGTTGCGCTCTGCGAGGGCTACGGTGTACTCGCCCTTACCACATCCGAGCTCGAGGATTATCGGGTTGTCGTTGTGGAAGAAATCCTTGCGCCAGTTACCCTTGAGAGGGTGGTCGGTGCGGAACATCTCCTCGAATGCAGGCTGTACGAAGCACTCGAAGGTCAAGTTCTCGGCAAATTTTCTAAGTTTATCTTTTCCCATTTTATTCTGTTATCTCTCTAATTTCTATACCTATAGCCTCTACGCCACGCACTTTGTCGAGTGGGGTGAAGGCAAAAACGTATGCTCCCTTTTGCGATAGGAGTGCGCTGTCACGGTAGGGTAGAGTCTCGGTAGTAGCTACGGTGAGTGCGGTGCGAGGATGGTTAATCTTTATCTCGACGACCTCCTCAAAGCGGGTGCTGTCGGGTGCTGTTACGGCAATCTTCATCGGAAGTAGCGTTGCAGAGAAGTTGTCGTTGTAGCGAAGTGCGATGTTTATGCTGCGCAGTGAGAGTGAGTCGCTATTCTCGTAGACGACGTTGCTTGTCTCGCTCCACGCACGCATATTAACCCTCGTCATATGGACATTTTGCGGTGCAAGACATCCACCGAGTGCCACGGCCATCAGTGCTACAACTATTACCTTCGCCAGCTTCATCTTCCGATTAGTTACTCCTGCTTGCCGCCCTGCTTCGACTCCTGTCGATTACGGTTGCGATTGCGGTTTCTATTGTGGTTGCGACGATGGTTATTCTGACCATTTTGGTTATTTTCCTTCTCGCCCTGATTCTGCTTCTCACCCTGGCTTGGTTTCTCGCCTTGCGGTTTGTGGTTAGGCTTGTCGTTGTGAGGCTTCTCCTTGCCATCGTTTGCACTCTCCTTGTTACCCTGAGGTGCCGACTCGCCACCATTATTGCCGCCCTGATTTCCGCCATTGCCCGAGCGATTCTTCTTCTTTTTGCGGCGCTTAGCCTTGTCGAAGCGGGTGATGCTATCCTCCTCGGTGCGGTATGTTGGCTCCTCCACCTGAGGCTCAAACTCCTCGCCGAGAATCGACTCCACCTTGCCACCATTGCGGTTTACGGCCAAGATTTCGCGTACACGCGAGGTTGGTATAGTCACCAAGTTCGACATCGAGTCCTTGCTTGTCGAGAAGGTCATTGTGTGGGCGAGGATATCGCTCTTTACGAGGAAGTATTCGCCATCAATAGCCTGCAATGGCTCACGCAAGCGTGGCATCGAACGACGCGCATCAGCATAGACATCATACTCGTACATCAAGCAGCACTTCAGCTTCGAACACTGACCGGCCAACTTCAACGGGTTGAGCGAAAGATCCTGTACACGTGCTGCACCGGTTGTTACGCTCGAAAAGCTCGATACCCACGAGGCGCAGCAGAGCTCACGACCACAAGCACCGATACCGCCGATGCGACCGGCCTCCTGGCGAGCACCAATCTGCTTCATCTCGATGCGGATATGGAAATGCTCGGCAAAGACCTTGATGAGCTCACGGAAGTCGACACGACCATCGGCAATGTAGTAGAAAATTGCCTTGATCTTGTCGCCCTGGTACTCCACGTCGCCAATCTTCATATCGAGGCCCATATCGGCTGCGATTTGGCGTGAGCGAATCATCGTCTCGTGCTCGAGTGCGATAGCCTCCTGCCACTTCTCGATGTCGTAAGGGCGTGCCTTGCGGTAGATCTTCTTGAACTCGCCATTCTGTGGGTTGAAGCCGATGCGCTTCATCTGTCGTGCTACCATATCGCCCGTGAGCGAGATGATGCCGATGTCGTGACCCGGCGTTGCCTCTACGGCTACAATATCGCCCACCTCGAGTGCGAGGTTGTTGACATTCTGGTAGAATGAGCGGCGTGTATTCTTGAATCGAACTTCGAAAATATCTGATGGGAAGTTGTCGGGATACTCCGCAAGCCAAGGCTCCTCGTGCAGACGGAAACAACCGCGTGCCTCCTTTGCGCAGGGCTCACCGAGCTCGTTTGTACCAAAGGTACAACCTCGTCCAACTTCAGGTTTATCGTATTTGGTATTCTCCATACTCTTACAAAAGTCTATATTTTGCGTAAAGATACAAAAAAAAGTTAGAACGAGAAAAAATATGCACTAAAAGTGCATCGCTCGAGTGGCGAAAAAAAAGAATCGGACATTGCTGCCCGATTCTTCGTATAGAGATATTGGTTAATTGGCTTAGTAAACCAACTCGTCGTTCTCCGAGCCGAAGCCTGGGAGAAGTACGCTATCGCCATAGCCGCCCTCGACAGCTACCTCGAAAATCTCAAATTCTGGTCTCAAGTAATTCTTCATAATTGTAACTGTTTTTGGGGTTATTGAATTGTTGGCTTTGACTCCAATACCGAGCAACCGTCGCCCTCGGCAACGCTCTTCTCAACTGGTGCGCTGTAGATGTAATTGAAGAAGTTCTCGCCAGAGATAGGCTTAGTGATGTACTCCTCATCCTCCACGTTCCACTCCGAGATAGAACCTCCTACCTTACAGTTCTTACCGTAGACGTTGGTGTTGCGCTCGAAGCCGAACAACAAACCTACGTTTGGATAGTAGTTAGCAGCGAGATTTGTGTAAACCTCAGCGTCCTCAACTACAACATTCGAAAGGTTTGAGTGACCATAGATACCACCGATACCGTTGTAGCAAGTCTTAGCCTCAGCGCCCTCGGTCTCTACGATTGAAGTAACGAATGTACCGCTTGCAGTGATGTCACCGGTAACGATGTACTTAGCGCCCGATGGAACTGCAGCTGTAGTGTGAGTCGATAAGAGGTCACCAATGATACCACCGATAGCTACACCTGTTGTACAAGTACCGTCGTAAGTGATGTTACCCGAGTTTACGATGTTGCCCATCCAGCTACCTGCAGGGTAAGAGATTGCACCTACAGTTGTTGCTGATGCGATAGAGTACAATGCAGAGTTGGCATCGCCTGTGCCGTTGAATGCCGAGTTACCAATAACACCGCCCAAGCAGAGAGGCTTATCAGCGAGCTTACGACGAGCCTCGCCCGAGAATACGATGTTACCGCTGTTGGTGAAGCCGTTACGAATGAGGACTGTACCCTTAACGTGGCAACCTACAGCCATACCGATACGGGTCTCAGTGCCGAAGCTTGCACCCTTCTTAATGATGAAGTTACCAGAGTTGCTACAGCCGTCACAGATGCTGTACTTAGCTGAAGTCTCGATCTTAGCGTAGAACATACCGGTACGAACCTGCTGAGTAACCTTGCAGTTAGGGCCGAATACGATATCACCGTGGTTGTGGCAGTTTACGAATGTTGAGTTAGCAGAACCATCGTAGCAACCGTGTGAAGGGAAGCAGTTAACCTTGATTGTAGCGTCGATAGTCTGAGTACCATAGTTTGTACAGTTCTTACGTGAGTAGTTGTAAGGGCCACCGAACATACCAGTATAGAGAGTACCACCTACTGTACCTGTCAAGGTGTAGTTACCGCGGTTAACGCAGTTGGTAGGGTAGTCCTTCATAGCGTAAGCGATGTCACCCCACTGAACGTTACCCTTATCAGCCGATGACGCGCCCTTTGCAGTAAAGTTGGTTGACGACTTGCTGTGGAATGTGAAGTCTGCACCCTCGTATACGATAGCGTCATCGAGGAGACCGCCGAGGTAACCACCGATACCACCGGTGCAGATAGTACCACCGGATGTCAAATCATCCTTCCATACCGAACGAGCAGGACGAGATACTGTAATACTAGTCTTACCGTGCTGGTAAACACCGAATACGCCAGGATATGAAGTCTTATCTCCATTCTCCATTGCGTAACCAAATATACCACCGATGTAAGTAGGAGCGGTGTAGATGAAGTGAGCCAATGTCAAGTTACCATTGTTGGTGATGTTAGTAAAGTTGCTCTCAGTCTTAGTGACATAAGCGAACATTGAAGCGAAGTGACACTCGTGGTAACCTGTAAAGTCCTTACCGATGTAAACGTCGCCATTGTTAGTTGCGTTCTCAACGCCACTCTGAGTATTACCGAAGATACCTGCAATCGAAGATACGAAGTTTGCAGTTGTACCATCCATAATGTTGATCTTACCGTTGTTTACGAGGTTAGTCCATATGAGAGTTGTTGTTGTGCTCGAAGTACCGCAAATACCAGCTACAACCAAACGACCAACATACTTACCGCTGACATTTACGTTACCATTGTTAACGCAGTTGTCACCTGTCTTATCGGTCTTCCAGCCGAAGCAACCTGCAATGTTCAAACGGACATATCCAGCATTGGTGAAAGTATCGTCAGCAGTGATAGTCTTACAATCAAGGACGTTAACGTCTGCGTGGTTAGTACAGTTATTAGTGTAGTGTACGGTCTTGTAACCAACTATACCACCGATACAGAGAGCGTTGAAATCCTTCTGTGCGTTGAAGATAGTACAGTTCTTTACATTTACGACACCCTCCTTGTTGTTGTAGCACTTATCCATTGTATGCTGAACCCAAGCCGCGAAACCACCAACACGGAAGTATGCACCAGAAGCGTGACCCGATATCTGGTTAACGTTCTCAACAGTTACAGGAGCGTTGTTTTCAGAGTTGCTCATGACGTTAGTCTCTGCATATGACGAGTTCGACAATGCCGAACCAAATACGCCACCAACGCACAATGCGTAAACGTCGATATTCTTAATCGAAACCTCACCGTAGTTCTGGAGGTTGTCGTAGTTGTTCATGAGTGTACCGCTTGTGTAACCTGCACAACCACCGATGTAGAGGAGACGAGCGCTACCACCGTCCATAGTGAGCTTACCGTAGTTATAGATGTTCTTGACGTTTGCAGCGGCAGGACGGCCGAGAACGCCACCAACCATTGTGTCGTGACCCAAGCTACCGGTAAGAGTGATGTTACCATAGTTCTTCAAATCGACCATCTCGCAGTCGTAAGCCTTGGTTGCGTTTGCACCCAAGATACCACCAACGGCAGCCTTGAGTTTAGAGTAAGCCGAAACGGTGAAGCCTGTGAATGGGTCGTTGAATGAGATGTTACCCTTGTTTGTAAGGCGACGGAAGTTCGAACAGTACTCTGCAGTGTAGACACTGCGGTCGATACTCTCAATCTCACCTACGACACCACCAATCCAAGGATAGAGGGTTGTAGTGTTCGACGAGGTAACAATCTGCTTAATATCCATATCGATCCCGTTAACGCAATCCTCGATATCAGCTGAAAGACAAGTAGCAACGAGACCACCGGCTGCAAATGGAGCATAAGCTGCGAGCTCACGTGTTGAGTCGTATGTGAAATCAGGGCAGTTGATTGTAATCTCACCTGTAGTCGAGCAGTGCGAAATCACCGGCTTAGCAAGTCCCTCACCAACCTTTGTTGCTCGAAGCCAACGAGCCAACGAACCAACATTTGGACGAACGGTCTCATTAATCTTCACGTCGCGGAGGTGCAAGCCCTTTACGTTTGCGGTCAAGGTGTCGAACAAAGGAGCGGTCAAGCCCTTAATTGCATAACCGTTACCGTGGAATGTAGCAATCTGAGCAGCGCCATCAGCACTCTGGCTTGCCGACTTCCAGTTGAGAGAAGTCCACTCCTCGCCGGTCATATCAACGTCAGCAACCATCAAAGCATCGTTTGTGTAAGCCGAACCTGCAGCGTTAACTGCAGCAGCAAAGCCCTTCAACGACTCCTTGTCACGGATAACGTAGACGTTAGCGGTTGGAGCATAGATGATGTTGTTGCTGAACTCACGTACCTTACCTACTGCCAATGGCTTGCTGTCGCCAGCCTTAACGGTAGCGTACATTACACCGCCCTCAGCGTCGTACAAAGTAACGTAGAGCTCGTTGTACTCGCCTGCAGGAACTGCAAGGTGGAGGTAAGTAGCCTCGCTCGAAAGCTCCACGCCCTCACCGAACGAATACTCGATAACCTCCTTTGAAGCTGCAGTAGCAGTGAGCTCACCTGTAGTGAAGTCGATAGCGAACGGACCTGCGATAGCTGCACGGTCAGCAGTCGAAACCTGTGCGAGCACGAGCTTCTTCAGGCCGACAACACCAACCTTCAAAACACCTGTGAGGTGATTCAAAGCGATGCCCTCGCCATTCTCGCTGTAGCCATACATTGTAGAAGCACCATTCGAGAAGGTGCCCTCAACATACGACTGCTGAGCTGCCAAAACTACCTCACCGGGATTAGCAGCAGGGTAAGCGGTGCAGTACGGAGTAGCCAAAGTACCCGAGAATGCAAATGTCGCTACCGAGCCGTTACCACCGATAACAGCAGCGTTCGACTCAACGCCATTCACCGAAATCTTGTCGCCTGCGCTCCAGTAGAGAGGGTAGGTCTCGCCTGCCTTCTCACCAAGCTGAGTACGCGACTCCTCCAATGAAAGGACGATTTTGGTCTGACCATCGACTGCGACGCCGAGGTCTTCAGTTACATCTGTTGTACAAGCAAAGCTTGCTGCCAACATAGCAACTACCAAGAAAATCTTTGTCAAATTTTTCATTTGGTTTTGTTTTTTAATTGTTAGTAATGAATTTAATTGTTTGATTATTTGGTTTTCGTTTTGGTTTTGCGTCACAACATAATCTACGCAAATTTATATAATAAATTTCAAACCGCCAAGAAATGATCGCTTTAATATTCGACCACTCTTAGCGGTTAGATTCACAATCCCGTTTGTAGGGCTGTGAGACTAAGATATTTTGAGGAGATAGCGCATATATTTTCTTACCTGCACACCATAGAGGATAGCGGCGGTGGTCAGTCCGACGATATAGCCGACGATGAGTCCTGCGGCACCCATTCCGAGTTTGAAGGCTACGAAATAACCGACCGGAATATTGATGACGATATAGGCGACGAATGCCACTATGGCAATGCTTTTAACCTGCTGTAAACCGCGCAGAATACCTACCAAAATGCACTGCATAGCGTCCGAAATCTGGAATGCGGCATAGAACACGATGATTTGCGATGAGAGTAGTATAACCTCCTCGTTTTCAGTGAATAGCAGCGGCATATAGTTGCGCAATGATGCGAAGATTGCCAACACCATAATGCCCCAAACAACTGCCATAAAGAGTGCCGAGCGCACAACCTTCGAGAGTTCGTCGATGCTGCGACGACCAAAGGCGTGTGAGACGCAGATAGTCGTTGCCGAGCCGAGCGAAAGCACCAACATAAAGGTGCAGTTGCCGTAGGTGTTGCCAATCTGATTTGCGCTTATCGCCTCGGTGCCAAACCAACCCATCATAACGCCCGTAAAGATGAAGGCGAGTGCCTCCAAAACCATCTGTCCGGCAATCGGAAAACCGAGCTTGATGAGCTTTATCGAGTTGCGGAGGTATTCGACCTTGCGAGTGAAGAGCGAGATGTATTCGCGGTACTTCTTCGAGCAGATGAAATATGCACCCAACAACAGCGGGTTGATGATGCGAGAAATCAGCGTTGCGAGTCCCGCACCGTAGGCGCCCATAGGCTCAAAACCGCACTTTCCAAAGATTAAGACGTAGTTCAGTACGACATTTATGACATTTGTCGTAACGGCAACTATCATAGCCGACTTGGTGTTGCCGACGCCCTCCAGGAACTGCTTAATAGCGCCATAGACCATCACAAACGGCAATCCGTAGGCCATCAGACGGTAGTAGGGCAGAGCCATATCGACCACCTCGGTGGGTTGGTCAAGATGGTAGAGTAGCGGCTCGGTCACAATCTGGATGCCCATACAGAGCAATCCGATAAGCGGATAGAGCAGCAGCGATGACTGCAGATAGTTCGACATCTTCTGCTTCTCGCCCTGCACGAACAATTCACCAATAACGGGCGTGAGGCCGATGGTGAGGCCTATGCAAAGGAAGAAAAATATCCACGAAATAAGCGTGCCGAACGAGACGGCGGCAAGCGGAGTGGCATCTGCACCACCATAGCCTCCCACCATTGCAGTATCAGCCACCTGCACCGCGATGTAGCCCAATTGTGCCAACATCACAGGCAGAGCCAAGCGTGCAAGCTCTCCGACCTTCGACAGATATTTTTCTCTAAAACCCATCCTATTTTACTACTTTACGAAGAGAATCTCGCGGTACTTTGGAAGCGTCCAAATCTGGTCATCAACAACCTCCTCCAACTTGTCGACCTCGTTACGAATCTTATCGAAGTAGATTGCCACGGTGTCGTGGTAGGCGATTGCCTTCTCACGAGTATCCTCGATTACGTTTGCACGCTTACGCGCCTCAATCATATCGTGTACCAAGGTCTGAATCAAGGCTGTGCGACGCTGGATAAGGTGTATGAGCTCCTCGTCCGAACTTGACTGCATACCAATCTGACGCATCTTCCACACCTTGTCGAGGAGGATATCCTCGTAGCGCGATGCGATAGGTACGATGTGGTTCATTGCCAACTCGCCGAGTACGCGTGCCTCAATCTGAATCTTCTTGACATACTGCTCCCACTTAATCTCGGTACGAGCCTCCAACTCCTTCGCGGTGTAGACGCCCAACTTCTCGAAGAGGTCGATGCTCTCCTTGTCGAGATAGCGGTCGAGTACGAGCGGTGCCGATGTCTCGCAATCCAAACCTCTGCGCTCAGCCTCCTTGCGCCACTCCTCCGAGTAGCCGTTTCCATCGAAGCGGATAGCCTTACACTCGCGTATCAACTCGCGCAAAACCTCGTAGATAGCCTTATCCTTCTTCTCGCCCTTTGCGATGCGTGCATCAACCTTCTTGCGGAAGTCGATAAGTGACTCTGCTACAGCGGTGTTGAGTACAATCATTGCATCGGCGCAGTTGTCCGAAGAGCCCACCGCACGGAACTCGAAGCGGTTACCCGTAAATGCAAACGGAGATGTTCGGTTGCGGTCGGTATTATCGAGCAAGAGCGATGGAATCTGTGTCAAACCGCCCATACGGAATACATTCTTCGAGTCGAAGCGGATATCCTCGTTGTCGAGCGACTGCTCAATCTTGTCGAGTACTTCGGAAATCTGTGTTCCGAGGAATGTAGAGATGATGGTCGGAGGCGCCTCACCTGCACCCAAACGGTGCTCATTCGATGCGCTCATTACCGATGCCTTCAACAATCCGTTGTGACGGTGTACAGCCGAGATGGCATTTACGAGGAAGGTCATAAACTGCAAGTTCTCGAATGCTGTGCGACCCGGCTTGAGGAGGTTTACTCCTGTGTCGGTGCCGAGTGACCAGTTGTTGTGTTTACCCGAGCCGTTGATGCCCTTGAATGGCTTCTCGTGCAAAAGAACGCGGAAGTGGTGGCGTGTAGCAACCTTGCCCATTACGGTCATCAGGAGCTGATTGTGGTCATTTGCGAGGTTTGCCTCCTCGTATATTGGTGCCAACTCATATTGGTTTGGTGCCACCTCGTTATGACGAGTCTTTAATGGAATACCGAGCTTCAAGCACTCATACTCCAAATCCTTCATAAAGGCGAGTACGCGCTGCGGAATAGCTCCAAAATAGTGGTCGTCGAGCTGCTGGTTCTTTGCCGACTCGTGACCCATAAGTGTGCGGCCTGTCTGCACAAGGTCGGGACGTGCCGACCAGAGTGCGTCGTCAACCAAGAAGTACTCCTGCTCCCATCCGAGGAATACCTTCACACGCTCAACGGTGCGGTCGAAGTAGTGACACACCTCGGTAGCTGCGTTCGATACCGCAGTGATTGAGCGGAGGAGTGGGGTCTTGTAGTCGAGAGCCTCGCCCGTGTACGATATAAATACGGTAGGGATGCAGAGTGTCGTGTCTACGATAAATGCCGGCGAAGTTGGATCCCACGCCGAGTAACCGCGTGCCTCGAATGTGTTGCGGATACCTCCACTTGGGAATGACGATGCATCAGGCTCCTGCTGTACGAGTACCTTGCCAGAGAACTCCTCCAACATACCTCCGATGCCGTCAGGCTCGGAGAAGGAGTCGTGCTTCTCGGCTGTACCGCCTGTCAATGGCTGGAACCAGTGGCAGTAGTGGTCAGCACCATTCTCGAGCGCCCATTGACGCATACCCGCAGCCACCGCATCGGCAATATCCGACGAGAGTGGGGTGTTGTTCTCGATGGTGTCGAGCAGAGCGGTATAGATCTGCTTGTTGAGGTACTTACGCATCTGTGCGCGACCAAATACCATCACTCCAAAATAGTCCGACGGATTCTGTGCCGGAGCCTTCACCTCTACGGGCTTGTGGTCGAGAGCCTTCTCGAACATCTTAAATCGTAGTAACGACATAATCTTTCTGTTTTTTCTTTGAGTGTTGCAAAGATAGTGATATTTCCTCTGATTGAACTCGAAAATGCAATATTTTTAATCCCGAATATCGAAAAACAATAAAAGAAAATTAAAAATATCAAATCTTTCAAAATTAAATTATCGAAAAACAATAATCGTGTAAAAAGTGTGCTCCTATTCTTTATTTTTGATGTTTTGTAAAAATGTGCTATATTTGTATCGACTAAAACTCTAAACTATGAAAATTTTACGAAAAATTTCTCTGCTGCTTTTGTGCAGTGCTCTATGGTGCTCGGCGAGTGCCAAATCGGCGGTTTTACGCAACGACAAGGTTGAGGTTGTCGTGGATGAAAAGGGAAACCTTGTAGCTTTGACAAATCTCACTACCGGTCATAACTACGCTTCGGGCGGTCTCTTGTGGCGTCTCTACTACGATACACACGATGAGCAGGAGATTGAGGTTGTCGGCAACGAGCAGTCTCCAAAGATTGTGGAGAATGGCAAAAACATAGTGATCACCTACGATAAGCTCGTAGTGCGTGGTGAGAAGGTTGATATCTCGTTGCAGTTGACGCTTTCACTCGAGGGTGAGAATGTGCGATTCGCCTCGGCTGTGAAGAATGGTGTGAATCATAGCGTAGTTCGTGAGTTGCAGTATCCTTTGGTGCGCAACGCACAAATTCCGGAGGACTATAAGCTTATCATCTCGAAGAGTGGCGGTCGCATCTTTGACAATCCGACCAAGACGATTATTGCGAACTCGAATAAGATTCCGTATCGTACTCCGGCGCAGATTTTCCGCCAGATGGATTGTCGCTACGGCGATGCAGCATCGATGAACTGCTTTATCTTGGCGGGCGAGAAGCAGGGTTTGTATGTGGGTAGTCACGACCCGCTTATCCAAGATACTTGGCACGGCTTGCGCGTCTATGCCGACAAAGAGGGTAAGTTTACCGAAGCGGAGTTTGGACTCTATAAATATCCGCAATGCTTTGTAGGCGAGGCGTGGAGCAACGATGCGAACATCCTCTCTCCGTACAGCGGTTCGTGGCACAAGGCGGCCGATAAGTATGGCGAGTGGGTGCGTACCTCGTGGTGGGATCATCAGGAGGTTCCACAGTGGATTCGCGAGATAAAGTCGTGGCAGCGTATCATTTTTAAGCACCAGTATGGTAGGTACCTCTATAAATATACAGATCTCTACGGTCGCATTCAGAAGGCGGGCGAGAGCGTTGATGCCGATGCCGTATTCGCATTTGGCTGGTGGAAAGAGGGTATGGATAGAGGAAATCCTGCCTACACGCCGGACGATACACAAGGCGGTGATGAGGGCTGGCGCAAGGCTATTGAGAAGTTTAAGGAGAGCGGTCAAAAGCTCATTATGTACTACAATGGTCAGCTTATCGACACCGAAAGCGAGTTCTACAAGAGCGGCGAGGGTAAGCGCATCAGCTACAAGGGCCCTTCGGGCACCGAGATTGCCGACCAGTATCGTTTCTCTGGTTTGGGCTCGTGGTTAGCGGAGTACCAGGCGGTTACATTCGTTATGGCGGATACTCGTCATCAGGTATGGCGTGATAAGTTGGTTGAGATGGCGGACCGAGCACATCGCAATGGTGCAAATGCGGTATTCTACGACCAATTGGGATATGGCTTCCAGAAGAAGTTGCCGTGGGATACTTCGCGTGAGTTCCCTGTTCCGAACAATCGTTTGATCTACGATAAGGGTACAACATTGAAATATCTGAGAGATTACCTAAATACAAAGTATGAGCCTGAGTTTGGATTCGGAACAGAACAGTTGGCCGACTATACTGCACAGTATTGCGACTTTGTTCATAGTGTGGGTGTTAAGCACGGCAGTTCCAACTTCTTTGAGTTGTTCCGCTACACCTTCCCTGAGATTATCATCACCGATAGAAATATCCGTGACGATACCGATATCGAGCGTCGCGTAAATATGACTTTGTTGAAGGGTTTAGTTAACGATATTGAGATCTATCGCTGCCGTGGTTTGATTGACGAAACTCCTAACTATCAGGCATATTTGGCCAAGGCAAACGCCATTCGTAACCGCTACTTGGATTGTATGATGCTCGGCACCTATCGCGACGTTTTCGGCTTCGAGAACTCGAATAAGGAGGTGCAGGCTAAGGCCTTTGTGGGCGAGAAGCGTATGGTTGTAGTCGCTACAAACGAGTTCGATAAGTGTGTTCTCTCGACCAATATCTCGGTGCCGGGTTACCGCTACGCAGAGTGCCAAACACTCGGTAATGCTAAGGTTTCGGCCGATGGCAAATGCGTAGAGCTCGGTCAGTACGACTTGGCGGTTCTTCTCTTTGAGAAGGAGTAAAACTAACGATAAAAGAGATTTGGGGTTGGCTATAAATATGGTCAACCTCATTTTTTATGGGTAAAAGTGTGGCAAACTCAAAAATTATTTCTATCTTTACACGATTTTAAGCACGAAGCAGAGAAAACAAACTAAAAATAATATATTTTTACCCTAAACTAAATTCAAAAAATTATGGCAACAAACAATCGTGAAAAGTTGTTCACAGAGTTCCCTGCGGTTTCGACCGAGGCGTGGGAGGCTGTGATAACTGCTGACCTCAAGGGTGCCGATTACGAGCGTAAGTTGGTATGGCGTACAAACGAGGGTTTCAACCTTCGTCCATACTACCGCGCCGAGAACCTTGAGGGTCTTGAGACTTTGGGCGCTCAGGCTGGTGAGTTCCCTTATTTGCGTGGTGTAAGCACTGATAACACTTGGCTTACTCACCAGACAATTAAGGTGGTTTGCCCTAAGGAGGCAAATGCTACCGCTCTCGCAATGTTGGAGTCGGGTGTTGATTCGCTCGGTTTCTGCGTAGCTGAGGAGCTTTCGGCAGAGGCTCTCGACACTCTCCTTGCAGGTGTCGTTCTTCCTGCTGTTGACTTGACTTTCTGTGGTAAGGCTGCAGCTTCGGTTGCTCCACTTCTCCTCGCTAAGGCTGAGAAGGAGGGTGTAGCTAAGGCTGACCTTCGCGCTAACTTCTGCCTCGATCCACTCGTAAAGGGTATGACCGTTAAGGGTGCTTGCTGCGACTGCGAGGCTGTTGTTTCGCTCGTTAAGGCTACTCAGGAGTACAAGCACGTTCGTGTTATCACAGTTTCGGGACACTACTTCTCGGATGGTGGTTCGACCATCGTTGAGGAGTTGGCATTCTCGTTGGCTGCTGCTCACGACTACCTCGTGTGGTTGATGGAGGAGGGCTGCACTATCGATGAGGTGGCTCGCAAGATTCGCTTCTCGTTCGCTGTAACTTCGAACTACTTTATGGAGATGGCAAAGTTCCGCGCAGCTCGTATGTTGTGGGCTAACATCGTGGCTAAGTATGAGCCAGCTTGCAATTGCTCTTGCAAGATGTACACTCACGCTCGCACATCGTCGTGGAATCAGACCGCTTATGACCCATATGTAAATATGTTGCGTGGCACTACCGAGGCTATGTCGGCTGCTATCGCAGGTGTTCACTCGTTGGAGGTTCTTCCGTTCGACCACTCGTACGCTGAGCCATCGGAGTTCTCGTATCGTATCGCTCGTAACGAGTCGCTCCTTCTCAAGCACGAGTCGCACTTCGACCAGGTAGTTGACCCTGCAGGTGGTTCTTACTATATCGAGAACTTGACAAACTGCATCGCTGACGAGGCTTGGAAACTCTTCCTCGAGGTTGAGGAGAAGGGTGGCTATGAGGAGGCACTCAAGGCCGGCTTTATCGTTGAGCGCGTGAAGGCTTCGGCTGCAGCTAAGGATAAGGCAGTTGCTACTCGCCGTCAGATTTTGCTCGGTGCTAACCAGTATCCTAACTTCACAGAGGTTGCTGATGCTGCAGTAGCAGTTGAGGCAGTAACTCGCGTTGAGGGTGAGAACGTAATCACTCCATACCGTGGTGCAATGGCATTCGAGTCGATGCGCTTGGGCGTTGACCGTAGCGGCAAGGAGCCTAAGGCATTTATGCTCACTTGCGGTAACTTGGCTATGGCTCGTGCTCGTGCACAGTTCTCTTGTAACTTCTTCGCTTGCGCAGGTATCCGCGTAATCGACAACAACTTCTTCAAGTCTGTTGAGGAGGGTGTCGAGGCAGCTTTGGCATCGCAGGCTGAGATCGTAGTAGTTTGTGCTTCGGACGACGACTACGCAGAGGTTGCTCCAAAGGTAAAGGAGTTGCTCGGCGACAAGGCTATCCTTGTAGTGGCTGGCGCACCTGCTTGCACCGAGGAGTTGCAGTCTAAGGGTATTAACAACTTCATCAACATCAAGAGCAATGTCCTCGAGACTTTGAAGGGCTACTTGAAGCAGATGGGTATCTAATCGAAGGAGGAAAAACTATGAGAGCAAAATTTGCAGAATTGAAATATGCAGGCGGCGCAGCTGCTTGCAACGCTGAGGCTAAGGAGCCTTGGTTGACTGCTGAGCAGATACCCGTAAAGGATAACTATACTGCGGCAGATTTGGAGGGTATGGAGCACTTGAACTACGCAGCAGGTATTGCACCGTTCTTGCGTGGTCCTTACTCTACTATGTATGTAATGCGTCCTTGGACTATCCGTCAGTACGCAGGTTTCTCGACAGCAGAGGAGTCTAACGCTTTCTACCGTCGTAACCTTGCAGCCGGTCAGAAGGGTCTTTCGGTTGCATTCGACTTGGCTACACACCGTGGTTACGATGCTGACCACCCACGTGTAGTAGGTGACGTTGGTAAGGCAGGTGTATCTATCTGCTCGGTTGAGGATATGAAGGTATTGTTCAACGGTATTCCACTCGACAAGATGTCGGTGTCGATGACTATGAATGGTGCCGTACTTCCTGTCCTCGCGTTCTACATCGTTACAGGTTTGGAGCAGGGTTGTACACTCGACCAGTTGGCTGGTACTATCCAGAACGATATCTTGAAGGAGTTTATGGTGCGTAACACCTATATCTATCCTCCAAAGTTCTCGATGAAGGTTATCGCTGACATCTTCGAGTACACTTCGAAGAATATGCCTAAGTTCAACTCGATTTCGATTTCGGGTTACCATATGCAGGAGGCAGGTGCTACAGCTGACATCGAGTTGGCTTACACTTTGGCTGACGGTTTGGAGTACTTGCGCGCAGGTATCAACGCAGGTATGTCGATTGACGCGTTCGCTCCACGCTTGTCGTTCTTCTGGGCTATCGGTATGAACCACTTTATGGAGATTGCTAAGATGCGTGCAGCTCGTATGTTGTGGGCTAAGATTGTTAAGCAGTTCGAGCCTAAGAATCCTAAGTCGCTCGCATTGCGTACTCACTCGCAGACTTCGGGTTGGTCGCTCACAGAGCAGGATCCATTCAACAATGTTGGTCGTACAGCTATCGAGGCTATGGGTGCAGCACTCGGTCACACTCAGTCGCTCCACACCAATGCGCTTGACGAGGCTATCGCCTTGCCAACCGACTTCTCGGCTCGTATCGCTCGTAACACTCAGATCTACATCCAGGAGGAGACTAACGTATGCCGTACAGTTGACCCATGGGCAGGTTCGTACTATGTTGAGAGCCTCACCAACGAGATCGCTCACAAGGCTTGGGCTTTGATCGAGGAGGTTGAGTCACTCGGTGGTATGGCTAAGGCTATCGAGACAGGTGTGCCTAAGATGCGTATCGAGGAGGCAGCTGCTCGTACTCAGGCTCGTATCGACTCGGGTGAGCAGAAGATTATCGGTTTGAACGAGTACCGCCTTGCTAAGGAGGCTCCAATCGATATCCTCGCAGTAGATAACACTGCAGTTCGCGAGAGCCAGATTAAGCGTCTCAACGAGTTGAAGGCTAACCGTGATCAGGCAGCTGTAGATAAGGCTTTGGCTGCTATCACAGAGTGCGTGAAGACAGGTGAGGGTAACCTCCTTGAGCTCGCAGTTGAGGCTGCTAAGGTACGCGCTACCCTCGGTGAGATCTCGTATGCTTGCGAGGTTGAGGTAGGTCGCTACTC
>JAZLCQ010000035.1:0-33031 GCA_045614285.1 Alistipes sp.
CTTGCCGAAAATCTCGACTACATCCTCAGACTCGCCCTTACGCATCAAACCGTGGTTTACGTGTACGCAAACGAGATTATCGCCGATAGCCTTCAAAAGCAACGCTGCTACAACCGAGCTGTCAACACCACCCGAGAGAGCAAGCAACACCTTCTTGTCGCCTACCTGCTGGCGGATAAGCTCCACCTGGTCAGCTACGAAGTTGGTCATATTCCAGTTAGCCTCAGCCTTACAAGTGTCGAATACGAAGCCCTTCACAGCCTCCTTGATTGCCTCCAAGTCGTCGGTGAACTGTGCCAACTTAACCTCGCACTTTGCGTTCTCCCAACCTGCTGCCATCACTGGATAGCCGGCCTCATAAATCTCGGGCAATACATCGATAGCAACGCCATCGATAATGTGGTTAGGACCACCGTTGATGATAATACCCTTAACATTTGGCAATGCCTGCAACTCCTTTGCAGTGATGTCGTGCGGATAGATCTCGCTGTATACGCCGAGCGCACGAACTGCTCGAGCTACCACGGTATTCTCGTGACTACCAAGGTCGAGAATAACAATCATGTCCTGTTTCATAAAACTTTTATATTTTTTAAATCCTATTTCAAATTTGTAATTCGCCCTCAGCGACTACTCACCGCGCGAGTAGTTAGGTGTCTCGCGAGTGATAGTGATATCGTGTGGGTGATTCTCCACTACAGCAGCCGAGGTGATGCGTACGAAACGTGCCTTCTGCAAATCCTCGATTGTGCGTGCACCGCAGTAACCCATACCTGCACGGATACCGCCAACAAGCTGATATACAGTCTCCGACAACGAACCCTTGAATGGTACGCGACCTACGATACCCTCTGGTACGAGCTTCATTGCGTTAGCCTCGCCATCCTGGAAGTAACGGTCCTTAGAACCAGCCTTCATTGCGTCGATAGAGCCCATACCACGGTAGGTCTTGAACTTACGACCATTGTAGATGATAGTCTCACCCGGTGACTCCTCGGTTCCCGCAAACATCGAGCCGCACATCACGCAAGTACCACCTGCAGACAACGCCTTCACGATATCGCCCGAGTAGCGCAAACCACCATCAGCAATAACGCCTACGCCAGTGCCCTGAGCCTCCTTAGCGCAGTCGAAGATAGCGGTCAACTGTGGAACGCCAACACCTGCGATGATACGAGTAGTACAGATTGAGCCTGGGCCGATACCAACCTTGATACCGTCAGCACCATTCTCGATGAGGTAGCGTGCTGCCTCAGCTGTAGCGATGTTACCCACCACAACATCGAGCTTAGGATAAACCTCCTTAATCTTCTTCAAGAGTGACACTACACCCTTAGTGTGGCCGTGAGCCGAGTCGAGAACTACGGCGTCAACATTCTCGTGCACGAGTGCTGCTACGCGATCCATAGCATCAGGGGTGATGCCGATACCTGCTGCAACACGAAGGCGACCCTTCGAGTCCTTACAAGCATTTGGATGGTCCTGAGCCTTAGTCAAATCCTTGTAGGTGATGAGGCCTACGAGGTGACCCTCCTTATCTACTACAGGCAACTTCTCAATCTTGTTCGAGAGCAACACCTCAGCTACGTCGCTATTCTCGCCCTCGGTGATGGTCACCAAGTTTGTAGAGGTCATAACCTCATCAATCTTGCGCGACATATCCTTCTGGAAGCGGAGGTCACGGTTGGTTACGATACCCACGAGCATACGATTCTCGTCTACTACAGGGATACCACCAATCTTATTCTCACGCATCATTGCCAAGGCGTCACCTACTGTATTCTCGCGTGCGATAGTCACAGGGTCGTCAATCATACCATTCTCGGCACGCTTTACACGACGTACGTGTGCAGCCTGCTCAGCGATTGACATATTCTTGTGAATCACACCGATACCACCCTCACGTGCTACGGCGATAGCCATTGGAGCCTCGGTTACGGTGTCCATGGCTGCCGATACGATAGGGATGTTGAGTGTGATGTTTCGCGAGAAACGGCTCTTGGTGCTCACCTCGCGTGGCAAAACCTCCGAGTATGCCGGCATAAGCAACACATCGTCAAAGGTCAAGCCCTCCTGATAAACTCTTTCGTCCAAAAACATAATGCTTCTTGTTTATTTGTTGTATTGTTATTGTTTGCTCTGTCTCATATCGTTCTTGGGTAGGTCGTTTAGCCTTAACTGCGCAGAAAAGTCCTACCTATAAAAGAACGCTGGCTATTAGCCTATTATATAAAAAAACGCCGCTACAATCCCTTGATTATAACGGCATTATATTGCGCACACTCCCGCCACTTGGCACTCCGAAACTCGCGGAGTTACTGACTGCTCTATGTTGCGACGGTAGTACATTTACTCAAACTTTTGGCAAAGATAGAAAAAAGAATTCAAAACGCAAAATTAAAAATGTAATTTTTATATGCGTGGTCGATTGTCGGTTACAATAGTTACAAGTTACAGTTGTTACAGGGTTACGCCCCCGTGTAACAGTGTAACAATGTAACAATGTAACAATGTAACAATGTAACAGAGCCAGCTCTAATCATAGCACTCTGTTGTTGACCCTACTTGTCGTAGTGTTCAATTATTTATAATAATAGTAAATACTAACACTATACTACAAGTGCTGACACCTGGCTTAAGGTGTTGCTTAGTGGTTGGTATCGGGCGCACCCAAGCCGTCACCAACACTACTAATCTTTATAAATATATAACATAATATATAGTTATGATTAATAGTGTGTTAGCGTTAGGTGCTTAGGGCGTAAGCGTGCACTCTGAACACACTGCGCTAAACACTTATAGTTAAGCATTAATAGATAACACTTAGAGAGTGAACTGAGGCGCAGGGCCGTTGTTCAACTATTTAATTTTAGTTAGTGTCTAACTCTTAGCTTTCTAAGAGCATAGCCTTACAAAGAGCGCAGCCCCATAAAGAGCGTAGTTCGCCGTCATTCTTGTTACACTGTTACACTGTTACACTGTTACACGGGCACGCCCCCCTGTAACAACTGTAACAATGTAACTGCTGTAACCGACTACCCTGCTAAAAATTATATTTTTAATTTTGCATTCTGCATTTTGAATTTTGGATTTTTTTTGTTATCTTTGCGCTATGTTTTTGCAGTGCGTACATATTAACCCTCAGCCACAGCCGCGTCGTAAGAAGTCGCAGCGAAAAGTGTCGGCAGGGAGCGTGCGCAGATAAAGTCGTTATAATCAGGGATTATAGCGGCTTTTTTTGTTAGTTTAGGTGGACGGAAAAACAAACAATAACAATATAAACAACAAAAATTATAAGATTATGAAGGTAGCTGTAGTTATGGGCTCTACAAGCGATTGGGACGTTATGAAGGCGGCTTGTGAGACACTTGCAGAGTTGGGTATTGAGTATGAGAAGCGAGTTATCAGCGCACACCGTACTCCCGATTTGATGTTCGAATTTGCCAAGTCGGCACGTGAGCGTGGTATTGGCGCAATTATCGCGGGTGCGGGCGGTGCAGCACACGTTGCGGGTGTTACCGCAGCTATGACCACCGTACCGGTTATCGGTGTACCTATCAAGACTTCGGCACTCGGAGGCTTGGATTCGTTGCTCTCGATTGTGCAGATGCCTGGTGGCATTCCTGTATCGACCACAGCCATTAATGGCGCAAAGAATGCGGCTCTCATCGCTGCATCAATCTTTGCCTTGACCGACAAGGCTGTCGAGGAGAAGCTCATCGCATTCCGCAAGAAGCAGACTGAGGTTGTTCTCTCGGCTACATTACCAGACTTGGAGTAAAAATGGAGATATTATAAGAGTATGAAAAATCACAGAATATTTGTCGAGAAGTACGCTCGCTTTCAGGTCGAGGCTGAGTCGCTCCGCAAGGAGTTGAACGAGAACTTGGGCCTTGCAATCGAGGAGTTGCGCGTACTCAATGTTTACGATTTGTTCGGATTCAGCGACGAGCTCGTAGAGCGTTGCCGCTACTCCGTATTTGGTGAGATTGTCACCGACCTCGTTTCGGACGAGTGCCCACTCGAGGGTAAGAAGTACCTCGCTATCGAGTACTTGCCTGGTCAGTTCGACCAGCGTGCATCGTCAGCTGTGGACTGCGTACACTTGTTGGAGCCAGCTGCAGAGGTTAAGATTCGCTCGTCACGTCTCTACATCTTCGATGAGGGCGTTAGCGAGGAGGCTATGGCTAAGATTAAGCACTATTTGATCAACGCCGTAGAGTCACGCGAGAAGGAGCTTTCGATTCTCTCGGATGCTGAGCAGGCTGATATTAAGCCTGTGCCGGTGTTGGAGGGCTTTACCGATATGACCGAGGAGGATTTGCTCCCATATTGCAAGGAGCACGGCTTGGCAATGAATGCCGACGACTTGCGATGCGTGGTTGAGTACTTCAAGGGCGAGCAGCGCAACCCTACACAGACCGAGTTGCGAATCCTCGACACCTATTGGAGTGACCACTGCCGTCACACAACCTTTACTACCGAGATTGAGGAGCTCAAGATTGACGAGTCGTTTATGAAGAGCGAGTTCGAGACTGCATTGGCAGAGTTCGGCATGATGCGCAAGGAGCTCAACCGTGAGCAGAAGTCGCTCTGCTTGATGGAGTTGGCAACTATCGGTGGTCGTTACCTCCGCAAGATTGGCAAGTTGGACGATATGGAGGTGAGCGAGGAGAACAACGCTTGCTCTATCTTCGTTGATGTAGATATCGAGGGTCAGACCGAGAAGTGGCTCTTGCAGTTCAAGAACGAGACCCACAACCACCCTACCGAGATTGAGCCATTTGGTGGCGCATCGACCTGCTTGGGCGGTGCTATTCGTGACCCATTGTCAGGCCGTGCATATGTTTACCAGGCTATGCGTGTGACAGGAGCTGGCGATATATATAAAGGTGTAGACGAGACTATGGAGGGCAAGTTGCCACAGCGTATCATTTCGCGCAAGGCAGCTGCGGGCTACTCTAGCTATGGTAACCAGATTGGTCTCGCAACAACCCACGTGCGCGAGATTTTCCACGACGACTATGTGGCTAAGCGCTTGGAGGTTGGTGCCGTAGTTGGTGCAGTGAAGGCTGAGGACGTACGTCGTGAGAGCCCAGCTCCAGGTGACGTAGTACTCTTGCTCGGTGGTCGCACAGGTCGTGACGGCATCGGTGGAGCTACAGGCTCATCGAAGCAGCACACCACAGCTTCGTTGGAGGAGTGTGGCTCGGAGGTGCAGAAGGGTAACGCCCCTGAGGAGCGTAAGATTCAGCACTTGTTCCGTCGTGGCGATGTTACTCGTTTGATTAAGAAGTCGAATGACTTCGGTGCAGGAGGTGTATCGGTGGCCATCGGTGAGTTGACCGACGGTTTGGATATCTACCTCGATCGTGTACCGGTTAAGTATAACGGATTGAACGCTACTGAGTTGGCTATTTCGGAGTCGCAGGAGCGTATGTCTGTAGTAGTTGAGAAGAAGGATGTAGAGGAGATGATTGCTCTCTGCCGTGAGGAGAATGTGGAGGTTACCCACGTTGCCGACGTTACCGACACTCGCCGTATGCGTATGTTCTACAAGGGCGAGAAGGTGGCAGACTTAAAGCGTGAGTTTATCGACTCGGCAGGTGCTCCTCACTACACAAAGATTACCCTCGGTGCAGTAGCTGAGGCTAATCCGTTCCACCGCGAGGTGGAGGGCTCGACTCTTCGCGAGAAGATGTTGAACAACTTGCAGGATAAGAACGTCGTATCGCAGCGTGGCTTGTGCGAGATGTTCGACTCGACCATCGGTCGTTCGACCGTCTTGATGCCATTCGGTGGTAAGACACAGCACACCGAGACTCAGGTTTCGATGCAGACCTTGCCTGTTCGTCACGGTAAGACATCGACTGCCAGCGTTATGGCATTCGGTTTCAACCCATATATCTCGGCGTGGTCGCCATATCACGGTGCAGAGTACGCTGTAGTGGAGGCTATCGCTAAGGTTGTAGCTTCGGGTGCTTCGTACGAGAAGATGCGCTTCTCTTATCAGGAGTACTTCGAGCGTATGACCGATGCTCGTTCGTGGGGCAAGCCAATGTCGGCATTGCTCGGTACTATCCGTATGCAGAAGGCCTTTGAGTTGCCTTCGATTGGCGGTAAGGACTCGATGAGCGGAACATTCCAGAACATCAACGTACCTCCAACCCTCATCGCATTCGGTATCACAACACTCGATGCTCGTAAGGCTATCAGCCCTGAGTTCAAGGAGGCAGGCAATGGTTTGTACCTCGTTAAGCACAACCATAATGCCGACTACACTCCAAACACCGAGGAGTTGAAGGCTAACTTCAAGAAGGTTACCGAGGAGATTCACAATGGCAACATCGTTTCGGCATACGCAATCGGCTTTGGTGGCGTAGCTGAGGCTGTGGCTAAGATGTCGTTCGGTAACGAGATTGGCGCAGCGTTGACTTGCGACGAGGCTACCCTCTTCGACTACGCTTATGGCTCGATTTTGGTCGAGGCTAAGGAGGCATTCGAGGGCGCAGTGAAGGTCGGTGAGACAATCGCCGAGAAGAGCGTGAAGGTCTTGGGCGAGGAGTTCTCGTTGGAGGAGTTGTACGTTGCCAACACAGCTAAGTTCGAGAAGATTTACCCTGCTAAGGGCAAGTCGGGCGATAAGTGCCGCGAGAGCAACCACACCGCCGTAGCCCCTACATACAAGGGCGAGAAGGTGGAGAAGGTTCAGGTTTACCTCCCTGTATTCCCAGGTACAAACTGCGACTACGATACAGCTCGCGCATTCGAGCGTGAGGACGCTGAGACTCATATTGGCGTATTCCGTAACCTCACCCCTGAGGATGTATTGCACTCGATTGATGCAATGGCTGCAGCTATCGATAAGTGCCATATCCTCGTATTGAGTGGTGGCTTCTCACTCGGTGATGAGCCGGATGGTAGCGGTAAGTTCATTGCTAGCGTCTTGAACAACGCAACCGTGACCAAGGCAGTACACGCATTGATTGAGCGTGGAGGCTTGATTCTCGGTATCTGTAACGGATTCCAGGCGTTGGTTAAGTCGGGCTTGTTGCCATACGGTAAGCTCGGTATGATGACCACAGAGTCGCCTACCCTCTTCCACAACGATATCCACCGTCACATCTCGCAGATTGTTTCGACTCGCGTCGGCACTACAGCATCGCCTTGGTTGTCGTCGTTCCAGGTTGGCGATTTGCACTCTATCGCAGTGAGCCACGGTGAGGGTAAGTTCGTGGTTAGCGAGGAGATGGCTGAGGAGTTGTTCGCAAATGGTCAGGTAGCATTCCAGTATGCCGATATGGAGGGCAATGCTACAACCGATGCGCCGCACAACCCTAACGGCTCGTCGTACGGTATCGAGGGTATCATCAGCCGTAACGGCCAGATTCTCGGTAAGATGGGTCACACAGAGCGTTATGACGACTACTTGATGCGCAACATCGCAGGCGAGAAGCGTCAGAACATCTTCGCTAACGCAGTAGCATACTTTACAAAGTAAAGAGTGCAGAATGCAGAGCGCAGGATGCAAAATTGAATTGTAAATAATTCTGAATTCTAAATTCTGAATTTTGAATTGAAAAACGATAGTTTTTTATGAGTGTTTTAGGAGTTTATGGTGTTGAGCACGCATCGACATTGGTCTATTATGGCCTTCACTCGATGCAGCACCGTGGCCAGGAGGGTTGCGGTATGGTGAGTGTTGACAACAACGGAGGTATGCACCGCCATCGTGGACACGGACTTGTACAGGAGGTATTCAACGAGGGTCAGCTCTCTACATTGGACGGTAAGATGTGTCTTGGTCATGTGCTCTATACTACAGCAAATGGTAGAAGCATCGATAATATCGAGCCATTGTCGTTCCTTCACAATACAGGTTCGTTCGCAGTGGCGCACAATGGTAACATTGTGAATGCTCAGCAGATTCGTGACTATTTGGAGTCGAAGGGAAGCCTCTTCCAGTCGAATACTAATGCCGAGTTGTTGGCGCACCTTATTAAGAAGGAGGCAGACGAGCCACGCATCTTCACAATTATGGAGGCGTTGGACTTGTTGGAGGGCTCTTTCGCATTTGTTATTATGACGCAGAATCGTCTCTATGCTTGCCGCGATAAGTATGGTATTCGTCCATTGGCTATCGGTAAGTTGGGTGATGGCTGGGTAGTTTCGAGCGAGACTTGCGCATTCGATGTTATGGGTGCACAGTTCGTTCGTGATGTTGAGCCGGGCGAGATTGTTACAATTGATGAGAAGGGCTTGCGTAGCCGCAAATACTCTCTCACCAGCGAGCATAATATGTGCGCTATGGAGTACATCTACTTTGCTCGTCCTGATAGCGATATCGACGGTTGTAACGTACACGCCTTCCGTAAGGAGTCGGGACGTCGTTTGTGGCGTGAGGCTCCGGCTGAGGCTGATATCGTAGTCGGTGTACCTGATTCATCGCTTTCAGCAGCTATGGGTTATGCCGAGGAGAGTGGCATCCCGTACGAGATGGGACTTATTAAAAATAAGTATATCGGCCGTACCTTCATTCAGCCTTCGCAGGCACTTCGCGAGAAGGGTGTGAAGATGAAGTTGTCGGCTATCCGCTCGATTGTCGAGGGTAAGCGTATTGCCTTGATTGATGACTCGATTGTTCGCGGTACAACCTCTAAGCGCATTGTCAATATGTTGCGCGAGGCTGGTGCTACCGAGGTACACGTGCGTATTGTGAGCCCTACGATGAAGTATCCGTGCTGCTATGGTGTTGATACTACCACACGCGAGGAGCTTATCAGCGCAAAGCACTCTGTCGAGGAGACTTGCAAGATTATCGGTGCCGATACATTGGCATTTATGTCGGTGAAGGAGTGCTTGGCATCGTCGAGTGGCAAGTGCGAGAAGATGTGCTTCGCTTGCTTCGATGGCATCTACCCTACACCTATGAAACACGACCTTTCAGAAATTAACAAGAAAAAATAGATATAATTATGGCAGTAAATTACGAAAAAGCTGGTGTAAACCTCGAGGCAGGTTACGAGGTAGTACGCCGTATCAAACAGCACGTAGCATCGACCAACCGCTTGGGTACAATGGGCAACATCGGTGCATTTGGAGGTATGTTCGACCTCGCAGCATTGAATGTCAAGGAGCCAGTATTGGTTAGCGGAACCGATGGCGTAGGTACAAAGTTGAAGTTGGCCTTCGCAATGGACAAGCACGATACTATCGGTATCGACGCTGTTGCGATGTGCGTGAACGACGTCTTGGCACAGGGTGCTGAGCCTTTGCTCTTCTTGGATTATGTGGCTCTCGGTCACAACATCCCTGAGAAGGTAGAGGCTATCGTAGCAGGTGTTGCTGAGGGTTGCCGTCAGGCTGGTTGCGCCTTGATTGGTGGCGAGACTGCTGAGATGCCGGGTATGTACGAGGATGGCGAGTACGATATCGCAGGTTTCACTTGCGGTGTTGTCGAGAAGTCGCAGCTCATCGATGGCTCGAAGGTTAAGGTTGGCGACGTGTTGGTAGGTATCGCATCGAGCGGTGTTCACTCGAATGGTTTCTCGCTCGTTCGCAAGGTGTTGGCTGACAATAACTTGGACTTGAATGCTAAGTACGAGGAGTTGGGTGACCGCACTCTCGGCGAGGCATTGCTCTGCCCTACTCGCATCTACGTTAAGCAGGTGTTGGAGGTAGTTCGCAACTGTGATGTTCACGGTATCTGCCACATCACTGGTGGAGGTTTCGATGAGAACATTCCTCGTATCTTGCACGACGGTCAGGGCTTGCACATCAACGAGGGCTCGTGGGAGATCTTGGGTGTGTTCAAGTTGCTTGAGAAGTATGGTAATATTCCTCACCGTGAGATGTTCAACATCTTCAATATGGGTGTAGGTATGGTTATCGCATTGGACGAGAGCGAGGCTCAGAAGGCACTCGACATCTTGGCTGCTGCAGGCGAGAAGGCTTCGATTATCGGTCACGTAACTGCTAACGAGGGCGTAGTAATTGAGTAATAATAAATATAAGTATAGATAGAAAATGAGAGCATTAGTAAGTGTAAGCGACAAGACCGGCTTGGTTGAGTTTGTAAGCGGTTTGCAGTCGCTTGGTTGGGAGATTATCGCTACTGGCGGTACCCAGAGCTTGTTGGAGAAGAATGGCGTGAAGACTATCGGTATCAGCGAGGTTACAGGCTTCCCTGAGATTTGCGATGGTCGTGTTAAGACCTTGCACCCGAAGGTACACGGTGGTTTGTTGGCTCGTCGTGACTTGGAGAGCCACTTGGAGGCGTTGCGCGAGAATGGCATCGAGTTCATCGATATGGTCTGCGTAAACCTCTACCCTTTCCGTCAGACTATCGCTAAGGAGGGCGTTGAGATGGCTGAGGCTATCGAGAATATCGATATCGGTGGTCCTTCGATGTTGCGCTCTGCTGCTAAGAACTACAAGGATGTAACCGTAGTTTGCGACCCTGCAGACTATGCGCAGATCCTCGAGGAGATCAAGGCTGAGGGCAATACCAAGGTTGAGACTCGTTTGCAGTTGTCGGCTAAGGCGTATACTCACACCGCACAGTACGACTCTTGCATCGCTACATATATGCGTGAGAAGGCAGGTTTGCCAGAGAAGTTGTTCCTCGAGTTCGACGTTCAGCAGTCGTTGCGTTATGGCGAGAACCCTCATCAGTCGGCAACCTTCTATCGCGACAACTCTACCACTCACTTCTCATTGGCTTACGCTGAGCAGTTGAATGGTAAGGAGCTTTCGTACAACAACATCCAGGATGCTAATGCGGCATTGAACATCGTTCGTGAGTTCGAGGAGCCATTCTGCGTTGCTTTGAAGCATATGAACCCTTGCGGTGCTGCAATCGGTAAGGATGCATTGGAGGCTTGGACTCGCGCATACGAGGCTGATACAAAGAGTATCTTTGGCGGTATCGTAGCTTTGAACCGTGAGGTTACTGCAGAGGTGGCACTCGGTATGAAGCCAATCTTCTTGGAGATTGTTATGGCACCATCGTTCTCGGCTGAGGCACTCGAGATTCTCTCGGCTAAGAAGAACTTGCGCCTCTTGAAGGTTGATATGACTCGCACCGACGAGGTTCAGAATCAGTATATTAGCGTAAATGGCGGTTTGCTCGTACAGCAGCTCGACACCACTACTAAGGAGGTTGTTGCCGATATGTGCGTAACCGAGGTTAATCCATCGGAGGATGTTTTGACCGACCTTAACTTCGGCTGGCGTATTGTTAAGCATGTGAAGTCGAACGCTATCGCAGTAGTTAAGAATGGTGCTACTTTGGGCGTAGGTGCTGGTCAGATGAATCGTGTAGGCTCGGCTGAGATTGCACTCAAGCAGGCTCAGGCAGCAGGTCACACCGAGGGTCTTGTACTCGCATCGGATGGCTTCCTCCCATTTGACGACACTGTGGCTTTCGCAGCTGAGTATGGCGTAACAGCTATCGTTCAGCCTGGTGGCTCGGTTCGTGACGAGGATTCGATTAAGAAGGCTAACGAGTTGGGCATCACTATGCTCTTCACCGGTATGAGACATTTCAAGCACTAAAAAATATGAAAGTTTTAGTTGTTGGTTCGGGTGGTCGTGAGCACGCTATCGTTGATGCGTTGTTCCGTTCACCGAGCGTAGATAAGATATACTGCGCACCCGGTAATGCGGGTATTGCTCAGCAGGCTGAGTGCGTAGCGATTAAGGATACTGACGTCGAGGCCTTGAAGGCATTTGCCATTGAGAGTGGCGTAGACTTGACTGTTGTAGGCCCTGAGGCAGCATTGGCGGTAGGCATTGCCGACGAGTTCCGCAAGGCAGGTTTGCCAATCTTTGGCCACACCAAGGCTGCTGCTCGCATCGAGAGCTCTAAGGAGTTTGCCAAGGAGTTGATGGCGAAGTACGATATCCCAACTGCTGGATATAAGGCATTCGACAACTATGACGAGGCTGTAGCTTATGTCGAGGCTCGACCATTGCCGGCTGTATTGAAGTATGACGGCTTGGCAGCAGGTAAGGGTGTTGTTATCGCTGAGACTATGGATGAGGCTCGTGAGGCTTTGCGCGATATGCTCTTGGATGACCGTTTCGGTAAGGGACGTGTTGTTGTGGAGGATTTCCTCACTGGTCCGGAGTTCTCGTTGATGTGCTTCGTGGAGGGTGAGAATGTCTACCCTATGCCTGTTGCACAGGATCACAAGCGTGCTTTCGATGGCGATAAGGGCCCTAATACAGGTGGTATGGGAGCATACACATCGCTTCCATTTATCACCGACGAGGATCTCGAGTTTGCTATGGAGAAGGTTATGCGTCCAACTGCAAAGGCGATGGTTCAGGAGGGTTGCCCTTTGACAGGTGTCTTGTATGGTGGTTTGATGAAAACCCCTGAGGGCGTGAAGGTTATCGAGTTTAATGCTCGCTTCGGAGACCCTGAAACAGAGGTTGTTTTGCCATTGATTGACAGCGATATCGCAAACGTATTCGAGGCTGTGGCTAAGGGTATCGAGCCGGCTGAGATTGTGTGGAGCAAGGAGGTGACCCTCGGTATTGTTCTCGCATCGAAGGGCTACCCTGGCGACTATGCTAAGGGCTTTGCTATTCGTGGCACTGAGAAGGTTGACGGCACCGTATTCCATATGGGTACAGCCGTTAAGGATGGCGAGTTGGTAACTGCGGGTGGTCGTGTCTTGTTTGTTGTTGCTAAGGGTGCTACCCTCGCCGACGCACACAAGAAGGCTAACGAGGAGGTCGCAAAGATTGAGTGCGAGAACCTCTTCTACCGTACCGATATCGGCCACAAAGCATTCAAATAAAACAAGGTTAAAATTATGGGAAATATAATTGACGGAAAACAGTTGTCGTTGCGCCTTAAGGGCGAGATGGCAGAGGAGGTTAAGGCGTTGGCAGCGCAGTATGGACGTGTGCCATCGTTGGCGGTGATTCTCGTAGGTGAGAATCCTGCAAGCCAGTCGTATGTTCGTGGCAAGATTAAGGCTGCCGAGGAGGTTGGTATCAAGAGTGAGCTTATCACTATGCCGGCTGATATCTCGGAGGAGGCTCTCTTGGCGGAGATTGACCGCTTGAATGCCGACGAGTTGACCGACGGTGTGTTGGTGCAGTTGCCATTGCCAAAGCATATCGACGAGGAGCGTGTTATTGACGCTATCGCTCTCGAGAAGGATGTGGATGGCTTCCACCCTGATAACGTGGCTAATTTGTGGCTCGGAAAGCCTTGCACCGTACCTTGTACACCAAAGGGCATTATGCAGATGATTGCCGAGTGTGGCTTCTCGGTAGCAGGCAAGAAGGCTGTTGTCGTAGGTCGCAGCAACATTGTTGGTAAGCCTATCGCAAAGCTCTTGCTCGACGCTAATGCAACAGTTACTATCGCACACTCGCGTACTCAGGACTTGGGTGCTGTGTGCCGTGAGGCCGATATCTTGGTTGCTGCAGTTGGTCGCAAGCATATCATCACTGCCGATATGGTTAAGCCTGGCGCAGTAGTTATCGACGTTGGTGTTAATCGTGACCCTGAGACAGGTAAGTTGTGTGGCGATGTTGCTACAGCTGAGGCTCAGGAGGTTGCATCGTACATCACCCCTGTACCTGGTGGCGTAGGCCCTATGACCATCACAATGTTGATGAAGAATACCATTGAGTGTTATTTGAATAGAATAGTTAAATAAAAACACATAAATTACTATGATTGAAAGATATAGCCGCAAGGTTATGCGTGATGTTTGGACTGAGCAGAACAAATTCAACGCATACCTCAAAGTTGAGATTCTCGCTTCGGAGGCTTGGAGCGAGTTGGGCGTAGTGCCAAAGGAGGATGTTGCAAAGTTGTGGGAGAAGGCTTCGTTCTCGATTGACCGCATCAAGGAGATTGAGGAGCAGACTCGTCACGATATCGTAGCATTCACCCGTGCCGTATCGGAGACCCTCGGTGAGGAGCGCAAGTGGGTACACTACGGTTTGACATCTACCGATGTTGTTGATACTGCAAACGGATATTTGCTCCGTCAGGCAAACGAGATCTTGGAGAAGGATTTGGAGGCTTTCCTCGCAGTTTTGAAGCGTCGTGCAGTTGAGTTCCGCAACACACCTTGCATTGGTCGTACTCACGGTATTCACGCCGATATCACCTGCTTTGGTTTGAAGTGGGCTTTGTGGTACGAGGAGATGAAGCGCAATATCGAGCGCTTCCGCACTGCAGCTCGCGGTGTAGAGGTTGGTAAGATTAGCGGTGCTGTAGGTAACTTCGCTAATATTCCGCCAATGATTCAGGACTATGTGTGTGAGAAGTTGGGCATCGAGTCGGCAAATATCTCGACTCAGGTTATCCAGCGTGATCGCCACGCCTACTATATTGCTACTTTGGCAGTTATTGCATCGTCGTTGGAGCAGATGGCTCTCGAGGTGCGTAACTTGCAGCGTACCGAGGTACACGAGGTCGAGGAGTCATTCGGTAAGGGTCAGAAGGGCTCGAGCGCAATGCCTCACAAGCGCAACCCAATCTCGTCGGAGAATATCTGCGGTTGTGCACGTGTTATGCGTGGCTATATGGCTACAGCTTGCGAGAATGTTGCTTTGTGGCACGAGCGCGATATCTCACACTCGGCAACCGAGCGTATCATCTTGCCTGATGCAACCGAGTTGTTGGACTATATGCTCACTCGCTTTATGGGCATCTTGGACAACCTCGTTGTATTCGAGGATGTGATGATGGAGAACATCTACCGCACTCGTAAGGTTATATTCGCGCAGCGCGTTATGAACGCCTTGATCGACAAAGGCTTGTCGCGTGAGGAAGCTTACGATACCGTACAGCCTGTTGCTATGCGTGCTATGGCTGAGCGTGCCGACTATCAGGAGCTCTTGGCCGAGAACGAGAAGGTTATGTCGTTGCTCTCGCGTGAGGAGTTGGATGCTTGCTTCACATTGGAGTACTACCTCAAGAATGTGGACTACATCTTCAACCGCGTAGGTATTGAGTAATCACTAGACTAAAGACTAGAGATGAGAGACGAGAGATTTTTCTCGTCTCTTTTTTTTGTCGATATGTTGAGCTGTTTGAGGTGCAATAAAAAAGGGCGACCGCTTGGCCGCCCAAATTGCTGATTCGCAGAATCGCTCTGCGCTACTCGAAATCGTAACCTACGATTAACGAGCTATAGTCGCTCCAATACTCCGTTGCTTTGTAAGCCTCTACCGATGCCGATGGAACATAAACCTTCGCATCGAGCGCCACGCTGGCAAAGATTTGGCTGTGTCCTGTTGGTGGTGTTGCAGCCTTGCAGTAGATATCCTTCAAATAGTAGCAACCTCCAAATGCCTGAGATTCTATAGATTTAACACCACTACCCATCTTTATCTCTCTTAGTGAACTACAACCGTAGAATGCTTGAATAGAGATTGTCTTTGTTGCATCCGGAATAGTAATAGTTGTTAGGCTGGTACAGCCTTCGAAACAGTTGTATCCTATTGATGAAACCTTATTGCCAATAGTTATATTTGCCAATGATGAACAATTTTTGAATGCTTTACCTCCAATAGATGTTACGCTGTTTGGAATCTCAATGCTTACCAATGATGAGCATCCATTGAATGCGTTAATTCCAATAGATGTTACGCTGTTTGAAATCTCAATGCTTACCAATGATGAGCAACTATAGAATGCGTAACTTCCAATATATGTTACGTTGTTTGGAATCTCAATGCTTACCAATGAAGAACATCCACTGAATACGTAAGTTCCAATAGATGTTACGCTGTTTGGAATATTAATTTTTGACAGTGATTTGCATCCATCGAACGCATAAGTTCCAATTGATTTGAGACTATTTGGAAGTGTTACGCTTTTTAGCTTTGAGGTGGAGTAACTATTGTAGAATGCATAATCTCCAATTGTGGTAATACCCTCCGGAAGAACAATACTTACAAGAGTAGAATTATTCTGGAATGCGTAGTCCATAACAGCCGTACAAGGTCTATCGAGTACAATAACACCTACTCCATTAGCATATGTATTAGAGAGAACTACGCCATTGAATGGGGTTGCTGAGTAGAAGGTGACGGCTTTACCACTGGAGGTTGTATAGTAAATCTCGTTTGCGGCAGGAGTGCCCAAGATTGTGCCGTCGTCGCCGACCTCAGGGTTGCTTGACGAAGATGCGCCAATCTGTGCAATGGTGTAGGTGATAGAGAGCTTGCCATCGGTCGAGCGTACCACAACATCGCAGCTGCGACGGTCGCTGTTATTATTTTCAGCTACTGCGAGGGTGATGCTCTTGTACTCCAAAGCACGAGTATTAACGAGGCTAATCCAGCTCTGACCCTCTGCAGGGATAACAGCCTCGCACTCCACATTTGTGAGGAACGAGAGGGTTACATTACCACCCGCCGAAGTGACATTCTTGACTGCGCCATTGTAGATATAGAGCTGTGCTGTCTGCACCTCGTCGGCCACGATGTTGAGTGCGATACTCTTCATAATAGCCTTGTTGCCATCCGATACAAGCACCACAACACGGCTTGCAGCATCGAAGGTCGAGCCTGTGCGGATAAGGATATAGCCGCTCTTTTTGGTGTTGTCCGAAGCAACCACCTCGGCACGGAGATCGTTGGTTGGCAACGCCTCGATAGTGACATTCTGAGCCGAAGTCGAAACCTGATAGTTGACCTTAACCTCGCTATTGGTCTTAACCTCGCTGAGGTTGCTCTCATCGAAGGTGATATCGAGTGCTGTCTCCTTCAATACGGTGAGCACGGTGCCGTCTGCGAGTGTGAATACAACGCTATTCTCGGTCTCGGTCACGCTGCTGAAGATAGATGCGTCGGTGCCAATAGCCTTGTAGAGCTGTATCCAAGTCACACCATTGTCGTACGATACATACCAATAGTCGTTTTCAATCTTCAACTGAGGGGTGATACCATCCTTGCCATCTTTTCCATCCTGGCCGTCTTTGCCGTCAGTGCCATTTGCACCCGGAGCGCCATTCTGACCGTCTTGACCGTCTTTACCGTCCTTGCCGTCGGTGCCCTCTGCCTTGATTTTGCAACCATTCTCGTCGAGCAACCAAGTGCCGTCAATAGTCCAATAGTAGATGCCGTCAACGTCCTTTGCTACGCCAATCTCAGGCGAGTGACCATCCTTGCCGTCAACGCCATCTTTTCCATCTTGACCATCTTTACCGTTCTGACCATCCTTGCCGTCAGTACCGTCGTGACCATCTTTGCCATCCAAGCCATTCTTGCCGTCCTGACCGTGATAGATGGTGATTGCACCACTCTGAGCGAAGGTGATGGTGTAACCAATCTCTACACCCTCTTTATAAATAGGTGTAACGCTGGTGATGTAGTCGTGCTCCTCCAATGCGCCAATAATGGTCTGCAACGAGGCGATGTTGGTGTTCATCTGTCGACACAACTCCTCGAGTGTCGAGATTCGATTCTCGTGATCTTTGATAATCTCGCCATACTCGTCGAGCTTATCCCAAACCTCGGGACTGTCAACCCATCTTCTACAAGATGAAATCAACATTGTTGCGACAAGGACAACACAAAGTAAAAATCTCTTCATTTTTATAAATATTATATGTTTAAGTTTTGTCAAAGGATACGCGCAGAGAGAGTCGCGCGCATTACATTCGACAAATATATGAAATAATTCCGAGTCTCGCAAAAAAATGAGGAAAAGCCTCAATTGGCAACCAAAGGTTGACAATTTTCAATAGTTTTTACTATCTTTGTACGATTGTAAAGTATTGTGCATATATGAGAAGTATTAAAGAGATATTTATCATTGGCAAAGGCCCTTCGAGTAGCCACACTATGGGACCGAAGAAGGCCTCGATTAAGATTCGAGAGGAGTACCCTAACGCTGCAGCTTACCGAGTGACACTCTATGGCTCGTTGGCTGCTACGGGCAAGGGTCACCTTACCGATATGGCTATCAAGGAGGTGTTCGATGGTGTTGCGCCGGTAGAGATTGTATGGTGTGCACAGCAGTACCTCCCATACCACCCTAACGCTATGAAGTTCGAGATGCTCGACACGGATGGCAATGTTACCGATAGCCAGGTGATTTACAGCATCGGTGGCGGCACTATTGTGATGGAGGGTGAGGAGAACAACGCCAGCGACAACATCTATTCGATGACCACAATGAGCGAGATTATGACTTGGTGTAACAAGACAGGCAAGTCGTATTGGGAGTATGTCTTTGAGAATGAGGCAGAAGATATCAGAGAGTATCTGCTTGAGGTTTGGCACACTATGCGTTCTGCAATTGAGAACGGACTCGCTAATGAGGGCGTTTTACCGGGTGCTTTGCACCTCCGCCGCAAGGCAGCAAGCTATTATGTTCGCTCGCGCGGTTACAACGGAATTTTGCGTACCCGCGGTATGCTCTTCTCGTATGCCTTGGCGGTGAGCGAGGAGAATGCTTCGGGTGGCACAATCGTAACAGCTCCGACTTGTGGCTCGTGCGGTGTTGTACCTGCGGTGTTATACCACTTGCAGAAGGAGTATGACTTCAAGGATGCACAGATTGTCCGCTCGTTGGCTACTGCTGGTTTGGTTGGCACTATCGTTAAGGCTAATGCGTCGGTTTCGGGTGCGGAGGTAGGCTGCCAGGGTGAGGTTGGTGTTGCGTGTGCAATGGCTGCCGCTGCTGCAAGTCAGCTTATGGGTGGCTCGCCAAATCAGATTGAGTATGCTGCCGAAATGGCTCTCGAGCACCACCTCGGTATGACCTGCGACCCGATGTGTGGTTTGGTGCAGATTCCTTGTATCGAGCGTAATGCTATGGCTGCAGCGCGCGCTATAGATGCGCAGATCTACTCCTTCTACACCGATGGCGTACACCGCGTTTCGTTTGATAGTGTTGTGAAGGTGATGAAGCGCACCGGTCACGACCTTCCTTCGCTCTATAAGGAGACTTCGGAGGGTGGTCTCGGACGATTGAAGATTGAATAACCTAAAAAATAGAACTATTATGAAGAGAATTTTTGCATTGTTTGTGGCACTCGTAGTGGCCGGCGCAGTTATGGCTGCCGAGTGCGTAATCGTCCCTCGTCCGGCATCGTATGAGGCACAGAATGGTAAGTTGACACTCTCGTCGAAGAGCGTTGTTTATGTGGCAGATAAATCACTTGTGCGCCCTGCTACAATGTTCGTATCGTATGTTGCAGCCGAGGTTGGCGTGCAGTTATCGGTAGTTGAGACCCAGCCAAAGGGCAAGGGTGTAATCTCGTTGGCAGTTGACAAGTCACTTGCCGAGGAGGAGTATACGCTCGATGTTGCTAAGTCTGGTGTGACTATCAAGGGCGGTAGCGAGAAGGCTGTATTCTACGGCTTGCAGAGTCTCCGTCAGGTGGTATTCCACTCGAAGAATAACGGCAAAAAGGTTGTTGTTGAGTGTATGAACGTGAAGGATAAGCCTCACTTCGGCTACCGCGGTAATATGCTCGACGTTTGCCGTCATATCTTTACTGTTGAGCAGGTTAAGGAGTATATCGACATCCTCGCAATGCACAAGATTAACCGCTTCCACTGGCACTTGACTGAGGACCAGGGCTGGCGCATCGAGATTAAGAAGTACCCTAACCTCACAAAGGTTGGCTCTATGCGTAAGGAGACTCAGGTAGGTCGCTATAGCAGAAAGGAGACTCCTAAGTACGATGGTAAGCCTCACGGTGGTTACTTCACGCAGGATCAGGTTCGCGAGATTGTGCGTTATGCCGCTGAGCGATATATCGAGGTTATTCCAGAGATTGATATGCCTGGTCATATGGTGGCAGCATTGGCATCGTACCCTGAGCTTGGTTGTACACAGGGCCCATACGAGGTGCGTACTTGCTGGGGTATCTCGAAGGATGTCTTGTGTGCAGGTCGTGAGTCTACATTCGAGTTCGTAGAGAATGTATTGGCTGAGGTACTCGAGTTGTTCCCTTCTAAGTATATCCACATCGGTGGTGACGAGTGCCCAAAGGATCGTTGGAAGGTTTGCCCTGAGTGTCAGAAGCGAATTGCTGAGGAGGGCTTGAAGGACGAGCACGAGTTGCAGAGCTACTTCACACTCCGCATTGAGAAGTTCTTGGCAAAGCATGGTCGTCACCTTATCGGTTGGGACGAGATTCTCGAAGGTGGCATCTCGAAGACCGCAACAATTATGGCTTGGCGTGGTGCTAAGCGTGGTATTGCAGCTGCAAAGTTGGGTAATAAGGTTATTATGACCCCAACTCACTACTGCTACCTCGACTATGCTCAGACCTCTAACCGCAAGGCTAACAATGAGCCTATCTGCGGTGGTGGCAATGGTAAGCGTCCGCTCACAATTCGTAAGGCGTATTCGTTCGATCCATACGATCAGTTGAACGAGTATGAGCAGCAGTTCATTATCGGTGTGCAGGGTAATATGTGGACCGAGTATGTTGCAGAGTACGACCACTTGCAGCGTATGATTTTGCCTCGTATGGCAGCTATTGCTGAGGTAGGTTGGTCGCACGGAAATAAGGATTATGACGATTTTTCTCGTCGTTTGCACCTTATGCGTAAGATGTATGATAAGTGTGGCTACAAGTATGCGCCATACTTCTTTGAAGGAATAGAGTAATGAGAATAACCTCACAGACAATGCGTTCAGCCGCTATGCCAGTAGGTATGGTGGTTGGCGCGTTGTTGTGCTACCCTATCACGCTCCTCGATGAATGGAGCGGAGGTTTTACTACGCCGGGATTCATCTTTGCAATGCTCTTCTGTACCTTCTGTCGTGTGAATGTGCGCGATATGAAGCCAACGTGGTTGCATTTTTGGCTGATGGTAGCACAGATTGTGGGAACTGTGGCGGTGTACTATATTTTGCTACCATTCGGCGATACGGTGGCTCAGGGCGGTATGATTTGCGCCCTTGCACCTATGGCGATGGGAGCAGTTGTTATTGCGGGAATGCTCGGTGCTAATGTTGCAACTATGGCGACACACAGCCTTGTTTGCAACGTCATCATAGCATTTGTAGCGCCACCCTTGCTCTCGGCTTGGGGTAATGGCACTTGTACCGTGATGGAGATTTTGGCGCGTGTAGCACCGCTTCTTATTGCGCCGTTTTTGGTGTCGCAGCTCTGTCGTTGGCTGACGCCTAAGGCTGCAAAGTGGATAGGTGCACATACGCTTATACCATTCTATATATGGCTCTTTTCGCTCGTTGTGATAATGGGCAAGACCACCTGGTTTATTATCCAGAGTGGCACCGAGCATATCGTTACCGAGCTTGTACTTGCAGCAGTGGCATTGGTGATATGTTTGATGCAGTTTGGTGTTGGTCATTGGCTGGGCAAGCGATATGGCGACAAGGCAGCGGGAGGTCAGGCTCTCGGCCAGAAGAATACGGTGATGGCTATATGGTTGGCGCAAGCCTTCCTCAATCCGTTGTCGTGTGTGGCACCTACGGCATATATAGTGTGGCAAAACATTGTTAATTCATATCAAATTTATAAGCATCGATGAAGATTGGCGATATAGAGTTTCGCAAGGAGGCGCTGTTCCTCGCACCAATGGAGGATGTTACCGACCCTTCGTTTCGCTACATATGTAAGCGATTTGGAGCGGATATGGTTACTACCGAGTTTATCTCATCGGATGGCTTGATTCGTGATGCGTGGAAGTCTCGTGCAAAGTTGAATATCAACGACTTTGAGCGTCCTGTGGCTATTCAGATTTATGGTAATCAGATTGAGCCTATGGTCGAGGCTGCGCGTATTGCCGAGATGGCAAATCCCGATATCATAGATATCAACTTCGGCTGTCCGATGAAGAAGATTGCAGGCCGAGGTGCAGGTTCGGGAATGATGCGAGATGTGCCATTGATGGTCGAGATGACCAAGCAGATTGTCGAGGCTGTGAAGAAACCTGTGACAGTAAAGACTCGCCTTGGATGGGATGACGACTCGAAAAATATCGAGGAGATTGCTCTGCGCTTGCAGGATGTAGGTATTGCGGCTTTGACGATTCACGGTCGCACCCGTTGTCAGCTCTATAAGGGCGAGGCTGACTGGACTCTTATTGGCAAGGTGAAGAACAATCCTTTGATTCATATTCCGATTATCGGAAATGGCGATGTCGATTCGGGAGAGAAGGCTCGACAGATGTTTGACCGCTATGGCGTTGATGCCATAATGATTGGTCGTGCAACCTATGGTCGCCCTTGGATTTTCCGCGAGGTGCGCCACTTCCTCGATACGGGCGAGGTGATGCCGCAGCCGAGCGTTGTCGAGCGTGTAGCAATTGCGAAGGAGCACTTGGCAAAGTCTATTGAAGTTAAGGGTGAGCGCGTAGGTGTATTGGAGATGCGTCGTCACTTGTCGAACTACTTCAAGGGGTTGCCAAACTTCAAGGATACACGAATGAAACTCGTAACGCTGAATGACCCTGCCGAGTTGTTCGCAACGATTGATTCGATTGAAGAGAAATGGGGTGATTTCGACACTGCAGGATGCGTTCCTCCCCCACTTTCACACGATATTTAGAAAACTTCAAACTTAAGAAGATTATGATACTTAAATTTAGAATGTTGAGCGACGAGAACGATAACTTCGTTCGCGATTTTGAGGTTGACCCGATGATGAAATTGTCGGAGTTCCACGACTTTATCATCAAGTCGATTGGCTACGATGATTGTATGGCTTCGTTCTTTACAGCAGATGAGGAATGGCAGCGTTGCCGCGAGTTTACGCTGATGGATATGGGCGATACGGGCTATGAGGGCGAGGATGCTCCGCTTCCGATGGATAAGACCTCGTTGGCTGAGATTATTGTTGCAGACTATTCGCGCTTGATCTACCTCTTCGATATCTTCGCTGAGCGTGCTTTCTATATCGAGTTGGTTGGCTCATCTGAGCCTAATCCTGCGTTGTCATATCCACGTGTAGCGTTCGAGAATGCACCTGTACCTGATCAGTACGATCCAGATGCAGTGGACTCGAATGCGGGCTCTATCTTCGATGAGATGATGGACGACTTCGGCGGATTTGATGGCGATAGCGACGGTGACGATGAGTGGTAGAAAACGCCTTATTGTGATTGTCGGAGCGACAGGCTCGGGTAAGACCGATTTAAGTATCGGTGTTGCCGAGCACTTTCACGCACCGATTATTTCGACCGATTCGCGTCAGTTCTATCGTGGTATGGCGATAGGTACGGCACAGCCTTCACGTGAGCAGATGGCTCGTGTGGAGCATCACCTTGTTGATTGCCTCGATGTAACTGAGGATTTCAACTGCGGAGCTTATGAGCGTGTAGCATTGGAGCGACTTGCCGAGTTGTTTAAGACGCACGACACTGTAGTCGCTGTTGGAGGCTCGGGTTTGTATATCAAGGCATTGTGCGAAGGTATGGATGATCTGCCTGATGCAGAGCCAGCATTGCGCGAGGAGTTACTTAAAAGGCTAGAAACTGAGGGCCTGGAGTCGCTTGTGGAACAGCTGCGAGAGTTGGATGAGGTCTACTATAACGAGGTCGATAAGTGTAATCCTCAGCGTGTTTTGCGAGGTGTCGAGGTCTGCCTTACAACGGGACAACCCTACTCTTCACTGCGTAAGGGAGGAACGAAACAGCGCGATTTCGAGATTGTGAAGGTCGGCATCGACTATCCGCGTGAGGAGCTCTACGACCGCATCAATCGCCGTGTCGATTTGATGATCGAGGCGGGCTTGGAGGCTGAGGCGCGAGCTATGTTCCCGCAGCGCCATTTGAATGCCTTGCAGACGGTCGGCTTTAGCGAGTTGTTCGACTACTTCGATGGCACAATCTCGCTCGAGGAGGCTACGGAACTTATCAAACGAAACTCACGTCGTTATGCCAAGCGACAGATGACTTGGTTTAGGCGCGACAAGGATATAAAGTGGTTTACAAAACCTTCGGTAGACGAAGTTGTGGATTATCTGGCATCGTTATAACGAAATAAGAGAGGCAACCCAAAAGGTTACCTCTCTTTCTATTATTTCACATCAAATACTCCGCCTGGTTGTAGCTTGCGACGGTTGGCGAGTTGCGCCTCGTATAGCGATTGCGGTGCAACATGCTCTCCCTGCGATACCCATACCCCATCGGGACGACCTTTGCGGCGACCTTCGTACTTATTGCCTATTGTACCTATGCTGTAATTGCGACCGCAAACCCAAGGCGATTGTACCGCCACTTTTGCACATCTGCAGTTCCAAAGTACCTCATTTACGCCGGACCAGCCATGACCTGTGCCGAAGTTGTCACGATCTTGGATGTTTATTGTGCCATCGGTTACGATATTGTCATAGAGCGTTCCCGAAGCCCATCGGTGGTGAGGACCAATATCGGCGTGAGAGCGTTCTGATACGCATCGCAAGAATACATTCGGACCATTGGCTCCGCTTCCATTCGAGGCGAACGAGTGGCGACCTTCGGTCGTATAGCAATCCTTAACTATGCTTAATTGGCCAGTGTTGCAGAACGAGTAGCGGCGTGCTCCCGTAATAACAGATTTTAGGTCAAGCATTTTGCAGTCACTGACGGTTATATTCTTTGCTCGTGGGAAGAGATATATAAGTCCCATTCCGAAGTAGCGAGCTTCGATGTTGCGTATCCAACAATGCTCCGCAATGTCGACTCCAATGGCCATCCAGCAGTGATTCTCATCGGTATCGCTGGCATAAGCGCAGGTGAGAAGCATGTTCTCGATTCCGCACTCTTCGATGCGATTGGTATAGGTGTAGTGAACTACACTACCGCGATTATACTTAGATAAGAGGCTCATCGAAATAGGGTTCTCGAACCAAAGAGTATCGCCTGATACCTTGGTTATGACACGCTCCATATTTTTACGATTTATGGTGCGCTCGTTCCACTGACGCAGTGTCCCATCTTTGCGCGGTGTTATCTGATTCATCCTCAAATCGCTAATCAACGCCATAGTGGTTTCGGCGTGAACAACTACTTCGTCACCCACTACAAACGCGTCGGGATTGGATACTCGCACCCAAAATTGCCCTACGGGAACATCCTCTATTATATTCATCTCTGCAGGTAGGCGAAATGTGCAATTACCTCCGCCTTTGAACGAGATGAGCTTGCTTTGAGACTTATAACCGTTATCGGTGCGGGTTGAGTGAATGTGAGTTCCTCGCTTGGGATTGCTACCCTCTCCACGAAGTACAATGCCCGATTCATTGATGTTAATCGTTCCGCTGACATTGTAAACTCCCGCTTTGAGTAATATCGCTCCGCGCTTGTGGTATGGCAATGCAGCAACCTCATCAATTGCTTGTTGTATTAAAGCGGTTGCATCTGCACCGCGTTTAGGTGCTTTGATACTCTTTACTACGGGAACATCGGGAATCTCCTTATCTCCATATCGGTAGCCTACCCTGCTGAAATCGAGAATCGTACCTCCGTCGGCATCGGGTGTGATACCGAGCTTCTCGAATGCCTCAATCGGCTTAAAAACAGCAACCTGCCCGAAGAGTGTCGAGCAGGTGCATATTGCCACTATATATATTAGTAGTCTAAACATAGTGTTCATTTATTCGAAAATCTCGTTCAAAACCTTAGCAAGTCGATATCCCGCCTTGCGGATAAGAAGCTCGCCGGTTTCGAGATTATCACGCTTAAATTGCGCATGGTCTATATATTGCTTAGGCTTGTAGTTGCGCAATGGAATTGATGTGCGTGCAACATCCTCTCCCCAATCGTAGACATCGCCCTTTACAATCTTGGCAATCTCAGCCTCGCTGCTGCGATCCAACATATTTGCCAAATCGGTGTAGCTCCACGGCTGTACAGCCCCAATAAGTCTTGAGTCCCACAGAGTGTGGAAATCCATGGGCTTGTTCTTGTAGTAGTATACCTTGTATACACCCAAGGTCTGGTCGTGTGGGTAGCGGATATGTACAGGACAGTGCATATCACCCACTGCGTGAACAATCAACGCAAGGCGTGTAAGACGAACCGAATCATTCATCTTCTTGTGGTTCTTCTTTAAATCTTTTGCCCATACATCGATGTAGTGAAGGCAATTCTTTACATATTTATCGCCTTTGCGAATGCCACGGAATGGCTTATTCTCCTTATCCACGCTATATGTGTGCGGAAACATCGCCATACGTTTGTAGTTCGATGGCTGCCAGTCCAACTCGATGTAGAGCGGCTGATAGTCGTCGGCATAGCACGAATAGTAGACCAACGAGCGACGGTGCATATATTTATATAAGTACTCTTTAGCCTTTGGTGTGAGGTGATTCTCGGCAATCTGAGCCACTGTAGCGTGCTCCTTTCTACCCCAACCATATGCTGATGTGCAGAAGAGTGTTGCAACTGCACACATTATCAAAAATCGTTTCATATAGAATATTGATTTTTAGTTAAGTATATCGTTTAAGACTTTAGCCAATCTGTATCCAGCCTTTGTAATCAACTCTTCGGCCAAGCTCTGGAATTTGCTGTGGAACTCGTTCCTCTCAATGACAGTCTCCTCGGGATACGCGTTGTAGACACGAATTGCCGACTTTGCCGAATCTTCGCCCCAGACATAGAAGTTACCCTCGCATATGGCTCTCTTCTCCTCTTTTGAGTAGGTGTCCAATATCGTAGCCAAATCGGTGTATGTCCAAGGACAGAATGAGCTAATCATACGCGCCTCCCACAAACCGTGCAGCACCTGAGCGGTTTTTTTATCTCCATTCTTCAGGTAAACACGATATTTTCCGTGAGGCTTTGGCTCGCCATAGTTGAATCCTACGTGCATTGGGCAGTGCATATCGCCCATTCCGTGGATAATGAGGTAGAGGTGAACCAATCGTACCGAATCATTCATTGTGCGATGATTCTCCTTCAAGTTCTTCGACAGACGAGACATATCGTAGAGTGTGTTTTTAACCAATACACCGTCGCTATCAGCGTTTGTAGCGAAAGGTTTGAGGTTCTCGTCCACAAAGAAAGCGTGCGAGAATGCCACCATACGAGAGCCGTTTGCAGGCTCAAAACCGGCATCAATCAACATCTCATTGCGATATGTATCAGGCAACGAGGCGTAGTATGCCATAGGTTGTCCCTTGAGATACTCCTTCACCAATGCCTTGGCCTTAGGCGTGAGATTATTCTCGGCAATTTGAGCCACTGTTGCGTGCTCACGTATGCCCCACGCATATACCGAGGTACAGGCTAAAACTGCTATACACAATATCAAAAATCGTTTCATACCACCCTATCTCTATTTAAGAATCTCGTTCAATAACTTTGCTAAGCGATAGCCCGCCTTTGTAAGGAGTTCCTCGCCCACGTGCTGATACTTCTTGCGATACTCAATCTCGTCAATCTCAGCCTCCTCGCCATACTCACGCATTGGCCACGATGCCTTAGCTACATCCTCTGCCCACTTGAAGAGGTCGCCCTTGCAGAACTTTGCAATCTCCTTCTCGTTGTAGATGTCGAAGAGCTTTGCCATATCGCTGTAGCTCCAAGGGTGAATGCCGCTAATCATTCGCGCATCCCACAAACCGTGATAGGTGGTCTTCTTCTTTTTGTTGCCTTTACCGAAGTATACGTTATATACGCCTACCGAGTAGTCACGGTCGACAAATCGCATGTGCATTGGGCAGTGCATATCACCAACACCGTGGATGACGAGGTAGAGATGCACGAGGCGTACCGAGTCATTCATCTTGGCGTGGTTCTCCTTGAGGCCATTTGCGAGGTTGTTGATGTGGTAGAGCATATTACCGAATACCTTGCCGTCCTTCTTCGTAATCTCGCGGTAAGGTTTCAAGTTCTTGTCTACGTGGTAGGTGTGAGGGAACACGACGTAGCGCTTGCCAGGCTGTGGCTCGTAACCGAGGTCGATAATCATATCGTTACGATAGAAGTCGGCGTGCGATGCGTAGTAAGCCATCGGCTTGCCACCGAGGTACTTTCTCACCAACTCCTTAGCTCTTGGAGTGAGGTGATTTTCTGCGATTGCAGCTACTGTAGCGTGCTCACGTGTACTCCATGCGAATCCTGTACCGCAGATGAGAGCCGTAGCAATGAAAGTTAAAAGTAGTTTTTTCATAGGTTTATTTGAGTCTAGTTTCTGTTATATCTTTTGCAAAGATATAAAAAATCTCCCACTATTGCTATAGCGAGAGATTTTATTGTTAGCGTAGTCTATGCTTTATACGCAGCCCTGGGCAATCATTGCATTGGCAACCTTCATGAAGCCGCCGATGTTAGCGCCCTTGACGTAGTTGACATAGCCATTCTCCTCGGTGCCGTACTTCACGCATACCTCGTGGATATTCTGCATAATTGAGTGAAGCTTCTCGTCAACCTCCTCTTTGCTCCACTTGATACGCATTGAGTTCTGCGACATCTCCAAGCCCGAAGTTGCAACACCTCCGGCGTTCGAAGCCTTACCTGGAGCGTAGAGAATCTTGTTCTCGAGGAAGATATTGATAGCCTCTGGTGTAGAAGGCATGTTTGCACCCTCTGCCACGCACATACAGCCATTGTCGATAAGCTGCTGCGCCTCCTCGCCGTTCAACTCGTTCTGAGTAGCGCAAGGGAGTGCAATGTCGCACTTGATACCCCACGGACGCTGACCTGCAAAGTACTGAGCATTAGGATATTTCTCGCAATACTCCTTGATACGACCACGATATACATTCTTGAGCAACTTTACGTATGCCAACTTCTCCTCGTCGATACCATCTGCATCGTAGATGAAACCTGCTGAGTCAGACAATGTCACAACCTTTGCGCCGAGTGCGGTAGCCTTCTCGCAAGCGTGCTGAGCCACATTTCCCGAGCCCGAAACGAGTACGGTCTTGCCCTTGAACGAGTCACCACGTGTAGCCAACATCTGCTCAGTAAAGTAGCACAAACCGTAGCCTGTAGCCTCAGGACGGAGCAATGAACCTCCCCAGTCGAGACCCTTACCTGTGAATGTGCCGGTGAACTCGTCGCGCAAACGCTTGTACTGACCAAACATAAAGCCAACCTCGCGAGCACCTACGCCGATATCACCCGCAGGGACATCGGTGTTGTGACCGATGTGACGGTGTAACTCGGTGATAAATGACTGGCAGAAACGCATAACCTCGTTGTCCGAGCGACCCTTCGGATTGAAGTCTGATCCACCCTTACCACCACCCATTGGGAGTGTTGTGAGTGAGTTCTTGAATGTCTGCTCGAAAGCGAGGAACTTCATAATCGAAAGGTTTACCGATGCGTGGAAGCGAATACCGCCCTTGTATGGGCCGAGTGCGCTATTCATCTGCACGCGGAAACCACGGTTAATCTCAATCTCGCCACGGTCGTTGAGCCAAGGCACGCGGAAGATAATCACACGCTCAGGCTCTGCGATACGCTCAAGGACTTTGAGCTGCTGCAATGCTGGATCTGCAACAATATATGGAGCCAAAGACTCTGCCACCTCGCGTACTGCCTGGTGGAACTCCGGCTCATTTGGGTTCTTGGCGATAATCTGCGCCATAAAATTCTCAACCCACTGTTTCTCTCTAATTTCCATAACTAACCTCAGTAAAAAATAGGATGTTTTATCTTTAGGTTACAAAAATAGTGATAATTTGTACGTCCTGTATAGCTACAGCCATATTTTATTGACAAATTATTAAAAAAAAGGCAACCCGAAAAGGGTTGCCAAAAAAATAAGTGGGAGGGTTGCTTTATTCAAGCAACATTCGTATGACAAAGTTACTACTTATTTTTGATAAAGCAATAGCTTTGTGCAATTATCTTCTCTGCAGAAGTTGTTTTACTCGGCTGCTGCGACGATATATTCAGCATATTTCGACCAATATGCAGCCGACTTGTATGCACTTACAGATGCTGCTGGTACTGCAATCTTGCAGCCAATAGCAACCTGATTCTTTCCGTCGTAATAGTCGAACATATTGCCGTTTGCAGTTGGAGGGGTCTGAGCTTTGCACTCGACGCTCTTCAACGCTTTGCAGTTGTGGAAAGCCTCTGTCTCAATCAAAGTTACACCCTTACCAATAGTTGCACTCTCCAACGAGTGGCAGTTCAAGAATGCCGCTGTTGCGATTGTTCTAACGCTGTCCGGAATAACGATACTACGCAAAGCTACGCAGTTTGTGAATGCGTTTACGCCAATCAATGTTACGCTATCTGGAATAGTCACATTTGTCAATGCGTCGCAATCCATAAATGCCGATGCGCTAATCTCCGATACGCCCTGAGGAATTGAATACTCGGTTAAACCTGCTTGTGCAAACGAGTTCAAAACACCGTCAACCACCAAGCAGCGGTTGTCGTTAGATGCGTACTTGCCGTAGAAAGCCTCCATCGAGTAGCAGCCGTAGAAGAGTGAGCTACCAACCTCGGTAACGCTCTGCGGAATGGTTACACTGGTCAACTTTGAGCAGCTGTGGAATGCATACTCCCCTATCGAGGTGATGCTCTCGCCAAGTGTGATGCTCTCGAGTGCGGTGCAGTCGTAGAATGCCGAGTCGCCAATCTTTGCAATATTATTGCCCAATGTGATGCTCTTCATCGAGTAGCAACCGCCAAAGGCAAAATCGTCAACCAATACAACGCTACTTGGAATTGTAATCTCGGTGAGTGCCGAGCATTTGTTGAAAGCATAGGTGCCGATGAAGATTGTACCCTCTTTGATTGTGTACGAACTCTTGTTCTCGCACGCCTTTGCCAAATAGGTGTCAGCATACTGAAGTCCATCCTCTGCAGGCAACGACTTGCAGCCGCTAAATGCATTCTCTCCGATACTCTTGACGCTCTCAGACAACTCTACCTCGGCCAACTTCTCGCAATTCTCGAATGCCGAATAGCCCAACTCTGCAACACCGTTAGGAATGTTGATAGCCTTCAACTCCTTGCAGTTGTAGAATGCGCTCCAACCAATCTTTGTGATGCCCTCGGCAAGCTCGATGCTCTCCAAGCTTGAGCATCCCGAGAATGCGTTATTACCAACGAGGGTTACGCTCTCAGGGATAACGATACTCTTCAACTGGGTACAGCCCTTGAATGCCTCATCACCAATCATCGAGACATTGCCGTCAAAGGTAATCGCGCCTCTGTCACCTGCTGCATCGTATGTGTTCGATACGAGGTTGTTACCAAACTGATATGAGTTGTTTGGCTCTACGACCTTCTTATCTGCCGATGTGTAGTAGATGATATTGTCCGAATCTGAAGGGAGACCGGTCTGCTCCACCATAATAACGGTAGCGACATTGTATGTGCCACTTACCAACTCTACATTGGCGGTGCGCTTCTCCAACATATAGTACGGATCAACCGAGATTGTTACACCCTGCTCGTTCTTCTCTACCGAGATCCAGTTTGCCTCCACAGTGGCCTCATATGCGTAGTTCGAGTTTACGACAACGCTCTGTGTACCACCTTCGGTTGCAAATGTGAGTGTGCGAGGGTTCACGGTGATATAAGGCACAAATGCCTTTTGCACTACCTCCAACTCGGTTACGAGCGACTTGTAGGCAGTACTCTGGATGGTGATGATACCTCTTCGCTCCTCCTTGACATCGTTGAGCTTAACGGTGAAGGCCAACTCTTCAGTGCCCGCAACGCCACTCTCGGTGGTTATTACGATCCACTCGTCGTTGGTGGTTGCGCTCCAAGCTGTTGGAGAGGTTACGAGTACACCGTGAGTGCTCTCCTCGAAAGCTACATCGATACTCTCGGGCGAGAGATCAATTGTCAAACCTGCTGCAGGATCCTCTTCGACTCTCTCGCACGCTGCGAATGCCAATCCCACAATCGACAATAAAAGTAATAGTTTTTTCATAGTAGTATAGTTTTTTTTGTCTCTATTTCACTCTGATAAGGTTGATACCGTCACGCAACGGGAGAATCACGTTCTCTACCCTGCTGTCATTGCGCACATACTCGTTGAAGGCGATAATCTCTTGAGTCTGCTTATCCTTGCGACCAACCTCCTCGACTACCTTGCCGTACCAGAGGATATTGTCTGCCAAGATAAACGAGTTGCTATGTACAAGGTTGTGCTCGAACAACATCTCATAGTAGGCGGTATATTCGCGCTTGTCGCCATCGATGAAAACGAGGTCGTACTGCTCGCCGAGTGTCGGTGCAATCTCAAGAGCCGAGCCGATGTGCTGGCGAATCTTGTCGCTGAGTCCACTGCGCTCGAAGAAATCGGCTGCAATCATCTCCAACTCGTCATCCACCTCGCAGGTGTCGATTATCGCGCCATCCTCCAAGCCTGCAGCCATCGAAAGTGCCGAGTAGCCCGTGAATGTGCCAATCTCGAGTATTCGCTTCGGACGAAGCATATGCACGAGCATCTCGAGTAATTTGCCTTGTATGTGGCCCGAAATCATTCGTGGATTGATTACGCGAAGATAGGTCTCACGCTCCAATTCGTGGAGCAGATCGCCCTGTGGCGCCGACATATCGCTGATATATTGTTCTAACTTATCCATAGTTCTTTTGCTTTTATTTGGTGCAGCAAAATGGCATGCGCTCCCGTTGGTCACTGAATGACAATGAATGACATGCGCTCATTACACTCGCTGAACGGCAAAGCGCCTGTTATTAAGCACTCCTTTGGAGTGCGCTGTCATTAAATGCCATTAATTAAGGGCTGTAAGCCCGAATGCCATTAAACGCTACCTAATTGGCGCATTCTCCCGCAAAATTAAAAATTTTTACCCACAATACCGCAACTATCGAAAATTATTTCTAAATTTGTAGTGCAGTTCATGAGATTGCAGACATATTTTGATGAAAGTGTATTAGCTTTTATCCTTGCTCTGAAATCTGGAAAATTTCGAAGCCGTAAGGATAGCAACACACTCGTCACTCCGTATTGACTCTTCAATAGGAGCGTTTTGCCCCATTCTTGTAGATAGATACGAGTGTGGGGTATTGTTTATTCGTGATAGGGCATTCCAGAGCCTCTGTATAGATAAACTAATCAACTCCACACTTTCTTTTTTGTAAATAACCCACCGCATAGGAGTTGCTACGGTAACATAAAATGTTATGC